>JBAUWF010000097.1:0-26385 GCA_049583635.1 Rhodanobacteraceae bacterium
GGCCTTCCAGACGGCCGATGCGCGAATCGAGATCAATGTACTGATCCTTGGCACGCTGCCTGGATTCATCGACCTGATGTCTGAGTTCCTCGATCTGGCCTTGCAATGCCTGAACCTGCGATTGCAAGGCCTGGACCTGGTTGACCAGATTGATCGAACTGCCGTTGTCTTGCGCATTCGCCTGCTGTTCCAGACGCGCGACGCGCTCAGCCAGCGACAGGCGTTGCGCGGATGCCGTCGGCGCGGGGATCAATAGCGTGGCAGCAACCATCGGAACGATGGCAGCAAGGGCCGTCGTTCCAAACATTCTGGACATCAATCCATCCATCACTTGGCCGTGTAGACGATCTCTACGCGGCGATTCTTCGACCAGCATGATTCGTCGTGCTCCCGGCAGGTCGGGCGTTCTTCACCGTAGCTGACGACATTGATCTGGGACGAAGATGCGCCCGCTGCGTTGAGCGCAGTCTGCACCGCATCGCCGCGGCGCTCACCGAGGCCGAGGTTGTACTCGCGAGAGCCGCGCTCGTCGGTGTTGCCCTCAAGGCGCACACGCGCATCCGGGAACTGTTTGAGATATTCGGCGTGGCAGGCGACCTGCGCCTGGAACTCGGGCTTGATTTCGCTGCGATCGAAATCGAAGTAAATAACACGTTCGCGCAGGCACGAATCCGTATCGAGACTCTCGCGCGTGTAACGCCCATTGGTTTCCGCCGGCGCGGTACTGACCGGAGGTGGCGGTGCGGCTTCTTCCATGGGCTTGACCTGCTGCTTCTTCGCACAGGCCGCAACTCCCACGACCAGGAAAGCGGCGAAAAGTACACGGGTGGCATTTTTCATGGGTATTTCCCCTCGGAGGCTACAAGTGGATTTCGCATTGAACGAGCGGGTGCATGGACACGCTACGCGATATTGTGATCAACGTTGCCTGAATGGACCCCACGCGGGCTCGCGTACATCGCCATCGGCCAACACAAGACGCTGGCGCACACGCCCATCGGCCGATACCGCATAAAGCACGCCGCGTGAACCATCGCTGGCCGCGTACAGCAGCATGCTGCCGTTCGGGGCAAAACTGGGCGACTCATCTTCGTTGCCCGTTGAAACCAGTGTGTACTGGTTGGTTGTCCGATCCAGAATGGCAATACGATACACATTCCCGTTGCCCTGCACCATGGCAAGCTTGATGCCCTTGGCATCGACCACCGTTGCGCGCGCGTTGTACTGGCCCTGGAAGGTCACCCGCACGGGCTCGCCGCCGCCGACAGGGACCTGGTAGATCTGCGGCTTGCCCGAACGGTCGGAGGTGAAATACAGGCTCTGACCATCCGGGGACCAGGCCGCTTCGGTGTCGATGGCGAAGTGATGGGTTATCTGACGCAGGGCGCGAGTTGCCAGGTCCATCACATAAATATCCGGATTCCCCCCCTTGGACAGCGTCAGCGCCAGACGCGTGCCATCGGGCGAAAACGCCGGTGCGCCGTTGATGCCCTTGTGGTCCGAAACCAGTTGGCGCGAGCCGGTGTCGAGGTCCTGGATATAAATGGCCGAATTGCCGCCTTCGAACGAGACGTAGGCCAGCTTCTTGCCATCGGGCGACCAGCGCGGCGAAAGCAGCGGTTCGCGCGAACGCACCACGACCTGGGGACCGTAACCGTCCGAGTCGGCGACCATCAGCGCATACTGGATGTTCGGCGCAACCCCGACGGCCGTGACGTAAGCGATCCGCGTCCAGAAGGCGCCGCGCACACCGAGGATTTTCTCGTAGATCAGATCGGCAATCTGATGCGCCACGTCGCGCATCGCGGTGCGCTGACCGCTGATCGCGAGGCCGAGCATGCGTTGCTGTCTGGCCACGTCGAGCAGCTCGAATTCCGCGCGTAGTGTACCGCCGCCGCCATCGACGACGCGCCCGACCACGAGATAGTCCTGCTTGAGCAAACGCCAGGTTGCGTACTTGACATCGGACTCGCGTGCGGGAAACTCGACCACGTTCTTTTTCGGCAGAGCGCGAAACTGCCCGGAGCGCGCGAGGTCCGCGCGCACGATGTCGGCCACGTCGGTATCGGGCGGCAGACCTGCACCCTCGAACGCGAACGGCACCACCGCAATCGGCACCGCCGACGCATTGCCGTTGACGATGTCGATGGTGAGCCCCTGGGCGAACGCAACCCGGCCGAGCAGCAGCATCGCCAACGCCAGCAGCCCGCGTATCGAAAATCGCTTGTCCATGATCATTGCCCTCATCCGTCGTATTTGAAATTGAAGTCGATGCCGCGCTGAAACACTTTCTCGTAGCCCTGGTACGGCAGTGGCGCGGCTTTCATGACCGCCTGCTCGATCGAGTTGCGCGTCGCCTGATCGGCATTGCATGGCGAGCTCACCGTCGCGGAAATCACGTCGCCGCCCGGAATCTGGGTGATGCGCAGCACGCAGTGCAACCCGGCCTGGGCGGATTCCGGACGATTCCAGTTCTGGGTCACGGCCGCCTGGATCGCGGCGGCGTAACGCGCACTCAGATCGTCGTCCTTGCCGCCCGCGCCGGTTTGCGGCTGCGGCGCTTCGGTCCCGGCCTGCGGCTCTTCGGCGCGATGGCGGTCCTCGAGTTGCGCGAGCCTCTGTTGCTCGAGCGCCAGTTTCTTCTCCACCGCCTCGCGTTGGCGGCGGATGTCGGCGATCTGTTTCTGTCGCTGCTCGGCAAGCTTGCGCTCCTTTTCCTGCTGTTCCAGCAATACCTGGGCCTGGCGGTGGCGTTCTTCCTGCTCTTTTTTCTCTTGTTCGGCCTGCTGCGCCGCCAGCGCCGCAATGCGCTCGCGCTCAATCCGGTCGTGCTGCATGTCGGTCGGTGGCGGTTCGGTTTTCGCAGGCGGTTTTGGTGGGGCCGGTTTTGGTGGGGCGGGTTTCGGCGGAGCCGGTCTCGGTGAGGTCTTGCCCGAGTGCCGTTTCGGCGCCGCGGTCGGACCCACCAGGGTTGCCTCGATCACCGGTCCCGGCATGGTGACGGGTTGCGTCGCATGGGTCCACCACAATCCGGCCAGAATCGCGCCGATGCAAAGCAGATGTATCGCGAGCGCCAGCGCGAACGCGCGCAGCTTGTCATTGGCACTCTCCACGTCAACAGGCTCTGATCAGTGCTTGCTCGACTGCGCGCCGGTATCCGGCTGACTCATGAGTCCGACTTTCGGCACACCGGCCGATTGCAGCAGCGACATGGCCTGGTAGATGTGGCCGTAATCCACGCGCTCGTCGCCGCCGATCAACACCGGCACCTGCGGATTCTCCCGCACGAATGCTGAAACCTTCTTGACCAGCGTGTCAGGATCAATGGTTTCACGCGGCGTCTTGCCGAGGGTGAGATAGAACACCCCGTCCTTGTCGACGCTGATGAGAATTGGTTCCTTGTCGTTCTTGATCGCCTTGGCGTTGGATTGCGGCAACTCGATGTCGACACCGAGATTGAGGAGCGGTGCCGTGACCATGAAAATGATCAGCAGCACCAGCATCACGTCGATGTACGGCACGACATTGATTTCGGCCTTGAGCTTGTGCTTGCGGCGGCGGCTGGTGATGGTCGCGTACGTCATGGCTGAGGGCCGAGGGGTGGGGGCGAAGGGCGAGGGCTGAGGGCCAAGGTGAGGCTAACCGTCTTCCAGATGCGCCTGGCGCGCGAGAATCGAGGCAAACTCCTCGACAAAGGTGTCGTAGCGCACGCTGATGCGTTCGAGCTTGGTCGCGTAGCGGTTGTACGCCCACACCGCCGGGATTGCGGCGAACAAGCCCATCGCGGTCGCGATCAGCGCCTCGGAAATGCCCGGCGCGACCATCGCGATGGTCGCTTCCTTGGCACCCGCGAGGCCCTGAAACGCGATCATGATGCCCCAGACCGTGCCGAACAGACCGATATACGGACTGACCGAACCGACATTGGCGAGAAACTCCAGACTCTGTTCCAGTCGGTCCATCTCGCGGGTCGTCGCGATGCGCATCGCACGCTGGGCACCTTCGAGCAAGGTGCGCGAATCCTGTCCACGGCGCTGGCGCTGACGCGCGAATTCGCGAAATCCGGCCTCGAAAATCGCGGCGCTGCCTGTCATCTGCTGGCCATCGGCGGTCACCTGCTTGAACAGGCCGGCGAGGTCCGCGCCCGACCAGAAGCGCTCCTCGAATTCGTCGGCAGCGTTGTTGGCGCGATCGAGCAGCGCCTTCTTGCGGAAAATGATGAACCACGAAGCGATCGAGAAGGCAAGCAGGAAGGCGAGCACCAGCTTGACCGGGAGGCTGGCATTCAGGATCAGAGCGAAGACATTGAGTTCACCGTTCATGCATTTCACCGTTCATTGGCTTGTCATCTCCTCAAGCAGGGAGGCTGGAATCGGCTGTGGCCGGAACGTCGTTGCGCCAAGACAGGCGATGCGCACGCGCGCTTGGACCAGCGGCGTGTCCTTCGGTTCACGGCGGATTTCCTGGGCAGCGATGAAGCTGGCGCCGCGTAGCGCGGTCGGACGCATCGTCACGCTCAGCAAATCGTCCAGACGCGCGGGCAGTTTGAAGTCGATTTCGAGACTGCGCACGACGAACAGGATGCCGAATTCCTCGCGCAGACGCTGCTGACCCATCGCCGCCTGACGCAACCATTCGCTGCGCGCACGTTCGAGAAAGCGCAGATACCCGGCATGATAGACCACGCCGCCGGCGTCGGTATCTTCCCAGTACACGCGCACCGGCCATGCAAACACCGGATGCGAGTCAGCCGTATCAACCATCGTCGTCCACGAACAGGTCGTTCGGTCGCGGCGCTGCGCGCGGTGGATCCAGACCGAAATGCCGCCATGCCTTGTTCGCCGCCATGCGTCCCCGCGCCGTGCGAATCAGATAACCCTGCTGGATCAGGAACGGCTCGAGCACATCCTCGATGGTTCCGCGCTCTTCGCTCAGCGCGGCGGCCAGCGACTCGACGCCGACCGGCCCGCCATCGAACTGCTCGATGATCGTCGTGAGCAGGCGTCGGTCGAGCGCATCGAAACCCTGTGCATCGACTTTGAGCATGTCCAGCGCGGCCATTGCCACCTCGCGCGAAACGACGCCGTCGGCTTTGACCTCGGCGAAGTCGCGCACGCGTCGCAGCAGACGATTGGCTATGCGCGGGGTCCCGCGCGCGCGACCCGCAATTTCAGTCGCCCCGTCGGCGGCACAATCGATGCCGAGGATCCTTGCGGCGCGCCGCACGATCGCGGAAAGTTCGAGCGCATCGTAGAACTCCAGCCGCGCGACAATGCCGAAACGGTCGCGCAACGGCGCGGTCAGCAATCCGGCTCGCGTGGTCGCGCCGATCAGTGTGAATGGCGGCAGGTCGAGCTTGATCGAGCGCGCGGCCGGCCCCTCGCCGATCATGATGTCGATCTGGAAATCCTCGAGCGCCGGATACAGCACTTCCTCCACGATCGGCGACAACCGATGGATCTCATCGACGAACAGGACATCGCGCGGCTGCAAGTTGGTCAGCAACGCGGCCAGATCGCCCGGACGCTCGAGTACCGGCCCCGAGGTCGCGCGCAGGTTCACACCGAGCTCATTGGCGATGACGTGGCTCAGTGTGGTCTTGCCGAGACCCGGCGGACCGAATATCAACACGTGATCGAGCGCCTCGCTGCGTCGCCGGGCCGCTTCGATATAGATCGACAGCTGATCGCGTACCGCCTGCTGGCCGAGGTATTCGCGCAGGCTCTGCGGGCGGATCGACGCCTCGACGATGGCCTCTTCGGGGCCGGCATCTGGCGATGTAAGGCGATCAGGCATTTGTGAGGGCTGAGGGCTCAGGGTGGGGGCAATTATGCGGGTTTAGCCGTGATCGATGGTGGATGGATTCGGCGAGCAGCCCTGCGCCGCGCCGGCGCGCTGTACGAACCCAGCGCGCGTGAGCCGACCGCGCGCTGCCCAATCGAGATGCGCTCGCTCAAGTTGCGCTTTCACGCAGCCTCGCGCGCTGCCACACCAACCCCTCGCGCGGCCCTAAATCTCGACCTGCGTGCCGAGCTCCACCAGCCGGTTGCCCGGAATCTGGAAAAACGCGGTCGCCGGCAATGCATTGCGTTGCATGAACGCGAACAACTTGTCGCGCCACAACGGCATGCCGGCGCGATCGGTCGCGACGATGCTTTCGCGGCTCAGGAAAAACGTCGTGTCCATCATGTCGAACGGGAAGCCACAATTCTTGACGCCGGCGAGCTGCGCGGGAACATCGGGATCCTCGGCAAAACCGAAGCGCAGCGTCAGCTTGTAGAAATCGTCGCCGAGCGGCTCGACCTCGATGCGCTCGTCGTCCTCGGCGGTAGGCGTTTCGAGCACTTCGACGGTCAGCACGACATTGCGTTCATGCAGCACTTTGTTGTGCTTGAGGTTGTGCAGCAACGCGTGCGGAACACCGTCCTGATTCGCGGTCAGGAACACAGCCGTGCCCGGCACACGCAGCGGCGGGTGCGCAGCCATCGACGTAATGAACGGTCCGATCGCAAGGCCACCCTGCTTTATTTCGCGCACGACCAGTTCGCGTCCGCGCCGCCACGTCGCCATCAGCGTGAAAACCACCGCGCCGAGCACCAGCGGGAACCAGCCGCCGTGCTCGACCTTGTCCGCGTTGGCCGTCAGGAACGCCAGATCGACGAACAGGAACAGCGCACCGAGCCCGGCGACCCTGGTGCGCTGCCAGTTCCACATGCGGCGAAACACGATCATGACCAGGATCGAATCAATCGTCATCGTGCCGACCACCGCGATGCCGTAGGCCGCGCCGAGGTTGTCCGAAGAGCGGAACCCGAGTACGACCGCAAGCGTCAGCACCAGCAGCATGCGGTTGATCCAGGGCAGGTAGATCTGGCCCATCTGCTCGCGCGAGGTGTGGCGTACCTGCATGCGCGGCAGAAAGCCGAGCTGGATCGCCTCACGTGTCACCGAAAAAGCGCCTGAAATCACCGCTTGCGAAGCGATCACCGCTGCAGCGGTCGCCAGCACCAGCATCGGCACCAGCAATATCGGCGGCACCATCAGGAACAGCGGATTCTGGACCACCTTCGGGTCGGCAATGACCAGCGCGCCCTGGCCGAAATAATTGAGCGTGAGCGCCGGCAGCACGAAGAAGAACCACGAATAGCGGATCGGCTTCTTGCCGAAATGACCCATGTCGGCATACAGCGCCTCGGCGCCGGTGATCGCGAGGATCACGGTTCCGAGCGCGAAAAACGCCACCCAGCGTTGATGAATGAAGAACTCGACCGCGTAGTACGGCGACAACGCGCGCAGCACTCCCGGATGCTCGGCGACGTGCCAGATGCCGAGCACGGCGAGCGTGAGAAACCACAACACCATGACCGGGGCGAATACCGCGCCGACCTTGCCGGTACCGCGATTCTGGAACGCGAACAGCAGCACGATGATCAATGCGGCGATCGGCACGACCCAATGATCGAGATGCGGAGCGAGTATCTCGAGGCCCTCGACCGCGCCGAGCACGGAAATCGCCGGCGTGATCACACCGTCCCCGAAAAACAGCGCGGCACCGAACAGGCCTAGCATGACGATCCACCAGCGCGCGCGCCGGCTCGCCCGGACGCTGCGCTGAGCCAGCGCCGTAAGCGCCATGATGCCGCCCTCGCCCTTGTTGTCGGCGCGCATGATGAACGTCGCATACTTGACCGACACCACCAGGATCAGCGCCCAGAACACCAGCGACAGGATGCCGAGCACGTTCGGCGTGGTCGGCGAGACGCCATGCTCTCCAAAAGTCTGCTTGATCGTGTACAGCGGACTGGTGCCGATGTCGCCGTAAACGACACCGATGGCCCCGAGTACCAGCGTCGTCACGCGCGAGCGCGTGATTTTCTCATCGGGAATCTGGTTGCTCATCAGGATGGTCCCGGCACGCGCTTCATCGCAGCGCCGCCTTGAGCGCCTTGCGGATGATGTCCTCGGCGCTGTCGCCCGGCGCGGATGCATCCCTGACCAGACGTGAAATCTCGGCCGGCTTGTAACCGAGCGATTGCAGCGCCACGCCAGCCTCGCTGAGCGGATCGCGCGCCACGCTGCCGGCTGTTCCCGCGCGGGCACCATCGCCCGGCGCATTCACCCGATCGCGCAATTCCACCAGCATGCGTTCGGCGGTCTTCTTGCCGATCCCCGGTATGCGCGTCAACGCGGCGATATCGCCGCCGTGAATGAGCCGCGCGAACTCGTCCGCATTGACCGCCGATAGCACCGCGAGCGCAATCTTCGCGCCGATGCCGGCGACTTTCTGCAGGCTGCGGAACAGCGCGCGTTCGCCTTCGCTCAGAAACCCGTACAGCGCTACCGTGTCGTCCTTGACCGCGTAATGCGTGTACAGCAACACGTCCTGCCCGATTCCGGGCAGGTCGAAGAACGTCGACATCGGTGCTTCGAGTTCATAGCCGACACCGCCCACGTCGATCACCAGCCATGGCGGCTGCTTGGCTTCGATCCGGCCGTTGAGGCGTCCGATCATCGTCTGCGTCTCCATGCAGCACGCGGGATGCCGAGTCGCGCGGTGCTCGCGCGCGTGTGCGCGTGGGTTAGCGCGAGCGCCAGCGCATCGGCAGCGTCGGCCTGCAGCTTGTCTTCCAGGTTCAACAGAATTCCGACCATGTGCTGTACCTGCCCCTTGCCGGCGCCGCCGCCGCCGACCACCGCCTGCTTGACCTCGCGCGCAGCGTATTCGCTGACCGCCAGTCCGCGCGTGACAACGGCGCAGATGGCGGCGCCACGCGCCTGACCGAGCTTGAGCGCCGAATCGGGGTTGCGCGCCATGAAAACGCGCTCGATCGCGACTTCGCTCGGCCGATGCGCGTCGATGATCGCGCACAGCTCGTCGAAAATCTGTTTGAGCCGCAACGGAAAGCTGTCGTTGGCAAGCAGGTTCAGCGCGTCGTGGAACACGTGCCGGCTGGAACCGGCCCCGGTCACGTCAATGATGCCGATGCCAGTGCAGCGGCTGCCCGGATCGATGCCCATGATGCGCACCGTCGCGGGCTGCGGGCCGGGTAGCGGGGACCGGCAAGTCGGCGCCATCCCGCGAGCGGCGAGCGGATGCTCGAGACGAGACTTCACCACCGATTCCCGATCCTTCGTCGCGCCAGTCGCCCAGTTCCTGATTTCATGCGTAGGCTTCGGCCGGCAGGTCGGCGTTCGAGTACACCACGCGCACGTCGTCGAGATCGTCGAGCCAGTCGAGCAGCCGCGCGACCGTGTGTGCCTGATCGCCCTCGAGCGCGATGTCGGTTTCCGCGCGCAACGTGACTTCGGCCTCGGCGGGCAGCAATTCGGCGCCCTTCATCGCATCAAGCACCGCCTCGAACGACTCGGGTGCGGTCAGTACTTCCACCGAACCATCTTCCGGAAACGACACCACATCGTCGGCACCCGCCTCGATCGCGACCTCCATGATGCGCTCCTCGTCCGCGCCCGGCGCGAACGACAAGACGCCCTGCTTGCGAAACAAATAGCCGACCGAGCCGTCGGTGCCGAGATTGCCGCCGAACTTGGAAAATGCGTGGCGTACATCCGCGACCGTACGCAAATGGTTGTCGGTCGTGCACTCGACTATCACGGCGACGCCGCCCGGTGCATAACCTTCATAACGCACATCTTCGTAATGTACTCCTTCGAGTTCACCGGTGGCCTTCTTGATCGCGCGATCGATCGCATCGCGTGTCATGTTCGCCGTCAACGCCTTGTCGATTGCGAGGCGCAGGCGCGGATTGGCGGCCGGATCGCCGCCGCCGTTGCGCGCTGCAACCGTGATCTCGCGAATGAGCTTGGTGAACACCTTGCCACGCTTGGAATCCTGCGCGTTCTTGCGATGCTGGATATTCGCCCATTTGGAATGACCGGCCATACCGAACCATCACCCTCTCGTCATGAAGGCGTGACTTTATCAGGCTCACAGCCAACCGGCCCGCGGCCCGGCGCGAAAGTCGTTGATCCGGCGACTCCGGGCAAACTCCGCGCGCAACGTGACGAAATCAAAGGGCGCCGACTGCTCAAGGCGCCAACGCAAATCGCCCGTTGCGCAGAAACGCGACCGCGAGCCCCGCCGCTTCGCTCGAAAACAGCAAGCCGGTATGGCTGGCCGAGACCACGCAATGATCGCTGATGCCGGGCAATTCGGTTTCGGCGACGTTGACAGTGCCATCACTCGGTCCGATCAGTCCGCCCGCGAAAAAACCGAGCCCGAGCGGCAGGCATCCGGCGATGACGCCGACCTCGCGGGTCCCGGCCCAGGCATCGACGCCACCGGTCAACAAGTCCAGACTGCGACCGAGCATCCATGTTCCACCGGGCCAGCGCGCCAACCCGCGCGCCGACGCGCTGCCGCGCAGCGGCGAACCGAGGCAGACGATGCGCCCCGGCGGCAAATCGTCGGCATGACGCAGCGCTCGCAACGCCAGCAGGCCACCGAGGCTGTGGCCGAGCAGATGAACGCTGTCGCCGTCGGCGGCACGAATGCGTCCGCGCAGACGCTCGACGGCCCGGTCCGGATCGCCCGCGGTACTGTCGTATTCGAAAAAGTCGACGGTAAACCCGCACGCACGCAATTGCCGCGCCAGCGGCCGCAAGGTGAAGCCGCGCATCCAGATGCCGTGCAGCAGGATTACGTGAGTGGCCATGCAACAACAGTGACTCGCAGCGGGCGTCTCAAACCCATCAGGTCTTTCCGGACAACTTGATATGCAACTCGTCGAGTTGCGCTGCGGGAATCGCCGATGGCGCCTCGGTCATGAGATCCTGCGCGCTGGTCGTCTTCGGAAACGCAATCACGTCGCGGATCGAGTCGGTACCGGCCACCAGCGCTGCGATACGATCGATGCCGAACGCGATGCCCCCGTGCGGCGGCGCGCCGTAACGCAACGCCTCGAGCAGGAAACCGAACTTCGTCTCGGCCTCCTGCTTGCCGATACCGAGCAGATCGAACACCGCGCTCTGCATGTCGTCGCGATGGATACGTATCGAGCCGCCACCGATCTCGTTGCCGTTCAATACCATGTCGTAGCCGCGCGACACCGCGATTCTGGCGTTCGCTCGCAGGTCGGCCACGTCGTCCACCGCCGGCGCTGTAAACGGGTGATGCAGGGCAACGTAACGCTGCGCGTCGTCATCGTATTCGAACATCGGGAAGTCGGTGACCCACAGCGGCCTCCAGGCGTTCATGACAAGCCCGCGATCCTTGCCGATTTTGAGCCTGAGCGCACCCATGAAGTCGCACACCGTTTTCCACGGTCCCGCGCCAAAAAACACAAGGTCGCCGGTATCGGCGGCCGTCGCATCGAGCAACGCGTCCAATGTCGCATCATCGAAAAACTTCGCGATCGGCGAATTGACACCATTGCGTCCGGCGGTCCGGTCGGCAACCTTGATCCAGGCCAGACCCTTGGCGCCGTATTTAGCGGTGTGTGCGGCGCAATCATCGATCTGCTTGCGACTCAGCTCGGCGCCGTCAGGCACACGCAACGCGGCAACGCGGCCAGCGTCGCGCCCGGCCCAATCGGCGAACACCTTGAATTCGCTCGCCTTGACCAGATCCGCGACATCGATCAATTCGAGATCGACGCGCAAATCCGGTTTGTCGGACCCGTAACGGCGCATCGCCTCGGCGTAGGTCATGCGCGGGAACGGATCGGGCAGGTCCACGTCGGCGACTTCGCGCAGCACGTCGCGGATCATCGCCTCGACGGTATGTTGCACGGTGTCTTCGTCGACAAACGCGAGTTCGATGTCGAGCTGGGTGAACTCGGGCTGACGGTCGGCGCGCAGATCCTCATCGCGAAAACAGCGTGCGATCTGATAATAGCGGTCGAAGCCCGCGACCATCAGCAGCTGCTTGAACAACTGCGGTGATTGCGGCAGCGCGAAAAAAGTGCCGGCATGCAGACGCGACGGCACCAGATAATCGCGCGCGCCCTCGGGCGTCGCCTTGGTCAGGATCGGCGTTTCGATATCCTGAAACCCGGCCGCATCGAGCCAGTGGCGCAACGCCGACACCAGGCGCGTGCGCAAGCGCAGCTTGCGCTGCATGTCCGGCTGACGAAGGTCGAGGTAACGGTACTTGAGCCGCAGTTCCTCGTTCGGATTCTCGTGCAGCGCAAACGGCAGATTCGCCGCGCCGTTGAGCACCTCGATGGTGTCGGCCAGCACTTCGACGCGACCGGTCGGAATGCGTTCATTGATATTGCTGCGCGCACGTACCGTGCCGCGGACGCGCAGACAGAACTCGTAACGCACCTGATTGGCGATCGCGAACGCCGATGAGTTGTCCGGATCGACCACGATCTGGACGATGCCCTCGTGATCGCGCAGGTCGATGAAGATCACGCCGCCGTGATCGCGACGGGTGTCGGCCCAGCCGCACAGCGCGACGGCCTGGCCGATCAACGCCTCGTCGACGAGGCCGCAGTAATGGGTACGCATGAACACTCCGCAGACGGGACTCGCGATACCGACCGGCGGCGTCGCGCGAGGCGCCGAATGCTACGGAGGATTGCGCCGTACTGCAAAGATTCTGCGCACAACGCGGAAACGGCGATCAATCCTGATCGCCGTTTCGTTTTTTCCGGTGCGCTCCGGGATCGCCTCGCCGATCCGTGCCTTGTTCCGGAGCTCGAAATTGTCGTTTGCGCTCAGCGCCAGCGACGGTCGACGCCAAACACCGCCGAACAACCGTTATTGACCCAGATCCCTGCGCGATTCCAGCCCCAGGTCCGACCTTCGACGCAACGTGTATCGGAAATCTGGCGCCGCACCGCTACCCGGCTGCCACGCCCCGTATCGACCTGACAGAAGTGGTAACGAAAGTCTTTGCTGTCGCAGCGCACGGCGATGCTTCGATCCCAACCGGAGCCCGGTCGCCAATCACCGTGGTCGCCACGGTCTCCACGGTCTCCACGGCGTCCACCGCGCCCGGCCTCGACGAATGTGCCGCCGCAACCCTTGTCCACCCAGATACCGCGACGATCGACGCCCCAGGAACGCCCGCGTACACAGGCCGAATCGGACGTCTGCCGCACAAGTTCGGCATCGCGCCATGGTACGGCGCAATGCGCCGGCCGAAAACCCTGACTCGTGCAGCTGATTGCGTCATGACGATTACCGCGCGCGTGGGCTGCCGAGACCGGCAGTACGAACAACCCAATTAACCCGAAGACTGCGCAACGCAAGATCATGGTTCCCTACTCCCGATTGGTTGGAGCCGCAAAGTGTACGCGCACTAACTGAAGCGGCGCGAAATACACCGACGCGGCACAGGCGACGCCAGATGAAACTCCGCTTTCCAGCCTTATGCGGACGGGGAAGAGGGCTTGGTCCGGGCGGTCTTGCTGTTGGTCGCGCCGCCCTCGTTGGTGCCGGATTTGCCGGCGGCGGTCGAAGGGGCCGCCGTTGACTTTTCGGCGGACTCGGGCCTGGCGTCCTGCTTGGTGGCGTCCTGCCTGGTTTCCGTCTTTGATCCATCCTCGCTTTTGGGCGCCTCGTCCTTCGCGGCGAGATTACGCTTCTTGTCACCTTCCTTCTTGAAATCGGTTTCGTACCATCCGCTGCCGGCGAGTCGAAACGCCGGCGCATTGAGGACACGATGCAGCGTCTTTCGACCGCACTCCGGGCACGCCACCGGATCGACATCCGACAGTTTCTGCAGGCGGTCGAAGCGATGGGCGCACGACGCGCACTCGAACTCGTAGATCGGCATTTGACCCCCGTCCAGCAGTATCGCGGGCACCCGTTGCCCGGGCCGACATATGGCAGTGACTTCGGCTTTTTCAAGTCGACCACCCGTGTGGCACACGCCTCTTCAATTCCCGGACCACCTCACGCTGCCTGCCGCACCACCCTTTCGTCATACTCGATCGCTGCCGGGATGCCGCGGTCGGCGGACGCGCAGTTCCTCGTTGCGATCAGCCCGGATCGCAACGTTACGCGAACGTCTCACGCGGCCTGTAACGCCAGTGTCTCGCACTGTGCTGCGGCAAGGTAGTACTCTGTCAGAACATACGACGGTGCAGCGATGGTTGTCAGCGACGGGCACGCCGTGCGGCTTCAATCGTGTGTTGAGTTGGAGGGCGTGAAAACGTATCAAGATGAACCTTTATCGACAGCGAAATAGTCGCCGAAGCATCTGCTAGCATCCGGTACCGAAGACGCCACAGGACGGGGCGTGAAATGCCAATTGTTCGGTCGATTGCTCGTATCCGGCGTCTGCTTCGCGTGGACCCCGGTACGCTGCGCATGTTCCTGCGCATGTTGCTGCCCGTGTTGTCGGCATTTTTTGTCGTTTGGCAGGCTTCCGTCTATTTCGATGTCGCGCTCGACCGGCGCCAACGCTTCAACACGGCAGACGAAGCGATCCGTCGTGGTCGCGAGGTGTTCGATGCAACGCTGAAGACTTACACCGAAGACCTGAAGATACTGTCGAAAGGGCAGAATCTTCGCAGCCTGGCCGGCGGGAATCGATCGGTGCTCGACGCAGTCGCGAGGGATTTCGTGACGTTTGCGACCGAAAAACCCGTGCTCGCACAACTTCGCTACATCGATCGCAACGGGCAGGAAATCGTGCAGATCGACCGCCAGGGTGCAACTGTCATTCAGGACGGCACGGATGCGTTGCAGAACGAGGCCGATCGCTACTATTTCATTCAATCCATAGGTCTTCCACAAGGGGAGATCTATTTTTCGCCAATCGATCTTAACGTCGAGCACGGCAAGCCGCAGGTGCCGTGGAATCCGACGGCGCGCCTCGCAACACCGGTTCCCGGCATCGACGGCAAGACGGCAGGCATCGTCATCATCAATATCGACGCAAACCAGCTAATCGCCGCCGCCGAGCGGGAGACCCCCGCCGGCAGTGCTCCCATCCAGCTGCTCAACGGTGACGGTTACTGGCTTGCCGGTGTGAACAAGGATCAGCTCTGGGGATTCATCTTCAATCGTCCGACAACAATGGCCAGGAGCGCTCCGGAAACATGGCAACACATCGTTGCTTCCCGGCAAGGATCGTTTGACAAGGCGGGCGCGCACTATGTATTCGAGACGCTGCAGCCGGGTCGGCCTTCCGCTTCCGGCAAAGGTCTCGGCAATGGGATTCAATGGGTATTCCTTGCCGTCGTACCGCCTGTTTCGCTGCGCGATCTGTGGGAGCGCGAGCACTTTGCCGCGGCCGTTGTCGGATTGTTGATCACTGCCCTGGTCTGCCTGGGTTGGACCCGGACCGCCCTGGAGCGGCAGTCCGCCGACGCCACGTGGAAAGCCGCGCAGGAAGAATTGATTCGCGCCGATAGAATGGCCAGTCTCGGCAGTCTGGTTGCGGGAGTCGCCCACGAACTCAACACGCCTATCGGCAATGCCGTGGTGCTTGCCAGCACCTTGGCCGACAGGGCGGAAAATCTCGACGTGGCGGTTGCGGCGGATTCCATCAAGCGTTCGGTTCTGCACGCATTCGCCGAGGACATTCGCGAAGGAACACGGCTCATGTTGCGCAGTCTGGAAAGAACGGCCGAACTGCTCGGGCATTTCAAGCAGGTTGCCATCGACCAGACCAGAGAGCACCGCCGGGTCTTCCGCCTTGACGATCTCGTTTCCGATGTCGTCAGCTCACTCCAGCCCCAGTTCAAGCACGGTGGCGTGGACCTGGCGCTCGCCAATGGATCAAAATCCGAACTCAACAGCTACCCGGGGCCACTCGTTCAGGTTCTTCTCAATCTCATCATCAACGCACGCAGTCATGGTTTTGAGGGAGATCAAAAGGGCCAGGTGCTGGTTACAACCCGGGATCTGCCTTCAGAACAAGTTGAAATCACCGTGTGCGACAACGGCAAGGGCATTCCACACGAATTGCAGCGAAGAATATTCGAGCCGTTCTTCACTACGAGCCTGGGGAAGGGAGGCAGTGGCCTGGGCCTCAGCATCGTCTCCAAAATCGTTACCGATGTTCTTGGCGGAACCATCCGCGTCGACAGTAAACCGCTCACCGGCACCTGCATGATCGTATGCATTCCACGTTCGGTCCGCGCGAAAACCGCCGATCAGCTAGGGAAGACTCATGATGCAGAACACCGAACAGAAACCTGAGAACTCCCTGCTCATCGTGAACGATGAGTCCAGCGGCGACGAGCCTCCCGCACATGTCTGGAAAATCCTCATCATCGACGACGATGAGGACGTCCATCAGGCGACGCGCTTCGCTCTTCGGAATGTAACCATTCTCGGACGCCGGATCGAATTGTTGCATGCCCATTCGGCGGTCGA
The DNA here is from genome assembly GCA_049583635.1 of Rhodanobacteraceae bacterium. Taxonomy (GTDB): domain Bacteria; phylum Pseudomonadota; class Gammaproteobacteria; order Xanthomonadales; family Rhodanobacteraceae; genus Dokdonella_A. The sequence continues at coordinate 16,297 of JBAUWF010000097.1, forward strand.
AGCGAAGCAGCATGTGGCGGAATCGGACGACATCGCCGTCGCGCTCGTTGATGTGGTGATGGAGACGCCGCACGCGGGGCTGGAACTCGTGCGTTACCTGAGGCAGTCCGGATTCAAGGAAATGCGGATCATCCTGCGCACCGGTCAACCCGGCTATGCGCCGGAGTTCGCCGTGATCGCCGAGTTTGAAATAGACGACTACCGGACCAAGCTGGAATTGACGCGGACCCGGTTGATGACGGTGCTCACGACCGCGATTCGTGCGTACGATCAAATCCGCAAGATCATGCGCAGCCGGGCCGGCCTGGAGATGATTGTCCAGAGCGCCCACGAATTGTTCCAGCGCACGAATCTGGAACTGTTTTCGCACGGCGTACTGACCCAGATCGCGGGCTTGTTGCGCGTTGCGCCCAATGGCGTCGCATGCGTGTGTGCCTTGCGTGCACGGGGCCAATGCGAAGGTCGAGTGGTCAGCGCTACCGGACGTTTCAGTCACTACCTCGGACAACCCCTCAACGCCATCGACGACAAGGAGATTCTCCAACTACTGAGCGAAGCCCACGCAACAACCGCACCGCTTGTGAGAAATCGCTACCTGGCTCTGTGTTTTCACCATGAATCGGGGGACGACCTGGCGGTCGTCGTCGAGACCACCGGCGATGTCGACACGGAAGATCTGACATTGCTCAAGCTGTTCTCCACCAACATCACCGTCGGTTTCGAGAATCTGACGCTTCTTGAAATGCTCGACCGCCTTGCCTACCTGGATCCGGTATTGGGGGTGCCGAATTTCAATGCCTTCGAGAGGGCGCTGGCCGCGTCACGTGCCTCCGGCGAGAAGAATGCGTGCATGGCACTTGTCAGCGTGGATGCCTTTCAGGCGATTGTCGCCACCTACGGTCAGCACGTGGCCAACGGATTTCTTGGTGCCCTGCACAACGCATTGACCGTCGGGAGCCAGGGCAATCTGACCATTGCGCGCATAGGCGATGGAAGTTTTGCTCTGCTCGGTGACCATGCAATGCTTGATGCGTACCTGGTATCGGATACCTTCGCACAACCTCATCAAATCGAAGGTATCGACATCGCAGCGACGGCGACCGCCGTCATTCTCGATCTCGACGATACGGAAACGGACACTGCCTCCATCCTGCAAATGGCCAGCGCAGCACTCCTGCACGTCAGCCAGACCCAACCCGGGAAATGCGTCACCTACGACACGGCGATGCGCGCGGACGTCGAACGGCGAATGGCCATTCAGGTCGCCCTGAAGGAGACGATACAAAGCGGGGAAGGATTCACGGTACACCTGCAGCCCAAGGTCAACATGACCTCGGGCGAGGTCGTGGGGGCGGAAGCACTGCTGCGGTGGACATACCAGGACTACCAGATGCCGCCCGCGGAGTTCATACCGATCGCCGAAGCCAGCGGGCTGACGCGCTACCTCACCGATTTCGTCATCGACGTGGTTGGTCAATGGGTCAAAGGGCGCGCGGGCAAGAAGATCGTGCCGGTGGCCATCAATCTGTCCGTGACGGATCTCAACAGTCCGGGCTTCGCACAGGCGCTGCGCGGACAGGTTTCTGTCGCGGGGTTATCTCCGGAAACCGTAGAGTTCGAGGTTACCGAAGGCATCGCAATGCAGGGTGAATCGCGGATCGTCGAACAATTGGGCCTGCTGAAAAGCGCGGGCTTCCGAATCGCGCTCGACGATTTCGGTACCGGCCACTCTTCGCTCGGCCGGTTCGATCGCTTGCCGATTGATACGGTCAAGATAGACCAGGCATTCGTCGCACCGCTGGACAAGCGAAACGCATCGAACAGCATCGCTGCCATCGTGGTCGCGATGACCCGGGCGCTGGGGGTCGACTGCGTGGCCGAAGGCGTCGAGACCATCGCGCAGAAGGAAGCTCTACTGGCACTCGGCTGCACGGTCGGACAGGGCTATCTGCTTGGCCGACCGATCTACCTCGAGGAATTCGACAGCAAGTTCCTTCCTGACTAGCGGGAACGGCAAACGCGACCACCTCGCCGTTTGCCGACGTTGTTCGCAGGACCATCCCGGGCACGAACAATACGACGGGAGATCCAAAGGTTTTTTGCCGGCAGCACCAGGCTTGACTCATAGGGGGTCAGCAAAATGGTGAACAAGATCACTTTCAACAAACCGGCGGTATGTGCGGCTGGATCCAGTGCACGACAGGAGTTATGCACAAGTACGGTGTAAAGCAGTACCGGAGGTATCGTGATCAACGTCAGCCAAAGTGATGTCGCCACGGCAACGTGCATGACGTCCGTTGCAGCCGATGCGCATGTCGAAGTAAACAATCCGACATGGAGAATGTAAGTCTTGAGCAGAAGCGATCGTCTCCTGCGCAGGATCTCGATGGGCATCAGCCTGTCCATATCTCAAGTGCAACACGCTTTGAGCAAAGATCGAACTCTTTCGCATGGGCTTGCTGAAACAAAGGACGGCATTCCAGGTTGCGGAATGCCGTCCTTATTCTTGGCCTCGGGCTTCCTTTAGTACTCAGGCATCTGTCATGGTGTCGTGTTCATCGCTGCCTATTCATCCTGCAAGTTCGGTTCAGACGACGCTGCAGAAGCGCTCTTGGACGCTCTGCCAAGACTAGACGAGATCAAAGCGATCCAGGTTCATCACCTTGGCCCACGCTGCCACGAAATCACCGACAAACTTCTTTTGCGAGTCTGCAGTCGCATAAACTTCGGCGAGGGCGCGCAGTTCCGAGTTTGAACCGAAGATCAGATCGACACGGGTGCCGGTCCACTTCGGTTTACCCGTCTTGCGATCACTGCCTTCAAACAGCTCCCTGTCGTCAGAGACGGGCTTCCAAGTCGTGCCCATATCGAGCAGGTTCACGAAGAACTCATTCGTCAGCGACTCCGGACGGTTGGTGAAGACACCATGCTCGGTGTGGCCGGAGTTGCTGTTCAGGACACGCATGCCGCCAACGAGAACCGTCATCTCAGGCGGCGTCAACGTCAGCAACTGCGCCTTGTCGACCAGCAGTTCCTCGGCCGAGACGCTGTATTTGGCCTTCTGGTAGTTACGGAACCCATCCGCGATTGGCTCCAGCACAGCCATGGCGTCCACATCGGTTTGTTCCTGCGAGGCGTCCATGCGTCCCGGCGCGAACGGAACCGTCACCGTATGCCCGGCATTTTTCGCCGCTTGCTCGACGCCTGCGCAACCGGCCAGCACGATCAGGTCGGCGAGCGATACCTTCTTGCCGCCAGACTGCGCCTTGTTGAACTCGCTCTGGATGCCCTCGAGGGTTTTCAGCACTTTCGCCAGTTGCTCAGGCTGGTTGGCTACCCAATCCTTTTGCGGAGCGAGACGGATGCGTGCACCGTTCGCACCGCCGCGCTTGTCGGAGCCACGGAAGGTGGACGCCGATGCCCAGGCGGTTGACACCAGTTGCGAGACGGAAAGGCCCGAGGCGAGGATCTTGCCCTTGAGCGAGGCGATATCCTTTTCGTCGATGAGCTTGTGATCGACCGCGGGGATGGGGTCTTGCCAGACAAGATCTTCGGCAGGAACCTCCGGGCCAAGATAGCGTGCGCGAGGCCCCATGTCGCGGTGGGTCAGCTTGAACCACGCCCGGGCGAATGCGTCGGCGAGCTGATCCGGATGTTCGTGAAAACGCCTCGAAATCTTTCCGTAAGCCGGGTCGAGCCGCAGCGAGAGGTCCGTGGTCAGCATGGTGGGCGTGCGACGCTTCGACGGATCATGAGCATCCGGAATGGTACCCGCGCCCGCGCCATCCTTGGGTACCCACTGATGCGCACCGGCCGGGCTCTTGGTCAGTTCCCATTCGTAGCCGAACAGGTTCTCGAAGAAGTTGTTGCTCCACTTCGTTGGCGTGGTGGTCCAGGTGACCTCCAGACCGCTGGTGATCGCGTCAGCGCCCACGCCCGTGCCAAAGCTGCTCTTCCAACCGAGGCCCTGGGCCTCGAGGCCTGCCGCTTCGGGCTCGCGCCCCACGTTGTCGGCCGGTCCGGCGCCGTGGGTCTTGCCGAAGCTGTGGCCGCCGGCAATCAGCGCAACGGTTTCTTCGTCGTCCATCGCCATGCGGGCGAAGGTCTCGCGGATGTCGTGGGCCGCGGCGAGCGGGTCCGGCTTGCCTTCCGGGCCTTCCGGATTCACGTAGATCAGGCCCATCTGCACTGCGGCGAGCGGGTTCTCGAGGTCGCGCTCCGCAGGTCCGGTCCGGTCGTGCTCGTGACCATGGAGGTCCGCGTCGGCCACGATCTCGCCCTCGGCGCTGCCGGGCTCGCCCTTGGCGTAGCGCGCATCGCCACCCAGCCAGGTCGTCTCGGAACCCCAGTAGACATCCTTGTCCGGCTCCCATGCATCCTTGCGTCCGCCGCCGAAACCGAAGGTCTTGAATCCCATCGATTCCAGGGCGACGTTGCCGGCGAGGATCATCAGGTCTGCCCAGGAAATCTTCCGGCCATATTTCTGCTTGATCGGCCATAGCAGCCGGCGCGCCTTGTCGAGGCTGACGTTGTCGGGCCAGCTGTTGAGGGGAGCAAAGCGCTGCTGACCGGAGCCGGCACCACCGCGACCGTCGCCGATGCGGTAGGTGCCGGCACCGTGCCATGCCATGCGGATGAACAGAGGGCCATAGTGGCCGAAATCCGCCGGCCACCAGTCCTGCGAATCGGTCATCAGGTCATGGAGATCCTTTTTCACAGCCTTTAGGTCAAGGCTCTTGAATTCTTCGGCGTAGTTGAAATCCTCGCCCATCGGATTGGACCTGGAGGAATGCTGGCGCAAAATATCCAGATTCAACTTGTTGGGCCACCAGTCCCGGTTGGACGTACCGGCGCCTGCTGTGTGACGCAAGGGGCATTTGCTTTCAGACATAGCGTTCTCCTCTCGTGCTCAGATGGTTTCTCCCACATGCTTGTATAACCTTCTCGCATGTATAGGGCTAATTGATTATATCTAATGGATTGATAGCTCATGGCAATCATGAGAGACCGGACCGAACGTTCGAACGTCGCGCCGTTCTCTTGCAGAGCTACAGAGAGAGCCTGTTGCCGAAGGGGCCTCTGGTGCAGGGTCGCCCGTTCCTGGGAGCGGCGCGTGACGAGCGTCCGCCGCAACGACGGCTCATGTGGCGGTACCGTGAGCTGTTCCCTGCACGGTGGTTTCGAAATACGTCAGGGCATCTGAAATGAACCGGTCTCCACGAGCCGCATCACCCACGCCGCATGGGGAAGGCTGCAGCAACACAGGTTCCGTACCTCTTTGGCGACATCATACTCGACGCGACGAATTTCCATTGACGCACCATCAACGAGGAGATACGACGCCCTGCGATCGCCATCGTAGGAAAGTCCGACGCTGCCGGTGTTGGCGACGGTAAGCTCCGGGAGTCTTCGCACGAACGGCCTGTGGATGTGCGCATAGACGGCGACCGGTTGTCCAAGCGACCGGTAAATGGACTCCAACTCGGCGTCGGTGGCTTCTGGGGATGGCGCGCGCCATGGGCTCTGCGGCGTACCATGCACCAGTGCCATGCCGTCATGTATCAGGGACCGTGGCAGTTCCTGCAACCACGCGAGGCGTTCTTCTCCGAGTGCTTCACGAGTTGCCGCCGCCATTTCCTCGATCGAATGGAAGAGCTCCTGCAGATTGGGGTGCCCGGACGCGAATTCCCGCAATGCTTCCGGCCGGAAGAGCATCTCGTCGGTGTTGCCAACAACACCGCGCCAGCCGAGGTCCCGAATGTGATCCACAATCTCGATCGGACTCGCCCCGCCGTCAGCCAGATCCCCGCCGTGCAGGACGAGGTCGGGGGACATGCGGCGAACATCAGCCAGGACAGCTTCGAACGCTGTCCGGTTACCGTGGATATCCGCGACGATTGCTGTGCGCATGCTGACCGGCAAGTCTGGTTTCTTCGCATGCTACAAAGTTGCTGAACACTCCGGGTGACATGATTTGCTGACCAGCCGAAGGCGGCGCATTCGACCGGGTCGGGCGAAGTCCAGTGCCGGGCAACATCGAGGTTGTTGAACGCGCGGAGCCGCCAGCGGCTCGCTGCATCGCCTTGTCGGACCTTGGTTTACCAATGGAGAAAGTAAACCGGTGCAAGCGCCGCGACGGCTGCGGCTGCTTGCAGCGCGAGGACCGGCAACGCGCAGCGTGGCGCCCGTGGCAGCCACCTGATCGCAAAGAAAAGGACGATCGGCAGCTGTCCGGCCATGAGCAGCTGCCACAGGTGTGCGGCTGCGCCCTCGTCCGGCTCACGCGCCGTCCCGAACAGCACGATGTGCGTCAGCACGACTCCAAGAGCGACAAGCGACATCGCGAATGGAAGAAATGCAGTCGGGTGTCCAAGTGTGTCGGAAAGGCTGGTTCGGGTGTTCATGGCGAGTCCGAGCCCCTACGGGTGCCAATGAGCGGCAAAGCCCACTGTCGAAGATTACACCAAGTCGCGATGCAGCCGATGCGGGCCGGGGTGACCAAAGGAACGCTCGCCTCGCCTCGACCGAACGGTCAGGTTCCTCTCTTGAAATGGCGAAACAGCAGTGCAAGCCAGGCAACCACGGCGACGGCCAATACCGCCAGCCCGGCCAACATCGCGTCCGGGGACAGACGCGGTAGCTGGCGCATGTTTGCGCCGACGACGAGCCAATGGACGTAGGCCAGGAAGCACACCACGAGTATGGCAAACACCTGAGCTTGCTCCCTGAGATACGCAACCGTTCGAGCACGACGTTCAGGGTGAAGCCAGTAGTCCTTGCGCGGGAGATTCAGCCTTGCGCCCGATCCGGACGAGGCGAAGTAGAGCGGGAGCACGAGCAGGAGCGGTGCGCCAACGATCAGCGCGAGGACAAATCCGACGTAGACCGACCGGGGCATGAAACCATTGGGTGCGCCCGAGGAGTCGAAGTGCGCCGCAACGAGCGGGGGCAAGCCGGCGCTGGTGACGAAGACGAAGATCGCGGCACACGCCAGCGCAAGAACGAACAGGAAGGTGCCGCGGACTGACTTCATGAGGAGCCTGTCGTTTGAGCTGAGGCGAACGCCGCAACGTAGCGCCTCGACTCGAGTGATCGAATGGACTCCCCGCGTGTCACCACACGGCTTCGACGAGCCAGACGGATGCTTCCATCAGGACACGGGATCACGAGAGCAGTCCGCCATGCATGCTACGCCCAAATCCGCCGCTGATTCCACGGTTTGCGATCGACCTTGCCAAGGACTGTGTTCGAGCTCGCCTTTGCCGATGCCGATGCGCGCATTCTCGAGCGACGCCGGTTGAAAACGCTCGACAACCGCGATCCATTGGGTGTGGCGATGGAAGCATGCGGATCGGCACATCACCGGACACGGCGCATTGCGCGTGCCGGACACCGCGTCGAGTGGTTGCCCGCGCACGGTTCCACGTCGACACAAAACCGTAGCAACGGGTCAGACCCACCCGCGGAGAACTTGACCAACCAGATGGACGTCCAAACGTGTTTCGGCCGATCCCCGGACCCCGACGACACCGATGAATGAGAGAGGTCTCCGGACGCAGTTCATACTCTGGTCCGCACCAGCACCACCGATGCAACAAGACCGTTTACGCAAATGCAGTCCGGCAATCGTTGAACACCGCAAGCACTGGAACGCACGACGCAGCAACAAGGACAACACGATGACATCGGCCCGCAAGCTCAGGGCAAAAGCGTCACGCGCGTGGCGTTGGCGGGAAGTCTCCTGCGAAATTGTCAGGCCGCTGCCTCATGGCGAGCCCGGCCACAGCAGAGCGACAGCGACCAAAATCATGCCCGCGGCGGCGACGTCCCAGACCAGCGAGCGGACAACACGCACGCCGTACAGCGGAACATAAGCCAGGCGAGCCCAAAAATAGAGTTGGACGCCCCAAAACGTCAGCGCGCCCTCTCGGTTTGCGACATGTGCCGCCAGTACCAGTGCGGCAAACAACGGAAAGGTCTCAAGAAAGTTCGCCAGCGTCCGAGCAAATTGATGCGCTGCCCCGGTGAGCGGAGCCACTGTCTCTTCTCGGGAGCCCGCAGTCCAGCGATAGCCGCGTTGAAAGCTGGCGGTGTGCGATGCGAGGATGATTTGAACGAGGCCAAGCAAGGCACTGTAGCCGAGCATCTGAAGTTCAAGAGTCACAAGTAGCCTCCTGCTGCAACAGCGGCCTGACGCCGGAGAGAAGCGGCGCGTCGAGCTGTTGCCCGTGCACGACGTGGACCCTATGTGCCTCGCGACGCATCATTGCTCGCCGTAGCGGAGTTTGTAGATGAGCCGCCGCAGCCCTGAGCTGCCGAGGATTAGCGACGCCCCTGCCCCAAGCTCAAAGACGGTCGTGGCCATCGAAGCAATTTGACTGGGTCTCCACAGGAAACCAGTCTGCTCGTTCTGTTGCTTTGTCCACACAATCAAAGCGAGCCAATAGATTGACCTCATGGCGCCTTGGGCAAGAAACCAAACTCCAATGAGCGTGAGCCCGAGAGAGAGGCCGATCGAGGCGTTGATTGATTGCTCAGATCGCGGCTCCTTCATTACCGGCAACAGCTTTCGAGCGACTGTCAGCGGGAAAAGCCAAAGAAATGCGCAGATCGCCAGACTCACCAGGAGAACCAGCGCATACAGCCCTGCCCAACCTATGCCCTGATCGTGTGACAGCGTCTCGACGGCTGCTGGAATCTGCAGGACAGTCGCAAAGACGATGTACACGGCGAACAGCCGAGCAGCGATGGCTATGTAGTCTTCTCTACTCATGGCGACTGTCCTCCCAATGCGCGGCAATGCTTGGCCCAATCGGCGGCTGCCCAAAAACATTGGCGCTTACTTCGGCCACCTGCGTCGGACCCTCGAGAAAATTGTCGGAGCTGAACACGATCGTCACCACACTCAGTCCATTGTATGGCCAGCCGCGTCTCTACTAGCGAACGGGGCCTAGCGAACGGGGGCATGTTCAGTTACTAACGCGCTCCGCAGCAATAAGTGAACCCGACCCCCCCGTTTTCCGGGTTTGATTAGCCGCGTCCCCTTTAATCACTTACTCTGCGGTACGCAACACGCCAACGGCAACTCCTGAAGGATCGCCATGCCAACGTCCAGCGCGCGGCAACTCGGATTCTGGATGTGCGTGGCCCTGGTCGTCGGCAACATCATCGGCTCGGGCATCTTCCTGCTGCCGGCCTCGCTCGCACCGTACGGATTGAACAGTGTGTGGGCGTGGCTGCTGACCTGTGCGGGGGCGCTGGCGCTGGCGATGGTGTTCGGTGGATTGAGCCGCGCCTTTCCCGAGGCCGGCGGGCCATACGCCTACACGCGGATGGCATTCGGCGACATGCCTGCTTTCGTGGTGCTCTGGACATACTGGATTTCGCTGTGGATCGGCAATGCGGCGATCGCCACCGCAGGCGTGAGCTATCTGAGCAATCTGTTGCCCTGGATCGCCGAGCAGCGCGGTGCGTCGGCGATCGTCACCGTGTTGATCGTCTGGCTGCTGGCCGCAGTGAATGCGTGGAGCACGCGTGCCGCGGGCGAGCTGCAAATCGTCACAACGGTTCTCAAGCTGGTTCCGTTGCTCGGGGTGGTCGGCCTCGGCGTGTGGCTGGCGTTGAACGGCAGCAGCCATTTGAACAGCGCTCATCTCGCGTCGTCGAAGTTCAACCTCAACGCGGTGACTGCAGCGGCGACCCTGGTGTTGTTTGCATTGTGCGGAATGGAATCGGCGGCGGTGGCGGCTGACAAGGTGAAGGATCCGGCGCGCACGATTGCGCGTGCCAGCCTTGTCGGAACCGCGATAGCGGCGACCGTCTACATCATCGCCAGCACGACCGTCCTGCTGCTGATTCCCAGCGACCAGCTTGCGCATTCCAATGCGCCGTTCGCCGATGTCGCGAGCCTGTTCTGGGGTTCGTCGGTTGCGCACTGGTTTGCATTGTTCGCCGCGGTCAGCTGCTTCGGCGCGCTCAACGGCTGGACGCTGCTGTGCGCGGAGATTCCGTTCCAGTTCGGCAAGAGTGGGCTGTTCCCGAAAATCTTCGCCCATCAATCGCCGCGACAGACGCCGACCTTCGCGTTGT
>JBAUWF010000098.1:0-23654 GCA_049583635.1 Rhodanobacteraceae bacterium
AATGAACACAGGATGCTCAAGATAAAGTCCGACCTTTCTGGAAACAGTTAGGAGTAATCGAGCGAAATTCCTTGTCGGGTAAGTTCCGACCTGCACGAATGGCGTAACGATGGCGGCGCTGTCTCCACCTGAGACTCAGTGAAATTGAAATCGCTGTGAAGATGCAGTGTACCTGCGGCTAGACGGAAAGACCCCGTGCACCTTTACTACAGCTTTGCACTGAATTTTGAACATGTCTGTGTAGGATAGCTGGGAGGCTTTGAAGCGGCGACGCCAGTCGTCGTGGAGCCAACCTTGAAATACCAGCCTGACCTGTTCGAGGTTCTAACCCAGGCCCGTTATCCGGGTCGGGGACAGTGTATGGTGGGTAGTTTGACTGGGGCGGTCTCCTCCCAAAGAGTAACGGAGGAGCACAAAGGTACTCTAAGCGCGGTCGGAAATCGCGCGGTTTGTGCAAAGGCATAAGAGTGCTTGACTGCGAGACAGACAAGTCGAGCAGGAACGAAAGTTGGTCTTAGTGATCCGGTGGTCCCGTATGGAAGGGCCATCGCTCAACGGATAAAAGGTACGCCGGGGATAACAGGCTGATTCCTCCCAAGAGTCCACATCGACGGAGGAGTTTGGCACCTCGATGTCGGCTCATCACATCCTGGGGCTGAAGCAGGTCCCAAGGGTATGGCTGTTCGCCATTTAAAGTGGTACGCGAGCTGGGTTCAGAACGTCGTGAGACAGTTCGGTCCCTATCTGTCGTGGGCGTTGGATGTTTGAGAGGGGCTGCTCCTAGTACGAGAGGACCGGAGTGGACGAATCTCTGGTGTTCCGGTTGTCACGCCAGTGGCACTGCCGGGTAGCTATGGTCGGAAGCGATAACCGCTGAAAGCATCTAAGCGGGAAGCGCGCCTCAAGATGAGACCTCCCGGGCCACAAGGCCCCTGAAGGAACCATGAAGACTACGTGGTTGATAGGTCGGGTGTGTATCGCAGTAATGCCGAGCTAACCGATACTAATGATCCGTGCGGCTTGACCATATAACTCCAAGTTGTTTTGTTTACACGCAAGTTCCTTTGCGAGAAGCCAAAGCGGCCATCCAGGCTGCCCTTCTCCAAGGAGCGGCCTCGACGAGACGTCGGGCGGAAGAATCAAACCTTGTTACGTCCCAAGCCCCCAAGCGAGACCGGCGCATCACTTCGCAAGAGCTGTGGTCATTGGTGACCGCGCTTTTCGAAAGGCGAATCCTTTCGCGGAGGAAAGCGGCCATCCCTGGCCGCACTTCTCAACTTGCGCTGTCTCCACCGATTCCCTGGCGGCAATAGCGGTGTGGTCCCACCCGATCCCATCCCGAACTCGGCAGTGAAACGCACCCGCGCCGATGGTAGTGTGGCTCAAGCCATGCAAGAGTAGGTCACCGCCAGGGGCCTTTGCACCAAGCGAACGGCCACCCAAACGGTGGCCGTTCGCTTTTCATGGGGTCATTTCAGCGAATAGCCAAATTGCTGACGAAACTGGTCGGCAAATTCGGCGTAGGTGAAGCGCTGGTTCTGGGTTCCCGGATGTTCGATCTTGAGCGCGCCCATAAGTGATGCGATGCGCCCCGTCGTAGGCCAATCCATCCCTTTCATGATCCCGAAAATCAATCCTGCGCGGTAGGCGTCACCACAACCGGTTGGATCGGAAACACGACGCTCGTGGGCCGGCGGGATCTCGAATAGCGAGTCGGATGTGTGGATCAGCGAGCCGTCCGGTCCACGCGTAACGACATATGCCTTCACCTTGCTGGTGATCTGCTCGGCTGTCCAGCCGGTGCGCTCTTGCAGTACGTTGGATTCGTAGTCGTTGACCGTGACGTAATCCGCCCATTCAACGAATGTGCGGAACTCATCGCCGCTGAACAGCGGCATCGCTTGGCCCGGGTCAAATATGAACGGGATATCTGCCTCGGAAAACTCACGGGCGTTTTGCAACATGGCTTCGCGCCCATCCGGACCGATGATGCCGAACGTTACCCCCTTCACATCGTGCACGTGATTCTCGTGGGATCGCATCATCGCGCCGGCGTGGAATGCGATGATCTGGTTGTTGTCGAGATCGGTAGTGATGAACGCTTGTGCGGTGAAGACGTCGGGCAGTTCCTTGATGCAATCGAGACGTATTCCACATGCTTCGAAGTGCTCCCGATAGGGGCCGAAGTCCTGGCCCACGGTTGCCATTGGGATCGGGTCGGTGCCGAGCAACTTCAGGTTGTAGGCAATATTGCCGGCACAACCGCCGAGTTCGCGACGCATGCGCGGAACCAGAAACGATACGTTGAGCATGTGGACCCTGTCGGGAAGAATGTGCTTCTTGAACTGGTCCGGGAACACCATGATCGTGTCATACGCGAGCGAGCCGCATATCAGTGCAGACATGTTCGAGCGGGTCCTTGTATTGGGAAACTTGACAAATGCAGGCCCAATGTCCGGGCATCGAACCCACGGTTTCGCGCCATTGTCGCAGATCGGTCGAGATGGCCGAGAGTCCGGGCAACAGGCCGTGGTACGGAAGGCTTTCTTAACCTTTTCGTTCTTGCCTGCGCCCGGGGCGCTGTCTAGACTAGCGCGCGGCGTTGATATGCGCTGGCGCGGCACCCGATGGCCGGTGCGCCTGCAATCGGGTCGGCTGCCATCGCGCGCTCCGCGCAGCGCGATTTCCTGTTAGCGTGACAAGCGCATCTCACGCGGATTCGGTAAAGATTCATCAGCAAGGTCCGGACCGCAATTTCTCTCTTTCAATATTCCAAGGCTCGTGCCGAGAACATGTTCAAAGGCCTACGCGGACTCTTTTCCAACGATCTCTCGATCGATCTGGGCACTGCCAATACGCTGATCTATGTGCGTGGACAAGGCATCGTGCTCAATGAACCGTCAGTGGTTGCGATACGTCAGGATCGCGGCGCCGGCGGGCCGCGCAGTGTTGCGGCCGTCGGCGGCGAAGCCAAGCGGATGCTTGGCCGCACACCCGGAAACATCGTGACCATTCGGCCGCTCAAGGACGGTGTGATCGCCGATTTCTCGATGACCGAGGAGATGCTCAAGCAGTTCATCAAGCAGGTGCATCGTGCGCGCATGTTCCGGCCAAGTCCGCGCGTTCTGGTCTGCGTACCTTGCGGTTCGACTCAAGTCGAGCGACGCGCAATCAAGGAGTCGGCCGAGAGTGCGGGTGCGCGCGACGTCTTTCTGATTGAGGAGCCGATGGCCGCGGCGATCGGCGCAGGTATTCCGGTCCACGAAGCGCGCGGGGCAATGGTACTCGATGTCGGGGGTGGTACCTCCGAGGTCGCGGTGATCTCGCTTAATGGCATTGTTTACTCGCAGTCGGTACGCATCGGCGGAGATCGTTTCGACGAAGCAATAATCAACTACGTACGCCGCAACCACGGTACGTTGATCGGCGAATCGACAGCGGAACGTATCAAGATGGAAATCGGTTGCGGATTTCCGCAACCCGAAGTCCGCGAAATGGAGGTATCGGGGCGCAATCTCGCCGAAGGTGTCCCGCGCATGTTCACGATCAATTCGAACGAGATTCTCGAGGCGTTGCACGAGCCCCTGTCGGGCATTGTGAGCGCAGTCAAGAGCGCACTCGAACAGACACCTCCGGAATTGTGTTCCGACGTCGCCGAGCGGGGCATCGTGTTGACCGGCGGCGGTGCCTTGCTACGCGACCTCGACCGTCTGGTTTCCGAAGAAACCGGCTTGCACGTACACGTCGCCGACGATCCGCTGACTTGTGTCGCGCGCGGTGGCGGTCGCGCACTCGAATTGATCGATCGTCACGGCGGCGACTTTTTTTCGCCGGAGTAAACGGCACTGGCGTAAATCGTGGTCATGGCGCGCAACGAAAATGCACCGCTGTTCACCGAGGGGACAGCGAGTACATTGCGCCTGATCGGCTATCTTGCGATCACCGCAACGCTGATGGTCACGGATCATCGCGGACACTATCTAGTGTCGCTGCGTCAATACGCCAGTTCCGCGATCGAACCGGTGTACCGGCTGGCGGCGCTGCCCGCGGATGTCGCCCGGGCAACGCGTACGGCTGTAGTTTCGCAAAGCGAGCTGGCGACCGAAAACCGGCAGTTGCGCGCGGCATTGCTGCTCGCGCAGGCGCGTCTCAATCGAGCGGCCGCATTGGCAAGGCAGAACACGCGGCTGAAGGGACTGCTTGACGCACAGAAGAACCTCGGTCTAAGCGTGCAGTTTGCGCGCCTGATCGACATCGATCTCGATCCGTTCCGGCATCGCGTCGTGCTCGATGCAGGCAGCAATCAATCGGTGAGCGTGGGCCAACCGGTCATCGATGCGCACGGCATCATGGGCCAAATCGTCGAAACTCTGCCGAACACGTCGGTCGCGATGCTCATCACCGATCCCAACCACGCCATCCCGGTTGTCGTTGAGCGTACCGGCTTGCGGACAATTGCTTACGGCAGTGGTGCGATCGATCACCTCGATCTGCCCAATATACCGATCAGCGCCGACATCAAGGTCGGCGACAGCCTGGTCAGTTCAGGACTTGGCGGGCGCTTCCCGGCGGGATTCCCGGTCGGAACGGTTCGCGAGGTGAAGAACAATACAAGCGGTCTGTTTGCCGCCGCCATCGTTACACCAGCGGCCGCACTCGATCGAAGCAGCGACGTTCTGTTGCTGCGCGACCAAGCCGAGCCGTTCGGTCCGCCTGCACCGGTTGAAGAAACCGGACCGCCGCCGGATCCGGCAAACCATGTGCCGGTGACGGCTCCGCCATCCGGCAGCTCGCTACCGTGAATCGCCTGCGCATCCAGAGCTGGTTGTTCGCCGGCACCATTGCATTGGCGTTTCTGTTGCAACTGATGCCATTGCCACAACAGCTGTTGCCGTACAAGCCGTATTGGCTTGCGTTGGTGCTTGTCTACTGGGCCCTCGAGGTGCCCGAAAGTGTCGGTCTTGGCTTCGCTCTATTGCTTGGCCTGGCCGGCGACATACTGAACGGTGAACTGTTTGGCGAACAGGCGATGCGTCTGGTCGTGCTGGCCTTCATCGTGCTTCGCTTTCGTGCGCGACTTCGCTTCTTTCCGATGTGGCAACAGATCCTCGCAGTGTTTGCACTGCTGCTCAACGATCGTGTCGTGACACTGATGGTGCGCGGCTTCGCCGGCGACCCGATGCCGCAACCCAGCTTCTGGTTCGCGCCAATCGTCGGTGCACTGGCGTGGCCTTTCGTCTTCCTGCTGTTTGACGATCTGCGCATGCGTCTGCGAACGCGCGAGTCGTGAACCCGAAGCCACTCAAGGACACTCGCCAGGAGGCGGAGCAGTTTCGGCGGCGCGCGCTGGCCGGATTCTGCATCATCCTCGCTTGTCTGTTCGGTCTTTGCGCGCGGTTTTACTACCTGCAGGTCATGCGGCACAGCGAGTTCAGTGCGCGTTCGGACGCCAACCGCGTCCTGACCCGGCCGCTGGCGCCTGCACGCGGACTGATTTACGACCGCAATGGCGTATTGCTGGCCGACAACATTGCGGCGTATCGGCTCGAAGTGACGCCCGAGCAGGTCGACGACATGGCAGCCACGCTTGAGGGGCTGCGCAAGATCGTCCCGTTGAGCGACGATGATATCGATCATTTCAACGCATTGCGCAAGAGCAAGCGGTCCTTTCAAAGCGTGCCATTGCGATTGAAACTGTCGGAAGAGGAGATCGCCCACTTTGCCGTGAATCGCTGGCGCTTTCCGGGCGTCGATGTAGTGCCCTATCTGACCCGCTACTACCCGTTCGGCATGTATTTTTCGCATGTGGTCGGCTACGTTGGGCGAATCGATGCCGACGATCTGGAGCATCTCGATCGCGGTCTTTACGAGGGCACCAGCCATATCGGCAAAACCGGCATCGAGCGCTATTACGAGGGGCTCCTGCACGGCACTCCCGGGTACGAACAGGTCGAGGTCAACGCGGATCACCGACCGCTGCGCGTTCTCGAGCGCGTCGTACCGAAAGCCGGCGAAAACCTGTATCTGACCATCGATGCGCATCTTCAAGAAGCGGCATTCGATGCATTCGCGGGCCGCCCCGGAGCGGCGGTCGCGGTTGACCCGCGCAACGGCGAGGTGCTGGCCATGGTCAGCGTGCCGGGTTTCGATCCCAATCTGTTCGTCAACGGCATCAGTCGTGCCGACTATGCCGCGCTGCTCAGTGCGGTGGACAAGCCGCTGCTCAATCGGGCGCTTACCGGCGGCTACGCGCCAGGCTCGACCGTGAAGCCATTCATGGCGCTTGCCGGTCTCGAACTGGGTCTTCGCACGCCGCAGGACACGGTGTTGTCGACCGGCCAGTTTTTCATTCCGGGGCAGTCACGCGCCTACCGCGACGACAAGCGCGGCGGTCACGGACGTGTCGATCTGGTGCAGGCCATCGCGCAGTCGGTCAATACGTATTTCTATTCGCTCGCGCTCGACATGGGCATCGATCGCTTGAGCGGGTACATGGTCAAGCTCGGCTTCGGCCGGCCGACCGGGATCGATCTGATCGGCGAGAGCGATGGAGTGCTTCCCTCGCGGAAATGGAAACGCGAGCGCTTCAATCAGCCCTGGTATCCCGGGGAGACCGTCATTGCGGGCATCGGTCAGGGGTATTGGGTGGTCACGCCATTGCAACTCGCGCAGGCGGTCGCGACTCTGGCCGACAAGGGTGTGCCGCATCACCTGCATTTGCTGCAAGCGGTGCAACGCGGCACCGGCAGCAAGGTGCCGCAGCAGGATCCCTCGCCTGCGCCGGTGAACATCATCGACAAGCCGGCGGACTGGGTGGCGGTACAGCAGGGCATGGTTGCCGCCGCCAACGGCGAACATGGCACCGCGCGCGGCATCGGTAACGGCTTCCCGTATGTAATCGCCGGCAAGACCGGTACCGCCGAGCGCTATTCGCGCACCGGCGAAGCCTGGGAAAACATCATGCAGGTGGCAATCGAACGCCATCAGGTGTTGTTCGAGGCGTTCACCCCCGCCGACGCGGCACGCATTGCGGTGATCGTCGTGCTCGAAGCAGGACATACCGGTGCGCACGACGCCGCGCCGGTCGTGCGTCAGATTCTCGATGCCTGGCTGGCGGGTGATCAGTCGCGCGTTGCCGGAGCATCGCCGTGATCGACGACGCCCTGCGCGAATTGCACTATCGCGTTCGCGGGTTGCTGCGCAAACCGCGGCTGGACATGCCTTTGGTCGGTGCGCTGTTCATGCTTGCCGTAATCGGTATTGTCACCCTGTACAGCGCGAACGATCTCAATCGTTCGCAAACGATGAACCAGGCCCTGCGCGTCGTTTTCGGCGGCCTGCTGCTGGTGCTTATCTCGCGTGTGCCACCGAGGGTGCTCAGGACCTGGTCGCCATGGTTGTATGCGGCGAGTGTTGCGTTGCTGGTGGTCGTGGCGCTGCTCGGCGAGGGCCGCGGTGCATACCGCTGGCTGGATCTCGGAATACTGCGGTTTCAGCCCTCCGAACTGCTCAAACTGACCATGCCCATGATGGTCGCCTGGTATCTCAACCGGCGTGCGTTACCGCCGGGCTGGGTGGCATTGGGCGGCGTCCTTGTGCTTATCGCAATACCCGCAGCGCTGATCGCGGAGCAGCCTGATCTCGGTACCGCGCTGCTGGTCGTTGCGAGCGGTGCGTTTGCGGTGTTTCTCTCGGGTCTTGCATGGTGGCGCATCGGCGCGTTGTGCGCCGCTTTCGCCGCTGCGGTGCCGGTCGGATGGCATTTCCTCCACGGCTACCAGAAAGATCGCATTCGCATGTTGTTCAATCCCGAAGCCGACCCGCTCGGCACCGGCTGGCACATCATTCAGTCGCAAATCGCGGTCGGCTCCGGCGGAGTGTGGGGGAAGGGCTGGCACCATGGCACACAGTCGCGCCTCGAATTTCTGCCTGAACACACCACCGATTTCATCTTTTCGGTGTTCGCCGAGGAGTGGGGGCTGATCGGTGTGCTGCTACTGCTCGCGCTCTACGTTTTGATCATAGGCCGCTGCCTGTGGATCGCGAGCAATGCCAAAGACACCTATTCGCGGTTGCTTGCCGGCGCGATCAGCATGGCGTTTTTTGTGTACGTAATCGTCAACGGCGGCATGGTCACAGGCATTCTTCCCGTAGTTGGAGTGCCGCTGCCGCTGATCAGCTACGGCGGCAGTTCGGCGGTGTCGCTGCTTTGCGGATTTGGCGTGTTGATGTCGATACACGCGCACCGCAAGATGGTTGCGATGTGAGCGGCTCCAGGCGCTGCGCGTCGTCGTCGCTCCGGACCGTGTCCGGTTGTGCCGGGAGCTGCCGGGCATGAACCGCCCGCCCGATCTGCTTGCCGAGCAGATGCGGAGGGCCGCGGCCTATTGCGACGCCGGTGAGTTGGGTCTGGCCGAAAGCCACTACCGGCGCGCGGTCAAACTCGATCCACAATGCGCCGAGGCGTGGCATCGGCTCGGTCGCGTGGCATTCGAGCGCGGCAATGCCGCGCTTGCGATGCGTCACTACCGCAAGGCGCTCGAAGCCGAACCGGGCAGACTGGCGACGCTGCACGATCTCGCGCTGGTACACCAGCAGCGGCAGCAATACGCGCAGGCTGTTTCCCTTTGCCGTCGAATTCTCGCAACGCAGCCGGGTGATGTGCAGGCGTTGCTCATGCTTGGCTCGTTGCTCGATGCACAAGGTGACCTGGATCAGGCCGGCGTGACATACCGTCAGGCCCTCGCGCACGTGCCCGGACATATCGACGCGTTGGTCAATCTCGGCGACGTGCTGCGCCGGCAGCATCGGCCGACTGACGCGCTGGCACTACTTGTCCAGGCCTGCAGATCGGTTCCATGTCCGGCCGACGCCCTTGGGCAACTCGCGCAGGTGATGCTCGAATTGGGCCGTTATGCCGAGGCGCGGCAGTCGGCCGAACGGGCGATCGAACGCGATCCGGTACAGCCGCGCTGGTGGCGTATCGCCGGCATCGCCGCGCGTATGCAGCACGATTTGCGCATCGCGGTTCCCACGCTGCGCAAGGCACTTGAACTGGCCCCGGACGACGCCGACGCACGCGCGGAGCTGGCGCTCGCGCTGCATGAGCGCGGCGACCATGACGAAGCGGTGGCACTGTTTGTCGATGTCGCGCGAAGGCGGCCCGGCTTCGAACGCATTCGCTGGCTGGCGGAACTGGCCCTGCCGGCGATCTATGCCGATGAAACGCATGTTGAAACGGCACGCCGGCGGTTCGGTGACGGGCTCGAGCGTGTCGCAAAGGGCCTCGATCTGGACGAAGAGGCCGGGCAACTGGCCGCGTACGAAGCAGCGGCCACCGTGACACCTTTTCATCTGCACTACCAACCATGCGACAACACCGTTTTGCAATGTCGTTTCGGGGACGTCGTGCAGCGCGTGTTGAACGGCGTCTCGCCGGCATTCACGCAAATGGTGCCATGGCGGGCGCTAGCGCACGGCGATCGCACTCGCGTCGGCTTCGTCAGCAGCCATCTGACCGAGCACTCGGTCACCCGATTCTTCGGCCGTCTCGTTACCGGTCTCGACCGCGGTCGCTTCGAGGTATTCGGCTGGAACACCGGGCCGGCCAGTGATGCGGTCAGCAAGCGGATTGCCTCGAGCATCGATCATTTCAGCTCGTCTTTCGCGAATCCGGCGCAGACTGCGGAACATATCCGCGAAGCCGAACTCGACGTGTTGATCCATCTGGATATCGGCATGGATCCGGCGCAGCAGGTGCTGGCTGCGCTGAGGCTCGCCCCCGTGCAATGCGCCACCTACGGACATCCAGTGACAAGCGGCATGCCGGCGATCGATTACTTCCTGAGCGGTGCCGCACTCGAACCGGAAAACGCGGATGCTCACTACCGCGAGACGCTGGTGCGTTTGCCTGGTCTGGGTACGCAGCCCGAGCGACCACCGATTCCCGGGGATGATCGTTGGTTCGAAGCGCTGCGCGATGGGCGCCCGCTTGTGCTGTGTCTGCAGAATCTGATCAAGCTGGTGCCGGCGTTCGATCACTTGCTGGTGCGCGTGCTGGTCGCGAGTGGCGCCCGCGTCGTTTTTTTCGATCGCGCGACGGCACTGGGCGAGCGATATCGACGTCGGTTGGCACCGACGCTGCTCGCTCACGGATTGTCGCCGGATCGCGACGTCGTTTTCCTGCCGCATCAATCCCACGCCGATTTCATCGCCGGCATTGCGAAGGCTGACGTCGTGCTCGACACGCCATGGTTTTCGGGCGGATCGACCAGCCTCGACGCATTGAGCGTCGGCACCCCGATTGTCACGCTCGAAGGGCCCATGCTGCGCGGTCGTCAGACCGCGGCGATGCTGCGGCTGGCCGGCGTGCCGGAGTTGATCGCGGCCGACGAAAACGCGTACGTCGATGCAGTGAAAGGATTGTGCGGGGATGCCGACCGACGCGCGTCGTTGCGCGGCCGCTTGATCGCCGGAGTTGGCGCGTTGTTCGACGACGCATCGGCAATTCGCGGGCTCGAAGCATTCGTGGTGGCGGCATGTCAGCGCTCCGCTGCCCGGTTGCCCGCGATGCCGTGGCCGTGAACCCGCATCCGAAAAGGACTCGCGCGCCGGGTTGCTGCGCATCGCCGCATATCGGCGTGGTAGATTAAGCGCGTGTCATGCCGAAGCCCGCAATCCCTCTTGCAACCGGTAGCGGGGCCGTCGATACGCCGCGCCGTCATGGCGGCCTATCGCCTGCTTGTGACAGCGGCGCTGGTGCCGGTACTCATGCTTGCCGCGTCGAGCGCGCGCGTCTTGGCAGCGACATCGACCACGACCGGTCCAGCGCAGATTTCCCCAGCTGAAACCGCGTTCGCGGCCAGTCTTGCGCGCGAGGACGGGTTGTCGGAGCGCGAAATTCTGCGCATGCTCGCCGAGGCCGAGGTTCAGCCCGGCATCATCGCGGCCATGATGCGTCCGGCCGAAGCGAAGCCATGGAAGGATTATCGTCCGATTTTCGTCAACGACAAGCGCATCGCCGACGGTATTGCGTTCTATCGCGACAATCGTGCGCTGCTCGAACGCGTGAGTCTGGAATACGGGGTGGCCCCGCAAATCATCGTCGCGATTCTCGGCGTCGAAACCAACTATGGGCGCATCGTCGGCAGTTATCGCGTGCTCGATGCGTTGACCACGCTGGCGTTCCACTATCCGCCGCGTGCCGATTTCTTTCGCGGCGAATTGCGCGAGTTGTTCCTGCTCGGCGACCATCATCTTGCCTATCCGATCGACGAGCTCAAGGGTTCCTACGCAGGGGCGATGGGCTGGGTCCAGTTCATGCCGAGCAGCATCGCGAAGTACGCCCGCGACGAGGATGGCGACGGCACAATCGATCTGTGGAATTCGCTGCCCGATGTGGTTGCCAGCGTGGCCAATTACTTCCATGAATTCGGCTGGCAGGACGGCACTCCGGTGGCCGTTCGCGCACAGCCGGCACAATTCGGACGGCGCGCGATCGACCCGGACGGGCTCGAACCGGTCTATCCGATCGAACAAATGGAAAGCTGGGGCTATGCACCACTTGCCCGTACGGACCCCGGCGCCCTGACTACCCTGGTGACGCTCGACGGGGAACACGGGATCGAATACTGGCTGACCTTCCGGAACTTCTATGTGATTTCCCGCTACAACCGCAGTCCGTTGTATTCGATGGCGGTGTGGCAACTGGCCTCGGCGGTCGCACGCGGCGTGGCGGAACCCGATCCGTGAATGCCGCTGGTCGCTGGTTGCTGAGCGGATCGACGGCGTTGCTGCTCGGCGCCTGCGCCGGTCCGCGTTCGCGACCCCATCCATCACATCCCGATAACGGGCGCGATGAGGCCATCCCCGCGCATGAGACGAGCCTGCCGCAATCGCGGCGCTACCGTCAGGATCGCGACGACGGACCACGCGCGTCACCGATCGACGTCAGCAAGATTCCGGAACCGGTACCCAAGGTCGAACCGCATTCCCGCTATGGCAACAAGTCGACCTACAGTGTTCTGGGTCGAACCTACCATGTGTTGCCGACGGCGGTCGGCTACGACGAGCGAGGGATTGCTTCGTGGTACGGCAACAAGTTCCATGGTTTCATGACATCTTCGTTCGAACCCTATGACATGTACGCGTTCACGGCTGCGCACAAGACCTTGCCGCTGCCGAGCTACGCGCGTGTGACCAATCTTGCCAATGGCAAAAGTGTGGTCGTGCGGGTCAACGACCGCGGACCGTTCGTTGAAAACCGCCTGATCGATCTGTCCTACGCCGCAGCCGTGAAGATCGGGATCTGGCCCCGAGGCACCGGCATGGTGGAAGTGCGTGCGATCGATCCGGCGCACCCACAGGCGGAACCGGCGACGTCAACTGCGGTCACAGGCAAAGGATCCCGGCACGCCTTGGCGCACATCTATCTGCAACTCGGCGCTTTCGGTGACCGACGCAATGCCGAGCGCCTGGCGCGAGCGCTCGAACGTGCGGGTATCGACGGCGTGCGGGTACAGACCGCCGCAGTCAACGGCCGCAGGCTGCATCGAGTGCGGGTCGGTCCCCTCGCCAACGTGGCCGCCGCCGATGCGCTGTCGCCGCGTATTCGCAAACTCGGATTCGGTGTCCCGCGCGTCACTGTTCAGATGCCGGATGACAGGTGACTGGGAACTGATGACGAATGCGGTGGATTGCGGGCAGACGATCGGATGCTGCCCCTGCGCTTGCGACAATCGGTAGACTACTGCCGACGATCGCTGCCGGCCTAGCCTGTTTTCGTCATCGCTCTTGCATCCTCGGATTTTGTCTCCTCAATCTTCAATTCCCTTGTCTCAACACCGGAAATCAGGCCATTCGATGAAGCTGCCGCAAAGTTTCCTGTTCGCCCTCGCAATCCTCGCTGCCCCTGCCGCGTTCGGGCAATCGTCGATGGCACAGCCGCAGCGCCAGCCCCCAACGCCGGTTATTGCGGCGCCGGTACCGCCGCCGCCGTCGATCGACGCGAAAAGCTGGATCCTGATGGACTATGCGAGTGGTCAGGTGCTGGCGTCGGACAATGCCGACGCGCGCGTGGAGCCCGCTTCGATCACCAAGATCATGACGTCCTATGTCGTCTCGGCCGAACTTGCCCAAGGCAAGATCCATCGCGATGACAAAGTCTTTATCAGCGAACATGCGTGGCGTGCCGGCGGCGCCGGCACCGATGGATCGACCAGTTTCCTCAAACTCAACAGCAAGGTGCCGCTCAAGGATCTGCAGTACGGCATGATCATTCAGTCCGGCAACGACGCCGCGATCGCGCTGGCCGAGCACGTCGCCGGCTCGGAAGCGACGTTTGCGCAACTGATGAACCAATATGCGGCCAGGCTCGGGATGAAGCACACCCACTACGTCGATGCCAGCGGTCTGCCCAATCCCGATCACTACACCACGGCGCACGATGTTGCGCTGCTTTCGCGAGCGCTGATCCACGACTATCCCGAGGACTACAAGATCTACGCGATCAAGGATTTCGAGTGGAACGGAATCAACCAGCACAATCGCAATACACTGTTATGGCGCGACAACAGCGTCGACGGCATCAAGACTGGACACACCAGTGCAGCCGGGTACTGCCTTGCCACTTCGGCCAAACGCGACGAGCAGCGTCTGATAGCGGTGGTCATGGGCGCACCGAGCGAGAAGCAACGCGCGGATGACAACCAGGAACTGCTCAATTACGGGTTTCGTTTCTTCGAAACGCACAAGCTGTATGCGGCGGGCAAGGCACTGGCCAATCCGGTGTTGTGGAAGGGCGCGAGCAATACCGTGCCGCTCGGTCTCGGCGAGGATCTGCTGGTCACCCTGCAACGCGGGCGCTACCAGGCACTGAAGGCCAGTCTGGACCTGCCGGCGCAATTGGTTGCCCCGTTCAGCAAGGGTCAGCAGGTCGGCAAGCTCAACGTGACTCTGGACGGCAAGATCTTGATCGAGCGTCCCCTGATCGTGCTCGCCGATGAGCCCGCGGGCGGTTTCTTCAAGCGCCTGTACGATGACGTCTGGATGTGGTTCAAAGGCGACTCCGCGTCAGCCGTCTCCACCGCACCTGCTGCGCAATGATGAAGAATCTGGACGACATCAAGCCGAAACAGTCGGATCAGGGATTTCAGTTTCCGGGTGTATTCGAGATCACGGTGCTGGGCAACGCGGGCGCCGGACTGGAGACGCGCGTCGCCGGCATACTGCAGGACCTGGGGATCAATGTGCTGGCCGGTAGCCAAAGGGAACGGCCGTCGAGGAAGAAGCACTATGTGGCCGTTGCGGTGAGTTTCACCTGCCCGGATCGTGCGGCCCTTGAGCGCGCCCACGCCGCCTTGCGCGCCGACGCCGACATCCGGTGGACACTGTAACGACACCAGCCGACGCCGGGTGCATGACGAAGCTGCTTGTGCGGCGCCTCGGCCGTCAGCCCTATGCGCCGATATGGCAGGCCATGCAGGCCTTCACGGATCAGCGCGATGCGCATACCGCCGATGAATTGTGGGTACTCGAACACGACCCGGTATTTACTCTCGGTCAGGCGGGTCGCTGGGAACACGTCGTGGCGCCGGGCGATATTCCGGTGCTGGCGGTCGATCGTGGCGGACAGGTGACCTATCACGGGCCGGGCCAGATTGTCGGTTATCCCCTGCTCGATCTGCGCCGCCTCGGGGTCGGGGTGCGTGAGCTGGTGCGCCGCGTCGAACAGGCCATCATCGACACGCTCGAGCATTGGAACATCGTTGCCGAGCGCCGCGATGGGGCGCCGGGCGTGTACGTGGCCGGCAGCAAGATTGCCGCGCTCGGCCTGCGCGTGCGCCGCGGCTGCACGTTTCACGGCCTTGCCTTCAACGTGGCAATGGATCTCGAACCGTTCCAGCGCATCAATCCGTGCGGTTACCAGGGCTTGCGCGTCACCCAGATGTTAGACTTGGGCGGCCCCGGATCGCTCGCCGCGGTGCAGGATGTCCTGGTCGGCGAGTTGGCCCGTGAATTCGGATTGACTCCGATGGTTGCCGATCCCATTGCTTATGCCGTCGGCGCGCAAGCGCCGGCTCGATGCGTATGACCGAATCCGCCAAAATCATCGCCGTTACCACCGTCGGCGACAAACAACTCGGCGAAAACAAGATCGCGCGCAACCGCGCGGCATTCGCGGATGCGCCGCGACTGCGCAAACCGGCCTGGATACGCGTACGCATTCCGCCCGGCAACGCGGTGGCGAATCTGAAAGCGCGACTGCGCAAAAGCCGTCTCGTTACGGTGTGCGAAGAAGCGTCGTGCCCGAACATCCACGAATGCTTCAGCAAGGGCACGGCGACGTTCATGATACTCGGCGAGGTCTGCACGCGACGCTGCTCGTTCTGCGATGTTGCACACGGCCGGCCAAAACCGCCCGACGCGTCGGAGCCGGCGCACCTGGCCGGCACGATTCGCGACATGCGGCTGAAATATGTCGTCATCACCTCGGTTGATCGCGATGACCTGCCGGATGGCGGCGCGGCCCATTTTGCCACGTGCATTCGCGCCGTACGCCTTGAAAACCCTGGCATCAGGATCGAGATCCTGACACCGGATTTTCGCGGCAAGGGGCGCGTGGAACGAGCACTGGGCGCGTTCGACGGCGACCCGCCCGACGTGTTCAATCACAATGTCGAAACCGTTCGCAGCCTGTATCGTCAGGTGCGCCCCGGTGCCGATTACGACTTCTCGCTGGCGCTGCTGCGGCGTTTCAAGGACCGCCATCCGGACATTCCGACCAAGTCCGGCATCATGCTCGGTCTCGGCGAGACCCTGGCGCAGGTGGAACAGACATTGAACGACCTGCGCCTTCACGCTGTCGATATGGTCACCGTCGGACAATACTTGCAGCCGACGCCGCATCATCATCCGGTGTTGCGTTACTGGACGCCCGAAGAATTCCTGGCGATCGCCCGGTTGGGCGAGCGGCTCGGCTTTCAGCATGTGGCATCCGGGCCGATGGTGCGCTCGTCATATCACGCTGATGAAATGGCGTACGCCGCCGGTTACGTTGAAGTCGCCTGATCCCTGCATGCGGGCAGTGGCCCGTGGAGAATACTGATGCGTCGAGTCCTGCTTGCTCTTGTTGTTGCCCTGCTGCCGGCGGTCTGGTTCGGAGCGCCTGTCGTTGCCGAGCCGGCGCCGGCGTCTTCCGCACCGTTGCTCAAACCCAACAGCGACGAGGGCGAAGCCGGTATCTGGGCCGCGCGTTTTCTGACGCGTTTTCATTACAAGCCGATGCCGCTCGACGACGCGATGTCGGAAAAAATCTTCACCCGGTACCTTGATGCGCTGGATGGCGACAAGCTGTTTTTCACCCAGACCGACATCGACCGGTTCAAGGGCTATAGCGATCAACTCGACGACGCGATCTACGATCAGGACCTGACTGCGCCGTTTGCGATCTTCAACCTGTACGAGCAACGCGTCGCCGAGCGGGTGGCGTATGCGCGTTCGCTGTTGCCCAAGGGATTCGACTTCACCAAGGACGAATCCTACAAGTTCGATCGCGAAAAGGCGCCATGGGCCAAATCCGAAGCCGATCTGGACGACTTGTGGCGCAAGCGCATCAAGAACGACTGGTTGCGCCTGGCGCTCGCCAACAAACCGGTAAAGGACATTCGCGAGACGCTCGACAAGCGCTACCAGAATTATCTCGATCGCGTGCATCAGCTCAACAGCGAAGATGTGTTCCAGACCTTCATGAACTCGTATGCGATGTCGATCGAACCGCATACCAATTATCTGGGACCCCGTTCGGCCGAGAATTTCGACATTGCGATGAAACTCTCGCTCGAAGGCATCGGTGCGGTGCTGCAACGCGAAGACGATTACACGGCCATCCGGGAAATCGTGCCGGGCGGGCCGGCGGCGTTGTCCGGCAAGATCGGGGTCGGTGATCGCATCGTCGGCGTCGGTCAGGGCGGCAACGGCCCGATTGCCGACGTGGTCGGCTGGCGTCTGGACGACGTGGTCGAGAAGATCCGCGGGCCCAAGGACACGGTCGTACGGCTCGAAGTGCTGCCGGCCGATGCCGGACCCGACGGCAAACACATGACACTCGCACTGACGCGCAAGAAAGTCAGTATCGAGGAGCAGGCCGCGAAAAAATCGATCATCGAGGTCAAGGATGGCAATCGCGTACACCGGGTCGGTGTGATTTCCCTGCCGACGTTCTACCAGGATTTCGATGCACGCCGTCGCGGCGACGCGAACTTCAAGAGCGCAACGCGCGATGTCGAGCGCCTGCTCGGCGAACTCAAGCACGACAAGGTCGACGGCGTGATCGTTGATCTGCGCAACAACGGTGGCGGTTCGCTGTCGGAAGCGACCGACCTCACCGGGCTGTTCATTGACAAGGGGCCGGTCGTCCAGGTGCGCAATGCCGCCGGACAGGTCAGCGAGGAAACCGATCCGCATCCGGGCCTCGCGTGGGACGGACCGCTCGCGGTCCTGGTCAATCGCGCCTCGGCATCGGCGTCGGAAATTTTCGCCGCCGCGATTCAGGATTACGGTCGCGGAGTGATCATCGGCGAGCCGACCTTCGGCAAGGGCACGGTCCAGAATCTGGTCGATCTCGACGACATAGCGCACAACGAGAAGCCGACCTACGGCGAACTCAAGATGACCATTGCGCAGTTCTTCCGCGTCAACGGCGGGTCCACACAACTGCGCGGCGTCACCCCGGATATCCAGTTTCCGCTGACCGCGGACGCGAACGAGTTCGGCGAATCGAGTTATGACAATGCCTTGCCCTGGACATCGATCAAGCCCGCCGACTACCGCGTTGCAGCGGACTTGTCACCGATCGTGCCGATGCTGGCCGAGCGTCATGCGGAGCGTGCCGCGAAGAGTCCGGCGTGGCAGAACATGGAAAGTGAGCTGGCCGATGGACGCAAGCTGCATGCGCAAAAGACCGTCTCGTTGAATGAGAGCGTGCGCCGCAAGCAGCGCGATGAACAGGAAGCCAAGCGCAAGGCCCGTGAGGCGGATGCCAAGTCCGCGGCTCAGCATCCATCGACCGGATCGGACGGGAAAAACACCAAGGCCGCGCCGGCGAAGAGCGGCAACGGATCAAGACCGGCCGGCGCGAACGCGAACGAAGTTCTCGACGCCGCCACCACCGGAACCAGAAACCTGTTTCCCGCCGACGATGGACTGCAACCGGACGAGCGCAGCGTCCAGAGCGATCTCAAACTCGAACAGGCGCAAAAGGATCGCCGCGATGTGGCGCTGGACGAAACCGCACATATTCTCGCGGACGAGGTCGACCTGATCCGCAGCGACACCAAACTCGCGGCACTGGTGTTGCCGCACGGCGCCGTCGTTCCCGCCGACGTCAATTGAAATGTTTGTGTGAAATTGACTGTCAGCCGATCAGGAAGGCCAGCGCAAATACGCCCAGCATCGTGAAAGTCAGCGCGAGTTTGACCACTGCGCCGAACACGAACCCGATCCATGCCCCGACGCCCACATCGGTGGCTTTGCGTACGGTTCCGCCGGCGCAAAGCTCGCCGATCAACGCACCGACGAACGGTCCGAGCAGCAGTCCCGGCAGTCCGAAGAAAATGCCGACGATGGTGCCGATGGCTGCACCGAACAGGGCCAGGCGGCTAGCGCCCAAGCGCTTGGCGCCGAGTACGCCGGCAATGAAATCGACCGCCAGTGCGAGTAGTGTCAGTATGCCGAGCACAATCAGCGTGAATGTACCGACGTGCTGGAACTGATCGACCCACGCTGCCAGCAGCATGCCGATGAACACCAGTGGCGGTCCCGGCAATACCGGCAGGATGGTGCCGAGAGCGCCAACCACGATGAGCAGGGCCGCGACAACATAGAGCAGAATTTGAATGGCCATCGTGCACTCGTGGTTGGCGTGGCGAAAGCGGAAACAGAATCAGCAGCCGATGTCACGGACACCGATGCCCGACGAAAGTGTAGCAGCCGCGAAAGCGGGTCCCTGGCGTTTCTGCGTGGCGCCGATGATGGACTGGACCGATCGGCATTGCAGGTATTTTCATCGCCTGCTGGCGCCGCATGCGCGTCTGTACACCGAGATGGTTACGGCGCCGGCGGTGATTCATGGTGATCGTGACCGCCTGCTCGGATTCGACGCGGCCGAACATGCGATCGCATTGCAACTGGGCGGTGCCGATCCGCGCGAACTGGCCGAGGCTGCCCGCATTGGCACCGAGCTCGGTTACGACGAAATCAATTTCAATGTCGGTTGTCCGTCCGATCGTGTGCAGTCCGGTCGCTTTGGCGCGTGTCTGATGCAAGAACCTGCGCTGGTCGCCGACTGCGTTGCGGCGATGCGCGAAGCGGTCGTCGCAACGGGTCGTGATGTCGAGGTTACGGTCAAGTGCCGGCTCGGCGTCGATCAGCAGGACGAATATGTCGATCTCGAACACTTCATCGACATTGTGCGCGCAGCGGGTTGCACGACATTCGCCGTGCACGCGCGCAAGGCGTGGTTGCAGGGATTGTCCCCGAAGCAGAACCGCGAGGTGCCGCCGCTCAACCATGATCGCGTCCATCGCCTGAAACACGACTTCCCGGAGCTTTGCATTGTCGTCAACGGAGGGATCGCGAGCGTTGATGAAGTGCGCGGGCATCTGCGCCATGTCGACGGCGTCATGATCGGACGCATGGCCTATCACGAGCCGTATCGGTTGGCGGAAATCGAGGCCGTGCTGTTCGGTACGCCGCTGCCCGATCGCGCGGACGTGCTCGATCGTTTGCAACCCTACGTGGAGGCGCATCTTGCGCGTGGCGGTCGCCTGCAGCATGTCGTGCGGCATCTGCTCGGCTTGTATCAGGGTTTGCCCGGTGCGCGTGCGTATCGGCGCACGCTCAGCGAACAGGCCCATCGAGCGGACGCGGGGTGGGGTGTCGTCGAGCAGGCCATCGCGGCGCGGCGGGGTGAATTGCGCCGCCGCGCGGCATAGACGCCGTCGCTGGCACAATACGCTTCGCGCACTCAGTCCCACCTTGCATGTCCCTGGTCAATTTCGTCAACGTCGACTACTCGGTCGGCGGCCCGCTGCTGCTCGAAAAGGTCGACCTCGCGATCGAGCGCGGTGAACGCGTGTGCGTCGTCGGCCGCAACGGCGCGGGCAAGACGACGCTGCTGAAACTGATCGCGGGCGAACTCCGCCCCGACGACGGCGAAGTCCGTGTGCAGGGCGGCGTGCGCATCGCCACGCTGGCGCAGGAAGTGCCGCGAGATTTGCATGGCAGCATCTTCGAGGTGGTCGCCGGTGCACTCGGTCATCTCGGCGAATGGCTGGTCGAATTCCATCGCCTCACCCATCACCTCGACGCGCCCGGCGCGCACCAGGCGCTGTCGGCCGTGCAGGCGCGCATCGATGCCGAGCACGGCTGGAACCTCGACCAGCGCGTGACCCAGGTGCTGGCGCGGCTGGATTTGGCGGAAGACACCGAATTCTCCGCGCTGTCCGGCGGCATGAAACGCCGCGTGCTGCTCGCTCGTGCGCTGGTGCTCGATCCGGACATCCTGCTGCTCGACGAACCGACCAATCATCTCGATATCGACGCGATCGCATGGCTGGAAAAGATGCTGGTCGACTTCGCCGGCAGCGTGGTCTTCGTCACCCACGATCGCCGCTTCCTGCGTGCACTGGCGACACGCATCATCGAGATCGATCGCGGCCAGGTCACGAGTTGGCCCGGCGACTACGACAACTACCTGCGCCGGCGCGAGGAACGCCTGCACGCCGAGACGCAGGAACGCTCGCTGTTCGACAAGAAGCTCGCGCAGGAGGAAGTCTGGATCCGCCAGGGCATCAAGGCTCGACGCACGCGCAACGAAGGCCGCGTGCGCGCGCTCGAAGCGATGCGGCGCGAACGCGCGCAACGACGCGAGCTCGGCGGCAACGCGAAACTGCAGCTCGGTGCTGCCGCCGCCTCGGGGCGCCGCGTGATCGACGTCGACGACATCCGCTTCGCGTTCGGCGAACACCTGATCGTCGACGGCCTCACCACCACGGTGCAGCGCGGCGACCGCATCGGCCTGATCGGCGCGAACGGGTCCGGCAAGACCACCTTGCTGAAATTGTTGCTCGGCGAACTCGCGCCGCAGTCGGGCGAGTTGCGTCTCGGCACCAATCTGGAGATCGCGTATTTCGACCAGCACCGCACGCACCTGCGCGAGGACCTGAGCGCGCTCGACAACGTCTCCGACGGCGCCGAGTTCATCCAGATCAACGGCGCGCGCAAGCATGCGCTCGGCTACCTGCAGGATTTCCTGTTCTCGCCCGAACGCGCACGCGCGCCGATCACGGCGCTGTCCGGCGGCGAGCGCAACCGCCTGCTGCTGGCGAAACTGTTCGCCAGGCCGTCCAACCTGCTGGTGATGGACGAGCCGACCAACGACCTCGATATCGAGACGCTGGAACTGCTCGAAGAACTGCTCGCCAGCTACGCCGGCACCCTGCTGCTGGTATCGCACGACCGCGAATTCCTCGACAACGTCGTGACCAGCACGCTCGCGCTTGAAGGCGAAGGCCGCGTCGGCGAATACGTCGGCGGATACACCGATTGGCAGCGCCAGTCAGCCGCCACCGCAGCGTCGACCGAGCGCAAGACGGAACGGGCAGCGCCACCGGCGGCCACATCGCCGCAATCGCCCATGCCGGCGAAGCGCAAGCTCAGCTACATGGACGCGCGCGAACTCGACACGCTGCCGCAGAAAATCGAGACGCTCGAAACACGCATCGCCGAACGCGGCGCGACGATGCAGGAGCCGACGTTCTACCAGCAGGACAGCGCGCGCATCGTTGCGTTCAACGACGAGCTTGCGGCGCTGCAGGTCGAGCTGGATGCGGCGTATGCGCGGTGGCAGGAACTGGATGCCGGGTAGGCTTGCTGTGGGATGCGATGAGGATCGCAATCAATGCGCATGCGCCAAGTTGTTTCGAGCGATTTCTCAACGGTACTGGGCCGCTTTCGACCCAAAGCGGTCGGTCGCCTCTCTATTCTACCGGCCGAGGTGTGCCCCGAAGCGATGTCGAAGCGCTCAATTGGTACTTGCGGGCCAAGGCGGCCAGCTCACCGGCGATGCTTTCGCACCGCGTGGCAACGGCGGCCGAGTCTAGGTTGGTCAAGCGAATGACACAAGGCAGATAGCTCGCGCCAAGTCGGAATCAATGGCTGAGCCACAGAAGTAGTGCACTTCCGTGTGCCCCCGATTACTCAACGACTCCGAGCAGCCGTCCGTCGAAGGTGAACGGCTCGTCGATACTGAGGACTACTTTCGCCATGTCAGGGTGTGCGGGATTGATGAGCACGTTGTCCGTGTGAGAAATGATCGCACTAGGCACGCGGCAAAGAAGGCTACCGCTCGTGTGCAGCCACGCATCACTCAAGGCCCGCGACCTGTCCAAGTTAGATGGCCTGTCAACAATGCCACGGGCGTCATTCCTCGCGTCGTCAGGCACGTCAATGCCAAGCAGGCGGTAGCCATCTGGGATCTCTTCTGGCTCAACGTCTAGATGGACGAGTACCTCGATGAGTGCGCCCGACGGGGAGGTGGCGGTGTACAGGACTGGCCGTCCATGGTTGTGCCATCGACCGGCCGCAAATAGGCCACCGCGACCATCCAGACTGACATGGCGGCTCAGTCGCCAGAGCCTCAAGCGAAGATCCCATGTTCGATCTGCAGCAAGCGCTCGGTCACCACTTGGGTGCCACCATCCGTGTCAAGTAGGGATAATGGGGATTCACCGCGCGGTAGCTGGGACGACGGCCGTTCCATCCAGTGCCGTGCCTTCTCTGCGTTGCCGAAGACCGCCTCGGCCTTAGCGATGATTCTGCTCAATCGGGCCAGGCGATCACTCTCCTGTAGATCTAGGCGGATGCTCCCGCTGAGCTTGCGCTCGATAGTGCTGCGCGGGCCGACGAGCCTGACGAGATCGGCACGCGCATACCCTCGTTCAATCAGGATATTGAGTTCCTGAGGCAGGAGGCCGGAGCGCACCGCTTCAAGAGCCTCGACGTGACGTAATGGCTTGATGATACGCCTGCTTGCCGTCTTCACGACCACTTTTCTTGCGCCTGAATTCTTGCCCTTCGCACCACCTTTCATCTTGCGAGCCTGCAAGCGTATTTCCTGCAACTCGCGTCCATGCACAGGTTTCCTGCTGGGCCTGCTTGTCTTCAAAGCGGACGCGGCCACGCGCTTAACTTTTGTGCTGACTTTCTGCACAGGGAGACTGCCTGCAAGCGGACCGGTACCTTTCTTCGGATCACCCATCACGCGCCTCTGCGTTTCCAAGATGGACACATTGTATGCCCATTTGGGCATTCGAGGCTGAACATGCCGGCAAGCAGATGAATCACATCCAAAACAGGGTCAGAGCGCACCTTTTAACGGCCGTTCCTGGCCGAAGCGCAACATTCAATTGCGCAACACCGGATGGTCATGGCAGACGGCCGGGCGCAACCGCGTCCTCGTGTTCGCGCTCGGCGTTTGATCAATCATTCGATGGGTATGCGGCGGGGACTACGGTGACAGCCGGCACCGCCCGTGTTGCCGCAACGGCCGCCGTTAGGGGCGCAGCTTCCCGAGCCGTCGCGTGCATCGCCGGAGG
>JBAUWF010000099.1:0-4262 GCA_049583635.1 Rhodanobacteraceae bacterium
TCGGACTGGATCTGGTCGAACTGCAGTTGCGTGTCGCCGACGGCGAAGCGCTGCCCGATTCGCTGCTGCGGAGCGGCACGCCGCCGGCCAACGGCCATGCGATCGAAGTGCGCCTGTACGCCGAGGACCCGGAGCAGAACTTCCTGCCCGGATCGGGCCGGCTCGAACGTCTGCGGCTGCCCGCGCCCTCGCGTCACGTGCGCATCGACGCTGGTGTCGCCGAAGGCGACACGGTGACGATCTTCTACGATCCGATGATCGCGAAGCTGATCACCTGGGACGCAACGCGCGATCTCGCTCTGCTGCGCATGCGCGAGGCACTGGCCGCATGCGAGATCGTCGGACCGAAATCGAATATCACGTTTCTCGAACGGCTGGTGCGCCATCCGGCCATCGTGGAAGGAAGCATCGATACCGGTTATCTCGATCGTCATCTCGATGAGTTCGTCGACGCGCCGAACGATGCCGATCCGACCGCATTGTTCGCCGCGGCGACGCTTTGGTTGCTGCACGAGGAAACGGCGACGCAGCGGGCAGCGGCCAATAGCGCCGATCCGCATTCGCCCTGGGCTGAAGCCGACGGCTGGCGACTCGGCCACCCGGGCAAACGCATCGTGATGCTGGTCGAACGCGAGCGGCAGCACGAAGTCATCGCGCACGGGAGCGCGGGGCATTACCGGCTCGAATGCGACGATCGATCATGTGAAATCGCTGCCGCCGGACTGGCCGATGGTGTCTTCCACGCCCGCTTCGACGGTAGCGCGCGCCGGTTCGTTGCGCACGTCGATGCAGAACGCATCTTGGTACACGATGGAGCGAAACGTCATCGATTCGAGCACGCACCCGCATTCGCGTATGCCGTCGCCGAAACCGGCGGCGGCGATCGCGTGCTCGCACCGATGCCCGGTCGCATCGTGTTGGTCAAGGTCGCTGTCGGCGACCAAGTCGTGGAAAAGCAGGACTTGCTGGTCATGGAAGCGATGAAAATGGAACTGACCCTGCGCGCGCCGCGCGCCGGGATCATCGAAGCGGTACAGGCCGCGGTCGACGACTTCGTTGAAGCGGACGCGACTCTGGTTCGCCTGGAGCCGAGCGCATGATGCAAAACCGACTCTCTTGTCTTCTGGTCGCCGGCTTGCTGGCGCTGGCTGCGAGCGCCTGCGAGGAAACGCGCTTCGCCACGCCGCCGGGAACTGATCTCGCCGATTGCGATCCCGCATGGAAAGGCCTGTGGCTTGGCGACGACACAAGCGACGAGCGTCCGGAAGGCATCTACGTCGACGCGCAATGCCGGCTCTCCGTGATCGAGACCGAAAGCCCGGGGGCCACACCGAAGCGCACGCCAATCGCGTTGCGCTACGCAACCATCGCGGGCAAGAGGTACGTGGTCGCGGCGCAGAGCGCACTCAAGCCGTTGTTCGACCTGCCGCCGCCGTATGCGATCGATCCGCCGCCCGGGGACGCGTATTTCCTCGCGCGCTATCGGGTCAGCGCTGATCGCATCGAGTTGTTCCGCGTGGACAATGCAAAAGTCGCGAAGCTCGTGATCGACGGCAAGCTCGATGGCACGGTTTCGAAAACCGACAACGAACTGCATGTTTTCGTGCGCACCAATGCGGCCGGCCTGGTGGATCTGCTCAGGCGCGAAAACATCTTCACCGACACGCCCGGCATCGTCGCGCTGCGCAGCCACCTCGACATCGACGCATTACCTCACGCCGAGCGGTCCGGGCCACCGAGGGAGGACGAATGAGCGGGCTGCCGGATGCGGTTCGCATCGTCGAAGTCGGTGCACGCGACGGGCTGCAGAACGAAAAAACGCAGGTGCCCGCGCCGGTCAAGATCGAACTGATCGACCGGCTCACTGCGAGCGGGCTCGGCACGATCGAAGCGACCAGTTTCGTCAGTCCGAAGTGGGTGCCACAACTCGCTGATGCGGCCGAAGTCTATATCGGCATTACGAAGAAGCCCGGCGTGCGTTATCCGGTGCTGGTGCCGAATCTCGCCGGCTACGAACGCGCGCGGGCGGTCAATGTGAGCGAGATCGCGTTGTTCACGGCCGCATCGGAAGCGTTCAACCGGAAGAACATAAACGCCTCGATCGACGAGTCGATCGAGCGCTTCGTGCCGGTCGTGGAGCGTGCACGTGCGGAAGGCGTTTCGGTGCGCGGCTATGTCTCGACCGTACTCGGCTGTCCGTATCAGGGCGAAGTGCCGCTGGCCGATGTGGTGCGCGTTGCGCGACGTCTGCACGAACTTGGCTGCTACGAGATTTCGCTCGGCGACACCATCGGCGTCGGCACCCCGGTCAAGGCGCGCGCGATGCTGCGCGCGGTCGCGGCGGAAGTGTCGATCAGCGCGCTGGCAATCCACTTCCATGACACGCGCGGGCAGGCCCTGGCCAATATCCTCGCCTGCCTCGAGGAAGGTGTTGCGGTGGTCGACAGCTCGGTGTCGGGCACCGGCGGTTGTCCGTATGCGAAAGGCGCGAGTGGCAACGTCGCGAGCGAGGATGTCGTGTACATGCTCGAGGGCATGGGCATTGCGACCGGCGTCGATCTGCCACGTCTCGTCGAAACCGGCCTGTGGCTGTCCGGCCAACTCGGACACGCAACCGCAAGCAAGGTCGCACGCGCGATCGCGGGCACCGGCTCGCGTGCATGAGCGAATCCGATTTCTCGATCCGGCCGATCGAGCCGGCGGACGATGCCGTCGTCGCCTCGATCATCCGCAACGTGATGTCCGGGTTCGGCGCATGCGGACCGGGATTCGCGATCAACGATCCGGAAGTCGCGGTGATGTCGAATGCGTACGCACGCGGCGGCGCAGCTTATTTCGTCGTCGAGCTGGATGGCCAAGTCGCGGGCGGCGCCGGCATCGCTCCACTGGACGCGGGCGATGCGGAAGTCTGCGAATTGCGCAAGATGTACTTTCTGCCGGAACTGCGCGGACACGGGGCGGGACGCGCGTTGATCCAGCGCTGCCTGGCGACTGCGCGCGAACTCGGTTACCGGCGCTGCTATCTGGAAACCCTGACCGGCATGGACGCTGCGCAGCGTCTCTACATCGCCAACGGTTTCCATCAGATCGAACGGCCGCTCGGCAATACCGGGCATTTCGGTTGCGACCGTTATTTCATACGCGATCTCTGACGACCTGGCGCCGGGCTCGCTGGTGGCGGCCTGTGACGTTCGCGGACTTCGCCCACGGGGAGCGACTGAAAATATCCACGACGGAGTTTTTCAGCACCCTGTTAAAATCGCGCACCGTTCTACCATCTGGAGTACCCATGCAACTCGATCAGGTCAAGGCTGTCGTCACCGGCGGCGCGTCAGGTCTCGGATTCGCAGTCGCGAAACATCTGCTCGCAAACGGCGGCAGAGTCGCCTTGATAGATCTCAACGACGAGCGCGGCGCTGCGGCGGTCGAGGAACTCGGTGCCAACGCGTGTTTTCGACGCAGCGATGTCGGTTCGGAACAGGACATCGTGGCCGCGCTGGCGGACATCCACGCGAAGATGGGCGGGCTCAATGTCGCGGTCAACTGCGCCGGTATCCTGGGCGCGGGACGCATGCTCGGCAAGGAAGGGCCGATGCCGCTCGCAAGCTTCAGCAAGACGGTGACGGTCAATCTGATCGGCAGTTTCAACGTCGCCAAGGCCGCAGCTGCATTGATGCAACACAACGAGCCGGGCGCCGATGGCGAGCGCGGGGTGATCGTCAACACCGCCTCGGTAGCCGCCTACGAAGGCCAGATTGGTCAGGCTGCATACGCTGCCTCCAAGGGCGGCATCGTCGGCATGACGCTGCCGATGGCACGCGAGCTCGCGCGCATCGGAGTGCGCGTGATGACGATCGCGCCTGGCGTTTTCCATACACCGATGGTCGACGGCATGCCGGAGCCGGTGTATCGCTCGCTGTGTGCACAGGTACCCTACCCGTCGCGCCTGGGTGCGCCCGAAGAATACGCCGATACGGTCGCCTACATCCTGCGCAATCGCTACCTCAACGGCAGCGTGATTCGTATCGACGGCGCCATCCGCCTGGCCCCCAAATAAGCTTGCGGAGCCACGGCGCGCGCAGGCGCTCGCATTATCGTCGCGCGCGATGCACCGACTTGTCCTTCGATGCGTCCGGTTCCGATCGAATCACCGCCGAAAAATCGTCCGACGCAGTGCTGTTTCTCGCCCGTTCGCTGATGCGGCTGCGCCGGCGCAATTCATCGAGCGACACGCGACGATCGACCGCGCCGATCTGGTAGAA
>JBAUWF010000100.1:0-12469 GCA_049583635.1 Rhodanobacteraceae bacterium
GCCAGACGCCTGCCGGCGTTCCTGCAAGCCACGAGTGCGCAGGCGCAACGACGCCTGCCGCAGCTGCGCGGAATCGCCAACTTGCAGGTGCTGGACGACAGCAACGGTGCACAGGGCACCTGGCCCTTGCTGCTCCTGCTGCTACCCGATTCGCATGCACGCGAGGCCGCGCTGGCACGACTGTGGCGCAGCGGACTCGGCATCAGTTGCCTGTTTGTGCATGCGCTGCCCGACTACGACTTTCTGGGTGGCGTTGTCGGCGCCGCCGACGTGCCCAACGCACGCGAGTTCGCGGCACGCAGCCTGACCATCGGCAACAGCCTGTGGCTGGACGATGCCCGCTTCGCGCGCGTTGTAGCCGTACTCGCGGAAGTCTGTGCGCTCGCGACTTGAGCCGTAGCCACCCACCTCAAGTCGGCAACGAGCATTTCAGTTTGCTGCGTGCGCATGTACGGCGTCGATCACCGGCAGCAGGCGCAGGTTCAACGCATGTTGATCAGCCTGCCAGCGACGCAAGCAGTCGACGGGAATCGACGCTTGCCGGTCGAGCGCGGACAAGGCCCGTTTCCACCGTTGCCGATAGTGTGCCGCAGACACTTCGCCGGTGATGTCGCTGCCGACGATGCGTCCACGCAGGGCGGTGATCGCGGCGATGAGTTCATGCTCGCGCATGCGGCCCTGGTCCCAGTTGGTACGCACATCGTCGATGCTGAGCACGTCCTTGTCGATGGACAGGTAAACCGGGTGCGCGCTGACGGCCATCGTCGCGGCGAATGCCTGCAACAGATCCTGCATGTCGTCGAACGCGCGGCACGCGTGCCTCAAACCGACCCATCGCGTCCAGCTGGTGTCGACTCCGCACGACCAATAGGTCAACCGGCGCGCAAACAAGGGCCACAGGCGATTTTCCCATGCATGCGCGAGACCGATGTCGATTGAGGTTATTCCGACCACGTGTACATGCGCAACGTTCGGCAACGCTACCGCACGCCGCACCCAGGAGCCGCAATGCACGCCGAAGGCAAAGCGCATGTTGTCCGGATGATTGTCGAACACCACCACCTGCAGCGGGCCATGCCGCCGCGCCGCACGAGCGATCAACGGCAGGCTGAGGTGGTGGAAATCGCCGCTGCCCGTGAAAACCGTGCCGTGCTCGGACGGCATGTCGTTCTCCAGCACAGCGGCGAATCGGCGCAAAGCCCGCGAGCTGCAGGCAAAACGAAGCGCATCCGCGTGCGCGCGCAATGCCAACACGCAGCCACCCGGCATCGGTCCCAGCGAGCCGTCCAGATCAAGCGTGACCGGTTGCATGGCACCGTTGTTCCTCGAACGAGCGATAGTCGCTCTCGAAATGACGCGCCAGACGCCGCAGCGACATGCGGACCAGGCGGCTGCGCGGTCGCACCAGATGACGAGTGAAGGTCAGTCGCGCGCCCAGATGCGCCTTGATCGCCGGATCGGTCCAGCCGGCAACGTAGCAGCGCAGGCCTTGCGAACGCGCAAACTCCAGATTGTGCATCCAGCTGATCACATACAGATTGAGATCGCGCGCGCGCGGGTAGGCAAAGCCGACGTATTTGTCGACCAGCATCCCGGCGTGCACATAGCACAGGTTCCAACCAACCAGCTCGTCGCCATGATGATAGACGAACACCACGCCGCCGCTGCACGCCTCGCACAACACCGCATCCAGAAACGCCTCGCTCAAGCGGTCGAAGTGAATCTCGCTCTGGGCAAACACATTGCAGTACAGCGCATGAAACTCGGCGCGTACGCGTGCATCCGCGAAATAGGCGCTGCCGGTCGGCAGCGCCTGCACCTCCAGTTGCGCGCGCGTGCGCAGCTTGCGGCGGACGTCCCGCCGCGCCCCGCGCGACAACCGCGCCAGATACATCTCGCTGTCGTCGAAATCAATCGGGACCCAGGCCAATGCCTGCCCTTCCAGGATCACGAAACCGCGTTCGATGCAGGCCGCCGCGAAGGCATCCGCCCAAGCATTGTCGCTCTCGTCCAGCAATGGCGAGGCATGTGGCAAATCCTTGACGATCAAAAACGGTTGTTCGTGCGCATAGGCATCCACCAACAGGTTGGCCAGTGTTTTCGCATCGGCCGCGTGCGGAAACAGCGCATATTCTGATACCGTGGTACCGATGAAGCGCGTTTGCGGGCGCAAAAGCACGGCGCAGTGCCGGTAACCGGGCAGTGCGCGTACACGGCGCTGCAGCGCTGGCGCTGCTGTGGTCAACAAGTCAAAGCGGGTGGTGAAGCTGGGTACGCCGGCGATCGACGCATCCACACTGAAGCCGGGCGGTGGATGTGCCATGAACTGGCGCGGCAGGATCTCCGGTTCGAGCTGGTTCACGAAAGGCATGCGCAAGGTTCGCGACCTAGATTGACAGGCGTTGACCGCATTGACGCGCACCGGGCAGGTCCATCCGGCGCGTCGACACGCAAGACTGCCGCGAGCGGATGTTGCGACGCTTGCCTTTCCAAGGATTCCAACGATGAGCGCAACCGTCCAGCAGCAGATACTCGACATCGTCGCCAAACACGCCGACGTGGATGTCGCCACGCTCAAGCCCGAATCCACTCTTACCGACATGGGCATCGATTCGCTGGAAGCGATCGAGATCATCTTCGATATCGAGGAGCACTTCGATATCACGCTGCCCGACCGCGACCCCGATTTCGACACCGACACCGCACAGGGCCTCGTCAACGCCGTCGAAACCGCGCTCGCCGCCAAGGGCAACGCCGCGCCTGCCGACTGAGTGCAGCGCGATGATCCACTCGGTCAAGGCATGCGCCGCGTAGTCATCACCGGCATGGGCGCGATCAGCGCGCTCGGCCATGACGCAGCCAAGTGCTGGCAAGGCGCGCGGGATGGACGCTCGGCGATCGCCGCGTTGAGGGGATTCGAGGACACCGCAACGCGCGTGCAGGTTGCCGCCCAGGTGCGCGACTTCGATCCGACCGCGCATTTCAACAACAAGCAATTGCCACTGCTCGATCGCGTCTCGCAATTCGCTCTGGTGGCGGCGCGCGAGGCGGTGGCCCAGTCCGGACTGGATTTTCGCGCCGATGAACTGGGCCGGCGCACCGCCTGTGTGGTCGGCACCGGCGTCGGTGGTGAACAAACCAATGACGAAAGTTCGCGACGCATCTACCGGGATGGTAGTGCCCGCCTGCATCCGTTCACCATCGTGCGCCGGATGGCCAATGCACCGGCGTCGCACGTGGGCATCGAGTTCGGCCTGTACGGACCGACGTTCTCCGTTGCCAGCGCCTGCGCGTCTTCCAACCATGCGCTGGCCCAGGCGCTGGCGCTGGTGCGCAGCGGCACGGCCGACGCTGCCCTGGCCGGCGGCACCGAGGCGTGCATCACCTACGGCGTGCTGCTGGCATGGGAAGCCATGCGCGTGCTCGCAGACGATACCTGCCGGCCGTTCTGCAAGCAGCGTCGCGGTTTGGTGCTGGGTGAAGGCGCCGGGATGTTCGTGCTCGAAGAGTACCAACATGCGCGTGCCCGCGGCGCGGAGATCCTGGCCGAACTCGCCGGTGCCGGCCTGTCCGCCGATGCCGCCGACATGGTGATGCCCTCGGTCGACGGCGCCGCGCAGGCGATGCATGCGGCGCTGGACGACGCCGGACTGGACCCGACGGATGTCGATTACATCAACGCGCACGGCACCGGTACAGCCGCCAATGACCCCACTGAAACGCGTGGCATCCGCCAGACGTTTGGTGCGCATGCCGAACGGCTGGCGGTATCCTCGACCAAGTCGGTGCACGGTCACGCGCTCGGCGCGGCCGGTGCGCTGGAACTGGTGGCGGTGCTCGGGGCCTTGCGCGAGGACGTAGTGCCGCCGACCGCCAACTTCATCGATGCCGATCCCGAGTGCGACCTCGATTATGTGCCCAATCGGCCCCGCGAGCGGCGCGTGCGCGCAGCCTTGTCCAACTCGTTCGCGTTCGGTGGTCTGAATGCGGTACTGGCGTTGAAACGCTTCCATGAGTGAGCGCGGGTGCGCCACAGTGACGTGCGTGTGCACGCGCACTCCGACGTACGCTCAAGACACGCGCTTGGCGCGTGTCAGCAACTGATCGAGCAAGGCCAGACCAAGATCGATTTCCTCGGACGTGATATGCAGCGACGGCGCCAGCGTGATCACGTTCTTGTAGTAGCCGCCGACATCCAGTACCAGGCCCATCTTGCGACCGTTGTGATCCAGTTCGCCGGCAAGCCCGATCTCGACCATGCGATCCAGCAATGCACGATTCGGGGTAAAGCCATCTGCCTCACAAATTTCCGCACGCAGCGCGAGGCCCAGACCGTCGACATCACCAATCTCGGCATGGCGCTTCTGCAAATCGCGAAGACCTTCCAGGAAATGCGCACCCTTGGCCATCACCATCGACTCGTAGTCGGTTTCGGCCAGCATGCGCATGGTTTCCAGACCGACCGCCGTGCCCAGCGGATTGGATGCGAACGTCGAGTGCGTCGAACCGGGCGGAAATACCGTCGGATTGATCAGATCCTCGCGCGCCCAGATGCCGGCCAGTGGATTGAGTCCATTGGTCAGTGCCTTGCCAAACACCAGCACATCGGGTTGTACGCCGAAGTGCTCGATCGCCCATAGCTTGCCGGTACGGAAAAAACCCATCTGAATTTCATCGACGACCAGCAAGATGCCGTACTGGTCGAGCACGCTTTTCAGGCCCTGGAAGAAGTTCGGCGGCGGAATGACGTAACCACCGGTACCCTGGATCGGCTCAACATAGAATGCGGCGTACTCGCATTGTCCGGCCTTGGGATCCCAGACGCCGTTGTATTCGGTTTCGAACAGGCGTGCGAATCGGCTCACGCAGTACTCGCCGTAATCCTCTTTCGACATGCCCCTCGGGCCACGGAAGTAATACGGAAATTCGATGAATTGGGCGCGATCGAAATGCCCGTAACGTCTCCGATAGCGGTACGACGAGGTAATCGCCGACGCGCCCAGGGTGCGCCCGTGGTAACCCCCCTCGAAAGCGAACACCAGACTCTTGCCGCCACTGGCGTTACGTACCAGTTTCAGTGAATCCTCGACCGATTGCGATCCGCCGACATTGAAGTGCACGCGTCCCTTGCGCCCCCACTTGCGCTCGGCGTCCTCGGCGAGCATGCGTGCCAGCTCAATCCGTGTCGGGTGAAGATACTGACTGGCAACTTGCGGCAAGGTATCGATCTGCCGCTTCAGCGCATCGTTCAGGCGTTTGTTGGCGTATCCAAAGTTGACGGCCGAGTACCACATCTGCAGATCCAGAAACGGCGTCTGCGCACTGTCGTAAAGATAACTACCCTCACAGCCGGTGAATATTTTCGGTGGTTCGCAGTAATGCACCGTGTCGCCGAACGAACAATAACGGGCCTCGTCGGCCAGCAAGGCGGCGTCGACATCGGCGCACGCAACCGCCTGCAAGGATGCAACGGTACCGTTCATGCCATGCGTACTCGCAAGGGAAGGGGGTCGCGCGAGCCATCGGTAGCAGGCATCCATTCGCTGCCATGCAGTTCCGGCAGCAGTGCCAGCGCGTCGCGAAAATTCTCGATCGCCCGGTGCTCAATTCCGGCCATACGACAGTGGTCAAGCAGATGCGACTTGGCAAACACCAGATCGGCACTCTCGGCTGCGCAAACGTCAGAACGGCCGTCGCCGATCAGCAGCACACGACGCCGACCGCGGCGTTGCCGATCCACGCACGAGCACTTGCAGGTACCGCTGTTGCTGCGGCAATG
Organism: Rhodanobacteraceae bacterium; assembly: GCA_049583635.1. Lineage (GTDB taxonomy): Bacteria > Pseudomonadota > Gammaproteobacteria > Xanthomonadales > Rhodanobacteraceae > Dokdonella_A. Next base: position 5,780 of record JBAUWF010000100.1, read on the forward strand.
CGCGAGAGCGTGTGGCGATTGCATGCGCCATCTGCGCATTCCGGTCGCGACCAGGCGGTTGGCGATGATCGGCAGCTGTCCAAGATCATGCCGCGCAAGGATGCGTGCGATCGCATAGTCCAGACCATCGCTGACGACGCACAATGGCACGCGAAGCCGCCGCGCCGCTTCGACGAACGCGGGGAAATCCGGATCGATTGACGTCTTGTCGATCAGGCTGTCCAATTCGCCACGCTCCGCATCGAGCAAGGCAACCTGACCGACCATGCATTGGCGCGAGCCGATGCGACCGTCGCACCAGTCCTGCTCCAGGCGTTCCCAACCGGGAAGGGCGAATCGCTTCAACAGGGCGTCGGTGACGTCCTCAACGGCGATGGTGCCGTCGAAATCGCACAGTACTGCCCACTCCGACGCGCGTGTGCCTGCGGTTGCTGACAAGACCGACATGGCGGGCACACTAGGCATGCCGCCTTTCGGTGTCCTTTCCACAGGGCCGGCAAGCCGTTTGCATTCTTCGCCGTGTTTCCCGGCCAACCGGGTGGTCGGCCCGATACCAGGACGCTCGTTTTCCGCGTCGGGATGGTCGTAATCGACGCAGTCCATTGGTCATTCGCTTCCTGGCCGCATAGCTCAGGTCGGCGGGCGAACCCGAAGCAGCGGTTTGGTTCGCGTCTCCGGCTTCGACCCGCAGCGGGTGGTCACCCGTGCCTTGGCGTGAATCGGAAACCAAACGCGGCATGGTTCACACTTTTTTGCTAGGCTGAACGGCGTCGCCGAGCAGATGAAAGTTTCGGTACAGCGTTTCCGGACACCTGAGTCGGTGGCAGGCGTTTTACGCGACTTTCGTCCCAGGGATCCGGAGTACGAGGGGCTCTGCATGACGGAGTCGGTTGCCACGGCTGGTTTCGACCACGGCGCATCGATCTGCATGGGCCGGCGCGTCGACGCGTGGCGCGCGCAGGCATACCGGACGCCTCAGACCCGCCAAGTGCGACGCTCGCGTCTCGCGGCACGCCCGACTGAGGTCTGCCGCACGCGGCAGCCAGTCGATCCGCTCAAGGTGGCGGAGTGGTTGCGATGACATCGGCCGGCTCAGCGCACGCTGCGACATTTCGTTATCGCGCGTTTCTCAGCTACAGCCACCGCGACAGCGGTTGGGCCGATTGGCTGCAGCGTGCGCTTGAAACCTACGCCGTGCCGTCGCGACTCGTCGGCCTCAAGACCGAAGCGGGCGTGATTCCGGCACGCCTCGTGCCGATCTTCCGCGACCGCGACGAGTTGCCGAGCGCGACCGATTTGAGTCGAGAGGTCAACGACGTGCTCGCGCAATCGGCGTGCCTGATCGTGATCTGCTCGCCGCATTCGGCGCAATCGCATTGGGTCGACGAGGAAATCCGCGCGTTCCAGCGCCTCGGCCGAGCCAACCGTATCTTCTGCGTGATCGTGGCCGGCGAGCCCGGCGCCAGCGCGTGGGCCGGTCGCGAGCACGACGAGTGTTTTGCGCCAGCCCTGCGCCAGCGCTTCGACGAGACCGGCGCGGCGAGCGGCGAGCGCCGCGACCCGATCGCCGCAGACGTGCGCCCGCATCGCGACGGCAAGGCCAATGCGCGACTGAAACTCGTCGCCGGCATGCTCGGTATCGATCTGGACGATCTCAAGCACCGCGAGCGGCGGCGGCGGCGCTGGCGTCTTACCGCGCTGGCGACCATCGGCGTCGCCCTGATTGCGCTGACCAGCGCACTCGCCGTCAACGCGATCATTGCGCGTCATGCGGCCGAACGCCGCCAGCAGCAAGCCGAGGATCTGGTCGGCTACATGCTCGGCGACCTCGACCACAAGCTGCGCGAGGTCAACCGTCTCGATATCCTCGAAAGCGTGGCAGACAAGGTGGTGATGTATTTCGACGCGCTGCCGACTGCCGATATGACAGACGATGCGCTCGCACAGCGTGCCAAGGCGCTGCTCAAGCTTGGCGCGGTTCGGCGTGATCAGGGACGCATTCCGGAGGCAGTGAATGCTTTCAGTCTGGCACTCGCTTCGACCAAGCGACTGGTACACGATGCACCGAGAAACGTTGAGTATCAGACGACGCATGCCGAGACCCTGACGTGGCTTGGAGTCGTCGACTGGTCCCACGGGCGGCTTGATAGCGCACTAGCCCGTTTCGTCGCCGCTCGTGAAACGCTCGATCGCGCACGCGAGCAAGAACCCGATGATGCCAACCTCCTGGATCTCCTGGCAATGTCGCACTCGAACGCCGGCCGCGTACTTGAAGCACGGGGCCGCTTGGGCGATGCGCGCCGCGAATATGTGAGCGTAGTCCAGCTCTACGAACTGCTGACGCACATCCAGGCAGGAAACCTGGCTTGGAAAGCCGAGTTAGGCTATGCACACGGCAATCTGGGTGCACTCGCGCAAAAGGAAGGACGGCTTGATGAGGCGATCAACGAATACGCGAGCGACCTGACGCTCAAAGCCAGTCTCGCGACGCTGGATCCCACCAACAACAATCGTCGCGAGGACCTAGCAGCGGCCAACGCTGCACTGGGTGATGCTCTTGTCGAGTGTGGACAAATCGCCGCAGCCGAGCACTTTCTCGGTTCCGCACTGGAAGGAGCCGAAGCGCTACTGATGATCGATCCTACCAACACTGACTGGCTGAAAGAGGCCGGGGACTACGCCTGGAAGCTCGGCCGGGTGGAACGCGCACGAGGCGACTTCACCAACGCCGCAGCACACGATGACATGGCCGTATCACGGCTGAGCACTCTAGTAGCCAAGGACCCCGGCAATGTCGTCTGGCAACGAACGCTTGCTCAAGCGGAGAACGAAAGCGGCAAGTTGTCACTGAAGCGATCACGCATGGATGCCGCACAACAGGCGGGCGCGGCCGTTTCGGCTGCGATCACCCACATGCTGCGAAAAGACAGTGGCGATGAATTCAGTCTGCTGGTGTCGGCACAGGCCCAGTTGTTGCTCGGCGATATAGCGATGGCATCCCGGAATCGGGAGGCAGCGATCAGCGCTTGGCATAACGCAGAGGAATATCTTCAGCGCGAACACAACATGTCGCGCCAGCCGCGGGTGATTGACGCCAATGTCAGCGCCATGTTGCGATTGAACAGAACTGATGAGGCACTGCCGGACGTTCAGAGGCTCTGGAAGATCGGCTACTTCGATCCCGATTTCGTGCATCGAGTGCTCGAGTCGAACCTGCCCTACCCGGAAAACAGCGAAATGCGCGCGCGCATCGAAGCGGCGCTCGCGGGACACGAGGGGCCGGGATCATCCCGGAATTCATCGCCATTGACGTCTGCTCCCACCGATTGAGGTTGATTGTTGAAGTGTCTGATTTATATAGATAATTCCCGTTCAGCCTAGGTGTTGCGCCGAAGGCGCAAAGCCGAAGGGGCATGCTTTGAGTCTCTGAGCTTAGCCTGTCCTGAGCCTGTCGAAGGCTCAACCCGAACCAGGAATCGTTGTTTCCCGGCGGGTCTATTGAGTCCAAACAAAGGAGAGTGTTATGGCAAATTGTTCCTATATCTTCAATGTTCGTGTGAACCCGACTTCAAAGGACGCCCACAACGGAGTGACGCTGCACTACTCAGATACCACGAGCAGCCACAAGGAGGGCGATGGAGTCGAAGTAATCCCCGTCTCCGGGAAGGCGACCGTGATGTGCTTTCAGCCCGACCCAACACCAGGAAGCTCGACGGTAACGATTTTGACTATTGCGAAGGAAAGCTGCGCGAGTTGCAGTCTGGCGACCGTCGCAGATCCCAAGATGTTCGCGCTCACTTCCAACGTTGGACACTATGCAACCGACATCTTGCTGTTGCAGGCAAGCACGGCGACAGATACATACTACGCCAGCAAGAATCCCACCCCCCTCCCGGATGGCGGCAGGCCGATTATCAGGCGGGACCAAGACCTGATTGCAATGTACATAGTAGGTGGAATTCTCATCGCAGGCCTCCTGATTGCCGGCTTCTTGTACCTCAGGCGACGCCGAACGGGCGCGCAAAGCATCGACTGAGCTCGCGTCGATGACGCACTCGCTTGCCAGCGCCGCGTTCGAATATCGCGCTTTCATCAGCTACAGCCATCACGATCGCGCGTGGTGCCACTGGCTGCACAAGGCGCTCGAAACCTACCGCGTGCCATCGCGCCTGGTGGGGAAGGAAACCGCGGCCGGAGTGATTCCGCGCCGGCTCACGCCGATCTTCCGCGATCGCGACGAGTTGCCGAGCGCGGCGGACTTAGGCGCCAAGGTCAATCGCGCGCTCGAGGCCTCGGCCAACCTGATCGTGATCTGCTCGCCGCACGCGGCCACTTCGCGCTGGGTCAACGAGGAAGTGCTCGCATTCAAGCGTCTGGACCGGCCGCATCGCATCTTCTGTCTGATTGTCGATGGTGAACCCAATGCGAGCGACCAACCCGGACATGAAGGCGAGGAGTGTTTCGCCGAAGCCTTGCGTTACACGCTCGATGCAAACGGGCAACTGACCAGCGAACGCACCGAGCCGATCGCGGCCGACGCCCGAACAGACGGGGATGGCAAGCCGAATGCGAAACTGAAACTCATCGCCGGAATGCTTGATGTCGGCTTGGATGCGCTCAAGCAACGCGAACTGCAACGACGCAACCGGCGCATGACCGCGATCACTGCGGCGGCGCTCGCGGTCATGGTGGTCACCACCGGGCTCGCGATCAACGCGATGATCGCGCGCAAGGCCGCCGTGGTGGCGGGCGCGGACGCCGAGCGCCGCCAGAAGCAGGCCGAGGGATTGGTCGGCTTCATGCTCGGCGATCTCAACGACAAGCTCGCCAAGGCGCAGCGCCTCGACGTCATGCAGGCGATCGACGACAAGGCGATGAAGTATTTCCAGTCGCTGCCAAGCCGCGATGTCACCGACGAGGGACTCGCCCAACGCGCGACGGCGTTGCAGAAGATCGGCGGCGTGCGTGTTAATCAAGGCCAGTTGCCCGCAGCGCTCGAAGCCTATCGCGCCGCGGCGGCGATCGACGCCGAACTGCTGCGGCGTGCGCCCAGCGATGTTGCCCGCGAGGCGGCCTACGCGGATAGCCTGAAATGGGTCGGTCAGGCGTATTTCTATCAGGGCGATCTCGATCAGGCGCTGCAGAACTTCGAACGCGCCAGCGAACTGTTGCAAAAGGCTGTAGCCGCGAAGCCGGAGGACACCGAGTACGCATTCAGCCTGGCCACGGCGCGTACCAATTCCGGTCGCGTGCTCGAAGCACGCGGCGATCTTGCGGCGGCGGCGACCGAATACCAGGCGGTGCTCGAGATCTTCGATGGCCTCGTCGCGCGCGAGCCTGCGAACGCGCGCTGGCAATCGGAACAGGCTTTCGCCTGGAACAATCTCGGCAAGCTCGCGCTGCAACAGGGCCGGCTCGATCAGGCGATCGCGGCGTATCGCGCCGACCAGCGCATCAAGGCGGCGCTGGCCGCGAGCGATCCGGCCAACCATCAATGGCAGGAGGATTTGCTGGTCAGCAATGCGATCCTCGGCCGCACGCTCGGCCTTTGCGGCGAGACGACAGCCGCGCTGCGCCATGTCTCCGATGCGGTCGCCAGTGCGAAAGCGCTGATGCTTTTCGATCCCGCGAATGCCTATTTTCAGGACGATTTCGCGCTGTATAGCCAACTCCTGAGCGGCTTGCTGCGACAAGATGGCCAACTCGACCGCGCGGCGGCGCCCATAGCGGATGCAGTGCGCGTGATGAGCGCGCTGGTGGCGAAGGATTCGACCGCCGCGCCCTTCCAGCAAGACCTCGCACAGAGTCAGCTCGAGAATGCGCGGTTGCAACTGGCGCTGGGCCATGTGGAAACCGCGCAACGTGCGGCCGAATCGGCGCAGGTGTTGATCAACACCGCGCTCGCGAAGCAGTCCGGCGACCGCGGCTGGACCCTGTTTTCCGCGCAAGTCGAAACCGTGCTGGGCCGGATCGCCGCGGTGCGCAAGGACACCGCGACGGCGCGCCGCCATTGGGCGCAGGCGCGCGACACGGTCGCGCCGATCGCACGCTCGAGTCAGGATCCGAATATCCTCGCCGCATCGGCCCGCGCGTTGTTGCTCCTCGGCGACGTCGAAACGGCGCGATCGCTGGTCACGAAGCTCGCGACGACGGGTTATCGTCCACCGGATTTCGTCGCGCTCGTCGCAAGCCGGAAACTCGCCTATCCGCCGAACCCGGAGGTGACACGGCGAATCGCCGAAGCGATGAATTGACAACGTCCTCTCACCAGCCGCGCTTCACCCAACTCAAGGAGACCCATCATGCCGATCACCGTCACGCTCAACACCAGTCTCAAACCGCCGGTCATGGTAACGCCGAGCCCATTCGAAGTGACCAAGAAGGGCCTCTCGGAAATCGCCTGGGCACCGGCCAAGGGTCAGACATTCAAATTCGAATCATTGACCTTCGCGGACAATCCGGGCGTCTTCTCGGGAAAGAAGGTCACGGATGGAGCGATTTCCATAAACGACAACAACGAGACCGTGGGAGGCGAAATCAACTACCCGTACACGATCGTGGTCAGCCTGGACGGCGTGAACTACAGCTCGGCGACGGCGGAACCTGGAGGTGACGGAAGCGCTCCGGTTATCCGAAATCGCTAGTACACATGCCGGCATATCGGTTTCTTTACCGGCGCCAGTAGAGAAG
>JBAUWF010000101.1:0-5839 GCA_049583635.1 Rhodanobacteraceae bacterium
ACCAGTCCGGCGATGTAGGCGTCGTGCTCGCCGGCCGGCAGCCACGCGGCAAACACATGCCGCACGAACAGCCAGCCGAGCAAGGCCATCGAAAACGGCTTCAGCGCCCAGTTGACGAACAGGGTAACGCCGATGCCGCGCCACTGTGCGCGCACGTCGGCCAGACGGGTGAAATCAACGCGCAGCAGCATCGGCACGATCATCAGCCAGACCAGCACCGCGACCGGCAGATTGATCTGCCTGACCTGCGCACTTGCGATTGCGGCGAAGACATTCGGCAGCGCATGTCCCAGCGCAATGCCGACCACAATGCACAACCCGACCCACACGGTCAGATAGCGCGCCAGCCCGCCCAATGGTGACGGTGCCGCGTGGGTGGCGCTCATGTCAGCTGTGCGTCCGCGTTTGCCCGGACTTGTCCGATGGCCCGGATTTCGCGTTCGCGCGCGAGCCGGTCGAGTTTGTCCAGCGGCAGGGCGATCAACAATTCGACGCGCCGGCGCAGTGTGATCATCGCGTTGCGGTAAGCCCCGCGACGGGTCGCCTCGTCACCTTGCACGGCAACCGGATCGGGCACGCCCCAATGCGCGGTCAGCGGTTGGCCCGGCCAGATCGGACAGGTTTCACCGGCGGCGTTGTCGCAAACCGTGATGACCAGATCCATGTGCGGTGCATCGGGCTTTTCGAATTCGTCCCACGATTTGCTGCGCAGGCGCTCGCTCGGGTAGCCGAGCGCCACGGCGAATTCGGCTGCGATCGGCTGCACTTTTCCGGAAGGATGGCTGCCGGCGCTGAATGCGAGAAAGCAGCCCCGACCCAACACATTGAGCAGGGCCTCGGCCAGAATGCTGCGCGCCGAGTTGCCGGTACACAGGAACAGCACCTGAAACGGCGCACGATCCGATTTCGGGCTCATCTGTCGGTACCGTTTGGGTATGTCGATGCGGCTGGATGGCGGCAGCGCACACAGGCGGCCTCCGCCGCGCCATGACCGACGGTATCGTCTCCGGCGTCGACGCGCAGGCTCGTGCGCGAATGGTTGAGCGCGATGTTGGCGAGGGCGGCGTTCAAGCGCGTGTTTTCCGGCTTGCGGACGTGGTGTCGCACGTCGTGACCGCCTCCTTGCAGGCGCCGCCGGCAGGGTCGTCGGCGCAGCAATTTTCGGTGAGGTAGCCGAGCAACGCGTTCATCAGCGCATAGTTGGCGTGGCAGATGATGCTGCGTCCCCGGCGCTCGTCGTCGATCAATCCCGCATTGCGCAGGATGTTGAGATGGTTGTTGAGCGTGGCTCCGGGCAGCCCGGTTGCTGCGGCGATCGCGCCGACCGACAGACCCTGTTTGCCCGCGCGCACCAGCACACGAAAGACGTGCAGGCGGTGCGATTGGCCAAGTGCCTTGAGCGCGTTGAACGCGGACGTATGTTTCATATTTCTAGAATATACGAAATATTGAACACGTCAAGCGATGGGGTGCGATGACTCGCGGACATCGGCAGGCATTCCCGGGCCGTCACGCATCGCGATGACACGCAGCCGGAAGAATCCGGGGATCGCAACGGCCTGCGTGACCGACGCGATTACCCGCGGCCTGCCGTGCGCACAGCCAAGACAGGTTCCTGCGGCCCGCCCCCGATCGTTCCACCTTGCGTGCCTGCACACGTTTCAGTGCTGATTTCCATCAGCCGTCGCCATGGCGGTCCGCAGCGCCTGTCCGCCGGCCTTCGCTTGCGCATCGAGTTGTTCGAACACCGCGTATTGCGCGGGTGTCGGCTTGACATAGGCGAGGTCGATGTCGGCGGCGAGATAGGCCAGATGGCTGCGCAACCTGGTTTCGTGCAGCAGACTGCCTTCACTCGAGTGGATGTCCATCTGCACCAGCGCGTTGATGGCGTCAGTCAGTCCGTCGATGGCCTGTTGTTGCGCCTGCGCTTCGCCCGGGCCGTGCTTGTCCATGGTTGCCTTCAACTTGTCGCGCACGTCGATGGCCTTGTTGATCGCCGTGTCGAGCGTATCCAGGGTGTCGTGGATCTTCAGCTCGAGCGCCAGGCGTGCCGCGAGCGCATCCCCGGTCGGGTGCAGCCGCGGATCGAGTTTGATCTGGAAATCCTGCTGGGTCCGGTATCCACCATAGTCGAGCGAGACACGATACGCGCCGGGGGTCACCACCGGTCCTTCGACTTCATCGGGCAGACCACCCGCCGCTATCGGCGTGTAGAAACCGTTGACCTCGGTCGCATCGGGGTAACGCAGATCCCACTGGAAGTGGTTCATCCCCGGCCCGATGGCGGTGAGCTTTTCGAGTTTCTCCTTCTTTTTCCGTGCCGGGGTTTCCTCACTGTCGTCATGCGGTGCTTTTGCCTTGTTCTGCTTCAGGTGGAGATCGAAGCTGCGTACAGGATGCCCTTGCGCGTCGGCGAAGGTGAGCTTGACCGGCGTCTTGCCCGAATAATCGGCGGGGATGTCGAAAAACACGGTCGCGCCGAACGGCGGGTTCTTGCCGACGTCCTTGGGTTTGTTTTCCCCGCTCGGCTGGCCGTAGGAATGAGTCAGCCATGCCGGTTGCGGGGCAAACAGTTGCGCGCGGTGCGCGTCCGCTGCCGGATGCGCGGTCATCTGTTCAAGCAGAGCGAGGTTGTCGAGCACCCAGAAGGCGCGGCCGTGCGTGGCGGCTACCACGTTGCCCTGGCGCGTATTGATCGCGATGTCGCGCACCTGCACGTGCGGAAGGTTGAGTGTGAGCGGCTGCCAGCTTGCTCCGCGATCGAGACTCACATAAACGCTGTTTCTCGTTCCGAGGAACAACAGGTCCGCATCGGCCGGGTCCTGACGCACGGCGAACGCGTATTGATCATCGGACAGCCCATCGGTGATCGCTGTCCAGTGCTTGCCGAAATCGGCGGTCTTGTACACGTACGGCTTGAAGTCGTCCCACATGTAGCGGCGCGCGGTCAGATAGGCGGTGCCCGCGTCCGCGTGCGAAGGCTCGATCGAGCTGATGCGCGAGCGCTCCGGCAGTCCGGGCGGCGTCACTGTCTGCCAGTGCCCGCCGCCATCGGTGGTGACGTGCACCAGACCGTCGTCGGAACCCGTCCATATGGTGTTGCCATCCAGCGGCGAGATCGCCAGCGCCGAGACCGACGGATAGATCTCCGCACCGGACTGGTCGAGATCGACCGGACCGCCGGTCGGTACCTCGGTGGCGCGATCGTTGCGGGTGAGATCCGGGCTGATGCGCTGCCAGGTCTGGCCGTAATCGTCGCTTTTCATCACATATTGCGATCCGACGAACAACTGCTTCGGATTCACCGGCGAAAACAGGATCGGATGGGTCCAAGCAAAACGATATTCGAGTTCGCCCGATGAGGCGCCCTCCTGGTAGTGTGGCCACGGACTGACACTCTGGTACTGCTCGGCGGCGCGGTCATATCTCAGGAAGATACTGTAGTAACCGCTGCCATAGGTGATATCCGGATTGCCCGGCTGCGGTACCGTGAACGTGCTTTCACCATAGGCGGCCTGGTGCCAGGCGCCGAGCGGAATCACCTTCTGGTCGGTTGCGCTGGGTCCCTCGAACGAGCCTTCGTCCTGCTGTGCGCCGTAGATGTGATACGGAAACTGGTCGTCGAGATTGACGTGATAGAACTGGCCGGTCGGCTGGTTGTGCTCGGTGCTCCAGGTCTGGCCGCCGTCGGTCGAGACCGTCGCGCCGCCGTCGTTCCCCTCCAGCAGGATCTTTGTATTGTTCGGGTTGATCCACAGCACGTGGTTGTCGCCGTGCGGGGTTTTCAGTTTCTTGAACTTGCCGCCGCCGTCGTGTGAGACGAACAGCGCATCCACCTCCGGCATGTACACCGTCTCGGGGTCCTGGGGATCGGCGAAGATCGCCATGTAATAGAAGGCGCGCTGGCGCAGTTTCCAGTCCTGGTTGACCCGTTTCCAGGTCGCGCCCGCGTTGTTGGAACGGAACACGCCACCGTCTTTCGCCTGGATGGCGGCATAGACCACATCGGGCTTGCTGGCCGCAACGGTCACGCCGATCTTGCCGAGCACCGTCCCCGGCAATCCCGGGTTGTGCGAGAGGTTCTGCCAATGTGCGCCACCGTCGCTGGTCTTGTAGAGGCCGCTGCCGGGACCGCCGCTGGATAACTGCCAGGGTGTGCGGTACGCCTGCCACATTGCTGCGTAGAGCACGTCCGGATTGCGCGGGTCCATGACCAGATTGATGGCGCCGGTCCGCTCGTCGACAAACAGGATCTTGGTCCAGTGCCTGCCGCCGTCGCTGGATTTGAACACCCCGCGTTCCGTGTTGGGTTTGAACACGTGCCCCATCGACGACGCATAGACGATGTCGGGGTTTTTCGGATCGACCACGATGCCGGTGATCGTGTGGGTGTCGCGCAAACCGGCATACTGCCAAGTCTTGCCGACATCGGCGGATCGGTAGATACCGTCGCCCGAGATCATGTCGCCGCGGATGTCGCTTTCGCCGGTGCCCGCGTAGATGACCTCGGGATCGGACGGTGCCACCGCGATGGCGCCGATGCTGTCGCTGGAACCCGGCAGCTTGCCGTCGGAGATGTTCTTCCAGCGCACTCCGTAGCTGGTGCTCTTCCAGATGCCGCCATCCACCGTGCCCATGTAGAACAGGTTCGGATTACCGGAGACGCCGCTAATGGCCACGACGCGACCGCCAATGTAAGGCCCGACACTGCGCCACTGCAGCGCTCCTGTGATGTTGCTTCCGGGCATCCCGGTCGCAGACGCCGCGGCGCAAAGGCCCAGTGTTGCGCCAAGCGTTAGTCCAAGGAAACCTCGGGTAAATACCACGCGGGGAAAACATTGCATCGGGTCAATCTCCTGCCGGTGCGCCGGAGTTCTCGCAGGCTCGTGAGGAGCGGGCGTCGGCGCGATGATTGAAAGACCCCTCCAAGCAGGCCGGAAGATGCCCGGCAACCTGCCATCGCTTGCGAGCCACTGGCGAGCCTCTGATGGGTCCGATGCCACGCGGTGTCGCTGGGAGTCAGCGATCATCATAGTGCGGGCAGGCCTCCCGCGCCACGAAGAGCCGGCACCGCTCCAGTCCTATCCGCGCGGGCTGCCGGCGATGAGGGCTATCGTCAACGATTCGTGGCTGCCGATCGTGAATCCGTCTGCCGGTCGTCGGCCGTCGGATTGTCGCGCGCTGCTATGGTGCATGTATGGTGCATGCCGGACCAACTGCGATCGCGATCCCGATGGAGGAAACGATGGACAGAAACACCTTGCGCTTGCGCGCCAGCCTGCTGATTCTGCGTCTGAGCGTCGCTCTCGTGATGCTGATGTGGACGATCGACAAATTCGTGCGACCGGAGCACGGGTCGCGCATTCTCGAGCACTTCTACGGCATCGCCGGCGTCGGTAATGGCCCGATCTACGTGATAGCGGCTGCGGAACTGATTCTGATTGCTTTGTTCGCACTCGGGCTGTTCAAGACCTGGACCTATGGCTTGATTCTGCTGTTGCACGCCGCTTCGACGCTGTCGTCGTATCAACAGTATTTGCATGCGTTCGAGCACGTGAATCTGTTGTTTTTCGCCGCCTGGCCGATGCTGGGCGCCTGCGTGGCGCTGTTTCTGCTGCGCGACGAGGACCGGCTGGCGAGCCTTGGTGCGTCTGAATGAGATCGATCCGCCCGGCGTAGCGTGTGGTGCGGCGAACTTTGACGCGGCGCCAAGATGGCGGACGGGAAACGACTGCGAGGATTCACCACGGATGTAAAACATCGAGTTCGACCCATCTGCTGATGGACCGACCGGCGTCGCGTGGGTTGCGCTGATCAGATGTTCGGGCAGTTGGGGGGG
>JBAUWF010000102.1:0-117788 GCA_049583635.1 Rhodanobacteraceae bacterium
AGCAAACCAGCGACGACGCCGGTCAACACGTCGCCCATGCCGGCCGACGCCATCCCCGGATTGCCCCAGCGGCACAACGCAACGCGACCGGACGGATCGGCGATCAGCGTGCCTGCGCCCTTCAAGATGACCACCGCCCTATGACGCTGTGCCAGCTTTTGCACGGCGGCGAAACGATCGCGCTGAACATTTGCGGTTTCGCAATCGAGCAGACGCGCCGCCTCTCCCGGGTGCGGCGTCAACACGGTTGCTGGCGGAAGTGCGCGCGGTTGGCGCGCAAGCAGGTTGAGCGCGTCTGCATCGATCACCAGCGCACGATTGGGCTGCGATGCCGCGTCGCTCAGGACCGTATCCCACAGAGCGTGTCCCCACGCGCGTTGTCCGAGCCCAGGGCCCATCGCAATAACATCCGCTCGCGCGAGCAGCGGCGCCAGCGACTGCGGATCGTCACTGCCGTGGGCCATCAACTCCGGGCGCGCGGTGTTCAACGCAACGATATGCGCTGCGCGAGTGGCAACACTGACCAAGCCGGCGCCAACGCGCAGTGCCGCTTCGCCGGCCAGGCGAGGCGCACCGCCCATGCCATGATCACCGCCGACTACCAGCACATGTCCAAATTTCCCCTTGTGCGAGTTGTGCAGGCGAGGCGGCAACAAGGCGTCTTGCGTAGCATCGATGAGTTGCGCAGCCGGCGTGATGTCCGCGTAGGCCGCGTCAGGTACCCCGAGAGTCGCCAGTTCCAGCGCCCCACAGCAATCGACAGCGTCGCCCGTAAACAGGCCGCGTTTCCATCCCACGAAACTCACCGTTGCCGCTGCCTGCGCGACCGCCCCCAGTCGCGCACCTGTATCGGCATTGAGTCCGGATGGCACATCCAGCGCCAGCAGCGGCTGCCCGCAGTGGTTCAGGCGGTCGATCAGCGCGGCGCTCACGCCCTCGATCGGACGGCCCAGCCCGGTACCGAACAAGCCGTCGACCTGCACATCGGCAGCGAACAACTCGGTATCCGATGCTCCGAGCGTGATCGTTCCACCGGCCTCGATGAATGCGGCGCGCGCACGACCTGCGTCGCCACTGGAATTCGGTCCGACTGCCAGCAGTCGCACAGCGAAACCTTCGCGCAAAGCCGCACAGGCCAGCAGGAATGCATCGCCGCCGTTGTTGCCGGGTCCAGCAGCCACACCGATGCGGCGCGCATCGGGCCAGCGTCTGCGCAGGCACGCGAACGCCGAATCGGCTGCCCGCTGCATCAGGGTGAACCCAGCGATGGCGCAACGCTCGATCGCCGATCGGTCGATGCTGCGGACCTGCTCGGCGGTGTACAGGGCGGTGGAACGATCCGATGCTGACATGCTTCGATTATACGGATGGAGTCGTAGCGCAAGCGCAACTGGCATGTGGCCCGCGGTATCGCAACAGCGCAGGCTGCGATACATTCGCGTCCCCATCATGATCACAATCGATTATTCCGCACTCGGCATCAGCATCCGCCACTGGGCGACCGAACTCGGGTTTCAGCAGGTCGGCATCGCCGGCGTCGACATTGGCGACGATGAAATCCACCTGTTGAACTGGCTCGATGCAGGTCATCACGGCGAGATGGCATATATGGCGCGGCACGGGACCAGGCGCAGCCGGCCCGCTGAACTGGAGCCGGGCACGTTGCGGGTGATTTCCCTGCGCATGGACTATGTGGCGCCGGAAGGCCGCGACGCCTGGGACGTGCTGGACAGTCCGGACCTGGGCTACGTATCGCGCTATGCATTGGGACGCGACTATCACAAGCTGATGCGCGCCCGTCTGCAAACATTGTCCGAGCGGATCGCCAACATCACCGGTCCTTTCGGTCGCAGGGTCTTTGTCGACTCGGCGCCGGTCCTGGAAAAGGCACTCGCGCGCAACGCGGGCCTCGGCTGGATCGGCAAGCACACTTTGCTGCTCAGCCGTGACGCTGGCTCGTGGTTTTTCCTCGGCGAGATCTACACCGACCTGCCGCTGCCTGTGGATCCGCCTGCCAGCGCGCATTGTGGCACCTGTACCCGGTGCATCGATGTGTGTCCGACGCAGGCCATTGTCGGTCCTTATCAGCTGGATGCGCGACGCTGCATCTCCTATCTGACCATCGAGGCGCGCGACGCGATTCCGCCGGAATTGCGCCGACTGATCGGAAACCGCATTTTCGGCTGTGATGATTGCCAGCTGGTCTGTCCATGGAACAAATTCGCCACGGCATCGGTCGAAGCGGACTTCGCCCCGCGCCACCATCTCGATGGCGCGCGCCTGGTGGATCTGTTCGCCTGGAGTGAGCAGGAATTCCTCCAGCGCACCGAAGGGATGGCGATTCGCCGCACAGGCTACGCGGGATGGCTGCGCAACATCGCGGTTGCGCTCGGCAATGCTCCGACATCAGCAGCCGTCGTCAGCGCATTGCGCGCGCGTCTGGATGATGCGTCGGACCTGGTCCGTGAGCACGTTGCCTGGGCACTGACCGAACATGCCGATCGGCAGCCGGGCTGCGAGCGCCGGCTTACGCCGCCTGTACCGGGATCGACGACTTGATATGGACCACGCGATTGCGCTCGTCCACGTATACCAGTGTCGGTTTGTGGGCCGCCGCTTGCGCTTCGCTCATGACACCATAGGCGCAGATGATCACGAGGTCGCCGGGTCGGGCCCGGTGCGCCGCAGCTCCATTGATCGAAATCGTCCCGCTGTCGTCCTCGGCACGAATCGCATAGGTCGAGAAGCGCTCGCCATTGGCCACGTTGTAAATATCGATGCGCTCATATTCGTGGATGCCGGCCGACTCAAGCAGCCGCCCGTCGATTGCACACGAACCTTCATAGTGCAATTCGGCGTGCGTTACGGTTGCGCGATGTATCTTCGCCTTGAGCATGTTGAGTTGCATCGACATCCCCCACCACTTGTTGCAAAAATACAACAAACGAAATTTGATCGCATTATAACAAATGATTGATGCCGCGGTGCAACAAATCGCGCCGTTGGTTAACGAGGATTGAGGACTCAGCGAGAGGGAACGAACGCTGCGGCGCGCAAAAAAAACCCTCGCCGCGTTGCCGCGCGAGGGTCTCAATTGGAGTGACGACTACCTAGCAATGCGCCCTGCATGCCTGGGAACTACAACTTGACGTTGCGAAAATCCCAACGGCAGTGGGGAGAATACCACAAGGTTTCAGCAAAACCAATAGTGATTTCGTCCCGTGGAAGTATCCTTTCGCCGCTGCGGAACGGACACATCCGCGCGGGCGGATGGCACTATCTGCCGCCGCCAGTGTCGTGTTTCGCTCGCTAGGGCATACACGTATTGCGAAACAATGGCCTATGCCAGATCGAGATTGTCGATCAGCCGGATGTCCCCGATCCGGGCTGCGATGAGCGCAATCAGGCCGGTACGCGAAGCATCTTGTGGCACCGCCAAGTCGGTCGCGCGACGGATTGCCGCATAGTCGGCTTGGAGGCCGGAACGCGCCAGTCGCTCGCACGCCTGTTGCTCGATTTCAACCAAGCGCAGGCGGTGATCAGGCACCGTGGAGCGCATCCATTGCAGCGTGGCATGAATCACTGCCGCCTGTTCACGCTGAAGCGGGGCCAGATACTGATTGCGCGAACTCATCGCGAGCCCGTTCGCCTCGCGCTGCGTCGCCGCGCCGATGATCTCGATCGGGAAAGCCATTTCGTCGACCAGACGCCGTACCACGAGCAACTGCTGATAGTCCTTGCGTCCGAATACCGCGATGTCCGGTTGCACACGCAGGAACAATTTGCCGACTACAGTCGCCACGCCATCGAAGTGCCCAGGCCGGAGCACGCCCTCGAGTACGTCGCTGATCCCGGGCACATGAATGCGCATGCTGTTTTCAACCCCGTACGGGTAGATCTCTTCAACCGATGGACGAAACAGGGCATCGCAGCCTCGCTCCGCCAATCCGCTTTCATCCCGCTCCGGCGTGCGCGGATATTGCGCGAAATCCTCGTTCGGGCCGAACTGGATCGGGTTGACGAACGCGCTCACGACGATGGTGTCGGCGCGCCGCCGGGCGACGTCGATCAAGGCGTAATGGCCTTCATGGAGGTTGCCCATGGTTGGCACGAAGCCCACCCTTCGTCCGGCGTGACGCGCCTGCTCGATGAATGCGCGCAAGAGGCCTGTCTCACGGAAACATTGCATCGATGCGTCAATAGCTGTGTTCGGCGGCCGGGAATTCGCCCGCACGAACGGCGCGTGCGTATTCACCCAACGCATCGGCGACCGAGCCGCATCCAGCGAGAAAATCCTTGCTGAAGCGCGGTCGCTTGCCCGGCGTGATGCCCAGCAGGTCGTAGAGCACCAGTACCTGCCCATCGCATGCCACACCAGCGCCGATGCCGATGACCGGAATTGCGAGATCAGCACTGATTTCACCCGCGAGCGCCGCAGGCACACATTCGAGTACCAGCAGTTCGGCACCTGCATCCTGCACTGCCCTGGCGTCGGCCTTCAGTCTATCGGCCGCTTGCGTTTCGCGCGCCTGCACGCGATAGCCGCCGAATTTGTGCACCGACTGTGGAGTGAGACCCAGATGCGCGCATACCGGTACGTCGTGCGCGGCGATTGTGCGAATGACGTCACATACCCAGCCGGCGCCTTCGAGCTTGACCATCGAGGCGCCGCCTTCGGCCATCAGCCGCGCTGCTGTCGCAAGTGCCATCGCCGGATCGCGAAAGCTCATGAACGGCATGTCCGCAATCAGCAGCGCGCGGCCCGATCCGCGCGCAACGCAAGCGCTGTGATACACGATCTCATCGACACTGACCGGCAACGTGCTCGAGCGACCCTGCACGACCATGCCGAGCGAATCGCCGACCAGTAGTACATCGATCCCCGTCGCATCGGCCTGTGCCGCGAAACTCGCATCGTAGACGGTCACCACGACGATTTTTTCGCCTCTGGCCTTGAGTTCTCGCAGATGCGGAACGGTGACGGCATTCGGCGATTTCTTGCTGTCAGAACTCTTGTTCATTTCATCACGACCTCGGAAATACCAACGACCCGCACTCGGCAGCGCGCAGATCAAAACACCGCAATCTGGTGATCTGTCAAGAAGGTCCACCGCACAGGTGGACAGACAGAACCGGCCCATCTCGTTGATTTCAAATGCGTGGGGGGGATGTCCGTAAGTTCCGCAGACTGCGCCATGCGCCTCGCCAAGGCAACCAGCTTGACCGCGCCACACGCCATACCCCGCAAACTAGCGCAGAATAGATCAAAGCGCCTGAAAAGTGGCATACGCGCGATGGCGATTCAATCCGCCTCAACCAGCGCCGTGCATTTGCTGGTATCCACAGCAGCGAGCAGCTCGGCAACGGTTGCGCTCCCTGGAACACGCCGAAGCGAGGCCAACTCGGCAAGCGGTACGAGTACAAAAGCACGCTCCGCCAAGCGTGGATGCGGCAGGTGCAGCCCGGGCTCGTTGCAAGTTAGATTGCCGTGGAGAAGCAGGTCAAGATCGATCAGGCGCGGCCCCCAACGCTCACCGATCCGTTCGCGACCTTGCTCGCGCTCGATCCGCAGCAAAGCATCGAGCAGGCGCCGCGGCGACAGTGACGTGGCGAGTTCCGCTACTGCATTGACAAAATCCGGCTGTTCGAGCACGCCCCACGGTGCACTGCGATACAGGTGGGAGTGGCGCAACAGACGCACGCCGGGCAATTTCCCGTCGAGCGCAGCGAGCGCGCGGCGCACCTGCCAAGCAGGATCATCAAGATTGCTGCCGAGCGCGACATAGGCCACAGCATCGACCGCATGAGCGCTCATTCTCCGGAACCGGAACCACCGGCATTTCGCGCTCCGGCAGCGGAACGCTTGCGGCGACGGCGCGGCCGTTTGCGTCGGACTGGCGCTGGATTGTCATCCGCGTGCTCGGGTGTCGACTTGGTCAAACAGCCGGCCAGAGTCTCGTGGTCGAGTTGCTGCGCTTCGGTCCACCACGCCACGCATTTGTCGAGTTCATCCGATTCGTGAGCACGCAGGACCAGAAAATCGTAAGCCGCACGAAATCGCGGGTGGGCGAGCAGACGGAATACGCGCTTCTTTGTGGGTTGCAGAAAACGCGGTTGAAGTTCCCAGATCTCTTCCATGCCAAGCACGACACGACGTGGAATGGCCACACGCCGAGACTGCTCCGCAGCGACGCTGGCGCTGGCACGCGTCCACGCGACGTTCGCCTCACTTCCGTCATCGATATGGCTCTCGGCCAGAGCGCGCACCGGCTCCCACAACAGGGCCGCAAACAGGAATCCCGCAGTAACCGGTCGGCCGGCGCGCGCGCGCTCGTCCGTGCTCGCCAGAGTGTGCTCGATCAAAGCTCGAAAATTTTCGGCGCGCGGACCACGCAACGCCCGCGCAGTCGCCGGAAAAACCTCGGCCAGAAGTCCGTAACGCTCTAGCCCATGAAAGCCGGCAAGCCCGTCACCGGCCAGAAACATCTTGAGCGTCTCATCGAACAGACGAGCCGGCGGCGCCTCGGCAAGTGAATGCCCGATGCGGGCCAGCGGGGCCGCTGTTTCGGGTGCGATGGCGAAGTCGAGTTTGGCGGCCAGGCGCACGGCACGCAACATGCGCACCGGATCCTCGCGATAGCGCGATTCCGGATCGCCGATCATGCGCAAGGTCCGCGTTGCCAGATCGGTCATGCCACCGACGTAGTCGCGCACACTGAAATCGGCGATGTTGTAGTAGAGAGCATTGACCGTGAAATCACGCCTGATGGCATCCTCCTCGATGCTGCCGTAAACGTTGTCGCGAATCAGGCGCCCGGCGACCATGTGCCGATCGCCGCTGCCGTCCTCGCCGACGCCACGAAATGTCGCAACTTCGACAATCTCCCGACCGAACATCACGTGGGCGAGACGAAAACGACGCCCGATCAGGCGGCAGTTGCGAAACAGTGCGCGTACCTGTTCGGGTTCGGCATTGGTGGCGATGTCGAAATCCTTCGGATGCCCGCCCAGCAGCAGGTCGCGCACCGCACCGCCGACCAGGAATGCGTCGTAGCCGGCCTCGTTCAACCGATACAGGACGCGCAGCGCACCGTTGGAAATGTTCTTGCGGGAAATCGAGTGGGCGCAGCGCGGGGTGACGCGCAAATCCGCGCAGTCACTGGTTGCGGAAGACGAGAGAGTCTGGCTCATACCATGATCATGCCGTGATCGCGCGGCGCGTTTTCGACGCATTGCCGCACATTGCTGATTCGTTATACTACGCGCCCGCCGGATTTTGCCATCCGCGCGGCCGTTCAACCGCGCTCCCTTCGTCTAGTGGTCCAGGACATCGCCCTCTCAAGGCGGGAACACGAGTTCGAGTCTCGTAGGGAGCGCCATTGGTTGTTGCGGGTTGGTCCGCGCCCGCCCGCACATCGGTTACCTTGTGAGGCTGTCCGTAACAGCCCGATTCGTGTGGGGACATCTCAACAGGCCCATGACCTTCGTCGTCGTCGAAAACTGCATCAAGTGCAAGTACACGGACTGTGTGGAAGTATGCCCGGTGGACTGCTTTCACGCAGGCCCGAACTTTCTTGTCATCGATCCGGAAGAATGCATCGACTGCACGCTGTGCGAGCCCGAGTGTCCGGCCAACGCGATCTATCCCGAAGATGATGTACCGGCCGGCCAGGAGGGCTTCCTTGCGCTGAATGCGGAACTTGCCAAAGTCTGGCCGGTGCTGACCGAGCGCATCGATGCGCCGCCGGATGCCCAGGAATGGGACGGCAAACCGCAAAAGCTGCCGCTGCTGGAGCGTTGAACCGCAGCGCGGATCAACTCAGGCGTCGTCTGAGCATTCGCAGCAGCTCTTTCGCCGCATCCTCGCTCGCGTCGTCTCCCGCTCCTTCGATACTGACGCGGGCGGACGACCCAGCGGCACTGACCTTCACTCTCAAATGTACGCCGACGGCCGTTTTTCCTGCCCGCCCGAAGGTGACCATACGTTTGAACCAGCCGGCGTTTGTAGTCGTCCGACCGGTGGTTTCGACGCTGTAGCTGTGCTCGCTATCGTTGCTCGCGACGATCGTCGCCTCACCGCCGCGTTTGAGCGCCAACCCGACGCGTGCGTAAGCGCTGTCCACGCTGTCATTGATAGTCAGCCCATCGCCGCTCAGCACGACATCCGGCGTCGATGAAATCGGTGGCGGCGTCGATGCCGATGCCGGTAGTGCCTCGGCCGACGGCGAAGACGAGGCTGTCGGCGACGACTCGACGGCTGGCACGGTGGCCGTGCCGGTTTCGGTCGGCGCGGAACCGGCCGGCGGAATCGCCAAAGCACCCCCGGTATTCGGCGAATCCAGATCGGGCGGCACCTCGAGCGGAGGCTCCTGGACACTCTTCTGATACGCCTCGTCGTTGCGACCGAAATGCTCGTGCATGAAACCGCAGCCCGAAAGGAGCAGCATGAAGGCGATTACGCTCGGTAAGGCCAGTCTGGTCCGTCTCACGGTGATATGTTCCCATTGTGGTTCATTGACGAAGTCTATCCCACCGCGCGCGCCGCATCGATCAAATCGAGTTTCGCCAGCACCGTTGCAGCCACGGCGTGATGTGACGCCGACAAGCCGACCAGCGGCAGGCGTACTGCGGCACCGCCCAGACCGAGTGCGGCAAGACACCATTTCAGCGGGATCGGGTTGGGTTCGACCGCCAGCACGGCATACAGTTCGCGCAGCCGCTCTTCGAGCTGCGCGGCGGGCTCGCGCTGTCCGTTCGCGCACAGGCGCGCCAGCGTCGCGCAGGCGTCCGGCGCCAGGTTCGCCGCGACCGAGATCACGCCATCGGCGCCGGCAAGCATCGCACGCGCGGCGGTGGGATCATCACCGGAGAGCACGCAGAAATGCCGGGGGCGCGATTCGAGCAATCGCCGCATGCGCGCCGGATCGGCCACCGCTTCCTTGATGCCGACGATATTGCCGTGACCGCTGAGTCGAATTGCCGTCTCGGGCAACAGATCGCCTGCAGTGCGTGACGGTACGTTGTAAAGCACAACGGGCAACCCGCCACGATCGGCCACTTCGCTGAAATGCCGGACCAAGCCGTCCTGGGTTGCCCGCACATACGGTGGAACGACCACGAGCGCGGCGTCGCATCCCGCGGCAGCGGCACGTTGCGTCTGGGCGATGGTCTTGCGCGTTGACTGCAGTCCCGTACCGGCCAGTACCGGAAGGCGACCGCTGGCCCGCCGAGCGGCATATTCGGTCACGCTGGCGAACTCCCTTTCGTCCAAAGCCGCCGCTTCGCCGGTCGAACCGGCGACAACCAGCGCCGACGTGGCACCGGCGATCTGGTAGTCGATCAGGCGGCCAAGGGCGTCCAGATCGAGTTGCTCGGCCGCGTCGCCAAGAAATGGCGTCGCCAATGCGCAAATGCTGCCGGAAAGGTTCAATTGGACGGGTGTCGCACGCGTTCGCGGAAGTCGCGAATGGTAGGAGCAAGTCCGGCGGAAGTCCACGCGGACCTCACCTCTGCCGCGCCGTCATGCGCCCGCAACGCTGCGGTACCAGCGTCATTCGTTGCGACTTGCGACCCCCGATGCCGGCAAGTATTCTGGGCAAGGTCGATGAATGGCACAGCAGGCAGGGTCGCAAGCTACCGTGAAACAGGCAGAATCCAGAGATGCCGGGGACAGCGCGCTGCGTCCTGCCACGAACGAAAACTATCTGCTCATCAGCGCGTTTGTCGAGGTCGACCACTCGCCGCTCGTGGCTATTTCCAAACGAATTTCCGACTGCGGATGCAACCTGACCGAAGCGCGGGTTGCGGCGCTGGGTAGCGACCTGAGCGTCCTTGCCCTGGCGCAGGGTTCCTGGGATGCCATCGCCAAACTCGAAAACGCTCTAGCCAAGCTCGACCGCGACGGCAAGCTGCGTCTGAACCATTTTCGCAGTGGCGCCAAGCCGCAACAAACAAATCTGTTGCCTTATGTGGTGGAGGTTGTCGCGGCCGACAAGCCCGGCCTGCTGTTTCAACTCGCCGAGTTCCTGGCCCGTCATAACATCAGCATCGAGCAACTTCATTCAACGCGCTATCGCGCGATGCAAACCGGCGCTGACATGTTTTCCGCACAAATCACGATCGGCATCCCGAATACCATGCACATTGCCGGCCTGCGCGATGACTTTCTCGAGTTCTGCGATGGTCTCAACCTTGATGCGATCATGGACCCGATGAAGTTCTGAAACGCGAGAACCCGACATCATCGCGACACGCTGCGGCACCCAAAACCCCGATTCGAACAACGAGGCCGGCCGATGACGCGAGGCAAGCGCATTCACGTGCTCGACACCAATGTCCTGATGCACGACCCAACCGCGCTGTTCCGCTTCCAGGAACACGACATCTTCATCCCGATGACCGTGCTTGAGGAACTCGATGCGGCCAAGAAAGGCACATCGGAAGTGTCGCGCAATGCGCGCCAGGTAAGCCGTTTCCTCAGCGAGCTGATTGAGCGCGGCAATGGCCGACATATCGACGAGGGTCTTGATCTAATCACTCCGCAGGGGCTCAATCTCGATCGTGGCGGGCACCACGGCCGCCTGTATTTTCAGACGCGGGCGCCAAGCGCCATCGCGCCGGATTCGGTATTGAGGCGCGACATCCCCGACAACCGCATCCTGGCCTCGATTCTGGTGCTGTGCGAACAACGGCCGAAGGAAGCAGCGGTGCTGGTTTCCAAGGACATCAACCTGCGCATCAAGGCGACGATCTACGGCATCCGTGCCGAAGACTACGAAAGCGATCGCGCACTCGATGACTTCAACCTCTTATATACCGGCGTCAGCGAATTACCGATCGATTTCTGGGACCGGCACGACGAATTGCGTTCGTGGTCCGAGCGCGGCCGTGCGTTCTACGAAGTCACACTCGGCCAAGACGAAAACTGGCACCCGCACCAGTGCCTATATCTTCCCGGCGAAAACGAGGTCGAGTTGCGCGTCGTCGGGCTTGACAACGGCAAGGCCACTCTGGAAATCGTGGAGGATTTCCGCGGTGGTTCCCATACAGTGTGGGGAATCTGTGCGCGCAATCGCGAGCAAAACTTCGCGCTCAACGCGTTGATGGATCCGGACATCGATTTCGTCACGTTGCTTGGTACTGCCGGCACCGGCAAGACCTTGCTCGCGCTCGCCGCCGGCCTCGCCCAGGTTATGGATCAGCAACGCTATCGCGAAATCATCATGACCCGTGCAACCGTGTCGGTCGGCGATGACATCGGCTTTCTGCCCGGGACCGAGGAGGAAAAAATGACGCCCTGGATGGGCGCATTGACCGATAACCTGGAAGTCCTGACCAGCCCGCAGGAAGGCGGCGCCTGGGGTCGCGCCGCAACCAACGACCTGCTCGCCTCACGCATCAAGATCCGTTCGCTGAACTTCATGCGCGGACGAACTTTCCTCGGCCGCTATGTGATCATCGATGAGGCGCAGAACCTGACGCCGAAGCAGATGAAGACGCTGCTGACACGCGCGGGTCCGGGCAGCAAGATGATCTGTCTGGGCAACGTCGAGCAGATCGACACGCCATACCTGACCGAGACGACATCCGGCCTGACCTATGCGGTGGACCGGTTCAAGGATTGGGACCACAGCGCGCATGTCACGCTGCGCCGTGGCGAGCGTTCACGACTGGCCGATTACGCCTCGGAAAAACTATAAGGGATGCGCTGATCCGTGCATCACGGGCGTCAAACGCACGATCAGAAGCGCATGGCCCATATCGCCTGGAACTCGACGCGACCGCCGACCGGTTCGTTGGTGAGATGAGAAGTCGGCACGCCGAGGAAATACGGCGCCGAGGCGTAACTGGCGAGAAAGCTCAGGTGCGAGTCTTGACTGGTTGCGCGCGTCCACCCGAGCGAAATGGTGCTATTTGCGCTGTCCAGCGCCAACGCGCGTGCCAGCAGGTGCGAGGTTGGCGATGGCTGTTGGCGCGTGGTGTAGCGCAGTTCGACATCGCCGGCTGCCGCGCTGTGCATACTCCAGCCGACACTGTAGACGGTAAGGTCGCGCCAGGCGAATGTGGGACTCGCTCCGTCACCGAGCAGCGCCAGGAACCGGATTGGCAGCGCACTGCTGGCAAAAGGTGTGATATCGCTGTACATGACGCGCTGAACACCGATATCGACACCGAATACCGGTGTCAGCGCGTAACGCAACGCGAAACTCGCGTTGGCCGGTATATCGAAATCCCCCGGCTCGGCGAATACCCCGCGATAATTCGACAACGGAGCCATGTTGACGCGCGATTGATAACCAGCGCGCCAGCTCAGTCGATTGGTCAGCGCGGCGGAAAAATCCACCCGCGCCCCCGTGCCGAACGAACTGTCGCCGCTGGCCGCGGCAAACGGCCGCAAATCGTCTGGCCGGCCGGTTATTCCCAGGCCCACGGTGGCAAAACGCTGATAGGCGAGTACAGCCGACAACCGGACTGTGCCGGTGTCTCCCCAAACGTGCTCGATCGACGGCGTCAAGACCGTACGTTCGAGGCCCGATTGCGGGACGTTCAGCAATGATGGCGACTGGCCCACACTTGGGGTGTCGGAGACGATTGCCGAGGCGGCAGCCACGCCGAAGTGAATGCCCGACGCATCGGTCATCACAAAGCGATCGGGTGTATCGAGCCGCGTGCCATAGTTGTCGATGACGCTGGGCGGCGCAGTCGGGCGTGAACGCAGCGCCCATGAAAACCGGGGCGTGATGCTCGACAGGGCATAGTCGCGCCAACGATCAAGCGGCGAGACATCGCGGGCGCCACGCGCCCGTGAAATCAGCGCAGCCGTGTCCGTCGTCGCATTCGCGGCGCTTGCCCATATCAAAAACAGAAGGGGAAGCACCCAGCCGAGGCCGCGCGCTCCCGCCTTTCTCCCTGCAGTTGCTGATGCCCGCTGCATTGCCCTGTGCTGCGGTGATGGGGGTTGTGGTCTAATGCCACCGCGATCTTGGCGAAAAAACAACATTGCGTCAAGCCCGTACAACGTCAGCCGCCGCGACGTGTCGAAGCTCTGCTCTGACGAGCATTTTTGCGGATGCGGCGATGTATGCGACCCCGCTCGCGATAATGGATTCCTTTTTTTGCGTGTTGCGCAAAACCGACAATTCTCGCATCGTTGCCAGATCCAGTCCTCCGCTCGCACTGGTTATCGGCGGATCGGACTCAGGTGGCGGCGCGGGCATCCAGGCCGACTTGCGCACCCTCGCCGCGTTTGGTGTTCACGGTCTTTGCGTTGTTTGCGCGATTACCGCACAGAATACCCGGGGCGTCAGCGACATCCATGTAGTTCCGCCGGCCCTTGTCGCGGCTCAGCTTGAGGCCGTGTTCGACGATTTCCGTTTTGATGTGGTCAAGGTCGGCATGCTTGCGAGGCCGGCCATCGTGCGGCAGGTCGCTACGGTACTCAAACGCCACCCACGCATCAAGCTCGTGCTCGATCCGGTACTGGTCGCGACGACCGGCGCCGCACTCGGCGACGACGCGCTGGCCGCGGCACTGCGACGACACCTCGTACCACGCGCCAATCTGCTGACACCCAACTGGCCCGAGGCCAATCGCCTGCTTGGCCGTGCTTCCGACTGCGTCGGCGACCGACTGACCGTCGCAAAAGCGCTGCGCGTGCTGGGTGCGCGCGCCGTCCTGCTCAAGGGTGGACATCTGCCCGGCGCACGGCTGCATGACCTGTTGCTGACATCGCGTGGTCAACACCGATTTTCCCACCGCCGCATCGATGCCGAAAGCCACGGCACCGGATGCACCCTCGCATCGGCGGTCGCCGCCGGCTTGGCGTCAGGGCTGGATCTGGAGAGCGCCGTCAAACAGGCGATCGACTACGTGCAGCGCGCCCTCGCGACCAGCTATCGACCCGGCAAGGGGCGCCTGCGGATACTCGATCACGGCGTCGATTCGGCGCCCCGTTCTGCCTGATCGCACTGTCCGGGGAAAAAACTCAACCTGCGGGAAGGTGCGCGATCAGAGCGTCCGTGAACGAATTGGTGGTGCCGTCGCCACCGAGATCCGGAGTCAACGAGTCACCTGCGGCCAGCGTTGCTCGAATAGCGGCGCGGATGCACGTTGCCTTATCCGGCATGCCGAGATGATCAAGCATCTGCGCAGCGCCAAGCAGCAGGGCACATGGATTGGCGATGCCCTTCCCCGCGATGTCTGGCGCCGATCCATGCACCGCCTCGAAAATCGACGCCTCGGTGCCAATGTTCGCACCGGGTGCCAGACCGAGGCCGCCCACCAGACCGGCACACAGATCGGAAATGATGTCGCCGAACAGATTGGTGGTGACGATCACATCGAACCGCTGCGGGTTCATCACAAGCTGCATGCAGCAATTGTCGACGATAAGCTCGTCGCACTCGATGTCCGGATATTGATCGGCCACCTCGCGCGCCACTTCGAGGAACAATCCCGAAGTGGTCTTCATGATGTTGGCCTTGTGCACCAAGGTCACTTTCCGCCGAGCCTGGCGTCGCGCCAAGTCGAAGGCGTAGCGCACGATACGTTCGCAGCCTCGCCGCGTAACCCGAATCCGCGATTCGGCAACCTGCCCGTCAACCGAGAGTGTCTGGCCCTCCGAACCGTACGCACCCTCCGTGTTTTCGCGTACGGTAATGATGTCGACGTCCTGATAGCGGGCCTTGGTTCCGGGGAACGTGATTGCCGGACGCACATTCGCGTAGAGATCGAAACGCTTACGCAACTCGACGTTGAGCGAGGCAAAACCGCCTCCGACCGGCGTCATCAATGGGCCCTTGAGCGCCACCCGGTGGCGGGCAATCGCATCGAGCGTTGCCTGCGGGAGCAACTCGCCGTACCGGTCGAGTGCAGACACCCCCGCCTCGACGAAATCCGGCGTCAGGGGGCAATCACACGCTGCGAGAACGCGCAGCGTCGCATCCATGATCTCCGGACCTATGCCATCGCCACGTATTACCGCGATCGTCTTGCTCATCGGTGACAAGAGCACTCCTTTGGAAAAGCTGATTCGCCTTGCGCGCTTGCCCACGATCGAGCCCGAATGCATACGAGAGGGGCAGCGCGGGTGATGACGATGACCGGCAATACGGCCGGATTTGAACGGCACCGGGCTTGGCGGGGCGAGAAAAGCCGTGCATTATCCCGGAATGCACAAACGAGGTACAAGCAAACCTTCGAGCCAACCAGCAGGATGCCGGTTTCTGGCTCGGCTTGCCGCAACGATATTGGCTGCGGTACCGCCGTTCTCGACCGGATTCGCCGCCAGCGCGGTCACTTCGGACGGCACGCCGCCACCCCTCCTCCAAGTGACGCTCGATCCGGCGCCCGACCAAGCCATGCCGCTTGCACGCCAGATTGCCATCAGCGGTGTCTGGCCGAATGATTGCCCGCCCGAGGTCGATGACGTCGCGCTCGAAGCGGCCGACCTCACAATCAACGCACGCTTCCCGACCACCGGTTGCGACGCAAGCCGCCCCACGCGGTACCGCCTCGACGTAAGCCCGAGCGCCATCACCGGACTTCCGCAACTACCAGCGCAGGTGTACCGGACACGCGTTTTTCTGGCCCCGACGAACGGTGCGCCAACGCTCGCCGCGTTCAGTCTTCTCGACGCAACGGCGACACAAACCGCACCGCGGCCGGAAAGCGGCTTCTGGTGGTCGCAATCGAGCAAGCAGACCGGTGCGGCGCTGGCCGGCAGCGGGCTCAGCCTGGAATTCCAGGATCATCGTCTTGCAGCGAGTCTGCTCGCCTTCGATGACGCCGGCAACGCCACCTGGTATTTCGGCAGCGCGCCGATCGAAGGTCGCGTTGCCCATGTGCCTCTGGTGTCGCTGAGCCGCGGCGATGGTCCGTTCCAATCAACGGGAAGTCGGCCACTTGCGGAACCCGGACCGCGCATCGAGATCGAGTTCCTGTCCCCGACCCGGGCGCTCGCGTGGCTGGTGCGCGACCAAGGCAACGGCACGCTCGATGTGCGTGCGCTCAGCATATCGCGCTCGCTGTTTGCTGCGGATCCAGCCGGCAGTGCCTGGAGTGGTCGCTGGGTGCTGCTGCGGGAGGGCGAGGATAGCGCGCGCGTTTTCGATCTGCACAGTCTCAGCGTGGCCGATGCCGACAGTTTCCATTTGACCGATCCGGCAACCGGCGACAGCCTCGATTGCCGCATCGACGTTGCATCGCGCACGCCCAATCCGGATCTGTGCACCTTGACGTCATACCTGGATACGATCGCGAACTTCGACCAGATCGGCCTCGATCACCTCAAGGGACGCAGCGCCGACGGAACGGTGGTGCAATTGCTGCGTGTGCCTGAATAGCAGGTTGCTGGAAAACCCTTTTCAGCGGCCCGTTGGGCGCGATCGGGAACAGCTTCAACGATCTTCGCCGAGAATTTCGGCGAGTCTGCCGCTGCGGTCGGCCGAGACCAGATCCTCATAGCCGCCGATATGGGTGTTGTTGATGAATATCTGCGGAACACTGCGGTGGCCGCCGCTACGCGCGACCATCTCCTCGCCCCGAGCCGGATCGAGATCGATGCGTATCTCCTCGAATGCCAGACCGCGCTGGCGGAGAATGTTCTTGGCGCCGGTGCAATAAAGACACGTCGCCGAGGTATATAGATCGATGCGTGGCACGCGAGGCGAGTCCGAAAACGTCCGCGCGCCATTCTGGCGAGCGCATGATCCAATCGCAAGCGCAGTTCCAGGGGAAGCTCTGCGCAGGTCGTCACGTAGCCTTAACGTTCTGCCCTCCCCGGTTCAGGGTCGTGGGAGAATATCGGCGTTCTGAGGAATTCACCTGTCGGCTTGTGCAGACCTTCCACGGGACCGCTTGCTTGCGGTAGCGACGGAACCTCGACCGCGCTAAGGTGGTCGAATGGCAAACACCGGGCCGGACCCCATCATGCACACGCTTCGCTGGTTGCCGATGACACTGGCACTTGCACTTGCAAGTTCCGCGGGTGCTCGCGAGACCACGGTAAACCTTCCCGACATCGGCAGTTCCGCCGGTACCGTCATGTCGCCCGGGGATCAACGCGAATACGGCGCGAGCATGCTGCACGAGCTGCGTTCCTATGGGCTGGTCCTGGACGATCCCCTGCTTGACGATTATATCAATGCTGTCGGATACCGGCTCGTCGCACATAGCGACCGGCCAGATCTTTCGTTTACGTTTTTCATCCTGCGCGATCCGGAAATCAACGCATTCGCGGCACCCGGCGGTTATATCGCGGCAAACAGCGGAATGATCACGGCGATGCATCGCGAAGACGAACTCGCCGCGATTCTCGCCCATGAGATAGCGCATATCACGCAACAACATCTGTTGCGTGCGTTCGAGGACGCCAAGAAGAGCAGCATTCCGATCGCTCTGGCGATGCTTGGAGCCATTGTCGCGACATCGCATCGCAACGATGACAGTGCCGGTGCGGCAATCGTGTCCGGTACCTCGCTGATCCAGCAGCGCCAGATCGATTTCACCCGGCAGGACGAAACCGAAGCCGATCACGTCGGCATCCAGACACTTGCGCGTGCCGGTTTCGACCCGTTTGCCATGGCCGACACGTTTTCGACGTTGCAGCGCGTCATGCGATCCAACGGTATTGATGTTCCGGAGTTCCTGCTGACCCACCCCGTGGACATCCACCGCATTGCAGACGCCAAGGCGCGAGCGAGTCAACTCACCGGCGAGGCCGATGATGCTCGCAACGGTCAGAGCGACACTGCGGTCGCACTGAGTAACTCGCCGCTGCTGCCGCTCGCGCAATTGCGCAATATTGCGAAGGCGGGCGGCAAAACCGAAAAGATCGACTCACCCGGCGAAACCGGCGAAGCCTATTTCGAACTGATGCGCGAACGCGCCCGCGTACTCAGTGCGCCTTCCGCGGGCGCGATGGTCCGCTACTACGCGGACAACCTGCGCGACGACGCCAAGTTCGACACGCCCGCCAATCGCTACGGATATGCCCTTGCCCTCACCCGGGCGCATCAGTCAAAACAAGCAGTGGCCGAGATGCGCGCACTGATTGCCGAACAACCGGAACGCTCGGTTTTCCGCCTCGCGCTCGCCGATGCCGAGGACCAGAATGGCAATGAGAAGGCTGCCTCGTCGATTTACGAGGAGCTCAACCTGGATTTTCCGGGCAACCACATGATCGCGCTAGCCTACGCCAAATCCCTGTTGGCGCGCGGCACCAGCAAGGCCGGCGGTCATGCGGCCGAATTGCTGCGACCGTTGCTCGATCGATTCGGTGATGATCCGGATCTGCAGCAGAGTTTCGGCCGAGCATGTCAGTTGTCGGGCGACAAGGTTCGCGCGACGGAAGCCTATTCCGAGGCGGCCTATCTCAACGGTCATGCGGAAGATGCACTCAATCAGCTCAAGGCCCTGTTGAAGCAGTCGGAGCTGACCTACTACGAGCGCGCCCGCGTGGATGCACGCATCACCGCACTGACGCCAGTCGTGCTGGAGTTGCGCCAGCGTGGTGGCAAGCATCCCGACGACGACGGCTCCTCGCTGGTGCCCACCCTCGCCTGCTGTCGTCGGTGAGCACATCCACGACGATCCGGGAAACAGCGACATGGGGCAAGGTGAGGGGCACTCGCACAACCGGCAAATTCGGCGCGACAACGCGCAGAGTCCAGCGACCGACTCATTGCGCACTGCTGCAACAGCAAACGGTGTGTCGAAAGCTCCCGATTTTCGCGATCCGCGTCTGTATCTGAACCGGGAGCTGGCTCAGCTCGAATTCATTTTCCGGGTTCTGGCGCAGGCTCAGGACTCCACATTGCCGCTGCTCGAGCGATTGCGTTATCTGTGTATCTCGTGCTCGGTTCTCGATGAATTCTTCGAAGTGCGTGTCGCGGTACTCAAGCAGCACTATGCGTTCGGCGAAGTACGCCCCGGTGCCGACGCGCTGGCACCGGTCGATGTACTCGCGCGTATCCGCGAACGCGCGTTGGCTCTGGTCAAGGCGCAGTACGATTTCTGGAACGACGCACTGTTGCCGGACCTCGAGCGCGAAGGCATTCGCTTTCTCGCAAGAGAACGCTGGACCGACAAACAGAAGCGCTGGCTGCAGGGCTATTTCCGTCACGAGATTCTGCCGGTACTGTCCCCACTGGGTCTGGATCCGTCCCATCCGTTCCCACGCATTCTCAACAAGAGCCTGAATCTGGCGGTAGTTCTGGAAGGCCGCGATGCGTTCGGGCGCGAGGGTCACATGGCCCTCGTGCGCGCGCCGCGCTCGTTACCACGCATCATCCGCCTGCCGGACGAAGTCGCCGAGGCGCCATACGATTTTGCGTTCCTCTCCAGTGTGCTGCCCGAATTCATGAACGAGCTGTTCCCGGGCATGCAGGTCAAAGGCTCCTATCAGTTTCGCGTGACCCGCAACAGTGAACTGGTGCTCGACGAAGAGGAAATCGAGAATCTGGCGCTGGCGCTGCGCGATGAACTGAAGGGGCGTGCCTATGCGCGAGCGGTACGCCTTGAAATCGCGGACAATTGCCCGCACGGCATCGCGCGCATGCTGATGCACAACTTCGAACTTGGGGAACGCGACGTCTATCGGTGCCAAGGCCCGGTCAACGTCAGTCGCATCGATGTGATATACGATCAGGTGGAGCGCCCCGAACTCAAGTTCGCTCCGTTTACCCCTCGTACGCATCCGGCGATCGTCAAAGAGCGCAATCTGTTTGAAGCGATCCGCGACGGCGACATCCTGCTGCATCACCCGTTCGAGTCATTCGTCGCGGTATTGGAACTGGTACGCCAAGCCAGTCTCGATGCCAACGTACTGGCAATCAAGCTGACGCTGTACCGCGTTGGCAGCAATTCGCCTCTGATCGATTATCTGATTGAGGCCGCGCGTCTGGGCAAGGATGTGACCGTGGTGATCGAACTGCGCGCGCGGTTCGATGAAGAGGCCAATCTGCGCCTCGCCAATCGTCTTCAGGAAGCCGGCGTGCAGGTCGTCTACGGCGTAGTTGGTTACAAGACTCACGCCAAGATGCTGTTGATTGTCCGGCGTGAAAACGGCTCTTTGCACCGCTACGTGCATCTGGCCACCGGCAACTACCATCAGTTGACGTCGAAGATCTACACCGACTTCGGATTGATGACCGCCGATCCCGAGATCGGCGAAGACGCGCATCTGGTGTTTCTGCAATTGTCCGGGCTCGGGCCCGTGATCAATCTCAACTGTCTGCTGCAATCGCCGTTCACGCTGCACAAGGGACTCATGGCGCGCATCGAACGGGAAATCGAACACGCCGAGGCCGGTCGCCCGGCACAGCTCATCGCCAAGATAAACGCGCTCAACGAGCAAAGCGTGGTTGAACTCCTGTATCGCGCCTCTTGCGCCGGCGTTGATATCGACCTGATCGTGCGCGGTGCTTGCGCGTTGCGCCCCGGCATTCCGGGCGTTTCCGAGAACATCCGCGTGCGCTCGATCGTCGGGCGCTTTCTCGAACACAGTCGCGTGTACTGGTTTCGCAATGGCGACGAGCCGGAACTGTTCTGTTCAAGCGCGGACTGGATGGAGCGCAACCTGCTGCGCCGCATCGAAACCTGTTTTCCGATTCGCGATCCGGTGCTGGCCGAGCGCGTCTACGAGGAAGCACTGATCAACTACCTCGCCGACAACACCTGCGCCTGGCAACTCCAGGCCGACGGTACCTACGTGCGCGTTACACCGCTCGACGATGCGCCACACAACGCGCAGCAGACGTTACTCGCCAAGTTCAGCGCGTAGCTGCCGTCGAAACTGCCGCTTGCTCGCTGGTCCGGCTTGGCCATGTCGAGCAAAACCCCGCCATCCGCCGGCACCTCCTCGCACAGCCGTGGGTTCGCCCATGCGGCGTCGCAGCTTTCCTTCCAGCGCCTGCTCGGAAAGAACCCGTCGCGCGCGCAACTTGGTGGAGAACGAGGCTTGGCGGGTTCCCCACATTTTCCTTCCAGCTGGAGCGCAGCAACCGCAGGCTGCAAGGTGGAAGCGATAGCGTCGCTGCGATCAACCGCGCCGGCATGCGACAATTCGGCATCCGTTCACCGGGATACAACGTGCAAGACGCCACACCGATGGAAATACGCGATGGCGAGTTGCTCGCGGCGGTCGATCTCGGCTCCAACAGCTTTCACCTTGTTGTTGCACGCTTCGAACACGGCGAGTTGCGCATTATCGACCGGTTGCGCGACAGCGTGTGTCTGGCCATGGGCCTGCGCGATGACGGTAGCCTCGATGCGGCACGGCGCGATCGCGCGCTGGCCTGTCTCGCACGTTTCGGACAGCGGTTGCGCGCGCTGTCGAGCAATCGTGTCCGCGCGGTAGCCACGAATACCGTGCGTCAACTGGCCAGACCGCAAGGTTTCCTGTTACCGGCCGAGACCGCGCTTGGTCATCCGATCGAGATCGTATCGGGCCGTGAGGAAGCACGCCTGATCTACCTCGGCGTTGCCCACGGATTGCCACGATCGAATCAGCAACGTCTGGTCGTCGATATCGGTGGCGGCAGTACCGAATTCATCATCGGCCAAGGTTTCGAGACGATCGAGACCGAGAGTCTGCAAATCGGCTGCGTCGCGAGCACGTTGCGCTTCTTCGGCGATGGCCGCATCACCGCCAAGCGCTGGCGTCAAGCCCAGACCGAAATCGCGATCGAGCTCCAGCAATTCATTGCGGCCTATCGCGCCCGCGGGTGGAGCGAGGCGATCGGATCATCAGGTACGGCCAAGGCGATCGACAATATCGCTCAGGCGAACGGCTGGAGCGAACAGGGGATCTCGTCGGCAGCGCTGGTGAAACTACGCGATGCACTGATCGAGGCCGGCAGCATAGACAAGCTGAACATCAACGGCCTTGGCGGCGACCGCGCCAACGTCATTGTCGGCGGCGCAGTGATACTAGAGGCCGTTTTCGCGGGTTTCGAGCTCGAGTACATGAGCGCGTGCGAGACCGCCATGCGTGAGGGGCTGCTGTACGACATGCTCGGCCGCGCCCACCGGCGCGATCCACGCGCGGACAGCATCAATGCGTTGGCACAGCGCTACGCTGTGGACCGGACCCAGGCGGCCCGTGTGCGCGACGTTGCGCTGCGCCTGTTCGATCAATGTGCCGATGCCTGGCAACTCGGCGCGTCGGAACGCGAACTGCTGGCGTGGTGCGTCGACATCCACGAAATCGGACTGGCCATCGCGCACAGCCTGCATCACGTCCACGGCGCCTACATCGTTTCCCACTCCGATCTGGCCGGTTTCAGCCGGCAAAGCCAGCAGATGCTGGCCGCGATCGTGCGATCACACCGGCGCAAACCCGATCGCGCGAGCCTGGACACGCTGCCCGAGCGCTTGCGCCCGCTAGCGCGACGAATTACGGCGTTGCTGCGATTGGCCGTCCTGCTCGAACGTCCGCGCGTCAGCGAATCGCTGCCACCACTCAAGCTCATCGTGGACGACAAGACAGCACGTCTGGATCTGCCATCGACATGGCTGGACCGGCATCCGCTGACGCGCGCCGATCTTGAGAAGGAATGCGCCTACTTCAAGCATCTGGACATCAAGCTGCAGGTCGGTGCCGACGAGCGCGCCGTCGCGTAGCGCGAGTGTGATGCGCGCCATGCTTTTCCCCGTGATACGCTGCGGCGCTCTTGTGGGATGGGTTGAGCGCAGCGATGCCCATCGCAATCGATCTCGGGACCACCGAGCCTCGCAAAACCCGTCGCTGTCAGCCTTGACCGCATGGGTATCGCTGCGCTCAACCCATCCTACATCTCCGGCAATCCGGGACGTCCCGGCTCGGCACCGATGACGCCGCGAGCCGCAGCGCCTATCATTTACCGATCGCCACGGAGGATCCATCCCATGTTCAAGCGTCCATTGCTGTTGCTCGCGTTGCTTCTGCCCGCACTCGCCTTTGCCCAGTCGAAAGCCACATCCAAACCCGACGCCAAGACGCCCAAGGCCACCAGCGCGGCCAAGGTCGCGAAAGCCGAGGCGCCAGCGGTCAATCCGAAAGTGTTGTTCAAGACCAGTCTCGGCGACATCACCGTCGAGCTGTATC
Source organism: Rhodanobacteraceae bacterium (assembly GCA_049583635.1). GTDB lineage: Bacteria > Pseudomonadota > Gammaproteobacteria > Xanthomonadales > Rhodanobacteraceae > Dokdonella_A. Next base: position 23,087 of record JBAUWF010000102.1, read on the forward strand.
CGGACAAGGCGCCAAAGACCGTCGACAATTTTCTCGGCTACGTCAAATCCGGCTTCTACGATGGTACGGTTTTCCATCGCGTCATCGCCAATTTCATGATTCAGGGTGGCGGCTTTACCAAGACCCTGCGCCAGAAGCCCACGCGTGCACCGATCGTGAACGAATCGAACAATGGGCTGAGCAATCTGGTCGGCACCCTTGCGATGGCCCGCACCGCCGATCCGAATTCGGCCAGTGCTCAATTTTTCATCAATACGGTTGACAACAAGCGCCTGGACTACATCAGCGCAACCAATCCGGGCTATTGCGTATTCGGCAAGGTGGTCTCCGGCATGGACGTGGTCAAGAAAATCGACGCGGCGCCGACCGGCGCGCAGGGCCCGTTCCGCAGCGATGTACCGACCACGCCGATCGTGATCGAAAAGGCGGAGCTGGTGAAATAGCCGGTCGAGCAGCCGCACCCGATGGCACCGCCGCCGCGCACGCTGTTCATTTCCGATCTGCATCTGGACGACAGCCGCCCGCAGATCACGCGGCTGTTTGTCGACTTCGTGCAGGGCGAGGCGAGTGCGGCGCAGGCGCTGTACATCCTCGGCGATCTGTTCGAGGCCTGGATCGGCGACGACGCTTGTGATGCTACCTGCACGCAAGTCGCCGAAGGGCTGCATGAATTGCGCAATGCGGGCGTGCCGTGTTTCTTCATGCACGGTAATCGCGACTTCCTGCTCGGCGATGTCTGGGCACGCCGCGCCGGCATGGTCTTGCTGCCTGATCCAAGTGTGGTCGAAATCCAGGACGAACGCGTGCTACTGACGCACGGCGATATGTTGTGCACGGACGACGCCGCGTACCAGGCGTTCCGCTCCGAATCGCATGCGCCGGCGTGGCAACGCGATTTTCTGGCACGTCCCGTTGCCGAACGCAACGCGTTCGCACGCGAGGCACGTGCAGAGAGTGCGCGCTACAAGAGCGAAGCCACGGAATCGATCATGGATGTCAATGCCGAGGCAGTCGCATCGGCGTTGCGCACGCACGATGTGCGACGAATGATCCACGGTCATACCCACCGCCCGGCCGTGCATCGTTTCGATCTCGATGGCGTCGCGGCCGAACGTATCGTGCTCGGCGACTGGTACGAACAGGGCAGCGTGTTGCGGGTCGATGAGAGCGGATACGAACTTGATGCCTTGGCCGGATAAGTGCGCACGCTGCGTGCCTCTGATGGGTTACGCCGCTGCGCGGCTAACCCATCCTACGAAAGCGGGATCACGACAATGGCTGTAATGGTAAGGCCGCGCGATAATCGTCCTGATATCCGCTATTTGGCGACGGTGCGTTGCGGGGGCGAGAGTTTATCCTTGCGCCCATCCTTGTAGACCACGCCGATGTAATACCAGTAGGCCTTGTGGTGTTCGACGTTGGTGTCGCGCCACTGATAGGTCGAACCGCTGTCCGGATGCGCGCGAATTGTCTTCGCATTCTGCAACACAAACGGGCCGTCCGCGCTGTCGCTGCGATAGATCTGGTACCCGTGCACGCCACCTTCATCGGTAGTCGACCATTTGAGCAATGGCCCAGTGCCGGACGGCGGCTCCATCGGAGCGGATGCGTGTTTGCTCATTGGCGCAGCGCCGGACTTGACCTGGGTTTCGCCGGCGATGGCGGCCGCGTGCTCGGAGCGGGACGAACTTCGTGATCCCTCAACGATCTTTGCGGTTCCCGTTTTTCCTGGCTGGGACGAGGCGATCGCCTTCTTTCTGTTTGCCTCGGTGGCCGCGTTGTTCGCATCGCTTTGTGCCGTTTCCGGGGGCCGTGCCGCTTGGAGGATCCCCCACACGTTGACCGCCAAGTTGCGGTTTGCGTCCGGCAATCGAATCGTCAGCGTGCCGCGCACGATACCCGGCTTCTGGTCGTTCGCTATGTGCAGGACCACGGATTTGCAAGCGGGCTTCGCCGGCTCGCAGTCTCTCGTCGTTGCCCGGCCGTTGAACCCGTCGAGTGTCATCTTCCCGACGCGAAACGACTTGCCCTCGGCATGCGCTAGATCAAATGCGACATGACGATCCTTGCCGGGCGCGACGAAGCCGAACGAAACCGGATTCTTCTTCGGTGCGACCGCGCCATGGATGTCGCCGGTCACTCGAACCCATGCTTCCTTCTGATTTGGCGTGTTGATCGCGAGTTTGATGTAGTCGTCGAGCACTGCCCACGGCGCATCTTTCCGGATCTTCACGTCGAGCGAGCGGCCATCCGGAGCAACTGTGGCATCGACAGCATCCGGTTTGCTGGTCATACGCAGGATGCGAAAATCCGCGCTATCGTGACTGGATAACTCGATGTCCTTTTCCGGCGTGTCCGACGCGATATTGACGTTCCCGAACGCAAGATTCGGCAGCAACTGATCCAGTGCAGTCAGCGCAAAACCATCCGCATGAGCGTACACGGCGCGGGCACCACCGTCCGCGCGACTGATTCGAAAGTAATGCTTTACATCGCCAACACCATTGCCGATGGCGATGTGAGCGGTGATGCTAGTCGTAGCGCCGGGAGACAGCTTGACGGTTGATGGAGTTGCCGTGTCCTCGGGCTGACCTGCCTTGATGTTCACGGAAATCGGGTGCGCGCTCGAATTGTGCACGTGGAACGTGCATTCGGTCGAGTCGAACGCGTGCACTTCACCGAATTGACAGTTGTCGACAGTGATCGGGGCGGGCGCAGCTGTTGCCAGACCAGCCACCAGCACAATGTTCGTCAAAATCATTCCGTAGAATCCAATGGCTCAAATTTCGAAATCTAACCAAAAAAAAGCCCGGCCGAAACCGGGCTTTTCATGCATCGGCCCAGAAGGCCAATAGACGATCAATCGATCGAGAAGTTCTGCAGCGTTACCGGCAGCGGTGTCGGTGTATCAAAGGAGAAAGTACCGCTTGGACCGGAACTGTCGGCCGGATTGCCCGACACTACAACGTAATAGGTGGTGCCTGGGTTCAACGGAGCACCAGCACCGTTATCGACGGGCATCGAATACGGAACGGTTGGACCCGTGGCCGCCTCAAGCGGCGTTCCCGAGTCACCAGCGCAGGTTGTAAGCAAAAAGATGCCCGAATTGAAACTCGACGCGGTCACGGTAATCGAACCGGTCGCCATGCCATCGGACGTGAACTTGTAGATCGCATCGGGGCCAGGGCTCGGCAGCGGACCAAACGCACCGATGGGGTTACCGTAAGTGGACGTATCACCCGAGTAGGTGCCACCCGCCATAAGTTCTTGGGCCGTCGCACAGGTCTGGCCACCAGCCCCGGCAAAGGCCGCGGCCGGAGCGGCCAAGACGAGCGCTGCCACGGCAATTTGTAGTTTCTTCATATCGATCACTCCAGATTATGGAACAGTAGGGCTTGTCGCGAGTTGCGCTTAGAAGCCGATAAATGTTGAACGGCGCGAATCGAACTGGTCGAACTCCGTGGGGTGTCCGTGATAGGTGTTGCTGAACTGCACCGATGGAGCCGCCAGTCCCAGGAACGCCGTATCGATACCGGTATCGGCCGAATTATCGACGGGTGGGCTCGTCTGAGTCGGCGAACCCTCTACGTTGTTGTTAACCCACAGGGTCAACGAACCAGTCGCGCCAATCTGCAGATCGAATTCCACATGGTTTTCGCCCGCGGCCAGCGGAACCGAGTTCGAGAAAACACCGGAGCCATCGGAGATCTTGTAGCTGAGGAACCAACTGCCTGAGTTACCGAAGATACTGAGCTTCACCCCAGCACCTGTCGCCGTGGAGTTACCTGAGAAAATTGACGCCGACGTGTTGATTGTCGGACTTGCCAGCCCATCAAGATCGATGATGAATGCGGCGCGATAACGCGGCTCGGTAGCCGGAGAATCGTCCTCGACTGTTGCGCTGGCAGCGCCACTAGCTCCGTTGTTGAAATCTGAATCGAGGCGGCATGCCGTACCGCCCAACCCACCCGCTACAATGGTTGCGGTTCCCTGAAACTGGCTAACCGCCGTCCACGGCGGAACCGGGCTCGCCGGACATGTGCCCGCAAACGCGCTGCCCGCAAACGCGAAACCGGCCAATCCTGCGACGGCCAGCGAAAGAACTTTCATCTTGGTATTCATCAAAGCTATCTCCCAGGGTTTTCGGGCGGGGCGGCCACTTACCGCTCCCCACGGTTGCTCAATTGTCAGTTTCAAAGCCCGATCCGGGCGGACAGTAGCCAAGTATTAACATGCTGTCAACATAAGTCCTGTCAACAAGGGCTGATTTCTGCCTGATCGTGGCATGAGTCCGGTCAACATGGTGTGCGGCCAGCCAGCCCGTTGCCGGGCGGCTGGACAGTCGTTCGATGCTTGCCCTTTGACCCACGCTGTCTGTAACGCACAGCGGCGGCCGAACCGGACACAGGGGGCGCGATCGGCGTTGGACCGTCGCCAACGCCCGGTCGTATGCGGAATGCGCCGCGCCAGCGCATCGGCAAATAGCCTGTGCGCGTTGACCTGGGCGCTCCTGGTGCGGAGAATCGCGCCTCCCTTCCCGGTCCGTCCCCGCCGTGCCGAACCCGAACGCCTCCGCGCTTGCCGCCGGTGGATGCCTTGCGCTGATTCCGGCGCGCGATGAGATTGCCACGGTGGAACGCGTGGTCGTGGGCGTGCGCGAGATGCTGGGCTGCCCGGTTCTGGTGGTCGACGACGCGAGCGCGGACGGCACCGGTGACGCAGCGCGCGCGGCCGGGGCCGAAGTGTTGCGTCTGCCGCTGCCTTTGGGTGCGTGGGGCGCAACCCAGACCGGTATCCGCTACGCTCAACGCAACGGCTTCGCCAACGTGGTGACCCTCGATGCCGACGGCCAGCATCGCCCGGAGTCGCTGCCGGCGCTGTTCTCAGCGCAGCAGGCGACCGGCGCCAGCGTCGTGATCGGCACTTGCGTTTCGCGCCTGAGTCTGGCCAAGCGCATCGCATGGCAGTATCTGCGCTTGTTGACGGGCCTTCGCCTGACCGATTTTACCTCGGGCCTCAGGTTGTACGATGCCCGCGCGATTGAAGTGCTGGCGGCGCCTGCGGCCAGCCTGCTCGATTACCAGGATGTCGGAGTGCTCATGCTGCTGTCGAAAAAGGGACTGCCGATCGTGGAAACCGCGACACCGATGCTGCCACGCCTTGAAGGGCATTCGCGCGTATTCGCATCATGGCTGGTGGTGGCGCGCTATCTGCTGCACACGACGGTGCTGTGCATTGCCCAGGTCGATGCCGGTCGCCATCAGACAGCCACAGCGGACCCGCGCGCGTGCTGAACGCACAGATCACCTCGGCCGTACTCGGTTTCGGCCTCGCCGGCGCGATCTTTTACCTGGTACGCCGCGATCATCTGCACGGGCCGTACGCTGTCTGGTGGTTGCTGGTCGCGGGCGCGACCTTGCTGATCGGCGCGTTTCCGGCGCTGGTGGTCTGGCTTGGTCATCTGACCGGTATTTTCTACGCGCCGGTGCTGCCGATCATCATCGGGCTTTCGCTGGTGTTGATCCGCTTGTTGAAACTGGATATCGACCGCTCGAAACAGGAACGCCAGATTCGGCGGCTGACACAGAAACTCGCGATCCTGGAGCAGGAACTGGATCGATTGGGCGCACGGCGTGACAGCACAAACTTCGCGCGCAAGGACGGCGATAATAGTTGACGCGCTTATGGCGCTTTCGGCGCGCCCTCATCCAGCCCCGAGCGGGGCAGTTCTATCCGACCTCGAGAGAAAGGAATCGACATTCAGGCTTCGCACATGGGAATGCGCATCCTCCACCTCGGCAAGTATTACGCACCGCATCGTGGCGGCATCGAGCGCTATGTGCAGGCGCTCGCGCAGTGGACGGTCGAACGCGGCCATGCGGTCTGTGCGCTGGTGCACCAGAGTCCCGGCCACTGGCGAACCGGGTGTGAACGAATGGGTGGCGTCGAAATTCATCGGGTCGGTTGCATCGCGGCACCGATGTACACACCGATCAGTCCGGGCTTCCCATTCGAGCTCGCGCGCGTCCTGGGTAAGTTCAAGCCCGAACTCCTGCATCTGCACCTGCCAAACCCTTCCTGTGTCGCCGCCTTGCTGAGTCCGCATGCCCGGCGTCTGCCGTGGATCGTACATTGGCATGCCGATATTTCGCCTGATGCGCGTGACTGGCGCCTGCGAGGCGCTTATTTCGTCTACCGTCTGCTGGAACGTGCGCTGCTGGCGCGCGCAAGCGTGATCATCGCGACCTCGGCGTCCTATCGCGATGCGAGCGTCGCACTCGCGCCATGGCAGGCGAAAACGCGCGTGATTCCGCTCGGCACTGCCGAAGACGTCGCCGCGACAGGCACGAATGGCGCGGCGCTGTGGCCCGGCGACGCTGCGGTCGACAACGGCCTGCGGTTGCTCGCGGTCGGGCGTCTCAGTTATTACAAGGGCTTCGACATTCTGATCGATGCGTTGGCGCGTGCACCACATGCCCGTTTACTGCTGGTCGGCTCGGGTGAGCTGGAGCGCTCGCTACGTCAACGGGCGTCACGGCTGGATGTGGAGGACCGCATCACGTTCGCCGGTGCCGTCGACGACGACGCGCTCGCGTCGGCCTGTGCGGCGGCCGATGCATTCGTGCTGCCGTCGCTCGATCGCAGCGAAGCGTTCGGACTGGTCCTGCTCGAAGCCATGCGGGCTCGGCTCCCGATCATTGCCAGCGCAATTCCGGGGTCCGGAATCGGACACGTCATGGTCGACGGCGAAACCGGGTTGCTGGTGAAACCGGGTGACGCCGAAGCGCTCGGCGGCGCGATCGCCGAACTGGAATCCGACCCGGCCCTGCGCCGGCGGCTCGGCGACGCCGGTCACGCGCGCTGGCAACGCCTGTTCACGCTGGAGCACTCGGCGACACAGGTGCTCGATCTGTACCGCGAGTTTCTCGATTCACCTCCCTCGCTTTCGCTTGACTCAACCCATTCTGCGTGATTCGGAGAGCCTCTCGGGTTGGCCGTGTCCCGATTCATTCATGCATGCGGCGCCGTCGTTGCGCAGAAGCACCGCTGCCAATGCGAACACTACCGGAACGATTTGCAGGATCAGTCGGTTGGCGCTGGTGTAATCGGCCGCCCAGACCGCGGCGTCGGTAAAGAAAAACAGTACGAACAGGAACAACATATACAACAGCAACAGCGCCCCAATCGAGCGCACCGCCGAATCATCGCGGATGCGCTGCCAACGCCACAACACCAACGCGGGCAACAGGTACCAGAGCAGATGCCAGTTCGGCAACGTGAACAGGCTCGCCACGATCGCGCGTCCGACCGGATGCCAGCCAAAGTCGAACGAACCCAATGCGGCGATGTCGACGGAGCGGGTGGAAATGTGCACCCAACCAAGCCCGGGCAATGGCAAGGACAGATCACCAAACAGCAAGGCCAGCAGCAGGACGGTCGCGACGGCGAAGAGCGAACGCCAGCGCCATCGCGAAGGCACGCGTTCCAATACCACCAGCGCAGCGAAGCCGAGCAGCCAGACGGTGCCTTCGAGCTTGATCGCGGGCAACCACAGCGCCAGGACAATCGCGAGCAACCACTGGCCCGACTCGCGACAGATCAACCAGCGCGACCACGCCAATGTGGCAAGTCCGAGCGTTGTGGCAAGCCACAGATCGGCGTATCCGGCCAAGGCCACATGCGCGTCGATCAGCGGCAGCGAGGCAAGTGCGTAAACCAGGATCATGGCCAGCCACGCTTCCACGCCAATTGCGCGCCACTGACCGTAGGCCGCCAGCAGCAGCGCCGCGAGTGCACCGCACCACACTACATCGACCAGCGGTTCGTTCCAGGTACCGGCCGCGCTCGCGAACCACAGTTCGACCCAGGCCAGCAGTTCCGGGTAATCCCAAGTCGACAGCGTATGCGTCAGGAGTCCGGGCCGCGCCAGCCAATCGGCCATCGACACGAACGGCACGGCGTGCCCGAGCAGGAACCATGTTTTCGGCTTGACTGCCCAGGCCGACCACGCATCCCACGGAAACACCGGGCGCAACAACGCCTCGCTGCCGAGCGTAAGCAAGCGCCAGGCGACCAGCGCGATGAGTGCGCAACCGAGCCAACGCAACCAGCGATGATCATCGTCGGCACCGGGGGCACGAGACAGTTGCGCCGGCGGCTCCCCGCTGGCGATGGTCGCAAGCGTGCGCCGATGCCGCCAGATCACGATTGCCCAAGCCAGCATGCCGATTCCGCCGAGCCATGGCGCGGCGTCGGCGAACGCATGGACGGTGTCTGCGGTAGCCGTCCAGCGCGCGATGGTCGCCGCAAGAAACACGCCGACGATCCAGCCGCCACCTAACGCCGCCGCCCAATCGCCATGTGCACGCAATCCCCGATTCAGTGCGAGCCAGATGCCGGCGCCTGTGAAGCCCGGCAGCAACCACGCAAGCGTGTAAGCACTCCAGTTCATCGCGCGGGCCCGTCGAAGCCTGCGGGACCCATCAACGGTCGAGTCTTTCCGTTGTCGGGCGTACGCCATACCAGCAGTCCGTCACCTGCCAACAACAACGTGCCGGTCAGACGGACACCATCACTGGTCATCAACGACGCATGATCGGGCGCGAGGCGCCAGTCGTCGGTATCGTAGGCTACGACGATCGTCCCCGGTGGTAACGAAACGCCGCTCGCCACTGCCAACGGATAAACACCGACATTGCGCGGCAACAAATGCCAGATCAGGCGCAACAGCGCGTAGGTTGCGCTGGATTGGACCAGAATTCGTGTTTGCGGCGGCTCGTTGCGTAGCGTCATTGCGACGCGCTCGGCGGCAGCCTCGATGTCGGCGTCGGCGACCATGCGTTCGCGCTCCGACAAAGTGTGCGGCGCATAGGCGGCGCGCGCGGCCGACAGGCGCCACCCAAGACCCGATTGCCAGCGCAAGTCCAGCGCAAGCCAGCCCGCCGCAACCGAAATCACCGCGCAGGCAAGCAGCCGACGTCTGCGCAAGCCTCCCAGCACACTCCCCCAGAAAACCACACTGGCAGCGACCAATGCCATGAACAGGACGGCGGAATGACCACGGGTCGCACCCGAATCGCGGCCGAGCGCATGCACCGAGCGCTGGCTCCACGGCCAATCACCGAACCAATCGGCGATCAGCGCATCGTAATCACCGCGCCAGGAAGGCGACCACAGTGCGGCGCCGATTAGATCGAACGAGCGAAATTCGAGCGCAGATGGCGCCAGTTGCGGCATCGGGTATTCGGCGAATCCGATCTCGGTGATGGCACCGCGCCACGTCGGCACCTGGCCCAGATCGAAACTCGCTGCGCTGTCGCCGGGCCAAGGCAGCGATACGGCATGCACGTCGTGCGGTTGATCTGCGCGCCGGAAGATGAACGATACTTCGCGCGTGCGCGGCAGCTTGGCGAATCGGTAGCGCAGCAGCGAATAGTCCGCAGCGCGTATGCGTTGCCCCGTAACCGACTGCAGGCTGGTCGCGTCGACGCCCGCGGCGGTGATGCGCAAGCGGGTTGCATGCGCATGGCCAGTACCGATGACCGCGCCGAAATCGCTGCCGCCAAACGCCACGCGCTGTGTCGGCGTCAGCGGGGCGGACCATTCAAGACCGACGGCCCAGGCCGCCAGAAACGCCCATGTACACAGCGTGGCAATTGCGGACAACAGGCATCGCGCTGTGCGGTGCGCATCCTCGGGGCGACGCGCCGCATCCAAGGGACTCGGTCCGGCCACGCGGAATCAGCCCGCCTGGCGGCGTTTCGATTTCGCTTCGTCGGAACGCGCGAACTCGAGTTCGCGCAGATAAGTCGGCGCGACGCCGGTCACGTACTTGCCGTCGAAGCAAGACGCATCAAAATGGGTCAGCCGTTCATTACCCTCGGCGACCGACAAAACCAGGTCGGGCAAATCCTGGTATACGAGCCAGTCGGCACCGAGTATCTGCTCGATTTCGGCCTCGCTGCGACCATGCGCAACCAGTTCGGCGCTCGATGGCATGTCGATACCGTAGACATTCGGATAGCGCACCGGCGGTGCGGCGGACGCGAAATACACCTTCCGGGCGCCAGCGTCGCGCGCCATCTGGATAATCTGTCTGGATGTCGTACCGCGCACGATCGAGTCGTCCACCAGCAGCACCACCTTGTCGCGAAATTCAAGTGGAATCGGATTGAGCTTGCGGCGCACCGATTGCACGCGCTCGCTCTGACCCGGCATGATGAAGGTGCGCCCGATGTAGCGGTTCTTGACAAAACCGTCACGCACCGGCACGCCAAGTGCCTGCGCCAGCGGCACGGCGGCGGTGCGCGAGGTATCCGGAATCGGAATCACGGCGTCGATGTCGTGATCGGGTCTGAGACGCAGGATCTTTTCGGCCAGCTTCTCGCCCATGCGCAGGCGCGCCTTGTACACCGACACGTCCTCGATCATCGAATCGGGCCGTGCCAGATAGACATATTCGAAAATGCACGGGGCATGCGCCGCGGGTGGCGCGCACAGACGCGCATGCAGTTCACCATCCATCGTCATCAACACCGCTTCGCCGGGCGCAACATCGCGCAACAGGCGAAACCCGAGTATGTCGAGCGCGACTGACTCGGACGCGACCGCATATTCCTTGCCCGCGTCGGTATCGCGCTCGCCGAGTACCAGTGGCCGGATGCCGTTCGGATCGCGAAACGCCAGCACCCCGTAGCCGAGCAGCAGCGCCACCACCGCGTAGCCGCCGACACAGCGCGCGTGCAGCCCGGCGACAGCCCTGAAGATATTGTCGGGCGACAACGACATGCGATCCTGAATCTGCAACTCGTGCGCCAGCACGTTGAGCAGAATCTCCGAATCCGAATCGCTGTTGATGTGGCGGCGATCGTCCTCGAAAATCTGTCGGTGCAGGCTGTCGGTGTTGATCAGGTTGCCGTTGTGCGCCAGTGCAATGCCATAAGGGGAATTGACGTACAGCGGCTGCGCCTCGTTGGTCCCTTCCGATCCAGCCGTCGGATAGCGGCAATGTCCGATTCCGACGCGACCAACCAGTTTAAGCATGTCCTCGCGATGAAACACATCGCGTACCAGACCGGGACCGCGATGCATGTGCAAACGGCTGCCGTCGACGGTGGCAATGCCGGCCGCATCCTGACCGCGATGCTGCAGCACGGTCAGGCCATCGTACAGGGCCGAGGCCACCTCCGACTTGCCGACGATTCCGATGATTCCGCACATATCGATCGACCGTTTCAGTTGGACGATGAAGTTGCCGGCGACGCATGCGGCGCTGGCGGCGTAGCCGGAGACTGCTTTGGCTCCGGCCGGATCCATGTGTCAGGTTCGAGGTACCTTGCTACGTCAGCCGGCAAACGGGCACCGAGCCATTGCGCACCACCCTTGAACCGCGGCAGCAGGAGCGACTGATGCCACCATGGATCACGCTGAAACGGCGTGAATCCGACGATGAATACCACCAGCGTCACCAGCGCAAGGCCACGCACCAGCCCGAACACCATGCCAAGCAGACGGTCGCTACCGGACAAACCACTGCCGGCGATGAGTTTGCGCAGCAGAAAACCGACGATCGCCCCGGCGATGAGCACCGCGACGAAACAAATCACATATCCGATCAACAGCCGTACCGACGGCACCGATATGCTGGCGGAAAACTGGTCCGCAAGGGTGGGGCCGAAGGTCCAGGCCAGCCAGAACGCCACCACCCAGCAGGCCAGCGCCAGCGCCTCCCCCACAAATCCCCGCACCAGCCCCATCAGCACCGACAACAGCAATACAGCCACGATGGTGTAGTCCGCCCAGTTCATCGCCGCCAATGGTCAGGGACGCCCGCAACCTGCGCTTCGTGCCTCATCGTTGAACGACGATAATGCCGTTTATCTTGAGCTTGTCCTTGATGCGCGCGCGCAGCTTGTCGGCATCTGCACGCACAAGCTCTGGACCGGCTCGAACCCGCCAGAGCGTCTTGCCGTCGCTCTTCACGTGGTCCACGAACGCGGCAAAATCCGCGTTACGCAAACGATCGCGCAACTTGTTGGCTTCCTCGGCAGCCCCGAATGCACCGAGCTGGACCGCCCAGCCACCAGCGCGATTCGCCGGCAATGCGCCTTTGGGCAGATCGGCCTTGGCGTCGGCGGCCAGTTCGACCACGCTACTCGGCACCGACGGCTTGAGTTTCCGGATGCGCAAGCGCGCTGCCTCGGCAGCGGCGCGATCATCGTACGGACCGACGCGCACGCGCTCGGCGCTCTTGCCATCATAGGTGCTGGACTCGGCGAACGCCGGAAAACCGCCGCGCTTTATGGCCGCCACCAGATCCTTCGCGTTGCCGGGTGCTGCGTAAACACCGAGATGAACGTAATAACGCGCGTCGGCCGCCTGGCCGGGCCCCGCTTGAGCCGGCTTTTCCGACGCCCTGCCGGCTGGCGACTTGTCGGTCACCGGCGTCTCATCAGCCGCACCGGCTCGCACGACCGTGACCTCATCGCGCTTAGCTGGCGCCGTTTGGCGCGTATCCGCCGCGGCCGCAGGCGCCGTTGACGGAGTCTGGGCAGGATGCGCCGCCTTCGCCGCCCCGCCATCGTCAACCGGCAGCACCCGCGTCTGGAACTCGCTATCGGGCGCCGGCGGAATCTTGAGGTTCAGCGTCTCCGATTCAGGCCTTGGTTTCGAACCGGACAGGAACATCGGCACGAAGATGATGGCCAAGGCGATCAACACGACCGCGCCAAGCAGGCGTTGTTTCAGCGACGAATCCATGATCGATACACCCGGAAAACGATTCGATTATACGCGCCCTGGTTTGCGGGTTTGAATGGGTGTGCGCAACGCGCCGCTGAACAGGCCCTTTCGACTTCCTGCTAGCACGGATGCAAACCATGCTTGCGCGCGAATTCGAGCGCCGCAGCGGCAACCAGAAACGAGCCGAATGCGACCACGCGATCTTGCGCTTTGGCGGTCGCGAGCGCGGCATCGAGCGCATTGGCCAGACTATCGTGAAGCAGCACTGGCACAACGCCGCCGCCGAGCGCGACTTCGACCGGCAGGCGCAGTGCGGTTGCTGCGAGGCCACGCGTGGAGATGTCGGCCATGCCGGCCAGATGCCAGGCATCGAAGCATCCATCCAGCGCGGTTACAATGGCGCCGATATCCTTGTCGGCAAATGCGCTGAACACCGCGATATTGCGCCCGGGCGATGGATGCGCGCGCAACCATTGCGCCAGAACCCGTGCGGCCTGCGCATTGTGGGCGACATCGACGAGCCATTCGCCATGGCCGCCGAATCTTTCCAGTCGCGCTGCGAGCCGGGCTCCGGCAATCCCTTGGGCGATCGCTTCGGGATTCCAGTCGAGTCGGTCGGCCAGCGCAGCCAGGGCTGCGATCGCAGCGGCGGCATTGGCTAACTGGCAAGGTGCGCGCAGGCCGGGTGCGGGCAGTGCCAGTTCGATACCGGCGCTGCGCCAGCGCCAGCCGGATGGTTGGCTTTGCACGTGGAAATCACGACCGGCCTGACGCAGATCGGTGCCGATGCGATGTGCTTCGTCGAGCAAGCCTTGCACGGGCGTCGCTGTGCCGATGATGCCTGGGCGGGAATGACGGAATATGCCGGCTTTCTCGCGGCCGACGCGATCGAGATCATCGCCAAGGTATTCGCGATGATCGAGGTCCACCGTGGTAACGATGGCCACGTCGGCATCGATGATGTTGACCGCATCCAGCGACCCGCCGAGACCGACTTCGAGAATGGCGACATCGAGTCCATCGGCGGCAAACAGGTCCAACGCCGCAAGCGTGCCGAATTCGAAATATGTCAGCGGAATTTCGCGGCGTGCCGCTTCGATGCGACCAAAAGCCGCGATCAGTGCGCCATCCGTTGCCTCGTGCCCGGAGATCTGGATGCGTTCGTTGTAACGCACGAGATGCGGCGACGTGTAGCTGCCGACGCGCTTGCCCGCAGCGGCCAGCATCGCTTCGAGGAAGGCAACCGTCGAACCCTTGCCGTTGGTGCCACCCACGGTAACGACAATCGGCGCCGGCGAGCGTGCACCGAGGCGCAACCATACCTCGCGCACCCGCGCCAGCCCCAACTCCACCTCGCGCGGATGCACACGCTGTTGATAGTCGAGCCACTCGGCCAGATTGCCGGGCTGCGCCATGGATCAGTCGTCGTAGGTCAACGCTTAATGGTGCGGTCGGAGTCGCGGATTGGCAACCTTCAGTTGGCTTCTCTCCTGTCGGAGATGCTGTCGCAGAGGTTCCGCTGCCGTAGCAGCGAGCGTGTTTCCATGGGTGGTTTTGCGTTTCACCTCTCTTGCTTGATGCGACAGCGTCGCATAAAGCGAGAGAAGCGAAACCGGCGACACCGTCAACGCGTCAGGATGCGGCGCGGCCGGATCGGCAACTTCCCGCGCCAGTATTGAATCAACACGAACCCGATCGCCATGCCGCCCAGATGCGCGAAGTGCGCCACACCGGCTTGCGTGCCGGTTACTCCAAGGAACAACTCGATCGCGCCGTACCCGATCACGAACACCCAGGCCGGCATTGGTATCGGTGGGAACAGCAGCATGATGCGCGCGTGCGGATACATCATGCCGTAGGCGAGCAGGAGGCCGAAAATACCGCCCGACGCGCCGAGCGTCGGATAGAAGCCGCCACTCCAGAGGTGCACGACCAGGAGCTGCGCCGCGGCTGCCCCGACGACACAGACGAAGTAGTAAAACGCGAACGGACGCGATTCGAACATCTCCTCGATCGGCCCGCCAAACATCCACAACGCGAACATGTTGAAGCCGATGTGCATGAGGCTGCCATGCAGAAATGCGTAAGTTACGAGTTGCCATGGTTCGAAGCCGACCACGTTCCCATACGGCGACGGGCCAATCGGCCACAACGCGAAATGGATGATCAGCATGTTGCCGGTCAACATCTGCAGCAGATAGATCGCAACGTTCGCGATCAACAACGCACGCGTGACCGGAGGCATGTGGTAGGGCATCAATCGTTCCGGCTTGGACAATCGGTCATTGTGCCGCGTGGGTTGCGCGAACGCGAGGCGAAGGTCCCCACAGTTGCGCGTCGAGATCGAAATCGCGCTGCCAACCAAAGCGACGCATGTCAATACGTCCCGCTGTGGGTCGCACACCTTCGCGCGCCAGACGGCGCAACTGTTCGCGGTGAGCCCTGCTGTCGACTGGAAAAGCAACACGGCCATCGGCACGGATTACGCGATGCCATGGCAGCGACGGATTGCCAGGTGTCGCACGCAATACGTGGCCGACCAGCCGCGCCCGTCCAGGCAGTCCGGCGCGCTCGGCAATTTCTCCATAGCTCGCCACGCAGCCACTCGGGATAGACGCAATCACGCGCAGGATCCCCGCATGGACCGGAATTGATGCATGATCGACTGACTTCATTGCCTCAGGAAGTTAGCATAGCCCTGCGTCCGACCGGAACGATGAATTTCGATGCGCTTTCGATGCGCAAGGAGTAGCCGCAATGCAGAGTTTCGAGCAGATTCGTTCACATGTCGGAAGCAAACATGCGCTGCGCACCAATGATCCCTATCTGATCAGCTTCGACCTCTCCCTTGCAGACGGCCGGCATCAGGGGGTCTTTCTTGCCGAGCTGGAGGACGAGGACGCCAATTCCAGCAAGTACCTGAGGATATCGACACCGATCGGACCGTATACCGGCATGGATGGCACGCGCTGCCTGCGTTTCAACTGGGAACAGCGCACCGGGTTCCTTGCGGTCAGCGATCTCGACGGCTCGCCGTACCTGCATCTGTGCGAAAACCGACCTTACGCGTTGCTGTCGGCGGACGAACTCGATCGCGTCATCCATGAACTCGGCACGCTGGGCGACCGCATCGAACAGGCTATATCGCGCGGCGGCGACACGTTCTGAAACCGGCTTGTCGCCTGCCGACGGTTTGATCTTCGCCTCAGCCGCCAAGCCCCAGCATTTGCAAGGCGCGCAGCAACAGCCAAGCGATCGCGGCGGCGATCGGCAAGGTCATTATCCAGGCCCACACCATGCGTTCGACGACAATCCACTTGATTGCATTGGAGCGTTTCGCCGCGCCAACACCCATGATCGCCGACGAAACATTGTGCGTCGTCGACACGGGAATGCCGAATATCGACGCAGTGATGATGACGGAAGTCGACGCCGTATCCGCGGCGACACCGTTGATCGGATGCAATTTCACCATCTTGTGGCCGAGCGTTCGGATGATGCGCCAGCCACCGGCCATGGTCCCCGCCGCCATGATCAACGCACAGGTCGCCTTGATCCACACCGGTATGGTGAATTGCTGATGGGCGAGTTCGGGAATGCGCAGGAACCCGAGCCACGATGGCAACCCGTCGAACGAACCCGTCGCAGTCGCGCCGGCCAGAGCCAGGGCGATGATGCCCATGGTTTTCTGCGCGTCGTTCAGGCCATGAGAGATTCCCATCGCGCTCGACGACAGCATCTGCATCTTGCCGAAGAACAGGTTCACGCTGCGCGGCCGCACGTAATGCTTCAGCGGACCATGATCACCGAGCAGCGACAACGTGGCGAAGAACAATCCCATGATCAGGAACCCGAGCACAAAGCCAGCGAGCGGCGAGGCCGCCATCGGCAGGATGACTTTCGGCAACAGCCCCCTGCCCTGCCACCAATGGATGCCACCCTGCCACCAGATCAGCGCATCCCAGTGTCTGTGCTCCGCGAGCGCGGCGCCGCACAGGCCGCCAACCAGCGCGTGCGACGAACTGGTCGGCAAACCCCACCACCAGGTAGTAAGGTCCCACAGGATCGCGCCAAGGAGCGCGCAGATCAGGAGTTGCGGCGTGATTGTCACAACGCCGGCGTCGATCAGTCCCGTCGAAATGGTTTTCGCAACCGCAGTGCCAAGCAAGGCGCCGATGAAGTTGGTTATTGCCGCGAGAATGACAGCTTGTCCGGGCGTCAGGACCTTGGTTGCAACAATAGTCGCGATCGAATTGGCGGTGTCATGGAAGCCGTTTATGTACTCGAACAGCAAGGCGACGACCACCACGATCAACACCAGACCCAGCGTCACTCGGCCTCCTCGCGGCACGACGATCGCAGCGGGCGCGTCCCGAGTGTGTCGACACGCGCACGGGGATCGTCATGGACGTGCGCAAGTGTTCGATACGAAAGCATTCAGCATGTGTCTCAGGAATTTTTCAACACGATGCGGTAAATGATGTTGCCCGCATCGCGACAACGGTCGATCGCCTTCTCCAGCAGTTCGAACAAATCCTTGCGCAGCACCAAGCGCGAGACATCCTTCTCGTTGGTAAACAGGTCGCGATACAACTCGAGAATCAACCGATCGGCTTCGCTTTCGATTGACTGCAGACGTTCATTCAGATCGTGCATGATGTCGAGCTTGAAACCGCCGCGCAGTTCGCCGACCATCTGCACGATGACGTCGGTAGCTTTCTCGAGCATTCCCGCCCGCGTAACGTAGCTCAGATCGGCAACGCGATCGGCGAACAGGGCATAGCGCTCGGCGAACTTCTCCACCGACTTGGGGATCTTGTAGAGCGCGTTCGCCAGTGCCTCGATATCCTCACGCTCGATGGCCGTCACGAAGGTTTTCACGAGGGCCTGACTGATCTGCGCGACCAGCTCCTTTTCGCGTCGCCGGGCAACGCGAAATTCGTCCAACGACGGCATCGCCGAATGTTCCGAAAGCAACTGTACCAACGCGCGAGCGCTCTGCTGCCCGGCTTCGGCACTCGCTTCGAGCAACGCAAAGAAATGTTCGCCCTTGCCGAACATGGTTTGTAGAGAAAACATTTCGATGGCCCGTCTGCTTCCAACACAACGTGACGCGGAAAGCGGCGTTCTGGCGAACGCGCATGGTGCAGGCACGTCCCGCCGACATCAAGCGAGCGTCCTTGCGAGCGCGTCAACCGCCGGACTGAGCATGTTACCGGATCACAGCCGGAGCGCCTCGGTATTCGAAGCGTGCTTGCTATGCTGTGTTGCGCTGATCGAAAAACGATGATGCAGCAGCAATTCTTACCCATTCCACGCGACCCGCATTACCCGTGACCGGTCCCGCATCTCCCGTGGCGCACACCGCTGAAGCCCTTCATCCCGGGCTGATCGACCAACCGGTGGCCTGGCTGGCCCTGGCTGTGTTTGTGCTTGCCTACCTTGTCGTCGTGATGGAAGAGCGCATCGGCCTTTCGAAGTCCAAGCCGGTAATGCTGGGGGCGACCCTGATCTGGACCATGATCGCATGGAGCGCCGAGCTGCCGGGTACTCGAGGATCGCTTGCCGTCACGCAAGCATTCGAGCACATCTTTGTCGAATTCGCGGAGCTGTTCTTCTTTCTGGTCGTGGCGATGACCTACGTCAGCGCCATGAGCGAGCGCAATATCTTCGAAGCGTTGCGCGCCGCACTGACGCGACGCGCGTTCAATTACCGCCAGTTGTTCTGGGCTACCGGATCGATCGCATTCTGCCTTTCCGCGTTGCTCGACAACCTGACGACCTCGTTGATCATGTCGGCGGTGATCCTCGCGCTCGGGGCCGGCAATCGACGCTTCGTCCAGATTGCCTTCGTCAATCTGGTGGTGGCCGCCAATGCGGGCGGCGCCTGGTGTGCGTTCGGCGACATCACTACGCTGATGGTGTGGCAGGCAGGCAAGGCCGAGTTCTTCGAGTTCTTCCGCCTGATCGTTCCCGCGCTGGTCGCATGGCTGGTGCCCGCAACGATGATGCATTTCAGGCTACCCCGAACGCGTCCACCGGCAGTGCCGGGCGAATCCCGCATTCGGCATGGCGGGCGCGGTATCTGTGTTCTGTTCGCATTGACCATCGCCATCACCGTCGCGGCACGCCAATGGCTCGGCATGCCACCGGTTTTCGGCATGATGGCGGGGTTGGCACTGCTCAACCTGTATGCGTTTCACATCGATCGCCAACAACAGCGCTACGCAATTGTCGCGGGTGTCTCGCTGGAGCCATATTCGATTTTCCGCATTATCGCCAACGCCGAGTGGGACACGCTGCTGTTCTTCTACGGCGTGCTGCTGTGTGTCGGCGGCCTCGCCACCGTCGGCTGGCTGGGACTGGTCTCGCACACGCTATACGGCGGGTACGGCGCAACTACCGCCAATGTCGCGATGGGCAGCCTGTCCGCCATCGTGGACAATATACCGATCATGTTCGCGGTTCTGCAGATGAGCCCGGTAATGGATCACGGTCAGTGGTTGCTGATCACACTGACAGCCGGCGTCGGCGGCAGCCTGCTTGCAATCGGTTCGGCGGCCGGTGTCGCGTTGATGGGAGTGTCGCGCGGGCAATACACCTTTTTCGGGCATCTGCGCTGGATGTGGGCAATCGCGCTCGGCTATCTGCTCGCCATTGCGACCCATCTTGTGATCAATGCGACACATTTCAGCAATGGCATGCTCGGCTGACATGCGTACCATCGCCGCCCATTGCTACACTGCCGATCTGCCACTGGGGGAAAAAGGACCCCGATGCTGATTGAAATCGCGCTGGTCATCGTGCTCGCGCTGTTGAATGGATTCTTCGCTCTCAGCGAGATGGCGCTGATGACTTCGCGTGCGAGCCGCCTCAAGCACCTCGCGGCGGGAGCGGAACGGCGCGCCAACCTGACCCTCGCACTGACCCAGCAACCGGAACGTTTTCTCGCGACGGTGCAGGTGTTCATCACCTTGATCAGCATCGGCACCGGCACCGCGCTCGGCGCAAGTATTGGCGAGAGCATCGGTCATCATCTTGCTGATCTCGGAATCGACTGGCTGACGCCTTATGCCGTACCGCTCGGTGTCGCCGTGAGCGTTGCCGGTATCACTTTCGCAAACATGCTGCTGGGTGAATTGTTGCCCAAGCGTGTCGCGTTGGTGAATCCCGAACGCATCGCGATCGCCGTCGTGCTGCCGATGCGTGTGCTGACCTGGATCGCGACACCGGCCGCATTCGTCCTCATCTGGCTGACCCGTGCGCTGCTGCATCTGCTGCGGCTGGACAAGGTTACCCGCGAGCACGTCAGCGAAGAGGAAATCCGCCTGCTGGTTGCCGAGGGCGCGGAACAAGGCGTGATCGATTCGGACGAACACAACATGGTCAATCGCGTGCTTCGTCTCGGCGACAGGACGGTCGACAGCCTGATGACGCCGCGCACCCGTATCGGCTGGCTCGATGCCGCCGCAAGCTACGAGGAGAATCTGGCCGTCATGCGCGAGACGCCCTATTCGCGCTATCCGGTCTGTCGCGGTGACGAGGCGGAGGTACTCGGAGTACTGGAGGTCAAGCGCCTGATCGGTCACATGAACGACGCGTCGCGTCCGGACCTGTTTCACAGCGTGGCCAAGCCATTATATGTGCCGGCAACCGCACGTGCGCTGCATCTGCTCGAGGAATTTCGCGATGCGGAAACGCCGCTCGCGCTGGTCGTGGACGAGTACGGCGAGATCGATGGCCTGGTCACGCTCAACGATCTGCTCGCCGCCGTCGTCGGCAAGGTCGCCACTCCGCTTGCCGAAACACGCGAACACCCGATCGTGCAATGCGACGACGGTAGCTGGCTCGTGGACGGCAGCGTCGCGACCGACGATCTGCGGGAATTGCTGGGTTTGACGCATCTGCCGAACCAGGACGCGCATGACTTTCGCACCGCCGCAGGCATGCTGGTGACACAATTCGGCCGCATTCCCGAAACCGGTGAGCACTTCAATTGGGGTGGCTTTCGCTTTGAAGTGGTCGATCTCGACGGCGCACGCATCGACAAGCTGCGCATTATTCCCGAACGCGAGAACGGCGAAGCGTGACGGGACCTCAAAGTGTTGTGCAGCAGCGGATCGATGCGATTCGTCGCTTCCTTTGACCGATGAACATGCACGAGCCACGCACGACCGCATTGCTGCAGCATACGATCGCCCGATATCGCGACGACACCATCACACTCGGCGAGTTTCTCGAACCACTCGGCGAGCGCGCATTCGGGTTCCTGTTGCTCGCGCTGGCTCTGCCGAATTTCATTCCCGCACCGATCGGCGTCGGTGGCGTCATGGGTGTACTCGTGATCGGGGTCGGCGTGCAGATGCTGATCGGTCTGGAGCAACCGTGGCTTCCAGCGGCACTGCTCCGCCGCGGGCTCGCCCGCCGTTCGGCACAGCGTTTCGTCGCCCGCATTACACCTTTGCTGCGCTGGCTGGAACACATTTGCCGACCGCGCTGGGAACGCCTGGTCGAACATCCAGCACATCGAATCAGCGGATTGCTGTTGATCGTACTCGGCACTGCACTGGCCTTGCCGATCCCGTTCACCAATTATCTGTTCGGCTTGGTGTTACTGGCGTTCGCGGTCGCGCTGATCGAACGCGACGGGGTGTTGCTGATCGTGGTTTGGACAATCTCGATCGGTATCATCGCGGTCCTGTTCGGATTCAGTCACGTTGCGCTGGGCTTTTTCCAGCACTGGTTATAGCGGACGCCATCGCCTCGCAGCTGCCGGGCTGCCCGCCGTCAGCACCCGCCAGACGCACACTGCGCTGGGCATCGCTGAGAATACCGCGAAGTATACGCAGCTCGCGCTGATCCGGCTGCGCACGCAGGAACAAGCGCCGCAGACGTCGCATGATCGTGCGCGGTGACCGACCCTTGTGAAAATCGATATCGTCAAGCATGCGCCCAAGATGGTCAAAGAAACCTTCCATTTGCACGCTGCTGGCCGGCATGTCGGCTTTCGTGCTTCCCGATGTCATTGAACCGTGACAAAGCGCAAGGCGCAATTCGTAGGCGACAACCTGCACCGCTTGAGCGAGATTCAGCGACGGGAATTCCGGGTCGCTCGGTATCATCAATGCCGCGTGACAGCAGGCGAGTTCGTCATTGTCCAGCCCGGCGCGTTCGTTACCGAAAACCACGGCGACCTCGCCACCCATGCTGGCGGCGTCAATCAGACATTTTGCGGCCTTGCGTGGAGTCAGTTCCGGCAGCGCCACACCGCGCCGTCGCGCGGTCGCACCAATCACCATCCGGCAATCGGCAATCGCGTCCGCCAGAAGAGGTGAAACGACGGCATTGTCCAGCACCGCGTTGGCTCCGGACGCCAAGGCGATCGCATCCGCGTGCGGAAAGCGATGCGGTGCGACCAGCGCGAGACGACTGAAGCCCATCGTGCGAATGGCACGCGCGCCCGCTCCGATATTGCCGGGATGTGAAGGTTTGACCAGTACGAAACGGATATGGGAAGCGATGCCAGTGGCGTCGATGCTTTCGTTCATGCCTTCGTCGAACCGAATAACAGCGGTGGCCCCGGCACCCTCCGCCGCGTAGGCACCGGCAAGCACGTGAACCAATCGCGGGCTCACCGCCGCAGACTTTCCGCGAGTTTGTCACAGCGCGAATTGATCTGCTAACCTTCCGCGCCGCACGTCGGTCCACCGACGCGCCGTTGTTCTTTTCCAGTCGATCCCCGGAAATCCGATGGCCAGACCCGCCGTGACAGTTGCGGTGCGTGCAGCACGCGCCGCCGGACAGGTGATCGTGCGTCACATGAATCGCCTGGACAACATCAACGTCGTCGAAAAACAACGCTTCGACTATGTTTCCGACGTGGATCGCATGGCCGAGGCGGAAATCGTGCGCGAGCTCAGGCGCGCGTTTCCCGCGCACGCCATCCTCGGCGAGGAGAGCGGCGCGAGCGGCGAATCCCGATTTACCTGGGTCATCGACCCGCTCGACGGTACCCATAATTATCTTCGCGGCTTTCCGCACTTTGCCGTATCGATCGCCATGCTCGACAACCGCGAGCCGATGCACGCGGTGGTGTTCGATCCTTTGCGTGACGAATTGTTCGTGGCAAGTCGCGGCGACGGCGCGTTGCTCAATGACCGGCGCATGCGCGTGTCAGCCCGGCCCGGACTCGAAGGCGCTTTGCTCGCGACTGGATTCCCGTATCGCCAGCGCGCACATCTGGATGTGCAGATCGAGATCACGCGCACGCTGCTCGGATCAGCGGAGGATATCCGCCGCACCGGATCGGCGGCGCTCGATATTGCCTACGTCGCGGCGGGCCGCCTCGATGGTTTCTACGAAACCGGCCTGAACCCGTGGGACATGGCCGCCGGCTGTCTGCTCGTGCGTGAAGCCGGCGGGCGCTACTGCGATTTCAGAGGGCGTGAAGGCATTCCCGCCAATGGCAACCTGCTCGCCGGCAACATCGGCGTTGTCGACGCGATGATCAAGTCGATGTCGCCGCATCTGTCCACCATGCTGATCGACTGATCGATCAGCAAGCTCGTTGCGTTTTGCCGCTCTCGCACTTTGGTGGTGCTGTGCTTGTCATTCGCCTCGGTGGCCAGCTTGCGCTGACTTGATTGGCGTTCGTGCAAAAGAAAAAGCCCGACTTGCGCCGGGCTCTTTCATCACACTCCCAAAGCGTCGAATTACTGCGTCGGGTTCTCGACCTTCAACTCGGTGCGGCGGTTGCGCGCACGTCCTTCCTTGGTCTTGTTGGTGTCGATCGGCATCGTTTCGCCGAAGCCCTTGACCGCCGTGATGCGGCTGGCATCGACGCCGTGCGCTGTCAGATAGTCGTAAACGATCTGCGCGCGGCGCTCCGACAACTTCTGGTTGTACGCGTCGGTACCGATCGAGTCGGTGTGGCCGTCAAGTTCAACCTTGATCTGCGGATAGCGGTTCAGCGCATCGATCGCCTGATCGAGAATCGCGACCGAATCGGCGGTTGGAACCTGCAGTGTCGGCTCGATATTGTGCTCGCTCGATTTCGGTCGGTCGAACTTGAAGTTCACGCCACGCAGGTCGATCACGACCTTCTGCGGGCAACCGTCCGGACCGACCACGGTTCCGGCTGGTGTATCCGCGCAGCGATCATCGCAGTTGTTGACACCATCATTGTCGTCATCAAGCGTATGGCAATCCGGCGGCGGCGGCGGTGCAGCCGGCGGTTCCGGTGGCGGCGGCGGCGCTTCGCCACCGAAGTTCACCAGCAAGGCGACAGAGGCAAGGCCGTCGACGTAATGGTTATGATCTTCAGCTCCGGGGAACTGACCGCGCAACGAATTGTTGTCCTTGTCGTAGCGAGCAGCGAGTTCGCCGCGAAGCGCCATGCGATCCGAAAGATTCCACTGGATACCGCCACCGACCGTAGCCATCGGATCCCAACCGTTGCGCTGGATGAATCCGGAATAGGCTGCATGCCTCAAGGCGCCGATGCCGACCATAACGTAGGGACGCCACTGCCCGCCTTGATCACCGAAGAACCAGCGACCGGACACACCAAGGCCTACGCTCTCCCACTCATGACCATTGCGGAACGAACTGCTGGAAAAGTCCGCGTTGTTGATGGTGTACTCAAAATCGACCGCCAGATTGGGGTTCACCCACACGCCCGCGCCGATTCCGGTAAGGAATGAGGCGTCGGTGCTACGGCTGCCGTCCGGAACAACCACACCAATGCGCGGCGCGATATACCAATCGCTCTGTGCATGCGCAGCGGAAAAGCCGCCGCACATCACCATGGCGATCAACGCATACAAGGCCCTACGTTTCATCACGATCTCCTTTTATCGTTTGGTCTTTTGCGTCCGTGTTAGCCCGAGACGCCAGCCGTGGCTATTTTATGGCATTCCGACGGGGAAAGGAACACCTTTTTAACACTTGACGAAAAAATACAATTTGCTTAGTTTATCAAACACTTAAAATGAATCTTGTTGGTGTTGTTAAGCCAGCAGTCAGACCCCGACAAACAATTCCATCCAGCATCGGACAGGCATCGCATCAAACGACGCCGCATTGCTCGCTGCCTCGAGAATCCGCTCGACTCGCCCGGTCGGAAACCAGCCGGCAATCGCGGCCTCGAATTTCTTGCGCAAAAGCGGCACACCCTCGTCGCGACGGCGGCGGTGGCCGACTGGATAGTCAATGGATACCTTGTCGGTTTGCGTACCGTCGGCGAAGAACACCTGCACGGCGTTGCCGATGTAGCGTTTGTCGGGATCGAAATAGTCACGCGTGAAATGCTCGTTCTCACGGACTTCCATTTTTGCGCGCAACGTATCGATGCGTGCATCGGCAGCGACCGCATCGCCGTAGTCATCCGCTACCAG
Source organism: Rhodanobacteraceae bacterium (assembly GCA_049583635.1). Lineage (GTDB taxonomy): Bacteria > Pseudomonadota > Gammaproteobacteria > Xanthomonadales > Rhodanobacteraceae > Dokdonella_A. Next base: position 48,223 of record JBAUWF010000102.1, read on the forward strand.
GCGGCCGAATATCAACGGCACCGCAACCATGTACTGAATGCAATGATCGCGATCGGCGTGGTTCGCGAGCGGGCCAGTCTTGTCGATGATGCGGCAGGCGGCCTCCTGCGTCTCGATGACGATGCGCTCTATCCGGTCGAGCCGGCCGACAACCTGCGGGTGCAATTGCAACGCACACTCCACCGCCGTCTGCGCGTGGAATTCGGCGGGGAAACTGATCTTGAACAGCACATTTTCCATCACATAGCTGCCGAACGGCCGCTCGAACTCGAACGGCTTGCCACCGAACGCGACATCGTAGAACCCCCAGTTCTTTGCCGACAACGCCGACGGATAACCAGGCGCGCGCTTGCCGACTGCGTTGAGCGCGTGTATCACGGCGCGTCGGCACGCGTCGCCGGCGGCCCAGCTCTTGCGCGGTCCGGTGTTGGGTGCGTGGCGGTAGGTGCGCAACGCGCCATTGTCGATCCAGCTTTGCGACACGGCGTTGATGATTTCATCCTTGCCACCACCGAGCATGGCGGTCGCCACCGCGGTCGACGCGAGACGCACCAGAATTACGTGATCGAGACCGACGCGATTGAAACTGTTCTTCAATGCGTAGCAACCCTGGATTTCGTGTGCCTTGATTGCATAGCCAAGCACGTCGCGCATGATCAATGCGTCGCGGCCTTGCGATTCTTCCTTGCGACCCAGATAGTCGGCAACCGCAAGGATGGCGCCGAGATTGTCGGACGGATGGCCCCATTCGGCAGCAAGCCAGGTGTCGTTGAAATCGAGCCAGCGGATCTGCGTGCCGATGGAAAACGCCGCCTGCGCGGGGTCCAGCTCGTAGTCTGTACCCGGCACGCGCGCTCCGCCTGCCAGCGTGGCGCCCGGCACGACAGGTCCGATCTCGGCGGCGCACTCCGGAAATTTCATCGCCAGCATGGCGCAGGCGAACGAATCGAGCAGCATGTAGCGTGCCGTCTCGAAGGCTTCGGCCGATTCGATTTCCGTGTCGATGACGTAGTCGGCAATATCGGTCAGGGGCTGATCTGGAGGTGGCCGTTCGGCTGAGCGGATGTCGGTCTGAGTCATGAAATGTCCGGATTAACGGCGAATGCCAGCAGGAAAGCGGGCGCGCATTGTGCCCATGATCGGCGCTCGAATCCACGCCGCAGTGCCATTTGAATAAGGCGACTTCAAGTAGGGAACCCGATATGAAACTCTGCTACGTGCCAGGCGCCTGCTCGCCGAGCGATCACATTGCGCTCGAAATCCTGCGAGGCGAAGAAGCATGATCATGATGAGATCAAGAGAGGCCGATATCTGAAATTGAATTCAAGGTGCAACTCCTGTGTTCGAAAAAGGACGGCCGGGTACTGAATCTTGCAGCGATGGGCCGAGGCGTTCGACCTGGACCTAACAGGCCTCGACAATCTTGCACGCTTCGCGGCACGAATGGGATCCGATCCGGTTGCTTCGCGAAGAAGGCTCTCCTTTGATCGCGTATGGTCTGCGGGCGCGTCGCTTCCAGCGAAAGGTCGGACGCGCGACCACCCACGCTCGCGATCAGCGCCGACCCCAGAAACGTTCCATTTCCAGGTATGTGAACGAAGCCGACCAGGTGATCATGACGAACCCGGTCAACGCCTCGGTTCCCGCGAGGAACCGGATCGGACCTACCGGGAATACGTCGCCATAGCCGACCGTGGTGTAGGTGATCGCGGAAAAATAGATGTGGTCCAGCAGGGACGCGATGGCCACGCCTTGCACCGTGCCGTATCCGGGCTCCACAAGCAGCAGGTAGAAGGCAACGCCGAAAAGCCAGATTTCGGCGACATGCAATACGAGCACGGCGAAGATCCCGGAAAGCACGCGCCGCCGGCGACGCCCGCCCGCAGTCGCAAACCGGCGCGACAACAGGTTGAGCCCCTCGTAGTGAAGAATCACGCACGCAGCAACAACCACAAGCGCCACCGCTACAACAACCAGGTTGACGCTCCAGTCGCCGTAGCCGCCGTCGCGGGCGACACTCGCCGCAGTCATAGCGAACGGTGCGGGCATGTTTGCGATACCGACCGCGTCCACAGGTCGCGTCGGAGCCTCAGGCGCGCTTGTCGATTGGTGTGAATCCGCGCTCGTCCGGTCCCGTGTAATTCGCGCTCGGGCGGATGATCTTGCCGTCCATGCGCTGCTCGATCACGTGCGCACTCCAGCCGGATGTACGCGAGATCACGAACAGCGGCGTGAACATCGCGGTCGGCACGCCCATCATGTGGTAGGTCGATGCCGAGTACCAGTCGAGATTCGGGAACATTTTCTTCTGCTCCCACAACAACTGCTCGATGCGCTCGGAGATCTCGAACAGGCGCGGATTGCCACCTTCGCTGCACAACTTTCGGCTCAGCTCCTTGATGATCGGGTTGCGCGGATCGCCGGTGGTGTACACCGGATGGCCGAAACCGATGACGATCTCCTTTCGTGCGAGGCGCTCGCGCATGTCGGTTTCGGCTTGGTCCGCCGAAACGTAGCGCGAGATGATTTCCATCGCCGCCTCATTGGCGCCGCCGTGCTTGGGACCACGCAATGCACCGATCGCACCGGTGATCGCCGAATAAAAATCACTGCCGGTTCCGGCAATCACGCGCGCGGCGAACGTGCTCGCGTTGAATTCGTGTTCGGCGTACAACACCAGCGACTTGTCCAGTGCGCCCTCATGCAATGCGCTCGGCTTGCAGCCGTGCAGGAGATGCAGGAAATGCCCGGCGATCGACTCGTCCTCGGTCTCGGTATCGATGCGCCGACCATCATGGCTGTAGTGGTACCAGTACAGCAGCATCGAGCCGAAACTTGCCATCAGGCGATCGGCGATGTCGCGCGCACCGGCCGCGTTGTGATCCTCGTTCTCCGGCAACACGCTGCCGAGCATGGAACAACCGCTGCGCATGACATCCATCGGGTGTGTCGCCGGCGGCAACAACTCGAGCGCTGCCCGTACCGCCTGCGGCAACCCGCGCAAGCGGCGCAGCTTTTCGCGATACACCTTGAGTTCCGACCAGGTCGGCAGACGCTCGTGGACCAATAGATGCGCGACTTCCTCGAAGCTCGCCTTGGCCGCCAGATCGGCGATGTCGTAACCGCGGTAATGCAGATCATTGCCGCTGCGCCCCACCGTGCACAGCGCAGTATTGCCGGCGGCGACGCCGGACAGGGCAACGGATTTCTTGGGCTTGGGCCGCGTTGCGTTCTCGCTCATCATTGTCTCCGAAGGGCCATGCACACAACATGGCGTGGCCCTCAATTATTGAATATTTCCGCGGGCGGTAGCCGCGGGCACTGATCGACGGGCTTCACCCGCAACTGAAGCGACATCGACGGGGGGCCGATGAGATTCTTGTTGCTGGACACCCAGCACTCGCCCAAGGTCGAGCAGAAACAGATATCCATCGCCAATCGATCCGAAGCGGCGGAGCCAAAACGCTGCCACAGGTCCTGGTCGGGAAACCGGATCATCTGCAACTCTTCCCCGGGGCTCAGCACGTCATAATTGACAGTCGACTGAATGAAGTGGTGCGGCGGCAACCCCAACGCGGCCAGCACGCGATTCCAATCTGTCTGAGGCTTGCCATTGATCCGGAGCTGCACGCTGCGCACGATCGCCGGGCCCACGCCTTTATTGTTCACGGTCAGTGACTGGGTCAGATCATCGTTGCCACTGATCAGATACGGCCATACCTGCGCGCGCACCTGTTCGCGCTGAACGACTGCGGTATAAGCCGCCACCGCAACGGCGACCAGCCCGATCACGATCGCGGCAATCGCGGTGACGCGGTCCCAGTCGGTACGCGAGTGCGCCACCGCTTTCCGGTCCTTCGCTTCGCTCATTTCCCGGTCTTCGAGAACAGCGCGTCGAGCTTGTCTTCGTAGGCGTGATAACCGAGGAAGTCGTACAGCTCGTTGCGTGTCTGCAGGATATCGATGATGTTCTTCTGCGTACCTTCGCGGCGCACGGTTTCGTAGAAGTGCAGCGCCGCCTTGTTCATCGCGCGATAGGCGCCACAGCAGTACAGCGCGATGTCCACCCCGGCACCTCGCAACTCGTCGGTGGTGAAAAGCGGCGTGGAGCCGAATTCGGTGAGGTTGGCCAGGATCGGAACTTTAACGGCAGCCTTGAACGTACGATAGTCGTCCAGTGCTGTCAGCGCCTCGGGGAAGATCATGTCGGCGCCGGCCTCGACATAGGCGCACGCACGCTCGATCGCAGCATCGACGCCTTCCACCGCAGCAGCGTCGGTACGCGCCATGATGACGAAGTTCGCATCGGTGCGCGCATCGACGGCTGCCTTGACGCGGTCGACCATCTCGGCGGCACTGACCACTTCCTTGCCCGGACGATGCCCGCAGCGCTTTTGCCCGACCTGATCCTCGATGTGCACGGCGGCGACACCAGCGCGCTCGAAGTTGCGGATCGTGCGTGCAATGTTGAACGCACCGCCCCAGCCCGTGTCGATGTCGACCAGCAGGGGCATGCCTGTCGCATCGACGATCCGGCGCGCATCGATGAGCACGTCTTCCATCGTGCTGATGCCGAGATCGGGCATACCGAGCGAATTCGCCGCGACACCGCCACCGGAAACATAGATCGCGCGAAATCCGGTGCGCTCGGCCATGCGTGCGGCATAGGCGGTAATGGCACCCACCACCTGCAGCGGTTGTTCCTCGGCGACGGCAACACGAAAGCGGGCTCCGGGGGAGCAGGATTCGCTCATCGAACCTCCGGTAATGAGTACGCTATTCTAGCGTAGCTGCACCAAAACCACTTTTTGATGCCGTGGGTCGCCACGCGATTTCATGCAGCAACGACCCGCAGCGAGGCCATTTCGCGGTACCCGCGCGGCGTGAATCATTGTGGTGACACAATGTAGCGCAGGTACGCGCGATGGACCCAACCCGCGCCCATGGTCGCAGCACTGCCGCGCAACGCGCCCGAAGCCGGAGAAGACAACATGAAATCCGTCTGTCGAATCACCACACTCTGCGCCGCTTTCGCCCTGTGCTGCGCCGCCGCCGCAAACGGCGAACCCGTCGATCAGCCGTATCCGGGCAATTTGACGCTGAAGGTCGATCTCACCGATGCCGCCCGCAAGATTTTTCGCGTGCACGAAACCATTCCGGTGCAACTGGGGAAGGTCGATCTCTACTATCCAAAATGGATCCCCGGCGAGCATTCACCGAGCGGGCCGATTGAAAACGTCACGGGTCTGGTGATTACCGGCAATGGCCATCGCATCGCGTGGCGACGCGATCTCGCGGACATGTACACGTTGCATCTCGACGTCCCGGCCGGCGTCGATGCTCTCGATCTCAAATTCCAGTTTCTCTCGCCGACCGGCGGCGGCGCATTCGGCGGCAGCGTTTCGGCCACCAGCAAGATCGTCGATCTGGAATGGAATCAGGTCGCGTTCTATCCGGCCGGTTACTACTCGCGCGATATCCGGATCCAGCCCTCGGTGACATTGCCGTCCGGCTGGGGATTCGGCACTGCTCTCGAAACGGCCGGCAACGCTGGCGGCGATATTTCGTTCAAGCTGGTGACGTTCAATAATCTGGTCGATTCGCCGCTGATTGCCGGGCGCCACTTCAAGCGCGTCGACCTCGCACCGGGCGCCAAGGTGCCGGTGCACCTGGATATCGTTGCCGATCATCCCGGCGAGCTCGTGATCACTGCCGCCCAGCTCGCCGCCCAGCGCAATCTCGTGACGCAGGCCTACGCATTGTTCGGCTCGCACCACTACGATCACTACGATTTCCTGTTCACGCTGTCCGACAGCACCGGACATTTCGGTCTTGAACATCACCAATCCAGCGACGACCGCCTTTTCGCCAAGTACTTCATCGACCCGGACACCTATATGGCTGGAGCCGGTCTGCTGCCACACGAATACGTGCACTCGTGGAACGGCAAGTTCCGGCGTCCGGCGGACCTGTGGACACCCAATTTCAACGTGCCAATGAAAGACGATCTCCTGTGGGTGTACGAAGGTCTGACCGAGTATTTCGGTCCGGTACTGACCGCGCGTGCCGGGCTGCGCGACGCCGACCAATTCCGCGCAGGACTGGCGATGGCCGCGGCCGCAATGGATCATCGTCCCGGTCGCAGCTGGCGCGACCTGCAGGATACGGCCGACGCCGCGCAAGTCCTCTACTACGCGCCACGCGCCTGGGCGTCGTGGCGACGTCGGACCGACTTCTATGTCGAAGGCGAACTCGTCTGGCTTGATGTCGATACGAAAATCCGCGAGATGTCCGGTGGAAAGCGCTCGCTCGATGATTTCGCGCGCGCGTTCTTCGGCATCGACAATGGCAGTTACAAGACCGTCACCTACGGTTTCGACGACATTGTCAACGCCTTGAACCAGATACAGCCGAACAACTGGACGGCGTTCCTGCGCAAGCGACTCGACACGACCGATCCGGCCGCGCCGCTGGACGGTATCGCACGCGGCGGATGGAAGCTGGTCTACACCGACGCGCCCACCGCGTTGTTCAAAGCCAACGAAAAAGTGCGCAACTACGTCGATCTCGCCTATTCACTCGGCATCACGATTGCTGGCCACAAGGACGACGCCACAGGTGTCGGCACCTTGAACGATGTACTGTGGAACAGTCCGGCATTTGCCGCAGGTCTCGCGCCCGGCATGAAGATCATCGCGGTCAACGGCGAAGCCTACGATGGCGACCTGCTCAAGGCGGCAGTCCTGGCAGCCAAAGACAGCACGCGCCCGATTGAACTGCTGGTGCGTAACGGTGAGGTCTTTTCGACCATCAAGATCGACTATCACGACGGCCCCAGATATCCGCGCCTGATGCGCATCAACGGAACGCCCGATCGGCTTGACGCGATCATTCGCGCGCGACAATAGGGTCCCTGTTGCGGTCGTGAGACCGTGAACGGGCTACGCACCATCTTCAGCCGTTGCTTGGTGATCGTTCCCTATCGCAACAACGTGAAGCCACAACAACTCGCTTCCGGAAGCTTTCTGCACGCCACGCTCGCCGTGACGCCAGGACCGCAGCAACACGACAAGAAATCCCGGGACCATCGCCGGCGTCGCGCCGCGCTGTAATCCATCGGGCCAACCGAATTGGTGCACGACGATGTCGGTACCTTGGAGCAGTGCGAATGACGCGGCCACGTAGCCAGAGCCCACTGCACCCGCTTGCGGTGCCTGGGATCAGCGAGCAGGCTGATGTCCGCGTTTCCCCGCGCAGACCTTGGGGAAACGCGGATCGTGGGTTTTCAGTTTCTCCACCACGGCGACGAAGCGCGGATTGCAGCGGATCGAACATGGATGTGCGGCATCACGTTCGCCCAACTGCAATTGAGCCATGGCGACGGTGTCCGGGCCATTGACATTGGCTGTTCGTCAATCAGGCTCATGACTTGGCCGCCTTCAACTTCGGCGCATCACAAATGAAGTCATCGGCACCGACCGCGCGGCATTGCGGCGGGAATCCTTTCTTGCGCCAGTATTCGGCGACGCCGAGGCGCTCGATCAGCTTCTTGAAGTCGGGCGAGTTGCGGAAGGTCGGCGGCTCGTTTTCCCATTGCAGTATCGAGCTGTTACCCGGGTCCATCGCCTTGGCGGCGCAATCGAAATCGCCCAGCCACAGGCATATGAGGTTTAATCCCACCTGGCTCACAAACAGATTTTTCGGATCTGAAAATCGGCCTCAAGTTGCTGCGCAACGGCCGGTGACGACGATTCTGGATGGCCTATCGCGGCAACCAGGACCCGGGCCTGTCTGGGAGTCGCGCCCCACGCCTGCATCAACAGCACCGCCTGTATCCGATCGCCGTGGCGTATCGAGGCCGCCATGAACTCGGCGGTGTGAGACTGGGCATCGCCAGCGAGCATGGCCTGGTCGTACAGAGCGAGGGCGCGTTCAGTCTGGCCGGCCTGCAACATCGCGAAGGCTTTCCACGTGCGGCAGTTTCCATAGTGGGGATCGAGTTGCAGGCAGTGATCGAGGTCGGCGATCGCCCGATCGAAGAAGCCCAGGTTCAACGAGCCGACTGCACGCCACAGGAGCGCGGTGCTGTTGTGCGGGTCCACGGCGATTGCCCGATTGAGCATCTCGATGCCCTTGGCCCAATCGGGGACATCCCGATTTTGCTCGTTGCTCCCCAGTACCGCCCAGGCCATGGAGAGTTTCGGGTCGAGATCGAGGGCACGCTTCGCGGCTTGGTCGGCCAGCGATAGGTAATCGCGATCGACAAAGCCCCAGCCCGGCATCACCGAATAGGCAGCCGACAAGCCTTCCCAACCACGTGCAAAATTCGGATCCAGTTTGACGGCGTGTTCATAGAGCCGGATGCTTTCTTTCAAGTCCGAGCGGCTCAGAAACAACTCGCGTGCCTTGAGGAAGGATTCGTAGGCATTGAGGTTGGCAGTATCGGCTTTCACCGCGACCGCAGGCATCGTGCCCGGCTTGCCGATCGCTTTACCCACGGCGGCGACGATGGCATTGGCAATGTCGCTCTGGATCCTGAAGATGTCGGCCAGCTTGCGGTCGTAGGTTTCCGACCACAGATGGCGATCGTCGCTGGCATCGATCAGCTGCGCGGTGATGCGCACCTCGTCGCCCTGCTTGCGCACGCTCCCTTCCACCACGTATCTGACCTTGAGCGCCTTCGCGATTTCCGGCGTGCCGACCTCGCGGCCCTTGAACGCGAACGACGAGGTGCGCGATGCCACGCTGAAGCCATTGACCCGGACCAGCACGTTGAGCAGTTCCTCTGAAATGCCGTCTGCGAAGTACTGGTTGTTCTTGTCGTCGGACATGTTGAGAAACGGCAGCACGGCGATCGAGCGCGGGTCCGCCTCCGCCACCATCGAGGCCGCCGGCCTTGCTGAATCCGACTTCGCGCCGGCCGACGACGATGCAGGGGTCGGCGACACCACCGGCGCGTTTCCGACGAACCGCCACAGCACCACGCCGCCGATCGCCAGCACCAGCGCCAGCAGCAGCAACTCCGCGCCGCTGACTTTCTGCGCGCCGCGCTCGCCGTGGTACCAGGCCAGCACCAGCGTAATGAAAAACCCGACGACCAGCGCCAGGGTTATTCCCCGGCGTACGGTCTCCGGCCAGGCGAATTGCTGCGCGACGACATCGATACCCTGCAACAGCGCGAATGCTCCCGCCACGTAGGCCACCGCCCACTGCATCAGCTTGCGTTGCCTGAGATCGGCGATCAGGGACATGGAAGCCGCATCCCGGCACTCCCTTCGCATCCAATGAGCCGCGTTGCTCTACGGTCGCCTTCAATGACGCGAGAGCGGATCATGGCTTGCCGGCTTCTGGCTGGGCGGCTTTCCCGTCGAACGAGGCAATGGCGCGCCGCAGGATGATGACATCGCTGCCGAGATCGTTGCGCGCGTTCGTGAGCACCGAGAAATGCAGGCGCAGGTCGGGGAGCAGTTCCGGGTCGTTGCGCAGTGCTGCGGCGCCCGCGGTGATTTCGGCGTCGGAGACGGTGAGCTGGCAATCGGGCTTGAAGCCGACCACATAGCCAAGTTGATTGATCCGGTCGCTGCAACCGGCGCGGATCGCCTGCTGGACCGCGTGCGGAATGATCCGGCGCACGCGCATCCGATACGGCGACGCTACCATGTTGTTGCTGTCGTCGCGCAGACTGTCATAGTTGAAGAAATTCGAAATGTCGCTCATGTCGAGGCGACGCGGCAGGGTGCCGAGTTCACCGGACGAGATCACTTCGTCCCAGGTCGCGCGCGTGGTGGGGAAATAGTTGTATTCCGTGGCGCGAAAGGCATTGACGACGAGTGCCTTGGGGTCGGGTGCGGGACTCTTCAACAAGGCAACGGTCTTTTCGGCACTGGAATCAACGGCCCGGTAGTAAGCAACCATGTGCTCGCGATCGCGCAGGTCCACGCGCAGGTCCTGCAACAGGCGCTGGGCGACTTCGCCTCCCTTGATCTTTTCTTCCCGTGCCGTATTCCAGTTCGACGCCTGGATGCCGATGAACACGCCGAACACGACGATGAACAGTTCGATGAAGACACCAGCCCAGCGTTGCTGCCTTACGTGCTCAATGAAGCGGTTGCTGATCATTGCACGTCCTTCCCCATTGATTTTGGTGCAGCGTCGAGCGCGACGAGCGCATCCTGCAGACTGTTCCTGACGCCGCCGATATTCAGCACTGCACTGGCCGCAAAGCTGTACTGATAGCGGAGATCGGCGAGGACGGCCGGGTCGCTGCGCGCGGCAGCGGCGACCTCCTTGAGTGCAACGGGGTCGCCGCGAATTGAAAGGTCCTGGCGAAACCGACCATGAAGTCCCGTTTGTCGTGCACGTCGCTGCAACTCGCTCGCATCGCGAATTGCATGGTCATCGGAATGATTTTCCGCACGGTGTGGCGATAGGCCGAACCAAGACTCTTGCCGTTGGCTTGACGTGCGATCCGATCCACCCATCCTCCAGCATCGGCAGGACGGCCGGTACCGTTCCAGAAAAGGGCTATTGTGGCGCTTTTCGCGCACAACCTGTCGATAGGGCCGACGCGAAGGACACACGGTCCAGCGCGCCCACTGCACCAGCTTGCGTTGCTTGATCTCGGTCACAGGTCCGTCACGACGCGGTGCTCGAAATGGGCGGCGCCGGATAGCGCGTCAGCGGCGGGCGGAACTTGGCGTATTTCTTCAGCAGCGCCTGGAATTGAGGTGTCTTGCGGATCGGGTCCCATCCGGGGTCGAGCCACAGCATGACCGGCGAATACCAGGTTCCGATACCCGGGGTAGTCAGGGCATCCGACAGCACTTGCACGGCCTTGTCCGCACGGCCGGCCTGCGCATACCGCTCGGCACAACGTTCCATCAGAAGGGGACGGTAAAGGTGGTCGCTGCTGTGTTCGGCGATGGCCAGCACTCTTGCGGTATCTGCCAACCCTGCCTTGGTCCGGCCCATCCCAAGTTCTGCCCGGGCGACCTTGATCAACGACAACGCCTGGTTGATGCCTGGACTACCGGCCATCGCCGCATATTGCGTGCGCTCTTGCAGCAGCGCCTTGGCGTAGTACGCGCGCGCCCTGCCCGGTTCACCACGCAGTCCATACAGGTAGGCGAGTTGCAGGGACTTGGTGCCACGGATGTTGGTAGCAAACGGGCCCGGTGAATAGGGAATGGATTGCAGCAGCGTCAGCGCCTGGTCGTACTTGCGTGCCAGGGTCAAAAAGCCAACCCGATCCAATGCCAGTCTCGGGTTGTCACCTTTCGCCTGCGCCAGGGCCTTGGGCAGGTCGCTGCTGCTGTACACGATCGCCAGTGCGAAATTGGCCCTGGCGTTGACGTTGGCCGGGTCCAGCGCCAACGCGCGCTGGAAGGCCTGTTCCGCCTGAGCGTACTGGCTGACCGCCATGTAGGTCACACCCATCTCGAAGGCCAGGCTGGTGTTGCGCGGATCCAGTGCCAGCGCTTTCTGGAACACGCCGATGGCCTGGTTGAACTTGCCCTGGCGGCGCAATACGGCCGCTTTTCCCAACAGCGCAATGCTGTCATTGGGTCGCAGGGCAAGAGCGGCGGCTAACGCCTTGAGCGCCGCGGAGTAATCGCCCTTGCCCCAGTAGTCGTACATCCCCATCGCGTGGTGCGCGTCGGCCAGATCCGGTGCCAGCTTGAGTGCCTGTTCGGCCTGGGCCCGCGCATCGGCATATAGCGGGGCGGCTTTTTCCCCTCCGCCGCCGAACCAGGCGAGCTGGCTTTCCATGAACGAAAGCTGCGCGCGCGCCTGGGCAAAATCCGGTGCCTTGGCAATGGCCTGTCGGTAGAACGCGATGGCCTGCTTCATCGCCGCCGTGTCGTAGTTGATGTTGCCCCGGTTGGCAAAGTACTCGCCTTGAAGGTACAGGTCGTTGGCCTCCGTATTACTGCTCAGTGTCGTGGCCAGGCGCCTGGTCTCGGCCGGCGAGAGCCTGGCCTTGAGCGTGTCGGCGATCTTCTGCGCCACCTCGCCCTCGACGCTGAACACGTTCTTCAGCGTGCGCGTGTAGCTGTCGGCCCATATGTGATGGTCGTTGCGCGTATCGATCAACTGCACGTTGACCAGGACCTGGTCGCCGGCCTTCTGCACGCTGCCTTCCAGGATCGTGGCCACCCCGAGCTGTTTGCCGATGCTCTGCAGGTTCTGCGGATGGCTGCCGTACTGCAGGGTGGACGTACGCGAGATCACTGCCAGGTCGCCGATGGAGGCCAGCTTGGTCAGGATCAGGTCCTGCATGCCATCGGCGAAATATTGGTTGCTCTTGTCCGCGGACAGGTTCTCGAACGGCAGTACGGCGATGGACTTGGCGGGGATGCTTGCGGAGGCGGCCGTTGCCGCAGGCGCGGATGCCGTCGCAGCGGTATTACCGGCGTTTGCCGCCTGGGAGGTTGGCGGGGCCGCCGTCGTGCCGCGTGGCGTGAACCGCCACAGCAGCGTGCCGCCGATCGCCAGCAGCAGCGAGACGATCACCAATTCGGTGCCGCTGACGCGCTGGCGCCCCTGTTCGCCGTGGTACCAGGCCAGGACCAGCGTCACCAGAAACCCCAGCGCCATAACGCCGAACGCCAGTGGCATGATCCAGCGCGGCCAGCCGTAGCTTTGCACCGCCAGGTCGACCACCTGCAGCAGCGCCCAAGCGCCGGCCACGTAAGCCAGCGCCCACTGCACCAGCTTGCGCTGCTTCAGGCGCTCGAGGAAATCCGTCATGGTGATTCTGCCGCAGCATTGGCGCCCGGTTCGGTGGGGAGCGCCGGGAGTTTCACGTCAAACTTGACCCTGGCCAACTGGTCGGGCGCGAAGCCTACCTTGCGCAGGTAGGCCTTCCAGCGGGGGTCGTCATGCAGCTTGCTGAAGGAGACGCCGTAGATGGTGTAGGGGACGGACCGATTGCGCTGGCCCACCGTTTTGTCGAGCAATGCAAAGGCCTTGTCCACATCGCCGCAATCGGCATAGACGCTGGCCACCGCCGGGGTTGGATAGTGTCCGGCTTGATCCAAATAATCATTGAGTATCTTGATGCCCTCCGCGCGGCGCCCCGTCCCGCACAGGGCCGAGACCAATGGATATTTGCTGTTGGGATAATCAGCCAGTGCCTTCCCGGGTTGGCCAATCCCGATTTCGACCCATGAGGTCAGGAATTGGATTTGTATATTTTCAGGGCTCAGCTTGTGGGCTTTGCGTGCGATCTTCAAAGCCTGCTTCAAGCGACCTTGCTGTATCGACACCTCGGCCATGTTGACGTCGATATCCGAATTGAGCGGATCCAGGCGCTTGGCACGATGCAACACGGCCATGGCCTGTTCCGGCCGATCCAGCACGAACAGGAATTTGCCGACGTTGAGCAGGACGTCCGGGTTTTCCGGATCCAGCGCCAGCGCCCGCTTGAAATTTGCAGCCGCCGCGTTGAAGTCAAACTTTTCGAACGTGGCCAGATACCCCTCGAACGACAGGCCCACGGCGTTGTCCGGTTCAAGTGCGAGCGCCTTCCGGGTGTAGCGTTGCGCCTGGCCAAAGCCTTCCTGCGACGCGCAGTTGCCCAGCCATGGCTTGTTGATCGCATTCTGCGCCAGGCCGATCCATGCCGCGGCATAACGGGGTTCGATCGCCAGCGCCCGCTGGTAGAGGGCGTCGGACTTGTCGAGCGCCTTGACGGTGCCTTGATAACTTAGCAGGCGGCCCTGCAGGTAGAACGTGTAGGCCTGCGGATCGACCGCCTTCACGGTGGGTTCGCCAGCCAGCAACTGCAGCCGCAGTTGCTTGACCACATCCGCGCCGATCTCGTCCTGGATCTTGAACACGTCCTTGAGCCGGCGGTCGTAGGTCTGCGACCAGCGTTGGCTGTCGCTGGCAGCATCGACCAGCTGTACGGAGATTCGCACCTCGTCGCCGGCCTTCTGCACCGAACCTTCCAGGATGTAGGCCACATGCAATTTCTCGGCGATCTGCGGGATGGTGTAGCCCTTGCCGCGGAACCAGAACGAGGACGTGCGCGCGGTGACCTGCAATTGCGGGATGCGCGCCAGCAGGTTCAGCAGGTCCTCGGAGATGCCGTCGGAGAAATACTGCTGGCTCTGGTCGCCGGAGAGGTTGGCGAACGGCAGCACGGCGATGGACTTGGCGGGAGTCGCGGCATTCGATTCCGGCGTTGACGCGATCGGTTTCGACGCATTTTCTGCTGCGCCCGAAGTTTGCTGAACCGATGCCTTCTTTCCCGCCAACGGTACGCGCGAAAACTGCCACAGGAATCCGCCACCAATTGCCAGCGCCAGGGCAATCAGCAGCAACTCAGGACCGGTGACGCGCTGGCGCCCCTGCTCGCCGTGGTACCAGGCCAGCACCAAAGTGATGAAGAAACCCACGACCAGGGCCAGGGTGATTCCGCGTTGCACGTCTTCGGACCAGTCGAACTGGTGCGCAACAATGTCGACACCCTGCAACAGCGCAAACGCCGCGGCAACGTATGCCAAAGCCCACTGCACCAGCTTGCGTTGTTTGAGCTGGGTCCAGAGCTCAGTCACTGCGCGCCTCCTTGGGAACCACTGCGGGCTTGCTGTCGGCGTATTTCTTCAGCAGCGCCTGGAATGCGGGTGTCTTGCGGATCGGGTCCAGACTGGGATCGATCCAGAGCATGACCGGAGAGTAGTACCTGCCGATACCGGGCATGGTCAGCGCACGGGACAGCAGGGAAACGGCTCGAGCCGCGCGGCCGGCCATCGCGTAACCCTGTGCCGCCGTCAGGACTGTGAAGGGTCGCTCGCTGAGGTCCCTGGACGCCTCCGCAGCGGCCAGCATGGCCTTGATGGATGTCATCGCGTCCCGAGTCTTGCCGAGGATCAGTTGTGCGGTGGCCATGGCGGACAGGGTCCGCGAGGCCTGCCCGGGATGACCGCCCTGCCCCTGTAGCAGGGCACGCAACCCGGGCAATGCACTGGAGGCGTACGTCCGTGCCCGGGGCATGTCTCCGGCCGACTGATACAGCCCCGCCAGCTCCATGTCCTTGCCACCAGGGTAGTAGCTCATCAACGAGTCGGGGAGGGTCTTGACCAGGGCAATGGCCTGGTCGTACTCGCGATGATCGGCCAGGAAGATGGATCGTCCCAATCCCGGGAGGTCACCCGGTCCCTTCATCTCGGCGATGGAACGCTCCACGTTGCCCGTGGAGAGCATGATGCAGCTGGCATACCCGTAGCGAACATCAGCGTTGTCCGGCTGCAGGGCGATTGCGTTGCGAAAGATCGTTGCGGCTTCGTCGTAGTTTCCTTGCGCCATGTAGATGCTACCCAGGTTGAACGGGATAACGCGGGCGTTGGGGTCGAGGGACCAGGCCTTCTGCAAGGCCTCGATGGCCTGGCTGAACTTGCCCTGGCGGTTCAATGCGTAACCGCGCGCGGCGTAGACCGCGGCATCGTTGGGCCGCAGGTGCAAGGCGGCGGCAAAGGCGTCCAGCGCCGCGCCGTAGTCGTCTTTGCCGTAATACTCGACATAGCCCATGGCAAGGTGCGATTCGGGCAGGGACGGCGCCAGCTTGAGGGCCTGTTCGGCTTGCGCGCGGGCATCGGCACTGAGCTTTCCGGCGTCTTTGCCGCCTCCGCCGTAAGAAGCCAGCAGGCTCTCGGCATGGGACAGTCCCGCTCGTGCCAGCGCAAAGCCGGGCACCCTGGACACGGCCTGACGGTACAGGTCGATCGCGCGGATCAGTCTGTTGATCGGATTGGTGGAACCCATGGCATCGATTTCATGCCGGGCGCGCAGGTACAGCAGGTTGGCTGCGGGATCCTCGCTCAGTCCCGATGACAGGCGCCTGCTTTCCTCCGGTGAGAGCTTTGCATTGAGCGCGCTGGCGATCTTCTCGGCGACTTCGCCCTCGACGCCGAACACGTTCTCCAGCTTGCGCTGGTAGCTGTTGGCCCACAGGTGCGCGTCGCTGCGCGCGTCGATCAGCTGCACGTTGACCAGCACCTGGTCGCCGGCCTTCTGCACGCTGCCTTCCAGCAAGGTGGCCACGCCCAGTTCCTTGCCGATTTTCTTCAGGTTCTGCGGGTGGCTGCCGTACTGCAGGGTCGAGGTGCGCGAGATCACCTTGAGATCGCCGATGTCGGCCAGCTTGGTCAGGATCAAGTCCTGCATGCCGTCGGCGAAGTAGGCATTGTTCTTGTCCGAGGACAGGTTCTCGAACGGCAACACGGCGATGGACTTGGCCGGAATGCTGGTTGCGGGCGCCGGCTTCGGTACCGCCGTGGAAGTCGCGACCGCGAGCACATGCGCATGCCCCGCACTCGTGGGTGGCGACCCGGAGCCCGCGTAGTGCCAGATCAGGAATCCGCCGATGGCGAACACGCCGGCCAGCAACAGCAGCTCCACGCCCGTGACCTTCTGCGCACCGCGTTCGCCGTGGTACCAGGCCAGCAGCAAGGTGATCACCAGGCCCAGCGCGAGCACGCCGAAGGCCACATGCATGACCAGGTCCGGCCAGTGGTAGCTGCCGGCAGCCAGGTCCAGCACCTGCAGCAGCGCCCACGCGCCGGCCAGATAGGCCAACGCCCACTGCACCAGCTTGCGTTGCTTCAGGCGCCGCCAAAGATCGGTCATGGCTTGGCCTGTGCCCTTTCGCCGGCTTCCCCGTCTTCGATGAGTTTCTTGAAGCGCGGGTCCTTGCGCAGCGGGTCGAACACCGGGTCGAGCTTGAGGCGTTCGATCGACATCACGACACCGGCCGGCATCGCCAGCAGCTGGCGGATGGTCTTCAGGGCCAGATCGTGATCGTCGGCCCACGCGGCAATCTGCGCCAGGCCGGCCAGTTGAAAGGTGGCGTAATAGCTGTCTTTGGAAAGCGGCAGAGCGGCGACGGCGCGTTGCGCCAGGGCGATGGCCTCGGCGTGACGGCCAAGACAAACATCCACCCAGCTCAATTGCTGCAACAGCGACAGTGATTTCGGATCCTGCGCCAGGGCAGATCGCAGTGACGGCACGAGTTGCCTGCATTCCGGTTGCGCCTGCTCGCCTCGGCCAGCGAGGAGCTTGATCGCGATACGTGCTGCTTGCCCGGTGCGTCGCAGTTCTTGCGTTTCGGTGGGTGCCGAGTCCCAGGCTTGCAGGGCCGCATCGAAATGGCGCGCGAAAACGTCGGCGTAAACCCGCTCATTGACCAGCAAAAGGATGTCGCCGGCCTCGACGTTTTGATAGGCGATCCGCCAACCCGGCAACGCCTTTACCGCGTTGCGAGTGGCGTCGGCATTGCCAAATCCGAACAACTGCATCGACAGCATCACATCATACGAATTGGCATCGCCCGGCGACAATATCAGTGAACGCCGCAACTGGACGTCCGCCTGCGCATACCGTCGAATCAGCGCAAGCGTCTCACCGTACGACGTCAGCAGCTCAGGGTCGCGCGGGGAGATTGACACCGCCTGCTTCAGGTAGACCAACGCTGGTGCCACCTGTCCGGAGCGTCGTGCGACGTAGGCCAGCCCGGCCAGTGCATCAACGTTGTTGGGGGCCAGCACCAGGGCGCGCTTGAACTCGCTGGTGGCGGCGGCATACTGGCGAAAGCCGTAGTAATAATAATAGCCAAGCGCCAGGTGTGCCTCGGGAACGCTCGGCGCCAGGGCCAGCGCGCGATCGACATAGGCCTTGTTAGTAGCCAGTTGCGCCGCCGTCAACGGGGTGGCCAACCAATGCCGTTTGAGCTGATTGAGGGCGAGCCGCGCGTAGGCCAGCGCGAAACCCGGATCGAGCGCGATCGCTTTCAGGTAGTCGGAGTCGGCCGCCAGGAAGGCCGCTCCCGATTGCGACGTATATGCCTTCTGCGCCAGTTCTTCCGCCATCAGGAACACATCGAACGCCGCCGCATTGTGGGTCGGCGCCGCGGCCACGTGGGCGGCTTCGGCGGGCGTGAGTTTGGCCTTGAGCGCATCGGCCACCTTTTGCGCCACCTCGCCCTCGACGCCGAAGATGTTGTCGAGCTTGCGCGAATAGGCGTCTGCCCACAGGTGGCTGTCGCTGGCCGCGTCGATCAACTGCACGTTGATCAACACCTGGTCGCCGGCCTTCTGCACGCTGCCTTCGAGAATCGTCGCCACACCAAGTTGCCGGGCGACGGCCTTGAGGTTATCCGGGCGGCTTGCGTATTTTTCCGTCGAGGTGCGCGAGATCACTTTCAGATCGCCGATGCCGGCCAGCTTGGTCAGGATCATGTCCTGCATGCCGTTGGCGAAGTAGGCATTGTTCTTGTCGGCACTGAGGTTCTCGAACGGCAGCACGGCGATGGACTTGGACGAGACCTCGCTGTTCGAGACAGCGGCGACCGCCTCACGCGGCGTTGCCGTGGATGCATGCCTGGTGCGTACCGGCGCTGGTTCGCCATTCGAAACGGTCGTTGGCGCCTTTCTGCCACCCGGCGTTGCCGGACTTGGTGCGCGCGAGAACTGCCAAAGAAAACCACCGCCCACGACAAGTACCAAAGCCATCAGCAACAGCTCCGCACCGCTGACGCGCTGTCGCCCTTGCTCACCGTGGTACCAGGCCAGCAATACGGTGACGAAAAATCCGACGCACAAGGCGATGATCAGCACCCGTTCGACGCTGTCGGGCCAAGCGAACTTCGCGGCGACGATGTCGATGCCCTGCAACAGGGCAAAGGCGAAGGCCACATAGGCCAGCGCCCACTGCATCAGTTTGCGTTGCTTTAGTCGGGCGATGAAATCAGTCACTCGGTGCTCCGTTGACTGCCGGAACCGGCAGTCCGGTCTTGCGGCAATAGGCGGCAAAACGCGGGTCGTCCTTGTAGCGCAGGATCAGCGGATCGACGAGCAGATGCTGGATGCCGGGATCGCGGTTGGTCCATGAACGGTCCAGCCAGTGAAACATGCCGTCGGGATCCTTGCGCAGCGCATACAGCTCGGCGACCTGGTAGGCATCCGTGCCCGCGAATTTTTGGTTGATGTCCTTGAGCGTCGCATCGGCCGCAGCACGGTCGGTACCGGTCTGCAGCACGGCGGCTTCGGCGAAAACGTGCCAGAAGCCCGGCGGCTCGGCCTTCGCCGCTGCCGCGGCCGCGGCCCGATCGCCGCGCAGCAATTCGACCAGGGTCAGGTTTGCATGCAGGCGCGCGTTGCCCGGCGCCAGTTCGATGGCCTTGTGCAGGGCAGCCTGTGCTGCGTCGAGCCGGCTCATGCGCAGGATGAGTGCCAAATTCAGGTAAGCACCCGCATTGAGCGGGTTCGATGCGATCCGCTTGCGGATAATATTCTCTGCTTCCCCGGTCCGTCCCAAGGCCGTCAAAACCTGCGACTTGATGCTCGCGATACTGGGGTCGTTGGGGGCCAGCGACACAACCTTGTCTGCTTCGGCAAGCGCGCCCTGCCAGTCCAGGTCTGCATTGAGCAGGATGAATGCGCGAGCGTAGTGCGCCCCCGCCAGGTTCGGATCGAGCCGCAGCGCGGTATCGGCCGCCGCGCGGGCGTGTTCGGTGGCTTGCCGGGTATCGGCGTCATTCGAAGTAAACGCCGCCGCCAGAAACATCCAGTAGGTGGACATCAACGCATAGCTTTGCGCGTATTTTGGGTCGATCTGCGTCGCCTCCTTCAATAGCACGATCGACTGGCGAATGCCGGCCGCCGTCGCCGGCTGTGCTCGGCTCTTGAGGTAGGCGGTATAAGCCTGCAGATTGCCGCTGGGCGGCCGATCGTTCTGCACGGGGTGGTCGTCCAGCAGCCTGGCTTTCAGGGCATCGGCCACCGACCGGGTGATGTCGTCCTGCAGCTTGAACAGGTCCTTGTACGGACGGTCGTAATGTTGCGACCACAACGTGCTGGCGTCGGCAGCGTTGACCAGTTCGGCACGGATGCGCACCTCGTCGCCCAACCGTCGCACGCCACCCTGCAGCAGTCGGGCCACGCCGAGCTTGCTCGCGATCGTCGACACGCTGTCATGGCTGTCACGAAACTTGAACGAGGAATCGCTGTTGATGACCTTGAGGCCGGTGAACTGCGACAGCGCCGTGATCAGGTCTTCGGACAAACCGTCGGAGAAGAACTGTTCTTTGTTGTCGCCGCTTTCGTTGGCGAAGGGCAATACGGCAACGGATTTCCGGGGAATCGACTCCGTCCCCGACACCGGACTGGCAGACGAGGCGGCAACGGTGCGGGCGACACTGGACTGCGAGGCAGCGACCTGGACCTGGCCGGATGCCGGCGGCTTGCCGGCCACCCGCCACAGGAAGGCACCGCCGAAGCCAAGCAGCAGCGTGATCAACAGCAGCTCCGTGCCGCTGACGCGCTGTCGGCCCTGCTCGCCGTGATACCAGGCCAGCAGCAGCGTGACGAAAAATCCGAGTACCAGGGCAAGAGTGATGCCGCGTCGCACGGATTCGGGCCAGGCGAACTGTTGCGCGACGATATCCACGCCCTGCAGGAATGCGAACGCGAACGCCACGTACGCCACGGCCCATTGCACCAGCTTGCGTTGCTTGAGCTTGGTCCACAGTTCAGTCATTCCCGGCCTCTCCGGCTGCCGAGGCAGGTTTGTATTTGGCGTATTTGGTCAGCAGCGCCTGGAAGTTCGGGTCCTTGCGGATCGGGTCCCAGGCCGGGTCGAGCCACAGCATGATCGGCGAGTAAGCGACGCCGATGCCGGGGCTGGCGAGAACCTTGGCCAGCAGCGGCACCGCAAGGTCGGGACGCCTGGCCTGGGCGTAGAGCGCCGAGTTGACCTCCATGCGCCCTGGGCCCTCGGTGTGGTTGTGGCTTTGCGCGACGAGGGCCTCGGCTTTGGCGATCGCGTCCAGGCCTTGCGCGGTATAGCCGAGCCCGAGTTCCACATCGGCAAGGTTCTGCCACGCGTCCACCTTGGTGAAGCCTTGCTGCTGTTTGAGTTGCGCGCGCATCTTCGGCAGGGCCTTCGCATACAGTGGCCGCGCCCGCGCCGTCTCGCCCATCAGCCGGTACAGATCGGCCTGCAGCAGCGCCTTGGAGCCGGTCCCGAAGTTGTCGGGCGTGTCGGGCACCGTGTCCAGCAGCGCAAGCGCCGGTCGGTACTTGCGTTGCAATGTCAGCAGGTATACGCGCCACAGTTTCAACGCCGGTGCGTCGCCCGGAGTCACGGCCAGCGCGCGGGGGATGTCGCCGTCGGCGGACAGGATGGCGGCGGAGAGATTTTGCTTGGCGATGTGGTTGTTCGGGTCGAGCGCCAGCGCGCGGTGGAAGGCGCTTTCGGCTTCGGGATAGCGATTGAGCATCATCCAGGTCAGCCCCAGATGGAAAGGCAGCGCGGTGTTGCGCGGA
This sequence comes from Rhodanobacteraceae bacterium, assembly GCA_049583635.1. Taxonomy (GTDB): domain Bacteria; phylum Pseudomonadota; class Gammaproteobacteria; order Xanthomonadales; family Rhodanobacteraceae; genus Dokdonella_A. Next base: position 69,549 of record JBAUWF010000102.1, read on the forward strand.
TCCAGCGTGGACGCCTTGCGCAAAGAGGCGATCGCGGCCTCGTAGTGGCCCTGGCGGCGTTCGACGTAACCCCTGGCCGCCAGCGCATCGGCGTCATTGGGCTTGAGCGCGAGTGCCGCCTCAAAGGCCTTCAGCGCGCCGGCGTAGTCGCCGCGACCGTACATGTCGCTGTAGCCGAGCGCGAGCCGTGCGGCCACGAGATTCGGCGCAAGCTTGAGCGCCTGTTCGGCATGGCGGCGCGCGGCCGCAATCAGTGGCTTGACGTCCGTCCCGCCGCCGCCCCACCAGGCAAGGTTACTTTCCACCCAGGACAGCCGTGCGTAGGCCAGCGCGAAATCAGGCGCCTGCGCAATGGCCTGCCGGTACAGCGGAATCGCGGCCTTCACGTTCGCCGTGCTGAAAGTTGTCTCCGCCTGTTGGGTCTGATACTCGGCCTTGAAGAACAGGTCGTTGGCGGCGCTGTCATGGCTCAAGTCGGAGGCCAGGCGCGCGGTTTCGGCGGGCGAGAGTTTGGCCTTGAGGGCACTGGCGATCTTTCCGGCCACCTCCCCCTCGACCCCGAAGATGTTGTCCAGGGTACGCTGGTAGGTATTGGCCCACAGGTGCGCGTCGCTGCGCGCATCGATCAATTGCACGTTGATCAGCACCTCGTTGCCGGCCTTCTGCACACTGCCCTCCAGCAGCGTGGCCACGCCGAGTTCCGCCGCCACCTGTTTCAGGTTTTCCGGACGGCTCTTGTACTGCAAGGTCGAGGTGCGCGAAATCACCTTCAGCTCGCCGATGTCGGCCAGCTTGGTCAGGATCAGGTCCTGCATGCCGTCGGCAAAGTAGGTGTTGTTCTTGTCCGAGGACAGGTTCTCGAACGGAAGTACTGCGATGGACTTGGCGGGGATGGCGGTACGGGTTGGTGCGGAATCGGCAACGGAGCGGGCGGCCGTCGGCGCGGTATTCGTTGTCGCCATGGCGAGTTTGTCGATGACCGGCGTCCTGACCCGCGTCGATCGGCTGAACTGCCACAGTAAACCGCCGCCGATGCCCAGCAACACCGCAAGCACGATCACTTCCATCCCGGTCACGCGCTGCGCACCGCGTTCGCCGTGATACCAAGCGAGTACCAGCGCCACGAAGAAACCGATGCACAACGCAACGATCAAGGTCCGCTCAATGCCGACGGGCCAGCCGAATCGCTCCGCAACGATGTCGACCCCCTGCAGCAGCGCGAAGGCGAACGCCACGTAGGCCAGCGCCCACTGCACCAGCTTGCGTCGTTTCAGGCGTTGCCAGAGATCAGTCATGCCGGGCGGGTTCCGGTTTGGCGCCAAGCGCCGCGAGCGCATCCTCGAGAGTCACCTCGACACCGTGCACATTGGCCATTGCGGAGGCGGCATACGAATACTGGTCGCGCAGATCGGCGGCGACGGCCGGATCGCTGCGCAGCGCGGCGGCGACCTTCTCGAGATCTGCCGGATCGGCGGCGAACTGGCAGTGTTTGGCGAACCCGATGATGTTTCCGCGTCGATCGCGCACATCGCTGCAGCCCGCGCGCATGGCTCGTTGCATGTCAAGCGGAACGATGCCGCGCACCCGTTTGCGATAGTCCGAAACCGCGCCCAATTCATACATCGATCGCGCGACGTCGAACGCATAGTATTGCGACAGTCCGGACTCCACGGCCGCCCTCGGCAGCAGGCCCAGATGCCCGGAGGAGACGATCTGGTCCCAGGTAGCGCGCACCGGCGCGGTATAGATGGTTTCACTCGCGCGATAGGCATGGACGATGAGCATTCGCGGATCAGGATCGGCCTTGGTCAGCAGCGCATCCGTCTCGCGGACGCTGTCCGCGACGGCGGCGTAATAGGCGGCTTGTGCCCGTACCCCGGCGAGGTTCTCGGTCAGGTCGCGGGTCAGTCTTCTCACGTAGTCATGGCCGAGGCGGACGTCGGATCGCGCCTGGTTCCAGTTGTCGACCTGCAGGCCGATGAACACACCCAGCACCACGATGACCAGCTCGATGACGACGCCGGTCCAGTGCTGGCTTTTCATGTGGCTGATGACGCGGCGCAGAATCATGACGCTTGCTCACGCGTGACCAGCAATTTGATCAGCTGCGTGGTCACGCGGTCCAGCGCGTCCAGCGCATAGACCTCGGAGCCGGTAATGCCGTATCGATAGGCCAGTTCGTTGTCGACCTCCCGACTCTTGGCGAGCGTCTCGATGTCATTGCGAAATTTCGATTTCCCGATTCCCCTGCCGACAATATAGGACTGTTCCAGCAACGGTCCGTAAGCGACGTTCTTCATCAGAAAGTCGTTCATCACGCCATCCCTTTCTCGCAGCGCGTCGGAATACAGCCGATTGACTTCGTCAAGCTCACGTTGCCAGCGACCGATGGCATCCCGGATCTTCGCGTCCTCGATTCGGCGCAAGCCACCGGTCTCGGCCAATTCGTTCAATGCCGTCAGATCCGGTGAAAATACCTTGATGCGTTGCACGTTCAGGAATCTCAGATTCAGTTCCTTGCCGGAAATCGTCGGTGGGTCTTGCCTGAATGCGATCCGCAGGGCGTTCACGTCATCCAGCTGCCCGACCAATTCGGCCCGAAAATTCTTGAAATGAGCCTGATTGTCTTCCAGTTGCTTGCGGAAACTGATCAATTGCTGGTCAAGCTCGGCGCGCGCGGTGCGTGCATCATTCCAGTCCTGCACCTGCAGGCCGATGAAAACGCCCAGTACCACGATCACCAGCTCGATGAACACGCCGGTCCAGTGTTGCTGCCTGAGGTGGGAGAGGATGCGTCGGGTGATCATGGCCGTCCTCCCGGTAGGTCCATGCGTTCAGGGCTGGCCGCGCTCATGGTGAACCCTTCTTCATGCCGTCGAGGTCGCGGTCGATGTTGTCCAGCAGCTTCGGGAACCTTCGAAGCTTGCCCTGGTTCATCTGGATCTCTACATGCGTCAGGTTCTGCACCGTGGAGACGGCCGGCGCGAATTGCGGGTCATTGCACAAGGCCGGGAAATCGTAAATGGCCCCGCCATCCGGCATGCCGTGTTTCTTGATGTCAGGCTGGTCGAACCCGCCCGGCGGCTGCTTGAACACGACACGCGCGTCGATATGGGAAATCGCCGGTGTCGCTCGCGCGATGATCATGTTCAGGACCCTGTTAGCCCCATCGTTGACCTGCACGACACGGGCCAACGCCGTGCGCAAGGCCACGTCCTGGATCAGCCCGATGCGGCCGGTCGAACGCAGCTCGTCGATGGTGCCGCGAACCAGGGGTGGCGGTTCGATTCGCCCGAACAGAAACAGGCCGGCGCCGAATTGTTTCCTGGCCGCTGCATCGAGCTGGCAACGGGACAGGTCGTCCAGCATCGCACCCTCGAGCTGGTACTGCGTCTGCATGCGCTGCACATTGGACTTGGCGATCTTGATGGACTGCGTGATGTCGTCATGCAGGCGCTGGAGGTATTGCCTTTCCAGCATGCGATCCTGGCGCGCCTGGTTCCAGTCCTGTGCCTGCAAGCCCAGGAACACGCCCAGCACCACGATAACCAGCTCGATGAACACCCCGGTCCAGTGCTGCTGCTTGAGATGTTTCAGGAAGCGCGAGGTAATCATCCTGGATGTTCCCCCGGCTTGGGCTCGCCGAGTTGCCTGTCGATCAATGCGATCAGGTGATGGACGGTGACCGAGGCGCGTTCAAAGAACGGTATGTAACGGTTTCGCACGATGTCGCGACGGTTGGCAATGATGTTGCGAAAATAGGGATCGTTCCTGACCGATGCATAGTCCAGCGGGGTCGCGGACTGGGCCACATGCAGATTCTTGAAGTGCTTGAGGAAATACGGCTGTATCACGTTCAAGTAGTAGTGCTGGGAGAATCCCCCGGCTTTTTCCAGCAAGGGGTAGGTCTGCTCGTACACGGTGGTTATCTCGGTACGCATTGCCGGGTTCCGGATCCGATCCATGCCTTGCGACTTCAGCGACTCGTAGCCGGCCAGGTGGAAGTTGAAGTAGACGAATACATAAACGCTTCCGAATTCCTTGTCCATGGAAGGCGTGTAGGAATCTCCGTTTCCCAGGTCGTGCAGTAGCGTTGACGAAGCATGGTCCAGCCGACGGTACTGATGAAGCGTGTTGTCGATGATGGCCGAATCCGCGATCAGGTCCGAGCGCAATTCGCGCAGGATGAATCGTTGGTTCTGGTTGGATATCCGAGCCGCATTCCAGTTGTCGACCTGCAATCCGATGAACACGCCCAACACCACGATCAGCAGCTCGATGAACACGCCGGTCCAGTGCTGTTTTTTCAGGTGTTCGACGAAGCGCGAGCCGATCATCTGTCGCCGTCCCGTCCAAACAAGGCCTGGATGCCGGTTTCGTTGAGCATGTAGATCAGGTTCCCGATCTCCGTGTCGTAGACGGCAATCTGGCGCCGCAAGGCTGAAAGCAGCCCGGGGTCGGCGCGCAAGGCGTCGGCGGCCTTCTTGATGGCCTCGTCGTCGATCGCGAGCTTGCAGTCATAGTGGATGCTCAGGAAGCCGGGCACGCCCTCCGGCGAGGTAAAGCTGCGGTCCCCGCAGTCCTTGCGCAGGCCGAGTGCGACATCAGGATCGACCAGCCGGGTAAACAACCTGCGATAGTCGGAGTCGCGCTTGTCTTCCAGGACCAACTGGTGTGTCGTCGAACTGTTACCGTAGTAGCGCACCGCCGTTTCGCGCAGTTTCGGGTCCGATACAAGATCGAGTTCGCCGGCTGAAAGCATTTCGTCGAAGGCCGCCGCGTGCCGCTCGTACCATTGGAACTGAATCGCCCGGTAGGCGTTCACGAGAACCGTGCGGTCGTCCAGCGTCCGGCGTTCGGTCAGGCCGTCGAATGCGGCGATGCCGGCCTGGCGTGCATCAGTGTCGTATTCGATCAGAGAGCGGTCGCGCGCGTACTCGATGCGCAGGTCGTCCAACAGACGTTGGGTGTAGATCCGGCTGCGTTCCTGCTGCTTGAGCGCCTCGTTCCAGTTGGTGACATTGGTGCCGATGAACACACCGACGATGACGATCACCAGCTCGATGAACACGCCGGTCCAGTGCTGCTGCTTCAGGTGGTCGGCGATGCGGTGCAGGATCATGGGTCCTTCCGGGCGGCTGCAATCAGCGCGTCCAGTTGCTGTTGCTGCTGCTCGATCTGCTCGATCTTGCTTTCGGTGATGCTCAACTGATAGTTCAGGGCAGGCAGCAGGCCGCTCGTCGTGCGCAGGGTCGCGGCGGCGCGAGTGATTTCCGCGGGCGCAAGGTTCGTGTGGCAGGTCTTCGGCAGTCGCATGAAGAACTGGCCGTCGACGATCCCGAACCGGTCACCGCAGGATGCCTTGATGGCTTCCTGTACCGGGTACGGGAGAATGCTGCGCACCAGCGCCCGGTAGGGTGCCTGCGCATTGGCGATGGGTGAATCGGACCATGAATAGTCGTAATAGACAATCAACTGCGCGCGCAGTCTGGCGTCGCGGATGAGATCGATGGCACCGGTCGATTTCATTTCCTCGAATGTCGACCGGTTGCTCGATGGCTCGAAAATCTGGGTCGCCTGGTAGGCGCTGGCCACCCATGTTCCCGGATCAATCGAGTCCGGCGTCTGCAGGCCGCCCATGGCGGCCCTTGTGTAGTCGGCAACGACCTCAAGATAGTCCCTGTTGGCCTGCAAGCCGGCCTTCTCGCTGGCCAGATCGCCGCGCAACTGCTGCAACAGCACGTCGGCGCGCTGCTGCTCGGCGCGCGCGCTGGCCCACTCCTGCACCTGCAGGCCGATGAACACGCCCAGAATCAGAATCACCAGCTCGATGAGGACGGCGGTCCAGTCCTGATTCTTCATGTGCCTGATCGCGCGGGAAAGAATCATCGGGTGACTTCTTCGTAATTCGGGCGGCAGGACTCGCCTGGCTGCTGCGGATGCTTCAGGCGTCGTTGCAGGCATTTCGACGACCGCACAAGGACATTGCTGTATTCAATCCATTCGCGCAGGCGGTCCATGTTCTGCGCGAACTCCGGCTTCAGAGCGCCTGACGCGTCGTAGAACGATGAAGGATTGCCGACCCTCGGCAGGATCTGGCTGTCGACAAACTCGGCATAGCGCGTGTACTTGGCACCGACTCCCTCGCGCTCCGAGTAGTAGAAGCCTAGATCGAACATCAATTTCGGATCGACGAGGTCGGCCAATCCGGCCTGCATCGCGGCCTTGAACACGAAATCGGGCGGCGTGTCGGAACCGGGCATGCGCTTGTAGTAGGGTGGCGGCTCTTCACCGCGCGCCCGCGCCGACTTGAACGCTGCCAGACCCTGCGCCACCTGCCGGGAAAACCGCTCCTGCACTTCGTCGAAATCATGCAAATCCGCGCTCATGCCTTGCACGAGCACGGTGAGCCGCTGGCGTTCCTGGCGCGAGGCATTCCAGTTGTCCACCTGCAGGCCGATGAACACGCCCAGCACCACGATGACCAGCTCGATGAACACGCCGGTCCAGTGCTGCTGTTTCAGGTGCTGGGCGATGTGGCGCAGGATCATTCACCCCCCTCCATGCGGGTGGCGGGGTTTGGGTTCTCGTTGCCCGCCCGATCCGCACGCGACGGACCAAGCCGGGTGTTCGCGTCATGCCCTGGCATGGCCGATGCCTTCATCGATCCTCCTTCATGCTGGACAGGTTGCTGTCGATGGTCTGCGACAGCTTCTTGAAGCTCGCGAGTCTTTTCTGGTTCATAACGACCACATCGAGTGTCAGCGCCTGTACGTTGGAAATGACGGCGGCAAATTGGGGGTCCTTGCACAAGGCCGGAAAATCGAAACGGTAGTCGCCATCCGGCATGCCATTCTTCAGCACGTTGGCGGTCCCGTGCGTTTCCGGTGTGATTTTCAGCTCGATCCGCTTGTCGACGTAGGCAATGGCCGGGTTGGTTCGCGCCACGATCACATGGAAGATTTCGCCGAAAGTGTTGGCACCCTCGACCAGCTTCGCCAGTTGCGTGCGCAGGTCGACGTCGCGTATCAGGCCGATGCGACCGGTCGAGCGCAGTTCGTCGATCGTTCCACGCACCAGGGGCGGGGGATCGATCTTTCCGAGTGCGTAGGCGCCGGCGATGAAACGATTTTTTTCCGCGCCCTCCAGCCGGCAGGAATGAAGCGCGGCCAGCATGTCATCGTCAAGCCGGTACTGCATGCGCATGTCGCGGATGTTGTAGTTCGCCGTCTCGATCGATAGCTGGATGTCGTCGTGCAGGCGCTGCAGGTATTGCTTCTCCAGCGCGCGATCCTGGCGCTGCTCGTTCCATTTGTTGACCTGCAGGCCGATGAACACGCCGACCACCACGATCACCAGCTCGATGAACACGCCGGTCCAGTGCTGCTGTTTCATGTGCTGGGCGATGCGGCGCAGGATCATCTGGTTCAATCCCCCTTCATCCTGGAAAGGTCGCTGTCGATAAGCCACAGCAATGCCTGGTAGCCCTTGAGCCTGGCTTGCGTCATGCCGATCAAGTTGAACGTCGTCACCTGCACGTTGGAAACGACCGCCGCAACACGGGGGTCCTTGCACAAGGCGGGGAAATCGAATCGGTAGCTGCCTTCGGGCATGCCTTGTGACGCGATGGTGTCGTAAAGAAGACCCTCCGGAGGCGAGTCCAGCTGGATTCGCTTCTGGAGGAAGAAGATCGCTCGCGAGACGTGGGCCACGATCATGGGCATGTCCCGGCTGACAATGTCCGATTCCACCACCACGTTTGCCATCTTGGTGCGCAAGCGCACATCCCGGATCAGCCCGATGCGTCCGGACGAACGCAATTCGTCGATCGTGCCGCGGACCAGAGGCTCAGAATCGATCATGCCGAAAAAGTAGGCGCCGGTGGCGAAACGCTTCCTCCCGGCGTTGTCGAGGCGACACGAAGCAAGATCGGCCAACATGTCTCCGTCAAGCCGGTACTGCATGCGCATGTCGCGGATATTGTAGTTCGCCCTGTCGATGGAACGCTGGATGTCGACATGCAGGCGCTGCAGGTACTGCACCTCCAGTCCGCGATCCTGGCGCTGCTCGTTCCAGTTCGAGACCTGCAGGCCGATGAACACCCCCAGCACCACGATCACCAGCTCGATGAACACGCCGGTCCAGTGCTGCTGCTTCAGGTGCTGGGCGATGCGGCGCAGGATCATCGGGTCGCCCCCCTTTTGGATCGAGGCGTCGGGTTCATTCATGTCTCCATACAAGTAATGGCGCGGCTCCGTTTGCCTGGCTGCCTGGAATGAGGATATGCATCGGTGCCGAGTACTCCTTCAACGAGGCGCTGGCATCGCGGACGGCTTGCACCACGGATTCGACCCAGGCGCTCGCCACGCAGCACTTGATAAACGGTGCCTGATAAACGGTGCTGGGTTCACTTGCGACTCATTGACCGGAGTCGTGAAAGTGAATCCAGACTCGTTCCGGTTTTTTCATCTGGCCGACCGTTTCTCCAGCAGATCCACCAGCTCCCCGGTTCGGGTTTCAAGATGGTCGATGTAGGAAAGCGTTTGCACCTCCACCGCGGTTTTGAGGGCAAGATAGCTGGCCAGCTTCCGGTTGCCGGCAAGCGTGGCAAAGTCGTTCTTGAAATGCGGTGGGGCGTTGTAGGGCTGGGCGGAGGTGAAGTGCTCGAATATGGATTCGAAGGACAGGACGCCCAACAGGGCTTCGGTGCCCATGGTCCGGATCGTCAGGGCTGTTTGGTGCGTATGTTCCAATTCGGACCTGGCGGTTTCCCAGGCCAGGATCGCCTTGTGAAGCGGTGTCCCTCCCAGTTGATTCAGATTTCCGGAATTGACCAGGATTTCATAGGCGCTGGTGTCGACATTGGGTTGCCTTACGTAGGCCAAGGCCATGAGCTTTGCGTTCATGGCGCCGGCGTCTTCGAAGCCCGTGCCTTTGGTGAAGCTGGACCGTATGAACTGAATGTCCTTGAGCTCGGCGACTTCGTCCTTCTTCCAGGCACCTAGCCTTCTCAGGTTGGCCTCCATTTCGATCCGCAGGCTCGTGAGCTGGCGATTCAGAGCGTCGTTCTGGATGCGCGCCTGGTTCCAGTTGTTCACCTGCAGGCCGATGAACACACCGACGACGACGATCACGAAGTCGATGAACACCGCCGTCCAGTGCTGGCCCTTCAAGTGATCGATTAGTCGATGCAGGATCACGGCATTTTATTCAACGTCGTCAGCAGCTCGGCCTGGCGATCGAGAACCGTTTGATTCAAGGCGTCGCTGGCCAGTGTCATTTCCCGAACCGCCGCAACGGCATTGATGAATTCCCCGTCGGAGCACAGCTTGCCGAAGTCGTAAAACACCTTGTCCGGATCAATAGACAACGGATAGGTGAGGTGTCGATTCAGAACAAACCGAACGTGAAAGCGCACATAGTTCACGTTCGGCACGATCCGCGCCGTGAGTTGAGGTTCAACCGACAGCGTCGTCCGGTATACACGCATCGTATTCGAGATGGCCCGGCGCAGGGCGGGAGCGCCGATCAGCTTGAAGTTGCCGGTTGCATTCAACTCGTCGATCGTACCCATGACCATGATGGGCAGGTCAAACTTGCCCATGTTGTACAAACCGGCATCAAACGTAGCTTGACTGTCGGCATCCAGACGGCACGAGGTCAATGCCTTGAGTACCAGATCAAGCTGGCCGACCTGGCGGCGACCGTAGTCGATTTGCGCTTGATTGCGTGAGACGGATAATTCCATATCGGTAATCAAGCTCTGACGATACTCACGAGCATTTGCCCGGGCAATGCGCGCCGCGTTCCAATCCTGCGCCTGCAGGCCGATGAACACGCCCAGCACCACGATCAGCAGCTCGATGAATACGCCGGTCCAGTGCTGCTGCTTGAAGTGACTGGCGATGCGGCGCAGGGTCATCGATGTGCCTCGCGTTTCTTCAGGGTGGCGATCAAGGCTTTGGTACTTTGTTCGAGTGTCTCGGAGGTATCGAGTACCTGAGCCTCGATCGCAAAACGCAGGGCCAGCATGTTCTCGAATTCCTCGCTCTTTGCGAGTTGGTCCGTGTTGTTGCGGAAGCGCGACGGCGCAAAGCCGTGGCCTTTTATATCGCTGCGATTCTCGATGGCAGCAGCGAAAGACATTTGCCGGGTGTAAAAAGGCAATACGATGGAGTCGCGATGCACGAGTGCATCGCGGTCGAGACGCTGAACCCATGCCAGATCGATTTCCCAGCGACTGATGTCGCGTCTTAGCGGCGTGCCACTCAACCTTCGCAAGCTGCCAGAATCGGCCAAGGCGCGGTAGGCCGTGAGTTCCGGATGCAAATCCCGAATCCCGACTACCAGGAAAAGGAGCTTGTCGATATGGTCAGGATTGGTATTCGCGCTGCCAGTGGCAAACGTTGCGCGCAACTCGTTGATGGCTGAAATCTGGCTTGCAGCGTGTCTGCGATAGTCCTTGATCTGCACGAGGTTGGTCTCGAGTTCGGACTCGAACGCGGAAAGTTGCTGATCGAGGCGATTCTGGTCAGCGCGTGCCTGGTTCCAGTTGTCCACCTGCAGGCCGATGAACACGCCCAGCACCACGATCGCCAACTCGATGAACACCCCGGTCCAGTGTTGTTGTTTCAGCTGACCGGCGATGCGGCGCAGGATCATCGGATCGGCTCCTTCTGTAACAAGACGTCGGAGCGATTCGTTTCTGCATACGAAAGTGTCACGGATCCTTTTTCCCGAGCAGCGCTTCGCCCGGGCCGCACCGCCGCGAACACGGCGATGAACGCGCTGGTAAGCACGGCCTCGAACAGCAGCATGGCGGTCACCGACCATCGGTCGTGAACGAAGCCGAGCACGATCGGCATGTAGACCAGCGGCACATTGCCGAAGGCGTTCAGCAGCGCCGTCTTGCTGGCCACGGCGCCCTCGCCCACCGTCTCGAACTGCAGCGCCGTGAAACTGGTCCATGAAAACCCCAATGCGACGGAATAGGCCAGCGTGCCGGCTACAAAGAACGCGGCCTCACGCGGCAGCGCCGCGAGGAGTAATGCGGCGAGTACCAGCACGATCGCGGTGAAAAGGAACGACACGACGCGGTCGAGATTGCCGACGAACCTGCCATAGATGAAGGCTCCGAACGCGCTGGCGCCAGCCGCGCCCAGCCCGGTGGCCAGCGCCACGGCATCGGCTCCGGCATGCCATTGCGACGCAACCGCAGCCCACAGGAACGACGCCCCACCGACGCCGATCGGGGTGAGGAAGCACACCATCACCCAGCGCCGGCGGGGTTGCCTTGCCATGTCGACGACTTGGCGGCCGATCGTTATCAACCGCTGCGTCAGCGAGATCCTCGTCAGTCTTCGCGCGGGTTCGACGATCGGCAGGACCGCGAGCCATGTCGGAACAAGGAGCGCGGCGAAGAACAATGTCGCAGCCGTGATGCCCGCATGGGTCGCGATCCATAATCCCCCCGCGGCACTGATGCCCTGTGTGACCAGCTGTCCGGACTGGAGAAACCCCGACGCTTCACTGAGGCGGTGCTTCTCCACGGTCAGGACCAGGAGGGCGCCCATGGATGCATTGGCGATTTGTGCAGCGGACGCCGTCACGAACACCAGCGCCGTGAGCAGCCAGACGCCCTCGGCGTTCACGGGGACCTGGAGCAAGACCGCCACCATCACGGTGGTCAACAAGGCGCCCGCCACGAGCCAGCCCTTGAGCGTCCACCACATGTCGAGCACCGGCGACCACACCAGCTTGAGAGGCGTTGCGAGGTTGGCGGCGCCAATGAACATGGCGGCCGTCGCTACCGAAATGCCTTTATGCACCGCGACATAGGGCAGGACGATAGTCGCGAAGCCCATCATGACGCCGCTCGTCTGCCCAACGACGGCAAACAGCCACGGGGGCGTGGGTCGCCCGACAGCAGGCTGCGACGGCAATGCAGCGGACTCGCTCATGGAATTTGCTGGAAGCGGCAAGGCATGAGATCAGTACTCCTTCGACGATGCGTTCAATCGCCGGATGGTTTGCACCGCGGATCCGACCCCAGGCGCTCGCCACGCAGCCACTATTTGTAGATCGGTAACGGTTGCGCGACCGCGCCTCGGTGCGCGACCATCGCGAGCAGGGTTCCGACGACAAGCAGCACCGCGATCAGGACATACGCCTTGAGCGGCGCCTGCAGCGCGGCATAGATCGAGAATGCGCTTGCCACTGCCACCACGCCCCACCAGGGCAACGACATGCCCTTGGCGTGTCCTTCGCGGCCGCGGAACCGGAACACGACGAAGGCGGCGATCAGGCACAGGGTGATGATTTGCGCACCCAGCGCGGTAACTTCGGCGAGGAAAGCGAATTTTCCGCTCAGGGCGATGCTTGCAACGAGCAACGTAAACAGCGCGATGCCTGCATCGGGCGTCAGGAAGCGGGGCGAGACATGCGCGAACGAGTTCGGCAACAGCTTGCGCTCGGCCATGCCGAAAATCACCCTCGATCCGCCCACGAAACCGGCCAGCGCATTGCTGGCGATCGAGAACACCGCTGCCAGCGTGAGCGCGACAACGCCCGCCGGCCCCATCACGGCCCCGGCGGCGGCAGCCAAGGGTGTGCCATCGCTGCCGCCAGGCGCGCCGGCCGCGATATAGGCCCACTGCACCATCATGTAGAAGGCGATGATGATCGCCAGCGACAGCAGCATGGAACGCGGCAGCGTGCGACGCGGATTCCTCACCTCGCCGGCAGAACACACGGGATTGGTCGCTCCGCTATAGGCGAAGTAGACCAGCAGCGCTACCGATTCGAAGGTTCCGAAACTGGGCAGCTTGAAACTTGTCGCAATGCCTCCGGCGGCAAAGGCGGCGATGCACAGCACCACGATGGGGGTCACCTTGAGCACGGTCCCGACCATCAGCCCGCCGACGGCCCGGCGCATCCCCGACAGCGTCAGCCCGCCAAGCGCCGCAAGCAGCGCAGTGATTGCCGCCGGGCGGGCAATCGGCCCATCAAGCGCCGGGAAGAACACAGCGAGGTAGGAAACCAGGACATGCAATGTCGCCGCACGCCCTGCGGCCATCGCGATGACGAGCAGCCAGCCGACCTGGAATCCCACGGTCGGACCGAACGCGGCCTGGGCATACAGTTGCGGCCCGCCCGACGCACGGAACATTGTCGCGAGCTGGGCCGCGATCAGCATGGTGCATGCAAACAAGGCGCCGAAGATCAGGAACATCCACGGCGCGAACTGGCCGGTCCTGTCGAACAGCAGTGCGGGCAAGGCAAAGATGCCCGCGCCGATCATCCCGTTGACGCTCATCAGGCTTGCGCCGAGCGTGCCGACCACCCGTGGCGGTCGGGTGTCTTCGGCCGCAGCGGGCCGCTGGCTCGAACCACTCGATGCCATCGCGCGCGACCGCGCACCGTGAACCATGTCGTCCACGGCCGTCAGAGTCCGATCAACCTGAGCGCCACCGGTTTCCACCCCGGACTGACGTAGAGCCCTATCGCCAGCGCCTCGACCAGCAGGCCGAACGATGCACCAAGGACGAAGGCCGGATGCAGGCGGCGACGGGTGATCAGGTCGTAGACCCCCATCATCAAAATTAACAGGACGTCGCTGAGGAACACTCCGGCGGCATATGTCCAGAAACCCGGCACGCCATGGTGCCGGGTAACCCAATGAAGGATCGGTCCCTCCCACCAGCGCGCAAAACCGGCATTGGTGATGAAGATCGTCGCCAGGATGATCAATCGCTTGTGCGCGGAGGGGATGCGCCGCCGCAACGCGAAGGCGGCCGAGGCCATCACCGCGAAGTTCAGGATGTCCGCGAGCGACACGCTGAAGAACGCGGCGTTGCCCCCGGGCAAGCCGGCGTGATGACGATCGACCACGACGGCAGCCGCGATGCCGAGCACGACCATCGCCGGGGACAGAACCATGCCCGCCACGCCCAGCTTCATGTGCAGGTCCGTGCGCCGGGTACGCACCAGCACGACCTGCGCGGTCAGCAGACACAACCATCCGACGAAAGCCACGGCGTGGACCTGCACGATGACCGGGAAAGGTCGCGCATCGGTTGCCAGGCGATGCACGATCTCGGGCCCGAAGCCCATCCCGATGCCCAGCCAGATCAGGCCGACCATTGTCAGGTAGAAGTTGCGGTCCCACCGGTGCGAGCAGGCGAAGGCAGCGGGTCTCCAGTCGATGGGCATCGATGCGCTGCTCACGCCCGGAAACACGCCGACACCATTCGCGATGAGTTGGTCACCCTGTGTCACGGTTTGCATGTCCCGCCGCTGCGGGGTGGCATCGTGTCTACGGCATCTTGTAGTTGCCGGTGTCCGTGCCGAACGACGCGCCATTGGCGAAGCGGTGCGTCGTGGTCCAGGTTCCGCCACCCGTCACGCCCTTGAACTTGCCGTAGCCGTCGACGTACTGCCAGGTCCCGCACTGAAAGGGACATTTGGCGGTGCCGACTTCGTCGATCTTCCACGACAAGGTCGTGCCGTTGCCCTTGTCGTCCTGCTCGTAGCAAAAGCCGCTGCCCGACAGGACCTTGCCTGCCTTTGTCGTGATCACGTTGCCAAAGCAGCTGCCTGCGGCTGCGTTGTTCGGATCGGCGGCATGGTCGGACTGGTTCAGGTGGTAGTACTGCTGCTGGATCGAGATGTTGCCGTTGGGCAAGGTCGTCTTGGTCTCGGTGCCGGGAACGTTGTAGTAGTGGCCCGAGGATTCCGTCGCACTCGCGGCACCCGATGCCGCCAGCAGTGCCAGGACCGCCACGGACAGGGTTCGTGGACGCATTTGATTTTTCATATGCATTTCATTTCTCCCCGGTGGCGACTCACGCCGCGGCGCCACCTGTTTCATGATTGCCGGCGTGGCAGGAATAACCGGGTACGGCCGCGCACGGGTTTGCACGCTATGCAACCCGAGGGCCGGTAGCGTCTGCAGGCTGCATGGAAATCTTCCGGTCCGCGAAAAGTGGGTCGGAGTCGCTTTCGACAAACGCTTGAAGGGCCTTGGCCCCCTCGGCGAAGAAGGCCCGTCAGCGTTGGTTGACGGGCATCCATTCCCCAAGCCCCATTCTTGCTCATGGTGATTCCCGCTTGTCCGGTGCGCGTACACGCCAGACGATGCTTGCCACGCAGCGCCGGACCCCATGCGCGCGCCGGATGTGAACAGCCCCGCTCAAGATTCGGTCTGCCGAACGATGGACCGGAGTCGAAAGTAGAACGCAGCCAGAGGAGAGTCCTGACGACCACCTGATTTTTTTATGATGGAAGATGCCCTGCCGTGTTAGCCTGCCGAGTGATGGTGGATTCCGGGAGCCATTCGGGGATTGCTCGTGCGCCGTTCTATCTGAATGACGCGCTCATCGAACCGGGCGCCTTGCGCATCTCCGGCAAGAAGTCCGCTTGCGGGATCGAGCCCAAGGTCATGGCGCTGCTGGTCGCACTATCCGAGCGACCGGGCCAATTGTGGACTCGCGACGAACTGGTCGCGCGCATCTGGGCCGGCGCGCCCGCCAGCGACGAGAGCCTGACGAGAGTCGTATACCAGTTGCGCAAGGCGTTGAACGGCGTCGCCGTGGCGGCCGGCACCGTGAGCACCGTTTCAAAGCTCGGCTACCGGCTGGATGCCGATGTCGGGGCTGCGGACGAGGACACCTCCGCTTCGCCTTCGACACGCACTCGCTTCCCGCCCTTCTCCGTTGCGGTCCTGCCCGTCGTGGACATGTCCGCGGTCGGTCAAGCAACGCTCCTCGCCGACGGCCTGACCCGCGACCTGACCATGCTTTTGTCGCGAACGCCGCGCTATCGCGTGGCACCCTACAGCTCCGCAGTGCGAGTTTCCTCCCGGACGTCGGATCTTGTCGCGGCGGGCGAGGTCCTTCGTGCACGCTTCATTGTGACGGCCACGCTGGTACGCTCCGGGGATACGGTCAGGATTCGCGCCGACCTGGGCGATGCCGCCGAGAACGTGTTGCTGTGGGCAGAAAAATACGAAACCGCTGTCGACCGTTTCTTCGAGGTGCAGGAAGACGTCGTCTACAGCATCACCACGGCGATCACCGCCAAGGTCAACACCACCCAGCCCGTCCGCGTGCGCCGTACCGGACGCTTCAACCTCTCGGCGTATGAACGGGTCCTGGCGGCGGAAGCGTTGCGCGCCAACTACGGCGTCGACAGCGCAAGACGGATTGTCGCCATGTTGCAGGAGGCGCTTCAGATCGAGCCCGACGATCCGATTACCCGCGCGGCACTGGCGGTGCAGCTCAGCCAGAACGTCGTCAGCCAGTGGGCCGAGGATCCCGCCGTGACCATCGCGCAGGCTGACGCGCTGATCGGACAAGCCCTGGAAGCGGCACCCAGCGACCCGGAGGTGCGCGCGGACGCCGGCGTCGTGGCGACGATGTTCCACCGACCCGACGAAGCCATCCGGCACCTGGAATTGGCAACGGCACGCAACCCGAACGACGCGCATGCACTGGCCGTGCTCGGCTGGCAGCATTGCCTGCGCCATGCCGACCCGGCCGGCATCGGCCTGATCGAAACCGCCGAGGCGCGCGCGCCGCATCATCCGCGATTCGGGCTGTGGGCCACCTACCGCGCCACCGGGCACCTGTTCATGCTCGACTACGCCCAGGGCCTGCGCGGCGGCCAGCAGGCCGTCGAGCGTACGCCCCATTACTACCAACCCCACCTGACGTGTGCCTGGGCCCATACCGGGCTGGGCGACACCGCGTCGGCGAAGCGCGAGATCCGCCTCGCCCGGGAGCTCGAAGCCGAGGAGATTTTGGAAAAGTTCGTCGAGGAGATGCGCAAGTGGTCGCAGAACTCGCCGAACAGGACGCAGTGCTGGGAGGTGTTGGAGGTGTTGCGTTCTTCGTAAGGGGTACGGAGCCGCATCCATTCATCCCGTGGCGACTGTCCGGCTTGCCATTCATGCCGACAATGACCCGACGATGACCGGCTTCCCGCCAACGTCAGGTCGTGATCACGCATTCGTGTGCCAGGCGCGGGCGGGGCTTCGCGCCCGACCAGGGACAACCCCTGCGGCGCGCAACGCTCGCGGCGCAAACCGCAATCAGCAATCCACGTTCGATCGATTCGGGCCAGTCGAAACGTTGCGCGAAGATGTGGACACCCTGCAAGAGCGCGAACGCGAAGGCGACATGGGCCAGCGCCCACTGCACCACCTTGCGTTGCTTCAGGCGTTGCAGGAATTCATTCATGCGCCGGAGCGCCGACGGCGGCTGGCGGTGAGTGCAGCAATGCCCGGAAGCGCGGGTCCTTGCGCAACGGATCCCAGACGGGATCGATGCGCAAGGTTGCGATCGACAGGGTTTCGCCCGCAGCGACGCCCATCAACTGCTGAAGATGTTCGATCGCGCCGTCGGTTTCGCCGACTTGCGCTTCGACCCGGGCCAGACGTTCGAGGTTGTACGCGCCGACGATGGAATCGCGCGATATCGGCAATCGTTCCACGGCGGCGCGACCCGATTCCAGCGCGGCTTGCTTCTGGCCGAGTCCGGCATAGGCCAAACCCAGGAGGCTGAGCGCATCGACTTCGGTGACGGGATTCTTGCGGGCGTCCTGCAGCAACCGCACGGCTTCGAGGAATGCGGTGCGCGACGCGGCCGAATCACCCTTCATCGCCAGAGCCTGTCCGCGCAACAGCGCGACGGGTGCCGCACTGTGCTCGAAGCGCGCCAGCAGCCACGTCGGTGCATTCGCGATGGCGGCAAGCCCTGCGTCGGGGTGACGCAACAGCATCTGCAGCCGGAAACGCATCAGCGACACGGTTCCCTGCGGATCCATCCCCGCGGGAATCGTTGCGAGCATGCGCTCGGCCGATTCGATGTCGCCGCTGAAAATCCTGCCGGTTACGCGCTGCACCTGCGCCTCGACATCGCCGGGGAAAATCGCCAGCGAGCGTGCGAACGTGGCATCGGCTTCGTCGTAGCGGCGCAAGGCAACGTAAGAGTCGGCGATCTCGCGAGGCAACAGCGAATTGCGTGGATCGAGCAGGCTCGCCTGCTGCATTTCGGGAATCCCGAACGTGGCGTTTCCCTGCCGCCGGATGACATAGCCGATCGCGGCAAGAACCTCGGGGTTGTTGGGCAGGCTGGCTCGCGCTGTTGCCAATTCGCTCAACGCCGCAGGATAGTCACGATGGCCCCAGTAGTGGACGTAACCCATCGCCAGATGCGCCTCGGGCAAACCGGGCTGCAATGCGAGTGCTTCTTTCGCGTTGCGCTGGGCCGCATCGACGATGTCCGGAGAGTTGTCGACTCCGTACCAGTGCAGGTAGCTCTGCAGATAGGACAGCCAGACGTAGGCCAGGGCGAAGTCGGGATCAGCCGCGATGGCACGCTGATAAAGATCGACAGCCTGCTTGCCGGTCGCGACAGGATCCTTGCTGCTGCTGGTCTGAAGTTGATTGAACCGGTAACGCGCCTGCAGGTAGAGATCATAGGCTTCTGGATTCTGGGTCGGCACGTTGGCCATGCGCGCCGACTCGGCCGGCAGCAGTTTCGCCTTCAACGCATCGGCGACTCTTTCCGCGACGTCGCTCTGCACGGCGAACACGTCCTTCAGCTCGCGATCGTAGTTCTGCGCCCAAAGATGGCTGTCGTTGCGCGCATCGATCAATTGCAGGTTGATGCGCACCTTTCCGTCCGCGCGCTGCACGCTGCCTTCCAGCACGGTCGCCACGCCGAGTTGTTCTGCGACGATCTTCAGATTCGGCGGGCGGCTTGCGTATTGCTCCGTCGACGTGCGCGAGATCACTTTCAGATCGCGGATGCCCGCCAAACGCGTGAGGATTTCATCCTGCATGCCGCTCGCAAAATAGGCATTGGATTTATCGTCCGACAAGTTCTCGAACGGCAGTACGGCGATGGATTTGTCGTTGGCGACCGCATCCGCTTTCGTCCTTGCCGGCGTTGCGGCTTGCGTCGTCTCCGCTCCGTTTCGCGCCACGAGGCGTTGTGGCGCGAGCACAAACTTGTCGACCACAAAATATCCAAGCGCGAGCACCAGCACGGCGATGATCGTGCGGTCCAAGCGTCGCGCGGTTTGCGGAGCAATCGATTGTTCCGGTTTCACTTCCTTGTCGCGCTTGATTCCCTGCGGCGTGAGTTCGAATACCCAAGCGAAGATCAGCGCGGGGAAAAATGCGACCGCGAGCAATCCCACCAACGTCTTCATCGCCCATGCCGGTGCCTCGAACACCGGCAAAAGTGTTCCGGCAACTTGAACGATCAACCACGCGCCGACCAGATACAACCCGGCCATGCGAATCACGTTGCGGCGCTTGAGTTCGGCGACCAGGTTCATCGCGTCATTCCGGGAGGCCCATCTTCTTCAGCAACGCGGCGAAGCGCGGGTCGGCGGAAAGCCGGTCCAAAACCGGGTCGCTCTTGAGGAAGCTCAAGCCGCCGTCGTTGTTCGCCAGGGCGGTATCCAGCCATTCAAAAGCCTTGTCCGCTTCGCCGCGCCAGGCAAAGGCCTGGGCGATCTGGTAGGCCCCGGCTTTTCCGTACTTTTCGACCACATCGTCCAGCGCCTGCCGCGACTGGCGCGCATGGCCCAGCGAATATTCAGCCATGGCGATGCCCGCCAGACTATAGACATCCCCAGCCGACCCGAATGTGGTCAGGGCTTCACGTGTCCTGCCCTGCGCGAGAGCGTTCAAGCCAGCCGCGTATCTACTGTACGTCGAATCGGAACTGATTTCGCGAGCGCGGTCCAGGGCCTGGTCTGCGGCGGAATAATTGCCTGCTGCATACAAGGCGCGTCCCAGCGAGGTCCACGTGAGGTTGCTGAGCGGATTGGATTTGGTCGCCCCGCGCGCCGCCACGATCGCCTCGGGCAGGTTTCCCAGCGCCATCAACAAACGGTAGTTGCCGAGCTGCGCAGCGCTCGCGGCAGGGTTGAGTCGCAGTGCCTTTTCGAAATCCGTCCCCGCACCGTCCCAGTTCCGGAAGAAGCTCAAGCGGATGATGCCGCGCGCGGCATAAGCGTCAGCAAGCTGTGGTGCCTTGGCGACGGCCAGGTCCGCGGAGTCCAGCGCTTGCTGCTTGCTGACCGGGTCACCTGCCAGGTCGGCGAGTGAATATTCGGCGGCCGCCAACCCGGCTCGGGGCGCACCGTAGCCGGGATCCAGGTCGATGGCGCGCTGGAATGCAGCCGCCGCCTTGCGCCAATCAGCCGGCGTGGTCCGGTTGTAGAACTCCTTGCCGAGCAGATACTGGTCGTAGGCCTCGGCATTGTCGCTGCGGTACGGATTGCCCAGGTGTTGGTCCGGCAACAGCTTGACCTTCAGCGCGTCGACCACCGCAGTGGCGATCTCGTCCTGTACCTTGAACACGTCGGTCAACTTGCGATCGTAGGTTTGCGACCAGACCTGCGAGCTGTCGGACGCGCGGATCAGCTGCGCGCTGATGCGCAGCGTATTGCCGGATTTGCGCACGCTGCCTTCCAGCAGATGGGCGACGTCGAGTTTCCGGGCGATCGTGGCGACATCGGCCTGCTTGCCCTTGAAGGAGAATGACGACGTGCGCGCAATCACGCGCAGCTGCGGCAACTGCGCGAGCATGTTGAGCAGTTCGTCGGACAGGCCATCGGAAAAATACGCCTGGTCGCGCGCCTGGCTCATGTCGACGAACGGCAGCACCGCGATCGAGTTGGGCGAGCTGGCCCGGACAGGTCGAGCCGGCGCGGCACTGGCGGATTCTTGCGTCGCCGACGGGCGCGAGAACTGCCACAGCAGCCCGCCACCGACGGCCAGCAGCAGGCCCAGGATCAGCACTTCCGTGCCGGTGACCCTCTGCACGCCGCGCTCGCCGTGATACCAGGCAATCACCAGCGTCGCGAAGAAGCCGACGCACGACGCGACGATCAATCCCCGCTCGATGCCGGCGGGCCAATCGAACCGGCTGGCGACGATATCGATGCCCTGCAACAGCGCGAAGGCAAACGCCACGTAGGCAACGGCCCACTGCACCAGCTTGCGTTGCCCAAGGCGTTGCCAAAGATCGCTCATCGCCGCCCCCCTCGGAAGCTCGGACCTCTGATCAGGTCCGGGCCGGACCATATTGAAGATGCCCGCGGGTCCGAATCTACCCCGCAAACAGGTGCGCCACGCCGGCACGCTCCTCGCGCAATTCCTTTTCGGTCGCTTGCATGCGCGCGCGCGAAAAAGCGCCGGTCGCGAGATCCGGCACGATCTTGTATTTGCCGTCTTTCACCGTGACGGGATAACCGTAGATCACGCCGGGCTCGATGCCATAGCTGCCGTCGGACGGAATGCCCATCGATACCCAGTCGTCCTTGTCGGTGCCGAGCGCCCAGTTGCGCATGTGATCGATCGCTGCAGCGGCGGCCGATGCCGCCGACGACGCGCCGCGCGCCTTGATGATCGCCGCGCCACGCTGCTGCACAGTCGGAATGAATTCGTTCTCATACCAGCTTTGCTCGACCACATCCGTTGCGGGCTTGTCCTTGATCGTCGCGTGATGGATATCCGGATACTGGGTCGAGCTGTGGTTACCCCAGATAATCACCTTCTTGATGTCGGTCGAGTGCGCGCGAGTCTTTTCGGCCAGCAACGACAGCGCGCGATTGTGATCGAGACGCAGCATCGCGGTGAAACATTTCGGATCGAGATCCGGCGCGTTCTGCTGGGCAATCAGCGCATTGGTATTGGCCGGATTGCCGACCACGAGCACACGTACATCGCGTTGGGCGTGCGCATTGAGCGCCTTGCCTTGCGGCGCGAAGATCGCGCCGTTCGCTTCCAGCAGATCCTTGCGCTCCATGCCCGGACCGCGCGGACGCGCACCGACCAGCAGCGCGTAATCGACATCCTTGAAAGCGACATTGGCGTCGTCGCTGGCGACGATGCCGGCCAGCAATGGAAAGGCGCAGTCGTTGAGTTCCATCACGACGCCCTCGAGCGCGGGCAACGCCGGTGTAATTTCGAGCAGGTGCAGGATCACCGGCTGATCCTTGCCGAGCATGTCGCCGGCCGCGATGCGAAACAACAGGGCATAACCGATCTGACCGGCGGCGCCGGTAACGGCAATTCGAACGGGGGCTTTCATGGCGAGCACTCCTCAAAGTGTCTGTGGGGGTGGGTTGGCCACCCGTCGACCCACAAGTGGCGGTTGCACGCCTGCGGTGCCAACGCACCCGACGCGGGCTTTAATGCAATTCGGTAAAAAATTCCTGGATGCGCGTGAGACCGGCCTTGAGTTGCACCTCCGGGCAGGTATAGGAAATCCGCAGCGCGCGCTGTTCGCCGAATGCCGAACCCGGCACGCAGGCGACGCCCTTGCCTTCGAGCAATGCGGCGCAGAAATCGACATCACTGGTTATCTGCTTACCCGAATGGCTGCGACCGAACGCACAGGAAATATTCGGGAACGCATAGAACGCACCCTGCGGTCGCGGGCAGGTTACCCCCTGAATGGACAGCAGCGCGGCGACCACCTGATCACGCTTGCCGGCAAACTCGGCACATTTGGCGGCCGGAATATCCTGCGGCCCGGTCAACGCCGCGACGGCAGCGGCGGTAATTATCTCCGGCAGATTGGTAATGTGGTTGGAGTTCATCGTAACGACCGCTTGCGCCACGATTTCCGGTCCGGCCATGAAGCCGACGCGCCAACCGGGCATGCCGTAGGTCTTGGAAAGCGAGTCGACGAAGACCACTCGATCGCGCAAGCCAGGCTCCAGTTGCACGAAGTTGTGATAACCGACGCCATCGAACACCATGCGGTTGTAGATGTCATCGGTAATGATCCAGGTGCCCGGATGCTTCAGCAGCACGCGGGCGAGCGCGGCGATCTCGTCCTTCGCATAGACCATGCCGGTCGGATTGCACGGATTGTTGAAGAGGAATACCCGCGGCTCGCTCGCAAGCGCGTCGTCGAGCTGGGCGGGGGTCAGCTTGTAGTTCGCTTCCGGTGGACACGGCAGCAGTTTGATGCGCGCGCCGACTATCTCGGCGATATCTAGATAGCTGGTCCAATACGGCGTCGCGAACGCGATCTCGTCGCCTTCATCGAGCAGCGCTTCGAACAGGTTGTACAGCACATGCTTGGCGCCGACGCCGGTTGCGACATTCGCCCGCGCGTAGCCGTTCATCCCGATTTCGCCCATGTGCGCCAGGAATGCATCGAGCAGATCTTCGCGGCCGCGATTGGATCCGTATTGCCCCGAGTCCGTTTCGAGCGCCTTGCGTACCGCAGCGTAGACGTGCTCGCCCGGCAGGAAATTCGGTACGCCGATCGAGAAATTGACGATGTCGCGACCTTCGGCCTTGAGCGTTCTGGCCTTGTCGGCGATCGCCATGATCGCGCTCGGCTTGGCGCGGCTCATGCGCTGGGCAAGCTTCGGCATGGACCCCACCTCGCAGATAAAGTATCGAATTTTATCATAGGCCGCCGCGCGTCGAAGCGCTGCCTGCGGACGCAGACCATTCACATCGGCTCAGGCATCATGCGTCGGTCCGCCCGCCGGACAGACGCCCCACGCAACCGTGACAGGAGGAACTCCATGCATTGGCTCTGGATATTCTTCATCGGTCTGGTGATCGGCATCGTTGCGAAACTCGCCATGCCGGGACGCGATCCGGGCGGTTTCATCATTACCGCCATCATCGGTATCGTCGGCTCGTTCATCGGCGGCTGGATCGCGCGCGCGATATTCGACGTGGGTGGCGGCATGGCAACGCCCGGTGCCGTCGGCGGTGTCGGTGGCTTCCGAGCTTCATCTTCGGCGTGATCGGCGCCATCATCCTGCTGATCATCTACCGCGTTGTCGCCAGACCCAAGCCTAGTCCGTAATGGAAACGAGTGGCTTGCAGCCGCCCTTCTTCCCATGTGGTGCCACCACGCGCGTGTTGTGAAACCGGCGGCGAACGGCGACCAACGGGTCAACAAATCGCGCCGTTTCAATGCGGCAAGGTGCGCGATCGGATCGTCGCGACCGCCGGTTCAACCGTGCGCGTCGAGCTTGGCATTCCATTCGTCCACTTGCGTGGCCTGCGCGGCCAGCAGCGCGGCCGCATCGCCCTCGATCGTTACATTCTGGATGCTGTCGCCGACTGCGATGCGATCAACCACGGCCTGATCCTCGGCGCTCCTGACCGTTCCGAACACGGTGTGCTTGCCGTCGAGCCACGGTGTAGCGGTGTGGGTAATGAAGAACTGGCTGCCGTTGGTACCGGGACCGGCGTTGGCCATCGACAGCACGCCGGGCTTGTCGTGGCGAAGATCGGCACGACATTCGTCGTCGAAGCGGTACGGCGGCCCGCCACGACCATCGCCCTGCGGGCAGCCACCCTGAATCATGAAATCGGGAATCACGCGATGAAAGCTCAAGCCATCGTAATAGCCGCGCTGGGCCAGATTGACGAAATTCGCAACCGTGACCGGCGCGCGGTCGGCGTGCAAGCTGAGGTGGATCGGGCCGCGATTGGTGTTCAAGGTGGCGTTGATGAGCATGCCTGTGGATACCTGTCGAATGGGTGGCCGTGCAGGATAACCGACCTGCAGCCAGCCGGCCTGCATCATGTCATGCTGCGGCGCGGCAAATGCGCGCTATACTACGCATTCCTATGCGCTTTCCTCTGATTCTTGCGTCGGTCTTCGCAGGCCGCCGGGTGCCTGAATGTCCATCGAAAAGCTTCGCAACATCGCGATCGTCGCGCACGTCGACCACGGCAAGACCACCCTGGTCGATCAGCTCCTCAAGCAATCCGGAACGCTCGATCAGCGTACCGCGACGCCCGATCGCGTCATGGATTCGAACGACCTCGAGAAAGAGCGCGGCATCACGATCCTGTCCAAGAACACCGCGATCCGCTGGAAGGCGCCCGATGGCGAGGATTGGCGCATCAATATTGTCGATACGCCGGGCCATGCGGATTTCGGCGGCGAAGTCGAGCGTGTGCTGTCGATGGTCGACTCGGTGCTGCTGCTGGTCGATGCGTTCGATGGGCCGATGCCGCAGACGCGCTTTGTCACCCAGAAGGCGTTCCAGATGGGCTTCAAGCCGATCGTCGTGATCAACAAGGTCGATCGCCCCGGTGCCCGCCCGGACTGGGTGCTGAACGCCACTTTCGACCTGTTCGATCGCCTCGGCGCAACCGATGAACAGCTCGATTTCACCACCGTGTATGCGTCCGCGCTGCAAGGCTACGCCGGCATGGATGGCGACGTGCGCTCGGGCGATATGACGCCATTGTTCCAGGCCATCGTCGATCACGTGCATCCGCCCAAGGTCGATCCGGATGGCCCGTTCCAGATGCGCGTATCGAACCTCGACTACTCGAACTATGTCGGCATCATCGGTACCGGCCGCATCGAACGCGGCACCGTGCGCACCAACATGCCCGTTGTCATTGTCGATCGCCACGGCAAGAGTCGTCAGGGCCGCGTGCTGCAAGTGCTTGGCTTCATGGGGCTCGAGCGACGCGAGGTAGCCGAGGCGCGGGCCGGCGACATCATCGCCGTTTCCGGCGTCGAGAATCTCGGCATCTCGGACACGATCTGCGCACCCGACGCAGTGGAGCAGTTGCCGGTGCTCACGGTCGACGAGCCGACCATCAGCATGACGTTCCAGGTCAACAATTCGCCGTTCGCGGGCAACA
Organism: Rhodanobacteraceae bacterium; assembly: GCA_049583635.1. GTDB lineage: Bacteria > Pseudomonadota > Gammaproteobacteria > Xanthomonadales > Rhodanobacteraceae > Dokdonella_A. Next base: position 95,215 of record JBAUWF010000102.1, read on the forward strand.
AGGATCGCAGCGGCGGCAAGTTCCTGACCAGCCGCCAGATCCGCGATCGCCTGATGCGCGAAGCGCTGCACAACGTCGCGCTCAAGGTCGAGGAGACCGAAGACCCGGACAAGTTCAAGGTGTCGGGTCGCGGCGAGCTGCACCTGTCGATCCTGATCGAGACCATGCGCCGCGAAGGCTACGAACTCGCCGTCTCGCGCCCGGAGGTCATCGTCAAGGAAATCGACGGTGTCACCAGCGAGCCGATCGAGCAGCTCGTCGTCGACATGGAGGAGCCCTATCAGGGCGGCGTCATGGAGCGCCTCGGCACACGCCGCGGCCAACTTGTCAATATGGAACCGGATGGCAAGGGCCGCGTGCGCCTCGAGTACCTGATCCCCGCGCGCGGATTGATCGGCTTCCAGACCGAGTTCCGCACGATCACCGCCGGCACCGGGCTTCTGTTCCATGTATTCGATCGCTACGGGCCGCGCGCCGAAGGCGCGATCGCCAAGCGCCAGAACGGCGTGATGATCTCGAACGGTCAGGGTCCATCACCGGCGTACGCGTTGGTCGGACTGCAGGAACGCGGCCGCCTGCTGGTCAACGAGGGCGACCAGATCTACGAAGGCCAGCTGGTCGGCATTCACGCCAAGGACAACGACCTTACCGTCAACGCGTTGCGCGCCAAGCAGATGACCAACATCCGCGCCGCCGGCAAGGACGAGAACGTGCAGCTCACACCGCCCGTACGCATGTCGCTCGAGCAGGCGCTTGAGTTCATTGAAGACGACGAACTCGTCGAAGTGACGCCGAAGGAAATCCGTCTGCGCAAGAAGCACCTGACCGAAAGCGATCGCAAAAAAGCGTCGCGCCAGGCGGCGTAGAACCTCGCGTCACCGAATTGGCGAGGCAGGCAAATCAGCGACGCCAAGTCGGACGGAAACCGTGAATGTACGACCGGGCATCGCCGGTATCGCATTCATCCCGGACTTGGCCCGACCCTTGCTTGTGTCCATTCGGAATCTACGCGGAGGGCGTCATGAGTCGACTGGAACAGTTTTGCAGCTCCTCGTCAGCAAAGCTGCGCGACCTACTGCCGATACTAGGCGCGCTGATTGCGATCCGCCCCGAACAAAGCTGCATCGCCACGTCAATTCCGGGGCTTGGCACATGCAGGAGCACCTATTGCAAGCCGGAGCGGCGCACACGCTCGCGGTGAACACAGCCTCGGCGATTGTCAGAATCTCACAAGGCCTGTCAGCAACGGCGTCGCGGATTTGCACCGTTTGTGGAGCAAAGTGAACGCCATTAAGTCCGCCGCACTGCACTTCGGTCAGGTATCACCAGGCAGCAGAGTATCCATGAGCTACGACATCCTGAAAAATCTCGGCCTCGACCATCTCGACGTAAATTCGCCGGATTTCCTCGAGACTCTGCAGCGCATGCAGAAGGAAGCGTTGCGCAGCCTGCAACCCGGGGCGGACGAGCCGAAGATGACCGGTTCCGGTACTCTCAAAGGCTGAGCACCCCCGGACTGGACTCCCTAAGCCACCTGCCACCCGCTACGGCAAATCGCGCGCGACGCCCGAACCCTCGAAATGGATTTGCGCGAGCGTCGGAACCTTGATTGCGGGTTTGCCGGCTGCGGTGAGCTTGGTATTGAGGGTAGCGAGATCGCCATCGCGCAGCGCGTGCCAGCGATCAAGTGACTGCGCGAGCTTTGCGGTGTAGTCGGCATAGACCGCGCGTTGTGGTGCGGTTGGCGCGCGGTCGGTGGTTTCGACATCGGTCGCGAGCGAAGCGAGTACCGCGCTGATCGCGGGCACGCTCGTGGTGTGCTGGCCATCGCCCTCGACCAGCGACGTGGTCGCCTTCATCAGAGCGTCGATCGAAGCGTTCAACTCCGCGGACGGCGATGCATCTGTCGGCTTGCGCAACGCGTCAAGCTGATCGCGCACGGATTTCAGTTCGCCGTAACCCTGATACGCGCGGCCGAGCGCGGCGTCGATTTCCAATCCGAACGTGGCCGCCCGCTCGACCGCGCCGGCGTCGACATCCACGCGCGGGTCCATGCGCACGGTCAATGGCGCATGCAGGGTCTTGCCGTCGACGCTCAGCGCAATGTCGTAGGTGCCGGGTGCAACGGTCGGACCGAGCGGCATCAGCAGCGTGTCGTCGCCGTGAATCGCGGCAATGCTGTACTGATAGCTGATGACGCGTGGACGCGGATAGTTCAGATCCCAGACGAAACGGTGCGCACCCGCTTCAGTGCCGGGATGTTTCTGCGGCCGGGTCCAGTCCTTGCCGAAATAGCGATCCGCGTTGCGCCATGGCGCTTTTGCGTCGCTTGCGAAACGACGCACTAGGTTGCCGGCACTGTCGCGGATTTCGAGCACGACCGGCGTTTGCGCGGCAGACGGCAGTACGTAGTCGATGATCGCACCGGCAGGCGGATTCTCGCCGAGCGGCGTTTCCGGCGGCAACGGCGTGTCGCGGTTTTCACTGCGACGCAGGCGGTATGAATCAGCCGGTTTGAACAGGAATGCGCCAGCCTGCGCGTGCGCCTGAGACATCTGGCGCAGTGGCGCAAGATCGTCCAGTACCCAGATCGCACGGCCTTGCGTCGCGACGATCAGGTCGTCGTCGTGCACGAGCAGATCGCGCACCCAGGCGGTCGGCAGATTGCGTTGCAGCGGCTGCCAGTCATCGCCATCGTCAAAGGAAACGTAGACGCCCTGGTCGGTACCAGCGAACAGCAAACCCCGGGTTGTCGTATCGGTGCGCATGACGCTGGTGAACTGATTGCCCGGCAGGCCGTTGTCGATGCGGGTCCAGTGCGCGCCGAAATCGTGTGTGCGATAAAGCTGCGGCGCGAAACGGTTCTGCCGGTGTGTGTCGACCGCGACGTAGGCGCTCGCGTCATCCAGTGCGGAGGCATCGACCGTGCTGATCTTGGCCCAGGCCGGCACCCCTTGCGGCGTGACATCGTTCCACGTCGCACCGCCATCGCGCGTCATTCGGACCTTGCCGTCGTCGGTGCCGACCCAGAGGATGTCGTTGCTGCGCGGTGACGGCGCGATCGTGTAGATCACACCGAACCCGCAGTCGAGTGCAAGCTTTGCCGATACTCCGGCATCGCAGTGTTTGGCATTCTTTTTTGCGGCCGAAAGATCCGGACTGATCGCCTTCCAGCTCGCACCGCGATCGAGCGAACGGAACAATACCTGCGCGCCTTGATACAGCGGATACGGTTTCACTTGCGACACCGCGATCGGCGTGATCCAGGTGTAGCGGTATTTCACGGTGTTCGGTCGCGCGCCGTAGGTCACGACCGGCCACGGCGAAACGTTCTGCACTTCGCCGGTCACGGCGTTCCAGCGCGACAGGCGTCCGCCGAGACCGGAACCGTAGACGATATTCGGATCGGCCGGATCGGGAATCTCGTCGTCGCGTTCGTCGGCGCCGACCGGATGCCAGTCGCGGAAACTGATCGCGCCGTAGTCGCTGCGGCTTGCGATTGCAACCGTGCCGTTGTCCTGCTGACCGGCATAGATCCAGTAAGGAAAGCGGGTGTCGGCGGCAAGGTGGTAAAGCTGGCCGGTCGGCTGGTTGTACCAGCTCGACCAGGTGCGTCCGGAATCAACGCTGACGGCGGCGCCCTGATCGCTCGACGCGATCATGTGATCCGGGCGCTCGGGATTGATCCACAGATGATGGTAATCATCGCCACCCGGCGAGCCGCGAAACACGGTCCAGGTCTTGCCGCCGTCGTCCGATCGACGGATCGATTGACCCATCGCATAGAGTCGATCGCGATCGGTCGGGTCGACGGTGACACGGCTGAAGTAGTCGTTTTCGAGCCAGGATTCCGAACTGACGCGTGCCCAGTGGGAACCACCGTCGTCGGAACGATACAGGCCACCGGCGTTCTGCGAATTCGCATGCGGCACATTGCCGCTGTTCGGTGCGGCATCGACCACCGCGTAGACGCGCCCGCCGGTGGTCGCTGCAAGACCGATGCGTCCGAGCGTGGCGTCGGGCCAGCCACCGCCGCGCAAACGTCGCCAGGTCACGCCATCGTCGGTGGATTTGTAGACGCCACTGCCGGGGCCCTGGTTGGGTTGGAAGTATGACAACCACGGGTAGTTGCGCACCTGCCATGCCGCGGCGTAGATCGTGCCGGTGTCATCCGGCGCTCTGGCAAGATCGACCGTGCCGGTATCGACGTCGATCCTGAGAGTCTGCTGCCAGGTCCTGCCACCATCGCTCGAGCGGAACACACCACGTTCGGGATTCGGGCCGAAGTAGTGACCGAGCGCCGCAACCAAAACAGTATCCACATTGCTGGGATCGATCAGGATCGCGCCAATATGTCGCGTCTGTGCGAGACCGAGCGATTGCCAGGTCCTGCCGCCATCAGTGGATTTGTACACGCCGTTACCGGCTGCCACGTCGTAGCGCGCGGCGACCTGGCCGGTACCAACGTAGATCGTCTGTGGCGCCGATGGCGCGACGGCGAGCGCGCCGATCGAACTCGCCGGCTCGTCATCAAACAGCGAGGCCCAGGTGCGCCCCGCATCTTCGGTCTTCCAGACACCGCCGCCCGCGGCACCGAAATAGAACGTATCCGGCTGGCCCGGCACCCCACTGCCGATCGTCGCCCAACCCGCGCGATGCGGCCCGACCAGGCGCCAATGCATGCCGGCGAGCATGGAATCGGGGGCCGGTCCCGACGCAGCGAGTACCAGCAGCGGGGCGACAAGGCAGGCAAGTGCAATGAACAGTCGAACGATCATGGAGATTCCCGAAACCAGGCGAGAAAAAATGCGGTGGATGCGGTCGCTACCGGAATGGACGACCTGCCGATTGGAAACAGGCAAACTCCAAAGATACCCGAGACCTCGACGCAAGGACACATGCTAAGGTCATGGACGTGAATTCTGCGACTGCTGCCGATACCCGACCGATCCTGATTGCCTGGAGCGGCGGCAAGGATTGCCTGATGGCGCTGGAACGGCTCGTCGCCGACCCGGCCTGGAAAGTGGTCGGGCTGCTCACCACGTTTACACGCAGGTTCGACCGCGTGGCGATGCACGGCATCCGCCGCGACGTATTGCATGCACAAGCCGATGCGTTGGGATTGCCCCTGATCGAATCCGAACTCGACTGGCCGTCCTCGAACGACGATTACGAAACGGTGTTTGCCGCAGCACTGGAACACGCCCGCGAAACGACTTCCATGCTCGCCCATGTCGCTTTCGGTGATTTGTTTCTGGGTGATGTCCGGGTGTGGCGCGAGGCGCTTCTCGCGCGCCTTGGCTGGTGCGGCGTGTTTCCGTTGTGGGACGAGCCGACATCCGGGCTCGCGCAGCGATTCCTCGCGCGCGGTCATCGCGCGCTGCTGACCTGTGTGGACACGACGCAACTCGATGCCGCATTCAGCGGACGTGCGTTTGACGCGGCGTTGCTCGATGAATTGCCGGCGAATGTCGATCGCTGCGGAGAGAATGGCGAGTTCCATACTCTCTGTCACGCTGGCCCGTTGTTCCGCCAATCGCTGCAACTGGTGCGCGGTGACAGCGTGTTGCGCGACGGGCGCTTCGCGTTCACCGATTTCGCGTTGCGCTGACGCCGGCTAGCTTGCGGGAACGACAGAACCACCGCGCTTGCGCACGATCAACATCGCAAGCTCGAGCGATTGCTCGTAGTTCAGGCGCGGATCGACTGTCGACTTGTAGGCGCGCGAAAGGTCGGACTCGTGCAGATCGCGCGCGCCGCCGAGGCACTCGGTGACGTTCTCGCCAGTCAGTTCCAGGTGCACACCGCCAAGGCGCGTTCCGCACGCGCTGTGCACATCGAATGCGCACTCGAGTTCATCGCGGATATTGCCGAAGCGCCGGGTCTTTATGCCGGCCGCTGTCTGTTCGGTGTTGCCATGCATCGGGTCGCAGCACCAGAGCACATTGCAACCGGCCGCTTTCACGGCGTTGAGCAACGGCGGCAGATGGGTTTCGATGCCGGCCGCGCCCATCCGGTGCACCAGCGTGAGACGACCGGGTTCATTGTCGGAATTCAATGTGCCGATCAGCCGCAGCAAGGTTGCGGGACGCATCGAGGGCCCGATCTTAACTGCGACCGGATTGCGGATTCCGCGGCAATATTCAACGTGCGCAGCGTCTACCGCCGCCGTGCGCATGCCAATCCACGGAAAGTGCGTGGCCAGATTGAACCAGCCCCACTGACGCGGAACCTGGCGCGTCAGCGCCTGTTCGTAGTGCAATACCAGCGCCTCGTGCGAGGTGTAGAACTCGACCCGCTCGAAGTTGCCGATGCGCACGCCGACCAGCGTCTCCATGAAACGCACCGAATCGCCGATCGCCGCGACCATGCGCCGGTATTCATCCTGCAGCGGTGCGTGTTCGACCCAGGCCAGATCCCAGAGCTCGGGGTGGTGCAGGTCGGCAAAACCACCGTCAACAAGGGCGCGCACGAAATTCATCGTCATGGCTGAACGCGCGTGACCCTGGAGCAGCCGTTGCGGGTCCGCGCGACGTGCCAGCGTGGTGAATTCGGGCGCATTGACCAAATCGCCGCGATAGGACGGCAACGCCACGCCGTCGCGCCACTCGACGTCGGCCGATCGCGGCTTGGCGTACTGCCCGGCAAACCGTCCCACGCGCACCACCGGCAACTTGAGCCCGTGTACCAGCACGAGGCTCATCTGCAGCATGACCTTCAGACGATTGGAGATCAGCGGCGAGGAACAATCCGAGAAGCTTTCAGCGCAATCACCACCTTGCAGCAGGAAGCGGCGGCCTTCGGCGGCATCGGCCAGCAAACGCTTGAGCGCGATGATTTCCCATGATGTGACGATCGGCGGCAGTTCGCGCAGTTGCGCGAGCGCACTATCGAGTTCCGCCGCATCGGAATAGACGGGTTGTTGCGTATGCGGTCGCGACTGCCACGACGCCGGATGCCAGTCGTCGACGGCTGGTACGGGCACGATTGCGGGTCGAGTCGTTTTCATGTTCGGGTTGCTGCGATGCGCCGGCCATGATGCCACATGCGACCCGGGCGGCGGTCACGACCGCTTCAACGTGCACCGGATGGCATCGACTGGACGCTTGCCGACACGATCGCGTCAAGCACGGGCGCGAAACCCACTCCACAGCGCCCAAACGCCGAGTATCGCAAACCAGATCAACGCCCATGCCGGCATGGCCAGTCCTAGAAACTGCCAGTTCACGACCGCACATTCGCCGGACCCCGTAAACACCATCTTGAGCGTCTTCGAAAGCGGGAACGCATCGAGCATGTAGGCTAGCCCGGGGCCGCAATCGGGAACCTTGTCGGGTGGAAGCGACTGCAGCCACAGATGACGAGCGGCGATCGCGATGCCGGCTGCGGCGAGAAGCAGCGCCAGGACCGCGTAAACCCGGCGACCAACCGCGGCACGCGGTCCATGTGCCGCTCCGATCGCAAGCACGATGCCCAGTGCGACGAATGCGACACGCTGCAGGCTGCACAGCGGGCACGGTGCGATGCCTGCGTGGTATTGCTCGAACAGCGCATAACCAAGCAATGTCGCGCAAACCAAAAAGCCGGTGAAGAATTGCGCGCGGAACGGCCACGCCAGGGGGTTTGCACTCATCGCTTCCAACTCCGCAGCCAAGCAGGATCGCAATACGCGACCGCTCGTTCATGATGCCCGCAACGGACCGGATGTCGCAAACGCAGACCGCCCTCTGCGCGATGCAAGCTCCACCAAGCCATATGGCTCAGTCGGCGGCTTCAGCATCCGCGCGCGGGCGATCGACCAATTCCACATAGGCCATCGGCGCGCTGTCCCCCACCCGAAAACCGCACTTGAGAATGCGCAGGTAGCCCCCGTTGCGCTCGCGATAGCGCGGGCCGATTTCGACAAACAGCTTGCCTACGGCCTGCTTGTCGCGCAACCGGGAGAAGGCCAAACGGCGATTGGCTACGCCATCGGTCTTGCCGAGCGTGATCAACGGCTCGGCCACGCGGCGCAGCTCCTTGGCCTTCGGCAACGTGGTGCGGATCAACTCGTGCTTGATCAGCGAGGCAGCCATGTTGCGGAACATCGCGTGGCGATGGCTGCTGGTTCGGTTGAACTTGCGACCGGACTTCAAATGACGCATGGCTTGGATCCCGAATTCTGAGCCGTCATCGAAGCCGGCCTTTCGTGAGGAGTGCAGCCGTGGACGGCTGCTTCTTGATCTTCGCGATCACGGATGATCGCAAAAGCAAACCATCAACCGAGCTGCATACCGTGCGCGAGACCCGGCGGCGGCCAGCTCTCCAGTTTCATGCCGAGCGTCAACCCACGCTGCCCCAGCACATCCTTGATTTCGGTGAGCGATTTCTTGCCGAGGTTCGGCGTCTTCAGCAGCTCGACCTCGGTCTTCTGCACCAGGTCGCCGATGTAATAGATGCTTTCAGCCTTGAGACAATTGGCTGATCGGACGGTCAGTTCCAGATCGTCGATCGGCCGCACCAGGATCGGATCGACGCCGTTCTTTTCGGTTGCGGTGCCCTCGCTTTCGCGGCGCGTGAAATCGCCGAATACGGTGATCTGATCCTGCAGGATCTCGGCCGCCTTGCGTACTGCGTCTTCGGCTTCGATCGCGCCGTTGGTTTCCACATCGAGCACCAGCTTGTCCAGATCGGTGCGCTGCTCGAGACGGGCGCTGTCGACATGGTAGGCGACGCGGCGAACCGGGCAGAACGAGGCGTCGAGCTGCAAGCGGCCGATCGGGCGTGCTTCCTCGTCCGGCAGGCGTCGCGCGGTAGCCGGCTGGTAGCCGACGCCTCGCACGATCTTGAGCCGCATGTTTAGAGCAACATCCTTGGTCAGATGACAGAGCACATGATCAGGATTAATGATCTCGACCGAATGATCCACCGTGATGTCACCCGCGGTCACCACGCCCTTGCCCTTCTTGTTGAGAACCAGGGTGGTTTCATCGTGGCCGTGCATGCGGATCGCGACATCCTTGAGGTTCAGGAGAACCTCGATGACATCCTCCTGCAGACCCTCGAGTGTCGTGTATTCGTGCAGCACACCATCGATCTCGACTTCAACGATGGCGCAGCCGGGAATGGAGGAAAGCAGCACGCGCCTGAGAGCGTTGCCGAGCGTGTGACCGAAGCCGCGCTCCATCGGTTCGACCACAACCTTGGCGCGATTGGGACTGGTACGCTCGACTTGAAGGCCGCGTGGACGCAGCACATTGGTTGACGATGCCGCCATATAAAGGTCTCCAGATCGAAAATCCTCGCGGATTTTCTTGCAGAAACGATGAAAAAGCCTTCGCCGGAAGGCCCTTACTTCGAATAAAGCTCGATGATCAGGCTTTCGTTGATATCCGACGGAAGATCGGCACGCTCTGGCAGTGACTTGAGAATGCCAGTGAACTTGTTCGGGTCGACCTCGATCCACAGCGGTACCAGGTCCATTTCCTGCGCGACCGTCATTGCTTCCTTGGTACGCAGATGATTACTCGCGCGTTCGGTCAGCGTGACTTCGTCTCCGGGCTTGACCTGGAACGACGGCAGATTGACTTTCCTGCCGTTGACCGTGACCGCGGCGTGCGAAACCATCTGGCGCGCCTGCGCGCGCGTCACCGCAAAGCCCATCCGGTAAACAATATTGTCGAGTCTGCCTTCGAGCATACGCAACAGGTTTTCACCCGTATTGCCTTTCTGTCCCGTGGCCTTGTGGTAATAGCTGCGAAACTGGCGCTCAAGCAACCCGTAAATGCGCTTTACCTTCTGCTTCTCGCGCAACTGCACACCATAGTCGGAGAGTCTTCCGCGCCGCGTGCCGACGCCATGCTGGCCGGGCTTCTGCTCCAGCTTGCACTTCGAATCGAGTGCGCGTGCGGGGCTCTTGAGACTCAGGTCGGCACCTTCGCGGCGCGCCAGCTTGCAGGTGGGTCCGATGTAACGAGCCATTGTTCGAATTCTCTCTTTCAAAAGGCCGGCTGGTGATGGCCGGTTTTTTGATTCTCGCGGCCAGTGACGATCGCAATCACACGCGCCGTTTCTTCGGTGGACGACACCCATTGTGCGGAATCGGCGTCACATCGATGATGTTGGTCACCTTGAAGCCGACGTTATTGAGCGAGCGCACGGTCGACTCGCGTCCCGGACCGGGGCCCTTGATGCGGACCTCGACGGTCTTGACGCCGTAGTCGGACGCCGCCCGCGCAGCTTTTTCGGCCGCGACCTGTGCTGCAAACGGCGTGGATTTGCGCGACCCACGAAAACCCGCACCACCGGCGGTCGCCCACGACAAGGCGTTGCCCTGCCGATCGGTAACCGTCACCACCGTGTTGTTAAACGATGCCTGCACATGGACGATCGCATCCGTCACCACACGCTTGGTCTTTTTCTTGGTCTTGGCTGTGACCGGTTTGTTCATGAGAGGTCCAGATTGACTATTGCAGACGATGGGGCCGTGCCAGCACGGCCCACAGTTGACGGGATGCGCCGGGCAGCACAACCAAATAAGGCGCCAGGAACGATACTCAACCCGTCTCCTACCTCTTGATCGCCCGACGTGGCCCCTTGCGGGTCCGGGCATTGGTGCGGGTACGCTGCCCCCGCACCGGCAGGCCACGGCGATGGCGCAGGCCGCGATAGGTGCCAAGGTCGATCAGGCGCTTGACCGCCATACCGACTTCACGGCGCAGATCGCCCTCGATCGTCGCCTTGCCGATCTCGTGACGCAGTTTCTCGACTTCGGCCTCGGTCAGTTCCTTGATCTTGGTCGCCGGGTTCACGCCCGCATCGGCGCACACCTTTTTCGACCGCGAACGACCGATGCCATAGATATTTTGCAGACCGATCCAGGCGTGTTTCTGGACCGGCAGATTGACACCCGCAATGCGCGCCATATCTGGTTGTTCTCCGATGTGCTGGAAGCGAAGTGAACTGGTTATTCTATCCGGTATTTGCTGCGCTGGGAACCCTTCCAGGCGTAGTTTGCAACGCTTGTGTCGCCTCAACGCCCGCGCAGGTTCGACTTGCGCAGCAGGCTCTCGTACTGATGCGAAACCAGGTGGGCCTGAATTTGGGCGGTGAAGTCCATCACCACGACAACCACAATCAGCAACGAGGTGCCGCCGAAATAGAACGGCACGTGCCAGGCGTTCTGCAGCAGGGTCGGAACAAGGCATACCGCCACCAGGTACAGAGCTCCAGCACCGGTCAGCCGGGTCAGGACACCGTCGATGTAATCCGCCGTGGCCTTGCCCGGACGGATGCCCGGAATCAGGGCCCCCGAACGCTTGAGGTTGTCGGCCGTTTCCTGCGAATTGAACACCAGCGCGGTGTAGAAAAACGCGAAAATCGCGATCATCAGCCCGTAGATCACCATGTGCAGCGGCTGCCCCGGCGCGAGCGATGCGGTAAGCACTTGCAGCCAATGCATCTGGCTGGACGAATTGAACCACGCTGCCGCGGTCGCCGGGAACATGATCAGCGACGAGGCGAAGATCGGTGGAATTACGCCCGCCATGTTTATCTTGAGCGGCAGGTGCGAGCTCTGATTCATGTAGGCCTTGCCGGCTCCACCCTGGCGACGCGCGTAGTTCACGGTGATGCGCCGCTGGCCGCGCTCGACGAACACCACGAATGCCGTGACCGCCAACACGATCACCAGCACGATCAGGACTTTCAACACCGACAATTCACCATTCTGCGCCATGCCCAGCGTATGCACGACCGCCGCGGGCAGGCCAGCGACAATGCCCGCGAAGATGATTAGCGATATGCCGTTGCCGACGCCGCGCTCGGTGATCTGCTCGCCGAGCCACATCAGGAACATGGTACCCGCCGTCAGACTGATCACGGTGGTGAACACGAAACTCGCGCCCGGGTTGTACACGACGCCGGCCTGATGTTGCAGCATCGTCGCGACACCGAACGACTGGAACAGGGCCAGACCGACTGTACCGAAGCGCGTATACATCGTGAGTTTGCGCCGACCGGACTCGCCTTCCTTGCGCAACGCCTGCCACGCTGGAATCACTGAGCCGAACATCTGCACGATGATCGACGATGAAATATAGGGAATCACGCCGAGTGCAAATAGCGAAAAGCGCTTGAGCGCGCCGCCCGAGAACATGTTGAACATGTCGAGCAAGCCGCCACCGCTGGAAATCAGTCGTGCCATCGCCTCGGGGTTGACGCCCGGGCACGGGATGAAGGCACCGAGACGATAAACGATCAACGCGCCAACCACGAACAGCAACCGCTGCTTGAGTTCGGTCAGTTTCCCGAGCGAGGCCAGCGGGTTGGTTGCTTGATTCGCCACGCGCCTACTCCACGCTGCCGCCGGCAGCTTCGATCGCTGCCTTGGCACCCGCGGTGGCAGCGATACCGGACAACTTGACCGCGCGCTTGATCTCGCCCTTCTTCACGACCTTGGCGCGCACCGCGCGAGGCCTGATCAGACCCGCGGTCTGAAGCGCGGCGAAGTCGATGCTGTCACCTTCGACTGCATCGATCTGATAGAGCATGAGTTCGCAAACCTCGTGCGAGTGCTTCGAGCGGAAGCCGACTTTGGGCAGACGGCGCTGCAACGGCATCTGGCCACCCTCGAACCCCGGCTTGACCTTGCCCTTGCCACTGCGCGCGTATTGGCCCTTGTGTCCACGCCCCGCGGTCTTGCCGAGGCCGGAACCGATGCCGCGGCCAACCCGCACGCGCGTTTTGCGCGCGCCCTTGGCCGGTTTGAGTGTGTTCAGACGCATGCGATTTCCTCGATTGGCTGTCCATGCCGGGAAAACCCGGCCGCCCATGGCGGATTGTTCAAGACTACTCTTCGACGCGAAGCAGATATCCGACCTGATTGATGAGACCCCGTACCGACGGCGAATCCTTCAAATCGCGCACATCGTTCAGCTTGCGCAAACCGAGCGCCTGGACACTCAGACGATGACGCCGCTGACACCCGTTGGTGCTCTTGACCAGACTTACGCGTAAGGTATTTATCTTCGCCTTAGCCATTGCCGAGCACCTCGTCGACGGTCTTGCCGCGTTTGGAAGCGATTTGCTGCGGCGAAACCATCGCCTGCAGTCCGTTGATCGTCGCACGCACCAGATTGATCGGATTGCGCGAACCCACTGCCTTGGCCAGCACGTTCTTGACGCCAACGACCTCGAGCACCGCCCGCATGGCGCCGCCGGCAATCACGCCGGTGCCTTCGGATGCCGGCTGCATGTAGACACGCGCGGCTCCGTGGTTGGCCTTGACCGAGTGGAACAAGGTGCCCTGATTGAGTTCGACATGGACCATCGCCTTGCGCGCGCGCTCCATGGCCTTCTGGATGGCCACGGGCACTTCCCGCGCCTTGCCGTACCCGAGCCCCACCCGCCCGTTGCCGTCGCCGACCACGGTCAGCGCGGTAAAACTCATCTGGCGCCCACCCTTGACGGTCTTCGCCACACGGTTCACTGCGATCAGCTTCTCAAGCAAGCCGTCACTGTTGTCACGCTCGTTGGTTGCCATTTTCACCTCGTGCCGCCTCGAAAGAGGACGGACTTTTGCTTGCGGCATCGCCGCTTGGAGTTGTGTGGTGTTTCCAGGGATTCAGGTTTCGGGGTTCGCAAAAGCCATCCGGGCACGTCGGTTACGAATCTCCAATCTCGAGTCCCGGCGTTAGAACTTCAACCCGGCCTCGCGCGCCGCATCGGCCAATACCTGGACGCGCCCGTGATAGCGGTATCCGGAACGATCGAATGCAACCGTATCGATGCCGGCCTTGAGTGCCCGCTCGGCCACGATCCGCCCGACTGCCGCAGCCGCGGACTTGTTTTTGGTCCCCTGCAACCCATCAGCGACCGATTTCTGCACGGTCGATGCCGCCGCGAACACCTTGTCGCCCTTCGCGCTCAGCACCTGCGCATAAATGTGCTGACCGGTCCGGTGCACGCTCAGGCGCGCAACGTCGAGGTCGCGAATGTGCATGCGCGTGGACCTTGCACGGCGCAATCTTGCAACGTTCTTCTTCACTGTCGTGCTCTCCGGAAAGATCGACACTTGCGTGGGCTGAGCTGTGTGTGGAATGCGGGTGTGGACGACCGTTTTCACACGCACGCACAACGCATTTATGCCTTCTTCGCCTCCTTGAGGCTAATTTTTTCGCCGGCATAGCGCACGCCCTTGCCCTTGTACGGCTCGGGTGGACGAAATGCGCGGATTTTTGCAGCCACTTCGCCGACGCGTTGCTTGTCGGCACCCTTGATCAGAATTTCGGTCTGCGCCGGCACTTCCACGGTGATGCCGTCGGGCGCACGGAATATGACCGGATGCGAGAAGCCCAAAGTCAGGTTGAGGTCGCTTCCCTGCATCGCAGCGCGATATCCGACGCCAACCAGTTCCAGCTTGCGCACGTAGCCCTCGCTGACACCCTCGACCATGTTTGCAATGAGCGCACGGGCGGTACCGGCCATCTTGTTGTCGCCCGAAGTCCTCGGTTTGCATTCCAGCGTGTTGCCATCAATCGCAACATCGACGCCCTTGAGCGCCGCCAGTTCCAGCGCACCTTTGGGGCCCTTGACCCTGATCACTCCGGCATCAGCCTTGCATTCGACTCCTTTCGGGATCGTCACAGGCATCTTGGCAACACGTGACATGCCACATCTCCAGTATCCATGGTCATCCCGACCGACATGACGCTCATCCATGACAACACTCTTGAACTCCTGTCAGCCTGACCAACGACCCGGTCATCCATGGCCGGACTGCTCAAAACACTACGCAACCTGACCGATGACCTCGCCGCCAAGCCCCCGATGCCGCGCCTGCGCATCGGTCATGATGCCGGATGAAGTCGATACGATCGAGACGCCCAGACCGGCAAGGACCTTCGGCAATTCGTCCTTGCCACGATAAACGCGCAAACCCGAACGACTCACCCGCTGCAGTCGCTCGATCACCGGTTTTCCATCGAAGTACTTAAGCACGATCTCGAGTACAGGCTTTCCATTATCGGAATTTACCTGCACTTCACTCAGGTATCCTTCTTCCTTCAGCAGGTTTGCGATCGCCTGTTTGACGTGCGACGACGGCATCAAAACGCTGCGCTTGCCGGTGGCCTGGGCGTTGCGTATGCGGGTAAACATGTCGGCGATTGGATCAGTCATGCTCATAAATATGGTTCCAGGAATATGCCACCAATGCAGAATTCGGCCTTTCGGCTGCTTTGTGTCCTCTGCTTACCAGCTGGCCTTGCGCAGACCCGGGACGTCGCCGCGCATGGTCGCTTCACGCAGCTTGTGGCGGCACAAGCCGAACTTGCTGTAGACGCCACGCGCGCGCCCGGTCAGCGCGCAACGGTTGCGCTGGCGCGACGGACTGGAATCGCGTGGCAGCTTCTGCAGCCCGATTACCGCATCCATACGCTCATCGTAGGTGACTGTGGAGTTGGAAACGATCGCCTTCAACTCCGCACGGCGGGCAGCATAACGCTTGACCAGCTTGGTTCGCTTTATCTCGCGGTTGATCATCGACGTCTTTGCCATAGCACTTTCCTCAATTGCGGAATGGAAAACCGAAGGCTTCGAACAATGCCTTGGCTTCCTCGTCGTTGCGCGCGGTTGTCGTGATTGCGATATCCATGCCGCGCACGGCGTCAATACGGTCGAAGTCGATCTCCGGAAAGATGATCTGCTCCCTGACGCCCAAGCTGTAATTGCCGCGCCCGTCGAACGAGCGGGCCGAAACACCGCGAAAGTCGCGCACGCGAGGCAGGGAAATGTTGATCAGGCGATCAAGGAACTCGAACATGCGGTGACGGCGCAAGGTGACCTTGCAACCGATCGGCCAATTCTCGCGAATCTTGAACGTGGCGATCGACTTGCGCGAAATCGTGATGATCGGCTTCTGACCGGCAATCAAGGCCATGTCGCCGACCGCGTTTTCGAGCACTTTCTTGTTGCCCACCGCCTCGCCTACGCCCATGTTCAGCGTTGTCTTGACCAAGCGTGGCACCTGCATCACGTTGCGATAACCGAAGCGTTCCATGAGCTTCGGAACCACCTGCTCTGCGTAGATTCTTTCCAAACGCGTCATCATTGTATTGATCCTCTGGATCGTCCTGATCAAATCGTCCTTATCAACATATGCGGCCATCCACGACCGGGCTTTCAATCAAGCGTCGATCACTTCGCCGGATGGGCGAAACACGCGCACCTTGCGACCATCCTCCAGGACCTTGTAGCCGATGCGCTCGCCCTTGCCCGTAGCGGAGTTGAACAACATCACATTGGAACTGTGGATCGACGCCTCTCGCTCGACGATTCCGCCCGGTTGATTGGCCTGCGGATTCGGCTTGGTGTGGCGCTTGATCAGGTTGATGTTCTGCACATACAGGCGATCACCAGCAACGCGCAGAACTTCGCCACGCTGACCCTTGTTCTTGCCGGCGATTACGACGACTTGATCGCCTTTGCGAATTCTGTTCATGGCTCTCAAAGTACCTCTGGCGCCAACGACACAATCTTCATGAATTTCTCGCTACGCAACTCGCGCGTTACCGGCCCGAAGATACGCGTTCCGATCGGCTCGAGCTTGTTGTTGAGCAGAACGGCAGCGTTACCGTCGAAGCGGATCAACGATCCGTCGGCGCGACGCACACCTTTGCGCGTGCGCACGACGAGCGCATCGTAGACTTCGCCCTTCTTCACCTTGCCGCGCGGAATCGCTTCGCGCACGGATACCTTGATCACGTCGCCGATCTTCGCGTAACGCCGTTTGGATCCCCCAAGCACCTTGATGCACATCAATTCGCGGGCGCCGCTGTTGTCCGCTGCGGCCAGCGTGGTCTGCATCTGGATCATTTCTACGCTCCTTCCACCGGACCGGTTGCTTACTGTTGAGTCCGCGCGACGATTTCTATCACACGCCAGTTTTTTGTCTTCGACAACGGCCGGCACTCGCGAATGCGCACCGTGTCGCCCTCGCGGCATTCATCCGCTTCGTCGTGCGCGTGGACCTTGGTCGAGCGCCGGATGATCTTGCCGTACAACGCATGCTGCACCTGTCGCTCCAGCAACACGGTCACGGTTTTCTGCATCTTGTTGCTGACCACGCGCCCTTCGAGGGTTCGCTCGATCTTTGCGGCTTCGCTCATATCGTCGACCTGTCCTTACTTCTTTTCGCCGAGCAGGGTCTTGACCTGCGCAATTTCGCGTTTGACGCGTCCGAATTGGTGCGTCTTGGCAAGCTGCCCGGAACCCTTCTGCATACGCAAGCTGAATTGTTCACGTCGCAGATCGACCAGGTGCTCCGCCAGTTCACTGGCCGACTGCCGACGAAGTTCGTTGAGTTCCATCACAGCACCGTTCTGTTGACGAATTGCGTTTGCACCGAGAGCTTGGCCGCGGCCAGACGAAACGCCGCACGGGCATCGCTCTCGCTGACGCCCTCGATTTCATAGAGCATGCGTCCAGGCTGCACCGGCGCGACCCAGAATTCCACGCCGCCCTTGCCCTTGCCCATGCGTACTTCGATCGGCTTCTTGGTAATCGGCTTGTCAGGAAACACGCGTATCCACAACTTGCCGCCGCGCTTGACAAAGCGCGTAATGCAACGACGCGCGGCCTCGATCTGACGCGACGTCAGATGGCCATGCGTAGTTGCTTTGAGGCCGAACTCGCCGAAGCTGACCCGGTTGGATACGTAGGCCAAGCCTTCATTGCGGCCTTTGTGCATCTTGCGGTACTTGGTGCGTTTGGGTTGCAGCATGATTGGTTCCAGATTTCTTGCGATCATCCATGATCGTGAGATCAAAAGGCGGGCATCCTGACCGCAGTTCTAAAATTTCTTGCGATCGTCCTTGATCTTGAGAATCAACAAGCGGTCGTCCTGACCGCACTTTTCAATTCCTCACTTTGCCGGCCGGCGTGGAGCGCGCTCGTCACCAGCGTCCGACTTGGAAGAACGGCGCGGAGGTCGATCTTCGGCAGCTTCGGCTTTCGCCTCCTGAGTGGCCGCGTGCAGGTCGAAAATCTCGCCCTTGTAAATCCAGGCCTTGACTCCGATGATTCCATAAGTGGTCTTGGCTTCGGCAAAGCCGTAATCGATGTCGGCACGCAGCGTATGCAACGGGACGCGACCCTCGCGATACCACTCCGATCGCGCAATTTCGGCACCGTTCAGACGACCGGCGACGTTGACCTTGATGCCAAGCGCGCCCAGGCGCATCGCGTTCTGCACCGCGCGCTTCATCGCGCGGCGGAACATGATGCGGCGCTCAAGCTGCTGCGCGATCGACTCGGCCACCAGTTGCGCGTCGAGTTCGGGCTTGCGCACTTCGGTCACGTTGATGTGCGCCGGAACGCCCATCATCGTGGTGACTTCCTTGCGCAGGCGCTCGATATCCTCGCCTTTCTTGCCGATTACCACCCCCGGCCGGGCGGTGTGAATCGTGACGCGGGCAGTCTTGGCCGGCCGCTCGATCAGGATCTTCGAAATACCGGCCTGGGCGAGCTTCTTCTTCAGAAGTTCACGCACCTTGAGATCCGCCTCCAAGTAGTTGGCGTAGTCGCCCTTCTTGGCAAACCATTTCGAGTTCCAGTCCTTGGCGATGCCGAGGCGAATACCCGTCGGATGAACTTTGTGACCCATGATTGTGGTTTTCCTGAGAAACGACGCGTCCTGCACGGACTTTTCAAACAACTTCCATCAACCCTCGCCCACGACCACTGTAATGTGGCTGGTGCGCTTGGAAATACGCGAACCGCGACCCTTGGCACGCGCGTGCATGCGTTTGAGGATAGGGCCCTCATCGACCATGATTCTGGCAACCTTCAACTCGTCAACATCCGCGCCGAGATTATTTTCCGCGTTGGCAACTGCCGACAGCAGCAGCTTCTTGATGAGCTGCGCCGCCTTCTTGTCGCTGAACTCAAGCAGATTTGTCGCGCGACCAACCAGCAGTCCGCGCACTTGATCGGCGACCAGGCGCGCTTTCTGCGGAGAGATGCGCGCACCGCGCAAAATCGCTTTGGCTTCCATCGATCCGATCCTTTACTTCTTCTTGGCGACCACTGCCTTCTTGTCGCCGGAATGACCCTTGAACGTCCGGGTTACCGCAAACTCGCCGAGCTTGTGGCCAACCATGTTCTCATTGACCAGCACCGGCACATGCAGACGCCCGTTGTGTACGGCCAGAGTAAGACCGACCATCTCCGGCACGATCATCGAACGCCGCGACCAGGTTTTGATCGGGCGTTTGTTGTTGATCGCCGATGCCGCCTCCACCTTCTTCAGGAGGTGATGATCGACGAATGGACCTTTTTTCAGCGAACGCGCCATATGCAGTCATTTCCTCAATGGTCATCCTGACCAGGAGAAACCGGTCGTCCTTGGCCGGACTCTTCAATCTGTCAAATTACCTTCTGCGATCTCGAACGATGAACTGTTGTGTACGTTTGTTCTTGCGAGTCTTGTAGCCTTTGGCCGGAACACCCCACGGCGACACCGGGTGCGGATTGCCTTGGCCGGCGCGTGCCTCACCACCACCGTGCGGGTGATCGACCGGATTCATCGCGGCACCGCGCACAGTAGGCCGGATGCCGCGCCAGCGACTGGCTCCTGCCTTGCCGAGCTTTTCAAGGCTGTGTTCGGCATTGCCGACCTCGCCGAGCGTTGCGCGACATTCGGTCGGCACCTTGCGCATTTCGCCGGAACGCAGGCGCAACGTCGCATAGCCCTGTTCGCGCGCAACCAGCTGCGCCGATGAACCGGCAGCGCGCGCCATCTGCGCGCCCTTGCCGGGCTTCATTTCGATGCAATGCACGGTCGAGCCGATCGGAATATTGCGCAACGGCAATGAATTGCCCGGGCGGATCGGCGCCTCACGCCCGGCCATGAGCTGATCGCCAACCTGGGCACCTTTCGGCGCGATGATATAGCGGCGCTCGCCGTCCACATAACAGAGCAAGGCGATGTGCGCCGTGCGATTGGGGTCGTACTCCAGGCGCTCGATGCGGCAGGCGATGCCTTCCTTGTCGCGCTTGAAGTCGATGATCCGATAGTGCTGTTTGGAGCCGCCGCCCTTGTGTCGCGTGGTGATGCGTCCGTAGTGATTGCGGCCGCCGGTATTGGACTGCGGCTCGGTCAGCGGCGCATACGGCGCTCCCTTGTGCAACCCCGGTGTGACGACGCGTACGGTCCCGCGGCGCCCGGGAGAAGTCGGCTTGAGTGTAATCAGTGCCATAAGATAATTTTCCTGATTTCCATGGACGCAAACACGCGTCCATATCCACCTTATGCCTTGGCCATCACATCGATGGCCTGGCCTTCGCCAAGACGCACATACGCCTTGCGCTTGGCGCCACGAGTACCGTTGCGGAAACGGAACGCCTTGGTCTTGCCCTGGATATTGACCACGTTCACCGATTCCACCTTGACTTCGAACAGTTGTTCAACGGCTGCCTTGACATCGGCCTTGGTCGCACCGCGCGCAATCTCGAACACGTACTGATCCGATTCCTGCAGCCGTGCGCTCTTTTCAGACAGATGTGGCGCACGCAGGACGCCCAGAAGACGCTCTTTCATGCCAGCCACTCCTCGATTTTCCTGACCGAATCAACGGTCATCACGACCTGATTCGCACCGACCAGACTGACCGGATCGAGCGCCGCGACATCCACTATGTGAACGTACGGAATGTTGCGTGCCGCAAGAAACAGGCCGGTCGACGCGTTCTCTGCCACCAGAACCGTGCGCCCGGTCACCTTGAGTTCGGCCAGCTTCTCAACCAGCAAGCAAGTTCGGGGTTGCTCCACACCAAACGACTCGATCACCCTGAGACGCCCCTGCCGATTGAGCTCCGACAGAATCGATGCCACAGCGCCCCGGTACATCTTGCGGTTGACTTTCTGCGCGAAACTGCGCGGACGCGCCGCGAAGGTCACACCACCACCGATGAAAATTGGTGCTCGATAGTCACCATGGCGCGCACCGCCGCCTTTCTGGTTCTTGAATTTTTTCGTCGTGCCGGACATGTCCGAGCGCGATTTCTGCGCCTTGGCCCCGGAGCGGCCGGCATTGCGATAGGCGACCACGACCTGATGAACCAGATCCTCGCGGAATTCCTTGCCGAACACCGCATCGGAGACGGTCACGGGCTTGGCATCGATGACGTTGAGTTCCATCGCAAGCTCCTTACTTCGGCGCTTTGGCGGCAGCGCGAATGACCACATGGCCACCCGGAGCACCAGGAACCGAACCGCGAATCGCAATCAGGTGGCGCTCTGTGTCAATCTGCACAACCTCGAGGTTCATCGACGAGCGGTTCACGTTACCCATCTGCCCGGACATCTTCTTGCCCGGAAACACACGGCCCGGCGTCTGCCGCTGGCCGATCGAGCCAGGCGAGCGATGCGACAGCGAGTTGCCATGGGTCGCGTCGCCCATCTTGAAATGATGGCGCTTGATGGTGCCCTGAAAGCCTTTGCCCTTGGTGACGCCGGCAACGTCCACGATCTGACCTACACGGAACACATCGGCTGCCTTGACTTCGCCACCCAAAGCAAAATTGCCAAGCTCTGCTGCCTTGACGCGGAACTCCCACAGGCCTCGACCAGCCTCGACCTTGGCTTTCGCGTAGTGGCCGGACAAGGGCTTGTTGACCAATGCGGCGCGTTTGCTGCCGGCGGTTACCTGCACGGCGCTGTAACCATCGGTCTCGATCGTCTTGATCTGAGTAATCCGGTTTGGCGTAGCCTCGATAAGCGTCACCGGAATCGATTCACCGCCCTCGGTGAAGACTCGCGACATACCGCATTTTTTTCCAACCAATCCGATACTCATGGTTCACTCCTGCGCTCCTCCCTGACCGCACAAACCGACATCCATGCCGGACAATTCATTCAAGCCAAATTCCTACCCAGCCGGGCGTCAGTACAGCTTGATCTGCACATCGACACCAGCTGCCAGATCAAGCTTCATCAAGGCATCCACGGTCTTGTCGTTCGGATCGACAATGTCGAGGACGCGCTTGTGAATGCGTGTCTCGTACTGATCGCGTGCATCCTTGTCCGCATGCGGCGAAACCAGGATCGTGACGCGTTCGATCTTGGTCGGCAGCGGAATCGGCCCCAGTACTTGGGCTCCGGTACGCTTGGCCGTCTCCACGATTTCACTCGCCGAGCGATCGATCAGGCGATGATCGAACGCCTTCAACCGGATGCGAATCTTCTGTTCCGCCATTGCAATTGGTCCGTAAATAAAAAGAACGCGTTGTACTCAAAATCGACCGCGCTTTTCGTCACGGCCGCTGTGTAGTGTGTTGTAGCGCGGGAACAGATCGCTCACTTGCGCCCGCTGAATGGGGAGCGGGAAAGCGTATCCGACTTCCCACGTCTTTCAGCACTTCTCCCATTCCTCCCGATGTTGAGCTACTCGGCCGCTCGAATATCGGGAGTTACTCGATAATCTTGGCCACCACGCCGGCACCGACCGTGCGACCGCCTTCGCGGATCGCAAAACGCAGACCCTCTTCCATCGCGATCGGGTGGATCAACGTCACCACCATCTTGATGTTGTCTCC
>JBAUWF010000103.1:0-43479 GCA_049583635.1 Rhodanobacteraceae bacterium
AGCAAACCAGCCGTGTCGGCGCTAAGCGGGCTCAAGCCAGGACAATCCGCGCGCGCGGCGAATCGAAAAGGTAAAGTGCTGCACTCATGAGCGTGCTGCGTTTCGCGATGGCCCAGTTCGATTTTCCGGTTGGCGCGGTTGCCGCGAATGCTGCACGCATGGCGCAACTGGCCGGCGAGGCGCGCGCCGCGGGTTGCGCGCTGGTCGCCTTTCCCGAGCTTGCGCTGAGCGGCTATCCGCCGGAGGACTTGCTGTTGCGGCCCGCATTTGTCGCCGCGTGCGACGATGCGCTGCACACCCTGGCGCATGCGAGTGGCGACATTGCCGTTTGCGTGGGGCATCCGCATCGCGACTCTGGCCTTTGCAATGCGCTGTCGGTGTTGCGCGACGGCGGTGTCGAGCTGACCCATTGCAAGCGCGCGTTGCCCGATTATGGCGTGTTCGACGAGCAGCGCTACTTCAAATCCGGTCGCGACAGTGCGGTTGTCGAGATCGACGGCGTCCGTGTCGGCTTGCTGATCTGCGAGGATGTGTGGACGGATGAGGCGGCGCGCGCGGCGGTTGCGGCCGGCGCGGACCTGTTGCTCGTCATCAACGCTTCGCCGTTCGATATTCACCAGGCCGCACGACGCGATGAGGTGCTGGTGCGTCACGCGCGCGACAATAACGTCGCCATTGCCTATCTGAATGCCGTTGGCGGTCAGGATGATCTGCTGTTCGATGGCGCCTCGCTGCTGGTCGAGTCCGACGGACGCATCGCGGCTCGCGCCGATGCGTTTGCCGACTTGCTGCTGATTGCGCAATACGATGCACGAACGCGTCGCTTTCGTGCGCATTGGGCGCACGCGGTCGATTCGATTTCCGCGACTGCACCGGATGCGACTATTTACGCCGGGCTGGTACGCGGCATTCGCGACTACGTCGGAAAGAACGGTTTTTCCGGCGTATTGCTTGGTCTGTCGGGCGGAGTCGATTCCGCCCTGACCCTGGCACTGGCAGTTGATGCGCTCGGCGCCGACCACGTTGATGCAGTGATGCTGCCGAGCCGTCACACCTCGGAGTTGTCGCTGCGCGAGGCCGAAGCACAGGCGCGCGCGCTCGGCGTCGCTTATCGAACCTTCTCGATCGAGCATGCGTTCGAGGCGTTTGTTGCCACACTTGCGCCGGCGTTCGCCGGCTTGGCCGCTGATACTGCCGAGGAGAACCTGCAGGCGCGGTGTCGCGGTGTAATCCTGATGGCGTTGTCGAACAAGTTCGGGCGGCTGCTGCTCGCGACCGGCAACAAGAGCGAACTCGCGGTCGGTTACGCGACGCTGTATGGCGACATGTGTGGCGCGTACGCGCCGTTGAAGGATGTCTACAAGACCGTGGTTTATCGCCTTGCGCACTGGCGCAACGGTCGCGCAACTGCGGGTGGCAATGCGCGCGACTGGATCATTCCGCCGGCGGTGATCGCGCGCGCGCCGAGCGCCGAATTGCGTGACGGTCAGACCGATCAGGATTCGCTGCCGCCCTACGATGTGCTCGACGCAATACTCGAGCGCTTCATCGAGGGCGCGCAATCTGTGGACGATATCGCCGCTGCAGGTCACGACGAGGCGACCGTGCAGCGCGTCGCGCGGCTGGTGTACGCCAATGAATACAAACGCCGTCAGGCGCCGCCGGGGCCGAAAATCACGACTTGCGCGTTCGGCCGCGAACGACGCTATCCGATCAGCTCGGGCTGGCGTTATTGAACGCTCTCAGCCGCGGTTGTGCAGCGGGACGAGTTTCCAGAGGTTCGACGAATAGTCGGGCCAGTCGCCCTTGAAATACGGGTGATTGGGGTAGTTGAGTTTCAGTACGCGTTCGGCGTCGGCGGCAAGCTTGTCCTGACCGAGCTTGCGGTAGCTCCTGGCCATGATCGCCAGCGCATCGCTGGCCTGTGGACTGCGCGGGTAGGTTTCGACGATCGACTTGGCCCGATTGGACGCCGCGACGTAGGTCGCGCGGCGCAGGTAGAACATCGCCACATTGAGATCGGCCTGCGCCATGGTGTTGCGCAGATAGATCATGCGCTGGCGAGCATCGGCCTGATAGCGACTTTGCGGAAAGCGCCTGACCAGTTGCGAGAAATCGTCGAACGAGCGGCGCAGGTTGACCTGGTCACGCTTGGTCATGTCCTGTCCGACGTATCGTTCGAGCAGGCCGCCTTCGCGTTCGAAGTTGATCAGACCGCGCAGGTAGTACGCGTAGTCGATGTGCCGGTGCGTCGGATAGGTCTTGATGAAGCGGTTGATGGTCGAATAGGCGTCATCGGGCTTGCCGCTCTTGAACTGGGCATAGGCCAGATTGATCTCTGCCTGCTCGGTGTACTGACCAAACGGAAAGCGCGAGATCAGCCGCGTGAAAATGCGCGCGGCGCGATCCTCATTGCCCCCCTCGAGCGCGCGAACGCCACTGGCGTACAGTTCGCCAACCGGCAGGGTGTTGAGCGGATCTTTCTTGTCCTTGCCGAACAGCGAACAGCCGCCGAGGCCGATCATCAGCGCGCACAGCGTCGCGCCGATCATGAAGCGGGGTGCAGGAAAAGCTCGCATGCGGAAACCAGGCTCTGCGATGATTGGGCTCATAATCATAACTCGAAGCTGCGTGTTTCGTTGTGCATTTGTGTCAGCGAGCGTTCATGACCAGTGAAGAAACCAGACTGAGTGTCCGCATACCGCCGGCGGCCGCCGGCCGTCGCTTCGACCAGGTGCTGGCCGAATTGCTGCCGGATTATTCGCGCTCGCGCCTGGCCGCGTGGATCCGCTCGGGTGCGGTGCGCCTGGATGGAGCGGCGGTAGCGCCGCGTCATCCCCTGGCGGGTGACGAGCGGGTCGAGGTGACGGTCGAGATGAAACGCGAGACTCGCGCCTTGCCCGAGGCGATCGCGATTGATATCCGTTATCAGGACGCCGATGTGCTCATCGTCAACAAACCGGCCGGACTGATCGTGCATCCGGGCGCCGGCGTTCCCGACGGGACGCTGCAGAACGCGCTGTTGCATCATGTGCCGGAACTCGCCGAAATTCCGCGCGCGGGTCTTGTGCATCGGCTCGACAAGGACACGTCCGGCCTGATGGTCGTTGCACGCAGCCTGCGCGCGCACACCGCGCTGGTCGCGCAACTGTCCGCGCGATCGGTGCATCGCCAGTACGAGGCGATCGTGTACGGCCCGATGGTCGCCGGTGGCCGCATCGAGGCGCCGATCGGGCGCCATCCGCGCGATCGCTTGAAGCAGGCGGTAAAGGACAATGGCCGTGAGGCGGTGACCCACTACCGTGTGCGCGAACGTTTTCGCGCATTGACGCGCATCGAATGCCGTCTTGAGACCGGTCGCACGCACCAGATCCGCGTGCATCTGGCACATATACGCCATCCGCTGGTCGGCGACTCTCAATATGGTGGCCTGCGTCTGCCAAAGGCTGCGACGCCCGTGCTGGCCGAGGCGATGCGCAGTTTCCGCCGCCAGGCGCTGCATGCCGAGCGACTGGAGTTCATCCACCCGGCGAGTGGCGAGCCGGTCGCTTGCGAAGCCGAACGCCCGGCGGACATGGAGGCGTTGATCGCCGCGCTGCGTGCGGATGCGAAGGCTGGATAAATTGTCGTTGCTTCTTGCCCGAATGGACGCTTTTCCCGAGCGCGCGTGCTTTGGGGTCACGCGCGCCTTCTGCGCGCAACCGCATCCGCCTGCCGGCTTTTTCCTGCGCACGCGGGGAAGGATTCCGGAGTGAAACCTTGCGGAGGTGCGCTTGCCCGCACGCCCGAAAAGAGACTGCCGGACTCGCTCCGGGACAGGCGCCGGTTCGAAGCCGGTATGCGGACTCGCGACGGAACCTGGAGATGCGATAACGGACAAGCGGCATGATGGAGAGCAACTGGATCATCCCCGATTGGCCGGTGCCCGCCAACATTCGCGCGGCCGTCACGACACGCCTGTTGCCGGGCAATTCGAGACCGCCGTTCGACGCGTTCAATCTCGGCACGCATTCGGGCGACGATGCGGGGGTCGTCGCGGCCAACCGCGCCGCGTTGCGGCGCACGCTCGGCTTGCCATCGGCGCCACGCTGGCTGCACCAGGTTCATGGCAGGACGGTTGTGCAACAGCACGTGACGAACCCGGCGTACGACAAGCGCGAGCCCGAAGCCGATGCCGCGATCGCGCGCGCTGACGGTATCGTCCTCGCGGTGCTGACGGCCGATTGCCTTCCGCTGTTGATCTGCGCCGAGGACGGCAGCGAAATCGCGGCCATTCATGCCGGCTGGCGCGGTCTGGCGGCTGGCGTGATCGAAGCGACGTTGAATCGGCTGCACACGCCGCGCGAGCAGCTTTTGGCTTGGCTCGGCCCGGCAATCGCGGCGGCCTCGTACGAAGTCGGCGACGAGGTGCGCGCCGCTTTCATGAGCGCCGACTCTGCGTCGCTGGGCATGCAGGCCGAATCCTCGCATGACCTCGCACCCGGTCCGGCAGCCGCGTTCGAGCCGGTGCGGCCCGGATACTGGCTGTGTAATCTGGAACTGCTCGCACGCCGGCGGCTTGCGGCATGCCGGGTTAGCCGAATCCATGGCGGAGGTTTCGACACGGCAGCGGATCGGCGCTTCTATTCATATCGCCGCGACGGCCGCACCGGACGCTTTGCGAGCCTGATCTGGCGTACATCGATCAGCGGCGTCTGAACATCCTGTCCGGCTCATGTGCGCGGGCGCGACGCCGATCAATTCGGCGCGTAGAGACAGCCCGGACATGCCGCTACTTCTCGTAACGGTAATTGATACCCGCGCGGTTGCCGGTGGTAGCGTTCTGGGTTTCGAAATTGAAGCGCTTGTTGATGAGGTAGCGCAATGTGACGACTTGTCCGGGGTCAAATACGCCGACACCGTAGCTGAGGTAGAGCTTCGGCGAAAGATACTTGCCGAGCGTGAAGGCCGCCCCGCCGAGAGCGGCATTGTCCGACACGCCCGCTTCGACGCCCAGGCGCGAGCCGATTCCCTTGGCGAGCAGATCGCCGCCGGCGGTGCCGAGCGCCTTGGCCGCAGTGCCGAGCATGGAACCTTCGCCGCTGTTCAATTGCGCCAGCGGCTTGCCGGTGACCAGATAGGACAACGCCTCGGATTGCTCCATGGTCGGATCCGAGAACACCGTCAGGATCGGCACCTGCGCGGTGCCGCGCACCTTGAGTCCCGCGGTGACGTTTTCGCCGCGAATCTTGCGCACTGCGCTGATGTCGAGGCCGGGATTGTCGATCGCGGTGCCGGTGAACAGCAGGCGGCCGCTTTGGATCGTCAGGTCCTGGCCGTAGGCCTTGTAGGTGCCGCTGACATTGAGCGTGCCGGTGCCGGTGGTGACCTTGCCGGGCGTATCGTTGACTGCAAGCTGTCCGGCGACCTTGCCGTCGAGGCCGAGGCCGGCCAGTTGCACGTCGTCGCCGAGATCCACCGTTACCTGCACGAACACCGGCAGCCGCTCGTCGGGCTTGACGCGCTTGTCGTCCACCACGACCACGTCCGGGGAGGTCTTGCTTGCGCCGCCTGGCAGTTTGGCCAGATCGACCTTGGCCTTTGGTATCGTGACCTTGCCGCCAATCGATACGCGCTCGGCGCTGCGCTCGATGCTCAAGGCCGGAGAAATCACGACGCGTGCAGCGGGAATGTCGGTGGCCAGGAAATTCTCGCCACTGATGGTCGCCTTGAATGGCGAGGTGGCGCCAAGTCCGCCGCTGCCGTTGATCTTCAGCGAGCCCTTGCCCGATTCGATCCGGCCATCCAGCACAAAATGTTCGCGATCGGTCGCCTTGAGGCTGACATTGCCGTCGTGAAGCTTGAGGCCGGCCTCCGGAATTTCGGTCGCGAAATCCTTGAGTACAAGCGCGCCATCGAGGCGCGCTTCGGAAGTCGTTCCGGCCAGCGTGTAGTGCGCCTCGGCGCGGCCCTTGGTGTTGGCCACTTGGCTGGTCAGCAATTCGATGAAAGCCAGGCTGTTGAGTGACAGATCGATGCGTCCGGACAGATCTTGTGGCGCGTCGGGTGCGCCGTGCAGCGTGACGTCGCCGCTGAGTTTGCCGTCGTGATCGAGCGATGCGTGCACGCTGGCATGGGTTGATTGCGGCGCGAGTTCGGCATCGATCGCGAGGTCGGTATACGCCAGCACCGGCTGACTTGCGTGATCGGTGTAGGCAATGTCGCCGTTGCCGGAGTTCAGGGTGGCATGGCCTTTCAGCGCGCCGTTTGGATCGCGCTGGATGTCGCCGTTGCCCGCGATCGTGCCGCTGACCCTGATCGGCGCGTCGGGTGCGCTGAGCTTGGCGATCAAGGCGAGCGGCAGCTGCTCGATGCGATAGCGCGCCTGCACGCTGCCATCGATGCCGCTGCTGCCCGCAATACAGGCTTTTGCCCCCTCCGCCGCGAGACAGATTTCGCCGACACTGAAGGTGTTTCCGTCCCAGCTCAATTGCGCCGGATTCTGCAGCACGAATCGCGGAACATCCTTCGGCGTCAGGGCCAGCGTCTTCAATGTGCCGTTCCAGTGGCCGGCATCGGTCGCGCTGCCATCGAGCGCGAGGTGTGCGCCGAGTTCGGCGCCACTCGCATCGAGCGAGAGGTGATGCGATCTCTGGTTGCCGTTGGCGTCGAGCGTGGCGGTGTCGAACACGAACCCAGCGGTCGTAATCTCGCGGGCTTTCACATTGACACTGCCCTGCGGCGTGTTCAGCTTGGTGACATTGGCGGACAGCTCCAGCGCGTCGACATGGCTTCCGGCGAGTGCGATCTTGCGCGCGTTCGCGTGGCCGACTATTGCCAGATTCGGCCAGCGCCCGGTCACCCGGAAATCTGCACTCGCGCGACCGCCGGCGTTCGGCAGCCAGTCGCCGAGCGAGGCGATCGCGAGCTTGATTGTCGCGTCGGTTTGGTTGCCGCCCTGACCGACCACATCAATGCGGCTGTCGCCCGACGCGAGCGCCAGTGAGCCGTTGATCAGGTATCCCGGCTTTACCGTTACATCGGCGTGACCGGACAACGGGCGCTGGCGCAGGGTGCCGCCGACCTTGTCGAGCTTGACTGTCGCGCTGGGGCCGGTGTCGGTCAGCGTGCCCGCGCTGGAGAGATCGAAGTCGATCGCGCCGGGCCAGTCGGCCGCGAAGGCAGCGGGATCGAGCTTGCTCGCCGTGGCCGTCAGTTGCCAGCCGACCTGCGGCTGCAAGGTCACCTTGCCGTGCGCGTCGAGGCCGCCTTTGGCCTGTTTCAATGCCAGCTTGTCGAGCGTGATCGCCTGTGGTGTCCCGGCCAGTTCAAGTGCGAGATCGGCGAGCTGCCCGGGTGGTCCGACCGCAAGTGTGCCTTTGGCGTGGTACGCATCGATGTTGCCTGACACATCGACCTTGCCGTGGGTCGCGAGCGTCTGGCCGAACAGGTCGGCAGGCAGTTCGACGCCGTCCCAGTCCAAAGCCAGCGTTGCGGAGACCGGGTCGGCGTCGAGCTGTAGTGTGCCGGTTGCGTGCACGACACCTTGCGCCTGCGGGCTTCTCAATGTCAGCGTATCGACCAGCAGGCGGTGTCCGGCCAGCGTGTAGTGCAGCGGGTCGAGTCGGACTCGATGCTGATCGATCACGATGTTTCCGGTCAGCGTACCGTGCGCGCGGTCGCCCGATCCGCCCAGCGCGAACGCGAGGCTCTTCAATCCATTGTCCTTGTGCACGCGTTTCGGATCGAATTCCGGCACTTGGAGCTTCACCGTCCAGGGCAGCGCGTTTGATTGACCGAGCGTGCCGGCCAGCGTTGCCGGCATCGGAGCGCTCAGTGCGAGCGCGATCTGCGCCAGGCGCCCGTCGCTGTTGACCTTCAGCGTACCTGCGTAATCGATGTCGGCCACTTTCCATTGAAAGCGCGCGGTGCCTTGTCCCGAATAGCCGGGCAGAGTCGCCACGGTGCCGCTCAGATCGACGCTGCCGTCGGGGGAACGCAGCGCGAGCTGCTTGATCGCGATACCTTGCCCGGTCCACGCACCTGATAGATCGAGACGGTCCATCGCAAACAGTGACTTGCCGTCCTGCGTGACCTTGCCCCGCGTCAACGCGAGGCGATCGACCACAATATCGATCGGTGCGCTCAGCGAGAATTTCGTCGACGTTTCGGGTTGCGGCGGCGCCGTGGTCAGCACGAGATCGACGCCGTCGATCGCGAGATCTTCGACGTGGACACGTTTGGCCAGCAGCGCAAGCGGCGCGATATCCACTCTCATGTGTGCGACGGTGGCATCGATGCCGGCCGCGTCGTCGCGGTAGTGCACGCCATTCAGCGCGAGCGGACCGGCAAGCGTGCCGCTGGCTTGCTGCACGACGAGTTTGCCGCCGAGCACGCTTTCGGCACGCGCCAACACGAACTGCATGCCCGATTCGGTTTGCAGGGCCCACAACAGCACGCCGCCGATCAAAACGATCAACACGGCGAGCACGATTCCGACCCCGCGCAGCACGCGCCTCGAGCGCAACCTCGGCGTTACGGCTGGCGCGCGCGCGCTCACAGGTCCGGGCCTATCACGATATGCAATGCCACGCCGCTTTCGCGACTGTCGTTCACCGGCACGCCGAGATCCACGCGCACCAGACCGACCGGCGAGCGCCAGCGGACACCGATACCCGTGCCGACCTTCAAATCGAAGTTGCTGCCGGTGAACGCATCGCCGGCGTCGAGGAAAGTTGCGACGCCCCATTGCGGCGTGAAGTAATACTCGTATTCGGCACTGGCGACCGCGATATCCTCGCCGCCGATGACCTTGTCGCCCGCGTTGCGCGGACCGATCGTCTGAAACGCGTAGCCGCGGATCGAACGGTCGCCGCCGGCGAAGAAACGCAATTCCGGCGGCAACTTGTTGAAATCGCCGACGCGAGTCGCCCCGAGCGTGCCGCGTGCAATGAAACGTGAGTGTTTGCCGAGGCCGTGTATCCATTTCGCATCGGCCGTCACCTGGGCGAAGCTGGTCGAGGATGCGATCGCCTTCTGGCCCGCTCGCGCCGCAAAGGTCAGCGAATAGCCGCGTCGCGGAAAGTTGAAGTTGTCGGCGTCCTTGCGCGACAGGGAAACCTCGGGATAAAGCAACGTCGTGTTGCCCTTGACGCCGGCCACCGTGAAATCACCGGTCAGGAGTTGCAGACCGATGGTGCGCGTCCATGCGTGCCAGATCTGCGAGTCGTTGGCGGCGAGCCGGAAGGTTTTCGATTGGCTGGTAACGGTATTCTCGTCGCGATAGGTCGCGCCGAAGTTGAAGCTGTGATTGTTCTGCCCCGGCAACGGAATCCTGTACACCGCGGTCAGCGTCTTGAGGCGCTGCGCGATGATTGCCTCGACATCGAGCTTGTGACCGCGCCGGTTGATCCAGCGCCGCTTGATGCCGCCGCGCACGCCGGATCCGGTGTCGGTGCCGATGAACAGGCCGCCGGTATAGATGGTGCGTTTGGCCGGCGCCAGCGTGACTTCGATCGGCACGATGGCGTTTTTTGCCGCTTGCGTGTCAGGTCGTACTTGCGCGATTGCGAAATAGTCGGCGTCAACCAGCCGCTGCTGGAATTCGAGCAGCTTGTCCTGCGTATAGAAATCGCCTGCCTGCCACGGGATGTAGCGCGCCATGAACGCATCCGGAAACTGGCCGCCCGAAAACGTCGTCTTGCCGAAGCGGTAGCGCTTGCCGACCTTCCACTCGAGATGCACCTCGGCGCTGGTGTTGGCCCGGCTCACATCGACGCGATGCGTCACAAGCTTGGCATCCAGGTATCCGCTGCCGAACAGCGCGGTCTGGATGGCCGCCTTGCTTTTCTCGTACTGCGCGTGTTCGAAGCGCCGGCCCTTGGAGGGAGCGAAGGCGGCTACGGCGCGACGCACGGCGCGTTGGCCGTCGGCGTCGCCGTCGATGGCGATATCCAGGGTGGTCACCTTGACCGGTTCGCCCGGATCGACCTTGAGCACTGCGACGAAGTTGTCGCCTTTGTGTTGCAGTTCGCCCGACACGGTGCCGTTGTAGTAACCGTAGGGCTCCAGTGCCGATTTGGCTTCGGCTTTGGCATGATCGAAAAGGCGCTCGGCCTGCGCCTCGCTGACATCGCGCTTGCCGTACTGGCTTATTTCAATACCGGCGACGACCGCGTCCTTCAGCGCGGCATCCACTCCGCCGACTTCCAGGCTGATCTGCCCGGCATGTGCGACAGTCGCCGCGAAAAGCGCCAAGGCGACCATCGCGGCCGGGCGCACGATCGTGTGCAGGCGCGACCGCTTGGTGCGAAGCGCAGAATGCATGAGCCACAACTTACAACAACGGTTGTGAACTAATCCTCATCGACCTTCGGGCGGTACGCTTCCATCAGCTGTTTCTGCACCTGCGCCGGCACCGCTTCATAGTGGCTGAACTCGATTGCATAGCGGCCCTGCCCGCCGGTCATGGCCTTGAGTTCGGTCTGGTAGTCCGACACCTCCGCGAGCGGCACCTGCGCCTTTATCACGAGCTGCCCGCCGCGGCCCGCATCGGTGCCGTGAATGCGCGCACGCTTGCTCGCAAGCCCGCCGGTGACGTCGCCCATGTGCTGGTCGGGGATGTCCACGTCCATGTTGACGATCGGTTCGAGCACGATCGGCCGGGCCTTGCCGATCGCATCGAGAAACGCCTTCTTGCCGGCGGCGACAAAGGCGACTTCCTTGGAATCGACCGGGTGATACTTGCCGTCGGTAACGACGACGCGCACGTCCTGCAACTGATAACCGGCGATTGCCCCGTGCTCAAGCACCTGGCGCACGCCTTTCTCGATGGCCGGGATGAGCTGGTTGGGGATCGCGCCGCCCTTGACTTCGTCGTCGAATTCGAAGCCGGCGCCGCGCGCGAGCGGCTCGATGCGCAGGAACACCTCGCCGAACTGGCCGGCGCCGCCAGTCTGCTTCTTGTGGCGATGATGGCCCTCGGCTCTCGCCGACACGGTTTCGCGATAGGCGATGCGCGGGGGGCGCGTGGTGACCTCGACGCCATAGCGTTCCTGCATGCGCTGCAGCATCAGCTTGAGGTGCAGGTCGCTGAGGCCGCGGATCACGGTTTCGTTGAGTTCCTTGTTGTGCTCGACGCGGAAACACGGGTCCTCCTCGGACAGTCTGGCGAGCGCCGTCGCGAGTTTCTGCTCCTGGCCCTTGTGCGCCGGCTCCACGGCGAGACCGAACATCGGTTGTGGGAAATCAAGCGGCTTGAGGTGAATCTGGTCCTCGTCGTGCGAATCGTGCAGCACCGCATCGAAATGAATCTCGTCGATCTTGGCGACCGCAGCGATATCTCCCGCGATCGCGCAGTCGATCTCGGTATGATCCTTGCCCTGCATCGCGTACAAGTGGCCGACTTTGAACGGTTTCTTGCCGTCATCGATGAACAACTGGGTATCCTTGCGCAGCGTTCCCTGGTAAATGCGGAACACGCTGAGTTTGCCGACAAACGGGTCGTTGAGAATCTTGAACACATCGGCGATGACATGTTTGCCGGTATCGGGCTCGGCAATCAGCGGTTTCGCGGAAGCCCCGCTGCCCTTGACGAACGGCGGTGGATTGCCCTCCTTCGGATTCGGCAGCAGCTTGTCGGCGAGCGCAAGCAATTCCTTGACACCAGCACCGGTGCGCGCGGACACGAAGCAGATCGGAACCAGATGGCCTTCGCGCAGACATTGCTCGAACGCATCGTGCAGTTCGCTGCGATCGAGGCTTTCTTCGCCGGAATCGAGATAGTGGTCCATGACCGTTTCGTTGACTTCGACCACTTGGTCGATGATTTGCTGGTGCGCATCGCTGACCGAGGAGAAATCCGCGTCGCCGGATGGGTTGAAGAAACAGTCGACCACGCTCGCGCCGCCATCGGCCGGCAGGTTGATCGGCAGGCATTGCTTGCCGAATTCCTCGCGCAGCGACGCGAGCAGGGGTTCCAGCGCGATACCTTCGTGGTCGATCTTGTTGACCACCAGCAGGCGGGCGAGCCTGCGTGACTTGGCGTAGTCCATCAGGCGTCGCGTCGAATGCTCGACGCCCATGGTGGCGTTGACCACGATGGCTACGGTTTCGACGGCCGCGAGCGCCGACAGCGTCGGCCCGCGAAATTCCGGATAGCCGGGCGTATCGATCAGATTGATGTGGACGTTGCCGATATCCGCCGAGGCAATCGCAGTGTTGAGCGAATGCTGGCGTTCCTTCTCGATCGGATCCTGGTCGGATACTGTGGTTCCGCGCTCGATCGTTCCGGCGACCTGGAGCGCGCCGCCGGCCACCAGCAGGGCCTCGAGCAGACTGGTCTTTCCCGCGCCCGCGTGACCGGCGAGCGCGATGTTTCGGATGCCATCGGTGATATGGGCCATGCTGTGGACTCCTGTGACGGTAATTCACTCGTGACGCGGCCGGCGGCCGGTCGGCCCGTCTGCGTCACCCTCAAGCGAGGGCGTATAGACTTGCGCCATCGTGGATGCGGGTCAAGCGCCGGTAGCCGGAGGGGCCGTTGCCACGTCGCTGCAAGGGGAGTGGGGGCCTGTTAACCGGCGCTTACGTATCTGTCGTTATCCTGCTTGCGTTTTTTTGTCCCCGATCCGAGTCCCGTGATCTCGCGACGCCAGCACTCCACCGATGCGAGCGATGCCGGCGACAACCGAATGGCAGGCGCTCGCGATGAATGGTTCGAAGCGTTCGCCGACGACGGGCGACCGTGGCAACGCAGCCTGCGTTGGGAACGGCTGCCGCCGGATCGGCGCGTGCTGTTGCTGGGACTCGCCATCGCCTGCGCAATCACGCTGTTCGAACTGATCGGTTTGAGCCTCGGCATGCGTTGGCATGCGCCGGAGCAGGAACGCAGCGGTGCGATCCAGGTCGACTTGATCGAACCGGCCGCGCCATTACCGCCGATCCCGCCCGAGCCGGTGCCGCCGGAGTTCGAGGCGCGCGAACACAAGGTTGTGGTCGCACCCCCGCAGACTCGCATAAGAACCCCACCAAAACCGGTCAGCGTCGAGCACGAAACCATGCGCGCCCGCATTGGCACCGCCGGGACGCCTGCCGTGCACCTGTTCAAACCGGACGGCTCGATCGCTTTGCCGCATGCGCCCGCCGTACCAACCGCGCCGCGCAACGCGCAGGAAGCCGGCAAGGCGCGCTGGGCGGAAATCGAGAAACGTGGCGACAATCCACTCGATTGTCATCGCACGCGCTTCACCGACGCTTATTCGCCGGATCAGTCGATTGGCGACAAGGTCGCCGGCAAGTACCTCAAGTGGATCGGACTCGCCGACATGCAGGCGATCGAACACACCGCCGCGCAACGCAAGCAGCGAGCCGAGGAAGGGTGCGAACCCTCGCACTGATTCATCTTCGCCGCAATCTTTGGATCAGTACGTCCGGACAGCAAGTTTTGCGATCCGTCAACACGGGTAACGGACCGAAGTCATTGGCGTTCGCGCAACGCCTTTTCTGAACGAATGCTTGCGTAAACGTATCGTTGTTCATCCGCGAGTCCGACTGACCTGCGTAGCGTATGCATTCGCAGCGAGTGCTTGCACCACGCCGGTGAACGCCGGCACCTAACCAGCAGACAAGAAGACTCTTCATGAAACGTAAAATCGCGGATCTTTCGACTCTCGCGCTGAGCAGTGTCCTTGCCCTCGGTTGTGCTTCCTTGGCAGCCGCGCAAGTACCAAGGCCGGGCGGCAGCAACGACGACACGATGAATTCCGATCAACCGGTGACCGACACGTGGATTACGACCAAGGTCAAATCGAAACTGGCCACGACGGAAGGCATAAAGAGCATGGATATCAGCGTCACCACCGTTGATGGTGCGGTGACGCTTACCGGAGTACTCGCCAACGACCTCGCCGCCAGGAAGGCGATCGCTGTTGCGAAAAGCGTGAAAGGTGTGACAAGCGTAGATTCGGTCGGATTGAAGTCACGCGGCTGAGAGCGGCTCGCTCGCGCGTCAAGCTCGCAAGCCTACCCGTCGTAAATCCAAGGAGAACCATCTTGAACGAAGACAGAATCAAGGGTCAGTGGAAGCAACTCGCCGGCAAGGCACAAGCCAAATGGGGCAGGCTGACGAACGATGATTTCGATGTTGCCGACGGCAATCGCGAATATCTCGTCGGCAAGATCCAGCAGCGCTACGGCATAGCGAAGGATGCAGCCGAACATCAGGTCGACGAGTTCGATCGTTCTCTATAGGTCGAGTATCGCGTCGCAAATTTGGCGGCGCGAACGATAGAGGGACGGACTCGTCACGCAACGGGAATCGATATGTCGATCAAATGGATGGACCGGAAAGTACCTGGATACGCCGACATCGGTTCACGCGTTGCCGATGCGTCGCACGCCCTCATCGCGACCTTGCGTGACGCAAATCAGGCTGTCGCGAGGCGAGGTTCGGCGGGATGGAGCAGTGCACGCGCGCTGGGTGATGACGTGCTCACCAAGGGACGGAACGCGCGCAAGTCGACGGCCGGTTTTATCGCCGAACGCCCGCTGGAATCGGTGCTCATCATTGGACTCGCGGGCGTAGCGATCGGCTGGATCCTTCGCCGCGCACAGGAATCGCGCGCGAACCATTCATCGTCGAGCGCGCCGCGCGCCGCGAAATCGCGCTCGCGCAAGGCGCCGCTGCGCAAGAGCAAGCCGGCAACCCGCTGACGGGCGTTCATTCAGGGCGCTGTCGATCGGGTGCTTTGTCACGCCTTTGCGCGGGCGAGATGATTGGTCGCGTTCGATAGCACCGATTGTCTCACCGCCGCCTGTGCTCACAGCTGATGGGCCTGTATTGATGGGCCTGTACGTCGCTTCGCCCGGAGTTGGAGAAGGCTCGCGCACTTGACGTGCGCAGAGCCCCGGGTACATCACCCGATCGATCCCGACGATGACGAAACAATGCGGCGCGCGGCGCGTTGCCGCGGGGTCTCCTGCGACCGCGCCGTCCGGCAACGCCGGGTTGTTTCCGAAAGGGTTGGCGGAAGGCTAGCGAGGAAAAGTAGCGACGAAGGAACAGGGGGAATCCAAATCGTCCATTCGCAACCCGGCGAGCCTCTCGGCTGGCGCTGCTCGGGCATCTCACGATCCGCCGCCGTGCAATCTACCAGAACGCAGCTTGCGCCTGAGTTAAAAAAATACGGTCGGCGGCTCATTGTTGGGATCCCTGAACGTGGTCGCGATGGAAAGCGCACCAAGGGCGCGAAAAGTGAACGTTGAACTGACGTGCAGGTTCGTCTCCGGGCAGCGATTCGCACACGATCTCGCGCAGCTCGGCGGATACGAGCGACCGCCGTGCGCGGTACGCCGGCGCAGTTCGTCCTTCAGCGCATCTGGGCGCATCATCGAGATCACGTAGAAGAAACAAGGATGGCCATAGGTATGCTCCAAACCGGGTCTTTCTCGATATGTCGCGGAACGCCATTGTTGGCTCGCGCCGTTGATGTTATGGCGCGCTCCAACTCGCGTCGGGTTGACGCAACCGCAGGCCGCGGCTCTAATACGCGCCCCTGCGGTCGTTTCCGTCGAGCGCGTGTTCTTGCGGGGCCAGGTAGCTCAGTTGGTAGAGCAGAGGACTGAAAATCCTCGTGTCGGTGGTTCGATTCCGCCCCTGGCCACCACTTTCGCAAAAGCCTCCTCAGCAGCTCCCGATCGGCGTCCTTGAGGCGCGGTTTGCTGCACAGCTTCCGCTGCCTTCCCGACACCATGACTTCCGGCCCGGTTGCGCTCGGCACGATTTTATTCTACAAGTGTAGTACGACGACTGTAGATGGCGGTTCCGAACATGGGCAAGAGGCCGAATGTCACGTTGAGCGAGCTGCAGATCGCGTTGATGCGCGTGCTGTGGCAGCGCGGGGAAACCAGCACGGCGGATGTTGCGATTGAACTTGCCGAACAACGCGGGCTCAAGCACACGACGATTGCGACGTTGCTGACGCGATTGGAGAAGCGCGGCGTCGTGGCGCGACGTCGCGACGGGCGCCAGTTTTTTTATCGCGCACTGGTCGCCGAGGCGGATGTGCGTCGCTCCATGGTGGCCGGTCTGCTCGACACGCTGTTCGCGGGCGACGCCGAGGAGCTGGTTGCCCACTTGGTGCAGGAATCCGAGATCGCGGCGGGCGATCTTGCGAAGATCAAGCGCCGGCTGGCGCGGGAGGAACGCGATGCGAAGTGAACTCGTCGCAAGCTGGTTGCTGACACTGACACTGCATGCCGGCATCCTGATCGTGATTGCCTGGTTCATCGATCGTGGCGCGCTGCGCGCGCGGCTGGCTTGGCGCGAATGGTTGTGGCGTGTGGCGCTGTTCGGTGCTGTCGTGAGCGCGACGGCGCAGATCCTCATCGACCTGCCGTCGCCCGCGCGGTTCGCATTGCCCGTGACCGATACGGCGCAGACCGGATCTGCACCGAGTGATGCAACGATGCCGGCCTTTGCGCCGCACCTGCCGGCTTCCAGTCGCCAGGTATATCCAGCGCAGGACACCATGCCGGGCGTTGCGTCCGCTCCGAAGACGTATAAAGGCCGGTCAAGCGCAATTGCGCGAACGCAGCTCGATGCGACGGCTGATATCCAACCGCGGCATTTGTCGTGGAAGGTTTCATGGCAGAACGTTCTTGTCGCCGGTTGGCTCGCCGGCGCACTGATCGCGCTGGCGCGGGTGCTATTCAAGTGGCGGCATATCGGCCGCGAAATTGCCGGTGCGCAACCTCTCGATGATTCCGTTAGTGCCGCCGACGCCGCGGCGTTTGCGATCCACGCTCGGGTTGCATTGCCGCAGCTGGCTGCGCTGGATGATCTCGCCAGTCCAATCGCGCTGCCGGGAGGGTGCATCATCTTGCCACGCTGGGCACTTGAACTGCTCGACCGCCAGCAGGTGCGCGCGATGCTTGCGCACGAAATCGCGCATCTGGCGCGGCGCGATCCTGCCTGGAAGCTGGCGACGGCGTTGTGGTGCGCACTGCTGTGGTTCCTGCCGTTGGCCGTGGTGCGTCGTCGACTCGACGAGATCGCGGAACTCGCCTGCGACGCGTGGGCGGCACACCACCTCGGCGATGGGCGTTCGCTGGCCGAATGCCTGGCCGAGTGCGCCGGTCAACATGGCGAATTCGAGTCGGACCTGGTAGCGGCGATGGCGCATCGCGATTCGCCGCTGCTGCAACGCATCGATCAGCTGATAGGCGGAGTTCCGTTGAACACGAACTGCTCGCGCATATGCACGGGTGCGGCAAGCATCCTGGTGCTGACGCTCGCCGTATTCGTGATGCCCGGTTTCACGTCAAAAGTTGCGCACGCACAGTATGCAGGCGCGCCACCGACACCGCCTCCAGCCCCTTCACCGCCGGCTCCCCCAACCGCGCCGGTGGCCGCTACAACAGCGCCGGCGAGAGGCACGGGTTATCACGTGCACATTTCCAGCGATACCGGACTGTCCGGAAGCAAATCTGAATTCACCAGTGTGAGCATCAGCCACAACGGACACGGTTACAACGCGAAAATTGACGGCAAGGTGACGTTCAACACAGACGAGACCGATATCGCGACGCTCAGCGATGGTGGCAGCGCAAGTTTCGGCGAAACGCAGGGTGGCAGCACGCGCCGTGTCGACTATGCGAGCAGCGATGGTCGGATTGAGCGCCACTATTTCGTCGATGGTCGCGAGCAACCGGTCGACGCGGCGGCGCAGCGCTGGATCGCAGGCATCATCGCGGTCGTGATTCGCGAGGCTGCAATCGATGCCGAGGCACGCGTCAAGCGCATCCATGCGAACGGCGGTGCCGGCGCGGTGCTCGACGAGATCGGCCGCATCGATTCGGGTTACGCGCGAGGCGTGTACCTGAAGCAACTGGCCAAGCTCGGCAAGCTGAGCGATGCGCAGATGACGCGCGCGATCGGCCTGGTTGACGGCATCGACTCCGATTACGAGCGCCGCAACGCGCTGGTCGCGCTTGCCGCGGTGCAGCCATTCGACCCGGAACAGCAGAAACTTGTGCTTGCCCAGGCCGGCAAGATCGACTCCGATTACGAGCGCGCCGAACTCCTGGTCGCGATGATGCCGACACTGGCGCACGACCCGAGCGTGCGCGCCGCATGGCTGCGAGCCGCGTCCGGAATAGGGTCGGATTACGAGCACCGCCGCGTATTGAGTGCATTGCTCACGTCCGGGCCGCTCGATGACGTGACCCTCGCGCAGATCATTGGCGCCGCGAAGTCGATCGACTCGGACTACGAACGCCGCGAATTGCTGGTCGGCGCGATAAAGAACATTGGCGATGCGGACCGCGTCGCCCAGACGTACGTGACTGCCGCCGCGGACATCGGGTCGGATTACGAGCGGCGAACGGCGTTGCTTGCCCTGATCGCCGCACCGAGGTTCGGTGTCGCCGGCGCACGCGCCGTCCTCGACGCGACCAATGGAATGGGTTCGGACTATGAAACGCGTGAAGTGCTGGTCGCGCTCGCGCGCGAGATGCCGAACGACGCTGACTTGATCGCGCGTTATCGCGCGGTCGCGCGCAAACTGTCCGACCATGAACGCGGCCAGGCTGAGCGCGCGCTGGATCGGCTTGTGGACTGAGCATCACGTTCCCGCTCGACTCTGGCGCGCCGGGACGTGAATGCATGCGAAATGGAACGCGACATCCAGGCAACCTTGTCGGCTCGGCGCACTCCAAATGGAAGCCGTTGCTTCGGGGAGCGCCAAGGCCGAGGCGTCGAATCGGCGTACGAGGTGAATCATGAAAAGGACAGCAATCGCGATCGCGACCACGTTGGTGGCTATCGGTTGCGGGGTCGCATCGGCAAGTTCGATCAAGGGTGCGCGCGACATCCAGAGATATCAGAATGCGGCCGGCAGCGACGTACAGCAGATGCCGGCGGCTCCCATGGTGGATTGGCAGGCGCTCGACAACCACTCGCTCGCGGTCTGGACTGCCAACGACAAACCGTGGCTGGTTCGCGTCCAACAACCCTGCAACGGGTTGAGCAGCGCGGACAGCGTTGCGATGACATCAACCGATGGCAAAGTCATGGTTGGGACCGATGCGGTGAGAGTCGGCAGCGCGCAATGCAAGATCGCTTCCATCCAGCCAATCGATTACGCCAAGGTTGCCGATTTGACTGGTCACCTCAAGCATCACGGCATGCAGATGTAGACATCAGGTGACGACGTCACAGTCAATCGCTTGTTGAATTCCCGATGCGCTGGTTCCGGCGCTGCGCGAAAAGCTGATCGACGCAGCGCCGGCTCGCGACGAGCGGGCCTCGTGCAACGTCCGTGAGATCTATCCCGTGGCGGAGGATGTTCGATGAAGACCTGGATCGTGTTGTTGTTGGGCGGTCTGGTCGCAACGACAGGCAGTGCCAATGCCGATACGCGCGCGACGCAGCAGCGGAACCTGGACAAGTACACGCCATATCTCGAGACGCCGGTCGATTCTTTCCAGTTCTGGTCGTTGTACAAATGGCAACTGGCCGGGCCCGACAAGGTTGTCGTCTGGCCGACGATCAAGAAAGCGTATCTGCTGACCGTAGAGCAACCGTGCCCGCGACTTGAGTGGACTTCCTCGATCGGCATCACCTCGGTGCAGTTGCATCAGGTCAGCAAGCGCTTCGATTACGTGGCCTTGCGGGGCGATCGATGTCGGATCACGAAGATCCAGCCGATCGATGTCGGCCGAATGGACAAGCAACGCGACGCAGCGGGAAAGTAGCCGCTCAGCCGGCCTCGGGAGCGACGTAACCGCCCGGTTTGTCCGAGCCTTCGCCGAAGAAATATTTCTCCATTTCCGCGCCGAGGAACGCGCGCGTTTTCGGCTCGAGCAGGTTCAGGCGATTTTCGTTGATCAGCATCGTCTGATGCGCGAGCCACGTGTTCCAGGCCTCGGCCGACACGTTTTCGAAGATGCGTTTGCCAAGTTCACCGGGCCATGGTGCGAAGGCCAGTCCTGCGGCTTCACGCTTCAACTTGACGCAGTAGACGATTCTTGCCACGACGAGGCTCTCCATCAAGTCCGAGCGGATTGCAGCACAGTATTCAGCAGTTTGCGCACCGGCGATGGCAGGCCGATCGCTTCGAGTTCGTCGCGGGCAAACCAGCCGCAATCGATCGCTTCGCCGATTGTCGATGGTACTCGAACGGTTTTGAACAGCAGTGGCGCCACCTCAAGATGATAATGGCTGAAGGTATGCACGAATTGCGGCAGCTCGCCCGCGGCTTGCGCGCGCAGACCGTGCCGATCCGACAACGAGGACAGCGCGCTGCTGGCTTCGGCTGATTCGGGAAGACTCCAAAGTTGCGCCCAGACGCCGATTGGTGGGCGGCGTTCGAGCAGCACGCGGCCTGCCTCATCCTGGACGATCAACATGGCCGTGCGGCGCGTCGGCCGCGCTTTGGGAGATCTGGTTTGCGGCAATTCGGCGGTCGATCCTTCCCGTCGCGCGACGCAATCGCGGTTGAGCGGGCACGCGTCGCAACGCGGTTGACTGTGTGTGCAGACGCCAGCTCCGAGATCCATGATCGCCTGCGTGTAATCGGCGACGCGCGTCCACGGGGTGAGTTGGTCGGCGTACTGCCAAAGGCGTCGCTGCACGGCAGTCGTGCTCGTGATTCCCCGAATCCCTCGCCATCGCGCAAGCACGCGCCGCACATTGCCATCGAGGATTGCGCGGCGCTGTCCGAACGCCTGGGCGAGAATCGCGCCGGCCGTGGACCGACCGATGCCGGGCAGCGCGACGAGATCGGTGAAGGTGGACGGCAATTCCCCGGCATGACGGGCGATGCAGATCTGCGCGGCGCGTTGCAGATTGCGTGCGCGGTTGTAGTAGCCGAGTCCGGACCACAGCGCGAGCACATCGTCGGTCGGCGCTGCGGCGAGGCTTTCGATTGCCGGCAGTGCCTCGACGAAACGCCGGAAATACGGAATCGCCGTCTGCACCTGAGTCTGCTGCAACATGACCTCGCTGAGCCAGACCCGATACGGTGTGCGCGGATGCTGCCAGGGGAGATCTGTGCGGCCGTGCAGGTCGAACCACGCGAGCAGGCGGGTCGCAAACGATTTCATCGGCCTTCAAGGGCGGCGGTGCTGCATATCCCGATGCGCACAATATCGGAGCGAGCGCCACAGGTCGATATCGTTGCCGCGTCCGTGGGGCGCAATTCGTTCACGCAGTCGGCGCAGCTGGCAGCAGGCCGTCGACGAAGGGCGCCGCCCTGAACACGCGCAGATCCTCGGCGTTTTCGCCAAGT
Organism: Rhodanobacteraceae bacterium; assembly: GCA_049583635.1. Lineage (GTDB taxonomy): Bacteria > Pseudomonadota > Gammaproteobacteria > Xanthomonadales > Rhodanobacteraceae > Dokdonella_A. Next base: position 21,270 of record JBAUWF010000103.1, read on the forward strand.
CCGATGTAGCGGATCGGCAGGCCGAATTCGCGCGCGAGCGCAAACACCACTCCTCCCTTGGCGGTGCCGTCGAGCTTGGTGACGACGAGTCCGGTGACGCCGATCGCCTTGTGGAAACTGGCCACCTGGTGGATCGCGTTCTGTCCGGTGCTGCCGTCGATGACCAGGAGAACCTCGTGCGGCGCGCTCGCGTCCAGCTTGCCGAGCACGCGCCGAATCTTGGCGAGTTCGTCCATCAGGCCCGACTGCGTATGCAAGCGTCCCGCTGTATCGGCGATCAATACATCGGCGGCGCGCGCGCGCGCGGTTTGCAGTGCGTCGAATATCACGCTGGCGGCGTCTGCGCCGATGGTTTGCGCGGTTACCGGCACGCCGTTGCGCGCGCCCCAAGCGCCTAATTGCTCGATTGCGGCGGCGCGAAACGTGTCGCCTGCCGCGAGTTGTACCGAGCGGGCCTGATCGAGATAGCGGCGCGCGAGCTTGCCGATCGTTGTGGTCTTACCGACCCCGTTTACGCCGACAACGAGCATGACAAAGGGTCGTTTGCCGCCGACATCGAGAGCCCGTTCCACCGGTTGCAGCAATGCGACCAGCTCACCGCGCAGCGCGTGAAGCAGCGCGCTGCTGTCGGCGAACTCGCGCTTGGCGACCCGCACGCGCAGACGCTCGGTCAGTTCGGTGGAAACGCCAACACCGACGTCGGCGCCGATAAGGCAGGTTTCCAGCTCGTCGAGCAACGCATCGTCGAGTACCGGATTGCGCGCAAACAATGTCGACAGTCCGCGTCCGACCGCATTGCCCGCGAGGCGCTCGCGCCAGGATGGCGGCACGTGCGGTGTCCGCAGCGCAGTGGTCGGAGTGGCCGGCTCATCCTCTAACACCGCTATGGCGTCGATCATTTCATCTGCGGAAAAGCCCGGTGCAGATGCAGCCGTTGTTGCAACGGTCGGCGCAATCGACTCGACAATCGGTCCGGTAGACGTGGTGCCGGGCTTGTTTTGCGCCGCATCTTCGACGGGTTTTTGTGGTTTCTTCCAGAACTTCGGCATTGCGAGCGATTTCAGCGAAAAATGCGGCAACATGCTAACACCGGCTCGCGCGTGCCATGTGTGCGCTCGGGTGTTTGCGCTGCGCGTCTCTCGCATCATTACCAAGGGCGAGAGAAGCGAATACCAAGCAAGTGCGCTGGCTGTCGAGGGGTACAGGCGTTGCGATAAGCTCATGGCGAGCGCGGCTGGCGCCAGCAAACTTCCATGAGCCAGGCGTATCGGAAATGAGTCATTGCTTGCGAGTACACAGATGAAACGTAGCGATTCGCGCACCACTCCGGGGAAGGTGCGCATTATCGGCGGAGCGTTGCGCGGGTCGCGCCTTGTTGTGCCCGATGCGCCGGGTCTGCGGCCAACGCCTGATCGGGCACGCGAGACCGTGTTCAACTGGCTGGCGCCGATCGTTGTCGGGGCGGATTGTCTCGACCTGTACGCCGGAACCGGCGCGATGGGCATCGAAGCGCTGTCGCGCGGTGCCGCGGCCTGCACATTCATCGAGCGCGATCGCGCGGCGGCTCGATTGCTCGGCGACAACGTTGCGCGCCTCAAGCTGGACCATGCCCAAGTCGTCCAGGCCGATGTCGCGAAGTTTCTCGGCGGCTCGGCGAGACCGTTCGATCTCGTGTTCCTCGATCCGCCGTTCGCGGCAAATCTATGGAAGCCGGCCGCAATGTCGCTCGAGGAGCGCGGGTGGTTGCGGCCGGATGCGTGGATTCATGTGGAAATGCCGCTTGCGGCCAGGCTCGAATTTCCGGTCACGTGGCAGATGCACCGGGAGGGTCGCGCAGGTGCGATGCGCCATGTGCTGTATCGCCGGTTTTCCACTCCCTGTTAAGCTAGCGCCTGATTCGTCGCACAGTGCGCAGGGTAGAATGGCACGTTCGCAACGTACCTCGCGGGTCGCGGTCTATCCCGGCACGTTCGACCCGATCACCAACGGCCATACCGATCTGATCAGCCGGGCCGCGCCGTTGTTCGACCGGGTCGTCGTCGCGATTGCCGACAGCCCGGTAAAGGGACCGAGTTTCGATCTTGCCGAACGCATTGTGCTTGCGCGCGAGGCACTGGCCGGCGTTTTCGGCGTCGAGGTGCTCGGGTTTTCGTCGCTGCTTGCGCATTTCGTGCGCGATATCGGTGCCGACGTCATCCTGCGCGGGCTGCGCGCAGTTTCGGATTTCGAATACGAGTTCCAGTTGGCCAGCATGAACCGGCATCTGATTCCCGAAGCGGAAACCCTGTTCCTGACGCCGGCGGAACAGTACAGTTTCATTTCATCCTCGCTGGTGCGCGAGGTGGCGCGTCTCGGCGGCGACGTTTCCGGGTTTGTTCACCCGGCGGTCGAGAGAGCGCTGTCGCGGCGCTATCGAAATTCCATCGTGAACTGAGGGAACCATGACCATGCGCAACCTTCTCGCCATTATCACTCTCGCGTCGATCGCGGCGTTTTCGCTCAACGGGTGCAACAAACCAGCCGACAATGCCGGCGTCGAGGCCACGCCCAAGGTCGAGTCGGCGCCGGCAGCCGGCGCCGACAAGGCGGCCTGGAAGAAATATCTGGTCAATGTCGTCACCAACAACATGCAAGGCATGACCTCAACTACGCCCTACATGTATTTCGTGCCGGGCGGCGAGGATGATGCAGCTGCCACCGACCGCAGCAATCAGCTCGAAAATGTCCGCAACGTGGTCCTGCGTGGCGTGTTGCCCGGTAACATGATGGCATTCGGCGGCCCCGATTCAGCCAAGACTGCCGATCTGATCCTGGCGGCGTTCAAGGATGTCCAGTCCGGATCGTTCAAGGGCGTCATCATCCTGTTCATTGGCGCCCAGGCTGATGCCGACCGCGTCAAGCAGGCACTGGCCGGTTCCGGCGCAGAGTTCCGCTTCGTCGAAATGAAGTAAGCGGTCGAATGGCGGCTAGCGGCGACGCCTCTCGCGCGGCGCCAGCACCTTCGCGTCTCCGGGCAAAACAATATTCCCGGGAGAACATGGCAGTTTGATCGCAATGGCATTGAAGATTTCCGAGTTATGCGTCAACTGCGATGTGTGCGAACCGGTGTGTCCGAACAACGCAATCTCGATGGGTGGCGAGTTCTACGAGATCGCGCCGCAGCACTGTACCGAATGCGTCGGTCACCACGATGCGCCTCAGTGCCTCGAGGTTTGCCCGGTCGAGTGCATTTTTCCTGATCCCGCGCATGCCGAATCGCGGCAGCAGTTGTTGGCCAAATACGCGCGACTGACCCGCAAGGAGAGCGTGTAATGCGCACGTTGCAGACCATGGTTGTCGTGATCCTCGTTGCGACGATGCCATCGCTCGCATCGGCCGCCACCAAGCGGCCGGGGCACGCCGCGATCGCGAGCGCGCATACACTGGCGACGGCGGCCGGATTCGAGGTGCTGACCAAGGGCGGCAACGCGTTCGACGCGGCCGTCGCGGTGGCCTCGACGCTGGCCGTCGTCGAACCGCAAAGCTCCGGTTTGGGTGGTGGTGGTTTCTTCCTGCTGCATCGCGCCAGCGACGGCCGCGACGTCATGCTCGATGCGCGCGAAACCGCGCCAGCCGCAGTGGATGCGAAACAGTATCTCGATGCGGCGGGCAAGCTCGATCGCGACAAGACGCTCAACGGTCCGCTGTCGGCCGGAATCCCCGGTGAACCGGCGGCGCTGGTCTGGCTCGCCGGGCATTACGGCAAGCTGTCGCTCAAGCAATCGCTTGCACCCGCAATTCGCATTGCGCGCGATGGTTTCCAGCCGGATGCGCGTTTCCTGCGAGAACTCGGCTATCGCAAGGAGATCATGCGACGCTATCCGGCTGCCGCTGCATTGTTCCTGCCTGATGGAAAAGTGCCCGAAGCAGGCTGGACATTCAAGGATCCCGATCTGGCCCATACGCTGGAAGCCTTGGCAGCCAACGGCAACGATGCCTTCTATCGCGGTGTGTTTGCGGCTCGATTGGTCGATGGTGTCCGCGCGGCTGGTGGCAATTGGTCGCTCAAGGATCTGGCCGGCTATGCGGCCAAGGAACGCGCACCGATAGCGTTTGATTATCGCGATTGGCATATCGTGACCGCGTCGCCCCCGTCCTCGGGTGGCATCGCGTTGGCCGAAATGTTCAACATCCTGTCGGGTTATGACCTGGCCGGACTCAACCGCGTGCATCGCGTGCATCTGATGATAGAGGCGATGAGGCGCGCGTACCGCGACCGCGCCGAATATCTGGGTGATCCCGATTACGTCGACATGCCGATCGCACTGCTGACCAGTCCGCAATATGCCGCGGGCTTGCGCGCGTCGATCCTTCCGGACAAGGCCACGCCGAGCAATCTGCTGCCCGGTTATCTGGTATCGCCCGATGGCACCCACACCACGCATTTCTCGATTATCGACGTCGGCGGCAACATGGTGTCGGCGACACAGACGGTGAATATCCCGTTCGGCTCGTGCCTGGAGGTTGCGGGCACCGGGTTCGTGCTCAACGATGAAATGGACGATTTTGCACTCGAGCCCGGCGTACCGAACGTGTACGGTCTGGTCGGAAACGATGCCAATGCGCCCAAGCCCGGGCATCGTCCATTGTCATCGATGACGCCGACGTTCGTGATCGGCAAAGACCGCGTCGGCGTGATCGGCACGCCAGGCGGCAGCCGCATCATCACGATGGTGTTCGAAGCCGTACTAGGGTTCATCGACGGCGAACTGCCGCAGCGGATCGTTGATGCCAAGCGCTTTCACCACCAGTATCTGCCGGACGTGGTGTCCGCCGAACCCGGCACATTCAGCCCGGCAGAGCTGAAGTCGCTGGCCGACATGGGTTATACGGTCAATCAGGGCGAGCGCCGTTGGGGCTTCATGAACGTCGTGTCGTGGAACCGCAAGACCAACCAGTTGCATGCGGCGTCCGATCCGCGCGGCACCTCGGGCAGCGGCGTTGTCAGGTAAGCGCCAACAGCAAGTCTGTGCTATTGCCGATGCGCCGCGGTAAAGGTGACGACTATTACGACGAGAACCATGTTGCGGACCCTTTCGAAAGGATCATCGCGTTGCCCGGCCATCGATGCGGCACGCGTGGCGGGAAGCGCACGTCCGTCCGGTGGAGAAACGCTCAAATGAACGACTGGATCGAAGTGTGCGCACGTGCGGACCTGCTGCCCGGGGAATATCGCGTCGTCTACGATGGCGATACCCCGATCGCGGTATTCAACGTCGACGGCGAGCTTTACGCCATTGAGGATCTTTGCACGCATGATGGCGGCGAGTTGACCGGTGGCGTGATCGAAGGCCACGAGGTCGAATGCCCGCGGCACGGTGCACGCTTCGACATCCGCAGCGGTGCGGTATTGTGCCCGCCGGCCTACGAGCCGGTGGCAAAGTTTCCGGTCAGGGTCGCGGACGCGCGCGTGTATACGCGGGACGATCGTTGGGATTGAGCCCGGATTTTCTCCGCTGCAGTAGCGCGCCTCGCGCGTGATCAGCGTTTCCGAGAACCCATCGCGTCCAGGGGGTTTGCTGTGTTCAGCCGCTTCCGTTTTTCGAGCGCTGACGGCGGTACCCGGACTCGCGCAAGCAACGGATCATGCGGGTATCACCGCGGGCATGCTCAAGAGTCCGTTTCGGTCGGATGGTAGACGTACACCAGCGTCGCGCCGCCCAGAAAATCGATCGTGGTCGCCTGCCTCCCGCCGAGGCGACGTGCCACGCGCTCGGAGGCATTGTTGTCGGCGCGAATCAGACTGATGACGCGTTGCGTATCGAGGTTCGCGAATGCGTATTCAAGCACGGCACTTCCGGCCTCGGTCGCATAGCCGTGGTGTCGCTGATCCGGCATCAGCATCCAGCCCAGTTCCATATCGGGCCAGCCTTCCGGGTTGTGCAGCCCGACACGGCCGACGAATTCGCCGCTTTCCTTCAACTCCACCGCCCACATGCCGTATCCGCGCAGCACCCAATGACCGAGCAGCATCGCCATCGAACGCCAGGCATTCATGCGGTCGAGCGGTTGTCCATCGCCGACAAAGCGCGTGCTGCTCGCGTCGGCGAGCATCGAGGCGTAGGCCTCGAAATGGCGTTCGCCGAGCGCGGAAAGACGCAAGCGTTCGGTTTCTATGGTGGGAATTTGCAGCATCGGAATCAGGTGAGCAGTGCGACCAACGCCCTGCTGGACGCGGTCAGGCTCTGCTGCCAAGTGTAGCCGATGATGCGCTCGCCGCTTTCGGCGTCGACAAAGGCCTCTTCCTGGCCCGGTGCGAGCAGGTGGCGATAGTCGACGGTGATCTCGGTGTCTGCCTCGAGGTCGGCGTTGGCGAATACAAAGCCGAGATGCCACAGGCCACTCGGCGAAAATGCGTGGTTGACGTAGCACTCGTCAGGCCAGTCGGGGGTTACCGTGTAGCGATCCTCGAACCAGCGCACGGTCGCGGGCAACAGGCTTTCGGCGTCGGGCATCGCCAGCACTTCGTCGAAGCGATAGACGTGTGCGATGCCGTCCGGGGCGGTGATCAGGCGGCCGCGCGCGAGCGGCTCGGTGAGGAACAAGCCTTGCCCTGCGCCCGGAATCCGCGATGGGCCGATGTGGTAGCGGGGAAGAATCATGCGTGCAGGCAAACATCGGGTTGAGCAAACCCATGCCGGGAAGTCCCAGCTCTACCGGTCGAGCCCATGTGCGGACTCGTCTGCCATAAATCAGACGCTTGCGCACCGGGTTTGCGCGCGATGCATCCGTGTATCGCGCGGTCACCACGGCTCGACCGGGGCGCGGGATCATATCATGCGGATTGGCGCCGGCCGATCCTCGTGGTCAGATCAGTGTGAGCGGCACGACGGTCTGCCGGCGCCGCGCCCGGCGCGTCACACGCCCGGCGTTGTGCCGCTGTGGCTCTCGTCGGCTCGGTTCGTCGGGGAATTGCCGACCATGATCGAGTCGCGATTCTTGGCGATGGTCTTCGGGCCGATACCCTTGACCTTGGCCAGTTCGTCGGCGCTCTTGAATGGCCCGTGCGCGTTGCGATAAGCAACGATGGCCTCGGCCTTGTTGAGACCGATACCTTGCATGCCTTCAGCAAGGGACTTGGCATCGGCGCTGTTTATGTCGACCGGGCCCGCAGCGGTGGCCGGCAGGGCGACGGTGAATGCGATGGCGAACGCGATCGCGGCGAGGCTCTTTTGCAGCAGGTTCATCGGATGACTCCTTCAAGATGGTCGCGGTATCAGTTGCGCCGGTCATTCTGGGCAGCTATCGATACGACCGCTACCGCGGCGCTTCATCCGGAAGGGTGCGAAAGCATCATGTTTGCCTGTAGGAAGTTTCCTACCCGCGGGCATTTTCCGTCATGCGCGTTAAGATGGGGCAACGATTCAACTATCCGGACGCAATCCAATGAATGTCGAGCGCACCCGCAACTTCATCTCCGACCTGTGGGACCGCGAGGTCGTCGCGCAACTGGTCGAATACATCAGGATTCCGAACAAATCGCCGATGTTCGATGCGAAATGGGTCGAAAATGGCCATATGGATCGGGCGGTCGCGTTGATGGAGGCCTGGGCAGTGGCGCAGCCGATCAACGGAATGCAGCTTGAGGTGGTGCGGTTGCCCGATCGCACACCGCTGATCTTCATCGAGGTGCCTGCCAGTCCCGGTTCCGGCGCCGGGACGGAAGACTGCGTGTTGCTGTACGGCCATCTGGACAAGCAGCCGGAAATGACCGGCTGGTCCGAACATCTTGGACCGTGGAAGCCGGTAATTGAAGGGGACAGGCTTTACGGGCGCGGTGGCGCCGATGATGGCTACGCGATATTCGGCAGTCTGAGCGCGATTCAGGCGTTGCATGCCGAGGGCGTGCCGCACGCACGCTGCGTGGTGATGATCGAAGCCTGCGAGGAATCCGGCAGCTACGATCTGCCGTACTACGTCGATCATCTGGCCGATCGCATCGGCAAGCCGTCGCTGGTGGTGTGTCTGGATTCGGGTTGCGGCAATTACGATCAGTTGTGGCTGACTACTTCGTTGCGCGGAATGAGCGGCGGCAATCTGACGGTCAAGGTACTCGAGGAAGGCGTGCACTCGGGCGACGCGTCCGGTGTTGTCGCCTCGAGTTTCCGCATCCTGCGGCAATTGCTGTCGCGGCTCGAGGATGAGGTCAGCGGCACGATCAAACCGGCCGAACTGCATGTGGAGATCCCGCCGCAGCGGATCGAACAAGCGAAAGAGTCGGCCGAAGTACTCGGTGATGCGGTGTATTCGAAGTTCCCGTTCGTCGACGGCATGCGCCCGATCGATTCGGATGCTGGTGAACTCGTGCTCAATCGCACCTGGCGCCCGGCACTCGCGGTGACCGGCATGGATGGCATCCCGGCTCTCGATTCGGCCGGCAACGTGATGCGTCCGTTCACCGCAGCGAAGTTGAGTTTGCGCCTGCCGCCGACGCTTGATGGCGACGCGGCCGGGAAATTCGTCAAACGCCTGCTCGAAGCCGATCCGCCGTACGGGTGCGAGGTCAGCTTCAAGCTCGAAAAGGCAGCGTCCGGCTGGAACGCACCGGCGCTGTCTTCATGGCTTGAGGAATCGGTCGCCGCCGCCTCGTCCGATTATTTCGGCGCGCCGCCCGCGTATATGGGCGAGGGTGGCAGCATCCCTTTCATGGGCATGCTTGGCGAGAAGTTCCCAGGTGCGCAGTTCCTGATCACCGGCGTGCTCGGCCCGCATTCGAATGCGCACGGGCCGAACGAATTCCTGCATATTCCGACCGGCAAGCGAGTCAGCATGTGCGTCGCCAGGGTTCTGGCCGACCATTGCGTGGCGAGTCGCGACGGCCTGACCGGCGCCGGCTGAGGCGTCTGCGTGGTCGACCGCTGCAACTCGCTCGATCACGATTCGCGTTTTTTCAGGCCGCTCTTCCACGCATAGACCGCGGCCTGGGTACGGTCACTGACGCCGAGTTTACCGAGTACGTTGCTGACGTGGGTCTTGACCGTTTTTTCGCCGATGCCGAGGCGTTCGGCGATGCTCAGGTTGCTCATGCCTTCGGCCATCAGCGTCAGCACTTCGTGTTCGCGCTGGCTCAGGCTCTCAAGCACCCTGCTGCCCGTTGCGGTGCCTTGGTGCAAAGCATCGACCAGACGCGCCGCGACACGCGGATGCAGCACCGCTTCGCCGTGCGCGGCCTTGCGCAAGGCATCGGCGAGCGCATCGGCATCGACGTCCTTGAGCAGGCACGAAAGCGCGCCGGCTTGCACCGCCGCGACGATCTGCTGGGCATCCTCGAACGAGGTCAGCAATACCACCTGGGTATCCGGGCTCGCCGCGCGAATCTTGCGCGTGGCTTCGATGCCTCCGCCCGGCATGACCAGGTCGACCAGCGCCACATCCGGTGAATGCTCGATGCAAAGCTGCACCGCACCCGATGCGTCTTCGGCCTCGCCGACGATTGCGAGATCGGTGTGGGTCTCGAGAAATGCGCGAATACCCTGCCGTACCAGTACGTGGTCGTCGGCGATGACAATGCGGATCGGATTTTCGTTCATGTGCTCGGTGTACCGGTCAAGGCGAAACTGATGCTGACAGAGGTACCGCGTCCCGGCGGCGTATCGATGTCGAAACGGCCGTCGCGCAGCGCTTGCGCGCGTTCGCGCATGTTGCCGAGGCCCATGCCTGCGCTCGCATCGTCGGGCATGCCACGGCCATTATCGGTGATTGCGAGACGCGCCCGATCCGCCGTGCGACGGAGCGTGATCTCAACCCGGTCGGCGCCGCTGTGACGCAACACATTGGCCAATGCCTCATCGACGATGCGCAGCAACGACTCTTCGGTTGCCGCCGGCAGTGAAGGCAGGTCGTCGAGCGAGAACGCAAGCGCCATGCCGCTGGTATGCGACCAGTCGGTCGCGCGCGCGCGCAGGCGCTCGGCGAACGGCAAGTCGGTGTCGGAGGCCTGCAACTCGTCGAGAATCTGCGCAAGCTCCTGCTGGATCTGATGTGTCAGGTGTTGTGCGAGGTCGAGCCGCTGGGCGGCCGGCGTTTCGCCAAGCACACGGCGCGCGCCGGCGAGCTGCAGGTTCAGTGCAAAGGCCTTTTGCTTGACGGTGTCGTGCAGGTCGCGCGCGAGGCGCTGGCGTTCGGTCAGCGTTGCGAGTTGCGCGCGCGAACGCAGCAACCCTTGCAGGTCGAGCGCCATGCGATCGAGCACGGCCGACATGCGGCCGAGTTCGTCACGCGATCGATCATTGATGCGATCGCTGAAGTTGCCGCGGCTCCACGCGCTGGCCGCGCGCGCGACGCGATTGAGCCGGCGCGTTACCCACGCGGCCAGAAAGAATGACGATGCGAGGCCGAAAAGGATCAGATAGGCCAGCACGATCGGCCATTCGAAACTGACGTCGAGCAGGAACTTGTGCCAGGGCAATGGCAGGCGCAACTCGACGAACAGCAAACCGAGCAGGTGGCCATCGGCAGCGCGGACCGGCGCAATCGCCCGGCGGATCTTGTACGGGCTGTCGGTACCCTTGAGCGCGATGCTCGCGCCTGTTGTTTGCGTGGCGAGCCGCGTTTCGGCGCGACTGGGCAGAGCGACCGACCAACCAGCCGTTCGCGGCGCACGCGCCAGCACCTTTCCGTTCGCATCGAGCACGGCCGCGACCAATGGTTCGGCGGAGAGTTCGAGCAACACGTAGGAATCCTCGGGCGACAAGCCTTCACGCGGACGCTCCAGTCGCAGAATCCACGATTCGATCCAGGTCTCGAGGCTGGCTTTTGTCTGGTCGGGAGAGTCGGTCGGCCAGTGCTGCCCGAGTTCGTCGGCCGCGATGCTGGTCGCGCGTGTCAGCGTGCCGCCCTCGACACCGGCCATGAAGCGCTGGAATTCGAAGATCAGGATGGTCGACTCGACCAGGATCAGTGACGGTAGCGACAGCAGCACGTAAAACAACGCGAGCTTGAACATCAATCCGCGCAGTTGTGGTCGAATTTCGGTCATCGGTGGATGGCGGCAAGCGAAAGCGCAAGCATAGCGGTTATATTGTTCGACCCCCGAATAGCGCGGATCGAACACCATGCGTCGTATCGTTCAACGCCGCTCGCCAATTCACGGCAACGGCGTTTTTGCCGTTGTCGATCTTGCCGGCGACATCGAAGTTGTCGAATATCGAGGTCGCTTGCTGACGCATGCGCAGGCCGATCGGATCTACTCCGGCAATACCGATAGCGGCCACACGTTCCTGTTCACCTTGAACGATCGTTACGTGATCGATGCGAATGTCGAGGGTAACGTGGCGCGCTGGATCAATCACAGTTGCGCACCGAACTGCGTCGCCTCGGTCGAGGAAGCCGAAGACGGCGATCGGCGCCACGATCGCGTCGTCATCGAAACCTTGCGGCCAATTCGCGTCGGCGAGGAACTTACCTACGACTACGGCATCACCTTGGGAGAACGCCTGACGCCGACGCTCAAGCGTATCTGGGTATGTCGTTGCGGAGCGCGCAATTGCAGCGGCACGATGTTGAAACCGAAACGCAAAAGGCGCGCTTCAAGCTAACACGCAGCGTTTGCGTCCATAATCTTTCGGGAGAGTGCAGTTATTGCCGCGGCGCATGAATCTGTTGCATGGACCGCTGCAAACCAACGACTACACGCCCGGTGAGCTGATGCTTGAGGGCGTACCGATTACGGTAACGGCCGGCGGCGCGTTTGACACGCCGGGCGAGGTGACGCGCCAAGTGATCGGCACCGCCAACTTCACGTCGGATCGATCGACGAGATCAACCCGGCGCCGGCGGCGGGTTGCCAATAGACTCCAGCGCGCGCCTGGGACACGCGTTCCAGGCGCGCGGCACCGAGAGTCGGGCGCTGACAGCATGCTGGCAAGCGGATCCATCACCCGCGGGAATGCCCCGCATGCGACGCGTCCCCTGCATCGCTTCAGCGGGTTGCTCGATTTCCGTTTTCAGCGTTCCTAGAGGTGCAGCGAACCGCCGAACAGACCGAGCAGACCGATCAGGATCAGGTAGATTGCGACAACGTAGTTGAGGATGCGCGGCACGATCAGGATCAGGATGCCGGCGATAAGAGCGATTAACGGTGCGAGTGTTACGTGCAGCATGCGTGGTCTCCAGGTCGATGGCGCCGGTTGCGCCACCACGCAACCTAGCACCTTGCGCGCCGGATGGGTTGCGGCGCTGCGCCATGATACTGGTTGCGGTCCCGGTTTGTAGCCGTTGTCGTGCGTTTCAGCCGACGCTGTCGCCCGAACGCGCCGCAACCGCTGCAGTAACCAACGCGGATGCATACGGAATTGATTGCGCCGCGAGGATCGCGATCCACAGCTTGCCTTCGATATAGTTGAATCCGACCGCGTTGAGCATGCCGACAACGCACAGCATCAGCGCGATGAACATCAACAACTCCTCGTTGACCGCGACGAACGGGTTCGGTTTTTTGCTCTGGCGATGGCTTTTTGCGGTGCGCACGAAAACGCCTTGTCGGCTCCACAGGCCTTGGAAAATGCCGCGTGCGATCGCATGCGAAAGCCCCATGCTGGCGATCGCGGCCATCAGCGTATCGCGCCACGAACATGGCACCCGTTTGCGATAGAGGGCGATGCCGAACACCGCCTTGCTGACGAAAAAACCGAGGATTGGAACCAGAAAGAGCTGCATCGGCAGGCTGAAATATTCGGGCCAGCCGACCATGCCGACCGTCCATGCGATCGCCATCATCGTGAACACCAGGTGCAACGCATCGGCGAACCATGAGAACCATCCGGTCAGGAAATGGAAGCGCTGACCGCGGCTCAGTGAACTGTCCCTGCGCGTCATCCAGCCCCAGCGCGCCTTGAGTATCTGCATCGCGCCGAACGCCCAGCGGTAGCGTTGCGATTTGTAAGCCTTGAAATCCGCCGGCGTCAGGCCGCGACCCATGACTTCGTCGACATACACGAGTTTGTAGCCGGCGCGCATCAGGCGCAACCCGAGTTCGGCGTCCTCGCAGATCGTCCATTCCGACCAGGCGCCGCTGTCGGTCAGCGCCTCGCGGCGCACCATCGTCATGGTGCCGTGCTGGATGATTGCATTGCGCTCGTTGCGGTGGTGCATGCCGATGCGGAAGAAACCGTCGCTCTCCCAGCTGCACATGCGACGGAAATGATTGTGCTCGCAATCGCGGTGCGCCTGCGGACACTGCACGACGGCGATCCCGGGGTCGCGGAAATAACCGGTCAGTGCCGCGAGCCAATCGTGGCGCACTTCGTAGTCGGCGTCGACGACAGCGACGATGTCGGCACGCGCATCGGTTTCGGTCAGGCCGAAATTGAGCGCACCGGCCTTGAATCCGGGCCACGGGTCGAGATGGAAGAACCGAAAACGCGATCCGAGCCGTGCGCAATGCGCCTCGACCGGCTTCCACACCTCGTCACGTTTGGTGTTGTTGTCGATCACCAGCACTTCGAAATTTGCGTAGTCGAGCGCCGCCAGCGAATCGAGCGTCAGCGCGACCATCTCCGGCGGCTCGTTGCAGCAGGCCAGGTGGATCGAGACGAACGGTTGTTCACGCTCGGGCAGCTTGTCCAGAAGCCCGAAATGGCGCAGCCAGCGGCGATGCCACAGTACCTCGGTGAACTCGAATCCGTTGATCAGCAGTACCAGGATGATCGCGAGCTGGGCGGGCAGCAGCAGGGTCAGCATCGCCCAGTCGAGCGGGCTCAGATAGAAGTCGTACGGCAGTGTTGCCGACCACACCAGGATCGATGCGGAAAGCTGCAGCAACACCAGGAAGAACAGCAGGCCGCGTGCGCGGAAACGGATGAAATGACGCGCGAACCAGAACATCGGCAGCAGACCGAGCAGCGACGCGGCGAACGCCTTCCATGGCCAGTTCGGCGCCTCGACGACGGTGCCGGTGAATGCGAACTTCGGTGTTCGCGCGGCACTGAAGACGCCCCAGTAGGCGCCGGCGCGGCCTTCATTGGCCTCCTTCCATGGCTGATCGAATGCCTCCATGATGAAGTAGTCGATATGCTCGTTGGCGGCCACGTTGAGCCATTCGCGGATGAAATGTGCCTCGTCCGCAATCGAGGGCTGCGCGTATTTCTTGCGGTCGCCGTTGGATGGCCAGCCGACCTCGCCGATCACGACGTGCTTGCCGGGGAACAGTCGCTCGAGTTCGTGATACTGGCCGAGCACGAAGCCGATCGCATCCTTGCGCGGAATCTGTTCCCAGTACGGCAGCAGATGCACGGTGATGAAATCGACGTGTTGCACCAGCTTTGGATAGCGCTGCCACACGTAGAACGGTTCGGCGGTCGAAACCGGAATCTTCAAATGCGCACGTGCGCGGTCGAGATAGCCGATCAGCTCGTCGATCGAAAGATCGCCGCGCAGAATCGTCTCATTGCCGACAATTGCGCGGTTGATGTTGTCGTACTTGCGTGAAAGCGCGATCAGGGCGGCGAGTTCCTCGTCGTTGTGCTCGGGGCGTCGATCGAGCCAGGCGCCTTCCATCACCTTGAGATTGTAGAAACGCGCCAGACGCGGGATTTCGGGGCTTTCCAGCGACGAATAGGTACGCAACTGTTTCGCGTACCGCGACAACATGCGGATATCGCCGGCGAGTTCACCCTCGCTCGGAAAGATGCCGCGCGTCGGGTCCTGATAACGCTGGAATGCAGAGAACGCGAAACCATCGATTTTGCCGTTCCAGTCGGAGACGTGGACCGGACGGTTGAGTATCGCCCACAAACCGAAATTCAGCGCGGCGACGAGGAGCGCCAGTGCAAGGGCACGCCAAAAGGACTTGCGTACGGCGGCGGGCGGTGCCGCAGTCACGCTTCGTCCGGGATCATTGCGCGACATCCGCCTCAATTGGCCGAGCACGATCGGTACCAGGGCCAGCACCGCCATGCCGAGCAACGGCAGGATTACGCTGGGTTCGGAGAAGAGCTGCAGCGATACGGTTCCCTGTACGGCGATCGTATTCGCGAGGCCTGCGCCAAGCGCGGTCTCGAAGGTCAGCATCACCGTGCCGCCGGCCGCGCTGGTAATCAGAAACAACCACAGCGGGCAGCGCAACCAGGCCAGCGCCACCGTCACCGCGCCGAATGGAAAGAATGGCACCAGCCTGAGAAACATCGTGTAGCTGAACGGGTACGCGTGATATCCCGTGCGCAGACGCTCGACCAGCAGCGGGACCGGGCGGGTGCCGTGGCCGAACGCCGTCCGTGCAGCGAGAAACAGGATCAGCGCGCCCAGCGTAAGGCCGATCGCGGACAGCAATGTGCCGGTGACGATGCCGAACAGCATTCCGCCGGCAAGGATGATGACGATGGCACCCGGTATTCCGGTCGCAACGGCGAGGGTGGTCAACGCGATATAACTGACGGCGGCGGCGAGCGGATAGAGGCCAATCTGCTGTTTCAGGTACTCCTGTTGCGATGCGAGCTGCTCGGGTCTCAGGCGATCCAGTTGTCCCGACACGGCAAGCGCCAGCCCGATCGCAATCAGGACAATCAGGGGCAGAAAGGCGCGGGCACGTTTGTTCATCGACTACAGCGGGGGGGTTGGACGATCGGTGCGCAGCCGGTGCTTCGGCGGGTCGTGCGACAGGATAGCGGATCGGCAGCGGTTTACGCGTGCCGATGCCCGATCGGGTGCTTGCGTGGCGAGCACGATGCGTCGTTCGCGCGTCGCATCGGCGCAACTGTCGCGCCGACGCGGGCGATGCAGTGACTCAATAATCAGCGCCGCCTATCGCGGTGTATTCTGCGAGCACCTCGCGCGCGGATTCACGCAACACGTCGGGCGCTTCAGCATCCGCACGAAGCCGCTCGCCATCGATTTCGTCGACGGCCAGACGGGAAGGCTCAGATCGGTTTCGCCAGGCAACGTCGGTTGGCGTACGCACTCAAGGTTCAATGCGTCCGCATCGCCCACACGTCGCGCAGGGTAACCGCACGATTGAACACCGGCGTCTCGCGCGAGTGGTCGTGGCGATCGGCAACAAAGTAGCCGAGCCGTTCGAACTGCCAGTGCGATTCCGGCACGACATCGGCGAGCGACGGCTCGATCCAGGCGCTCAGTACGCGTTTGGACCCGGGGTTCAGATGATCGCGATAGCTCTTGCCGTCGCTGTCATCGTCCGGATCCGGCACGTCGAACAGACGGTCGTAAAGGCGCACCTCGGCGGGCACGGCGTGACCTGCGCTGACCCAGTGCAGGGTGCCCTTCACTTTGCGTCCAGCGCCGGGCTCGCCGCTGCGCGTGTCGGGATCCAGAGTACAACGGATTTCCTCGACGCGGCCGTCGGCGTCCTTGATCACTTCATGACACCGGACGATGCCGATGCCGCGCAGCCGCACTTCGCCGCCGGGCACCAGCCGGTGAAACCCCTTGGGCGGCACTTCCATGAAATCGTCGCGTTCGATCCAAAGCTCGCGCGACAGTCGTACCTCGCGTGTGCCGAAGTCCGGATTCTTCGGATGATTCGCGAAGACCAACACTTCCTCGTGATCCGCGGGCAAGTTGGTGACGATGAGCTTGACCGGATCGATCACGGCCATCCGGCGCGGTGCGCGCGCATCCAATTGCTCGCGCACGCAGCCTTCGAGCACGCCATATTCGATGACCGAATTCTGCTTGGTAACGCCCGCGCGTTCCCAGAACGCACGGATTGCGCCGGGCGGAAATCCGCGCCGGCGCGCGCCGACCAGCGTCGGCATGCGCGGATCGTCCCAGCCGTCGACCAGACCGTCCTCGACCAGCGCCATCAGCTTGCGTTTGCTCATCACGGTGTAATCCAGATTGCCGCGCGCGAATTCGATCTGTTGCGGACGGCTGACTGGAACGATTGCACCGGCGCCGTGCCATGGCGCAGTGAGCTCCGAATGGTTGGGCAGATCGAGCTGATCGAGAAACCAGTCGTACAGTGGTCGATGATCCTCGAATTCGAGCGTGCACAGCGAATGCGTGATGCCTTCGAGCGCATCCGAAATGCAGTGCGCGTAGTCGTACATCGGATAAATCGGCCACGCCTCGCCGACATTCTGGTGTGCCAGCTTGCGGATCCGGTAGATCGCCGGATCGCGCAGATTGATGTTGCCGGCGGCCATGTCGATGCGTGCGCGCAGGGTCTTCGCGCCATCGGCAAATTCGCCCGCGCGCATGCGCCGGAACAGATCGAGATTCTCGTCGACGGCGCGGCTCCTGAACGGGGAGTCCCGGCCTGACTCGGTCAGGGTTCCGCGATGCTCGCGCATCTGCTCGGGGCTGAGATCGTCGACATAGGCTTTGCCCGCGACAATCAGCATTTCGGCGCAGCGGTACAACACTTCGAAATAGTCCGACGCATGGCACAACTCGGCCCAGTCGAAGCCGAGCCAATGCACGTCGGCCTTGATCGCTTCGACGTACTCCGAATCCTCCTTGCCCGGATTGGTATCGTCGAAGCGCAGATTGCAACGTCCGCCGAATTCGGCGGCAAGACCGAAGTTGAGGCAGATCGACTTGGCATGGCCGAGGTGCAGATAGCCGTTCGGCTCGGGTGGAAAGCGCGTCACGACGCGCCCGCCGTGCCTGCCGGCCGCGCGGTCGGCGACGATGAGGTGGTGGATGAAGTTGCTCGGTGCGATCGGGGTGTTCATCGCTGGGCTGAGGCAAAGGTCGGTTGCGGGTGCAGGTCAAGCGTGCAGTGTAGCGGCGATCTCGCTGTACCACAGTGCACTCGTGTTCGCCCCCGGCCCGCTGCGGTCAGACGCTTTCGCCTGCGTGCGGCGCTGCAGGCGTGAACCGTTCGGGTCCGGCGCTTGCGGTCCTGGTGAGGTCGGTCTGAAATCCCGGCTTGTTGCTGGCCGAATGGCCGAGGCGCAGGAACGGGCGCTCGATCAGGGCAAACGACAGATGCGCGAGCGCGATCGTGCCGAGCAGCATCAGTGCGAGCAAGGTCCAGAAGCGGGCCGGCCCATGCAGCGAATCCGGCAGCAGGCGCAACGCGCAGTACATCACCGGCATGTTCCACAGGTACACGCCGAAGCTCACGCGACCGAGATAGCGCAGCGGTCGCGTTTCGAACAGGTGCCCGAGCAACGGTGCCGAAAACGCGCAACCGAGCAGCACCGGCACGAGGCACAGCGCGAACGCGCCATGCCAGACGAACAACAGAAGATTGAAATTCCAGTAGTTGGCGGAATTGACCACGATTGCCCAGCACAGGACACAAATGCCCGCGATGCCGAGCAACTGCGCGGCGATGCTCAGCGCATTCGACGGCGTCCAGCCGCGCAACCGCATGCTGACGAATGCGTAGCCGGCCAATGCGCCGATCGTGAATTGATCGAGGCGTCCGGGCATGGTTTCGATCGCGAGCCAGCGGAATTGGGAATCGCCATAGGCCAGCGCCGGTCCCCAGCGGAATATCTGGGTCACGACGATCGCGCCGATGAGCAACAGCGGCCAGCGCCGTCGCGTCAGCAACGGCGCGATGAACGGCAGCACCAGATAGAAAGCGAATTCGACCGGCAGCGTCCAGTACGGTCCGATCAGCACACGCACCGGATCGGAGCCGAGATTGAGCCACAAAAAAAGGTGCGCAATGGTCGCGCCGAAACCGATCCGCTCGCCGATGCCGAATCCCCAGGCCAGCGCGAGCAGTATTGCCAGTTGCGCGTAATACGCCGGCAGGATGCGCAGGCAGCGCCGCGCGAGGTAGCGGCCAGTCGCGGGACGCGCGCGTTCGCCCGCTTGCCACTGCGCATAAGGCAGCACCAGCAGAAACGCCGAAAGGCCGAAAAAAATATCGACGCCGGCCCAGCCGCAGGCCAGAAACCATTCGAGCCGCGCGAGCGGGACACTCGTGCCCGGCAATTGCAACAGCGGCGTGTCGCCATATCCCCACGCGTGATAGAGCAGCACCCATAGCGCGGCAAAACCGCGCAGACCGGTCAACGCATGCAGTTCGGTAAGCCGGTGCGTCGATGGCATGCGGAAGGCGCGAGCGTCGGGCAGGCAGGTAACGCCCGTCAGTGTAGCAAGGAGCCTGGATGGAAGAAGTGAGGCGCCAGCGGCGCGCGGTGTGCGGCGAGCCGTGAGACGCCATCGAGCTCAGGCCGCTCGAGATACTTGCTCTTGCGGACGCGCGACTCGGTGGCAGGAGGCCAAGTTGCGAAACGCTCGCGGTATTTTCGCGTCGAATCACCTGTCTCCCGGCTCACGGTGCGCGCCTGACAACCCCGATTTGCCCTCGGCACGGCATTCGGCTAGCTTGGCGCCAGAGGTCCGCCATGCAAATCGTCTACCGAGCCGAAAACATCATCGACGCGCATCTGGTCAAGAATGCGCTGGCCCAGGAAGGCATTCCGGCCTACGTCAGCGGCGAATACCTGACCGGCGGTGTCGGTCAACTGCCGGCTTCGGATTTCGTCGCGGTCATGGTTGCGAAAGTCGACGTGGAGCGCGCGCAGGTCATTTCGCGCGAGATCGACGAAGCATTGCGCGCGTCGCCCGAAGCGCCGGTCGATCCGGAAACCGACTTGCCTCTCATTCCCGCCCGCGCCTGAGCGCATATCAGCGGGTACACGGATGGGCAGTGGACGCGTTCGCACAAATGCCGGGAGGCCGCCAAGGTAGCAACGCACAACGCAGGGAGCGTAATCATGCAAATCCTCGACGCCATCGGTCATGCGCTCGCGCTGGCCTTCGCGATGTTCTGGCAAATCTTCTGGGGCCTGAGCCTCGGCTTCGCGTTTTCGGCGATCATCGAGGTGATCATCGCCAAGGACACCATGTCGAAATTGCTGCCGGATGGCGGTCCGCGTTCGATCGCGAAGGCGGGTCTGCTCGGCGCGGCGACCTCGTCGTGCTCCTACGCTGCCGTGGCGATGGCACGCTCGATCGTGCGCAAGGGCGGCAACTTCACCGCTGCGATGGCGTTCCAGTTCGCCGCGACCAATCTGGTCCTGGAGCTGGGCGTGCTGCTGTGGGTGTTGATGGCATGGCAGTTCGCGGCAGCCGAATTTGTCGGCGGCACGATCATGCTGATCCTGATCGGCGCCAGTTACGCATGGCTGTTGCCGAAGAAGCTCGAACGCGCCGCAGTCGAGCATGCGCATGGTGACGCGTCGAGTTCGATGGAAGGCCACGCGGCGATGGCGATGGGCAAGCGCACGGGAAACTGGCGCGATCGTCTGGGTTCGCGCAAGGGCTGGATCGCAATCAGCCACTATTACGTGATGAACTGGGCGATGGTCTGGAAGGACATCCTCGTCGGCCTTCTGATCGCCGGTGCACTTGGCGCGTGGGTGCCGCACGAATTCTGGCAGACGTTTTTCCTGCACGGATACAATCCGTGGATGGTCGCACTTTGGGGCGCGCTGATAGGCCCGCTGATCGCGCTTGCCGCATTCACTTGTTCGGTCGGCAATGTGCCGCTGGCTGCGGTGCTGTGGAATGGCGGTATCAGCTTCGGCGGTGTGGTTGCCTTCATTTTCGGCGATCTGATCATCCCGCCGATCCTCAACATCTACCGCAAGTATTACGGTAGCAAGCCGACCTTGTTCCTGTTCGCCAGTTTTTATCTGGTCATGGTGATCGCGGCATTGTGCGTCGAGGGTCTGTTCGTGCTGATCGGCTGGGTTCCGACACAAAGAAATGCGACCGTTGCGATGGCGCACATCGCATTCAACTACACGGCGGTGATGAACATCGTCTTCGTTCTGGTCGCTGCAATTCTGGTCATCACATTCTTGCGCAGTGGCGGCCCGGCGATGATGCGCATGATGGCCTCACCCGGACATGACCACGATCACTGTGGCGTTGACGATCGGCATGACGGCACGCGCGAGCACGATCGCGCACATCATCATGTCGATTGATTACACCGATCGGGCCGCATCCGCGCAGCGGCAGGTCACTGCACCGATCCTCGACAGCACGATTACCTGTCCGCAGTGCGCAGCGACCACGACGACGCGCATGCCGACCGACGCATGCCTTTTTTTCTGGGATTGCCCGGCCTGCGGCGCGCTGCTCAAACCCGAAGCCGGCGACTGCTGCGTGTTCTGCTCCTGGGGCAGCGTGCCGTGCCCGCCGGTACAGATCGATCGCGGCTGCTGCGGTTGATCGCCTCGCAATGCTTGCACGCCGACACCCTCGTTGGCTTTGCCGGGAGTTCGGTTGCAGAACGTCGATTGGGTGGTAATTGTGTAACGCGCTGCATGGGTCCTAGCATCGTCAACGATTCAATAGCCATGATGCGCATGCAAAACCACCAGCACACTCACGAACATCGAAGCCACGATCACGCCGTCGGCCAGGATGCGGATCGTCGGTACCTCGCGATCGCGCTGGCACTGTTGCTGTGCTTCATGGCCATCGAGGTGGTGGTCGGCATCCTGGCCTCGTCGTTGGCGCTGATCTCGGACGCGGGCCACATGCTGACCGACGTCGGCTCGATCGCACTGGCGTTGTTCGCGATGCGCATGGCCGCGCGCCCCGCCGAGGGTCATTACACCTTTGGTTTCAAACGCGTGGAAATCCTCAGCGCACAAGCCAACGGCATCTCCTTGTTGTTGCTTGCAGCATGGTTCGTGTTCGAGGCCGTTCATCGACTCATCGAGCCACCGCAGGTGCGCGGAATGCCGGTGACCCTCGTCGCCGTGGCCGGCATCGTGGTGAATCTTGCGGCAGCGTGGCTGATGGGCAAGGCCAACCGGCAGAGCCTGAATATCGAAGGCAGCTTTCAGCACATCCTGACCGACTTGTATGCGTTTATTGCCACCGCGATCGCGGGTGCAATCATCTGGATGACCGGCTGGAATCGTCTCGATGCCGTTGCCGCGCTGGTGGTGGCCGCGTTGATGATCAGGAGCGGAGTGGCGCTGGTGCGCGATTCCGGACGCGTGTTTCTCGAGGCGTCGCCCAGGCGCCTTGATCCCGTGGTCGTCGGCGAGGCGATTTGTGCCACGACCGGCGTGACCGGGCTCAGCGATCTGCACATCTGGGAAGTTACGTCGGGCTTTCCCGCGCTCGCGGCACACGTGTTCGTGCGCGTCGAAGACGATTGCCACGACAAGCGGCGCGAGCTTGAGGCGATGCTGCATGATCGCTATGACATCCGGCACACCACCTTGCAGATGGATCACGCGTCCGAGCAGGAGATCACGGCAAGTTGCCGACTCGATGCCTGAGC
>JBAUWF010000104.1:0-3621 GCA_049583635.1 Rhodanobacteraceae bacterium
CGCCAATCTTTTCTGCACCTGTCCCGCAACACCGCTGTCCGCGTCCGACACGGGTATTTCGCCATCAGCAAACACGCTTCGGCTATGCATGAGCCGTCGATATCCAGCGTGAAACACAACAAGGATAGTGTGCGTTGCATCACGTCGCACCACGTTTGCCAAGGCAAGTTGCCACCATTTGCACAACGTGCTGTCCCGGAAACGATCGGCTGTGACTGCGTTCACTGAAAGTGAACAGCAATGCAGGTAACATCGCGCTCCGCTTTGTTAATGTGTATTGAACGAAATGACGTCCAAACCGCTGAATTGCGAGCAATGCCGATCCCGTTTTCGCTTGAACGTATCCCGCGGCAAGGATCGCGTTGCTACGGTGCCTGGCAGGGAAACGCGTTGGCGCTGCATGGCGTTTGCAACGTTCGTGGTCGCCGGATTCGCCGCCTCCAGCGCGGCATTGGCCGTCGATCTGCCGAACCCGGTCATGTTCGTAACCCAGGTCCCGGTGCCCGAGGACTACGCCACGATCGGCACCGTGTTTGCCAACCACATGGCTGATGTGCAGCGCGCGGCGCGAGGTGGCGATCTATGGATACGCTACCCGGACGGGACGTCACGGAACCTTACCGCCGAAGCCGGTTACGGATCTTCCGGCTTTCAGGGCGACAACGCCATCGCGGTTCGCGATCCGGCGGTGAACTTCAACGGTTCCAAGGCCGTGTTCAGCATGGCTATCGGCTCGCCGACCGAGCAGTACCAGTACAACAACTATTTCTGGCAGCTGTATGAGATAACCGGGTTTGGTGAGGGCCAGACCGTGACCATCACGCGCGTCGCCAATCAACCGGTCAACTGCAACAACGTTGAACCGACCTACGGCTCCGATGGCAGTATCCTTTTCACGAGTGACCGCCCACGCAACGGGCAATCCCAGCTCTATCCCCAACTGGACGAGTACGAGTCGACACCTTCAACGAGCGGCATCTGGAAGCTCAATCCGGCAACCGGATCACTGAGCCTCCTGCAGCACGCGCCATCCGGGGCGTTCGGCCCGTTTGTCGATACCTTTGGACGGGTGATCTTTACGCGTTGGGATCATCTGCAGCAGGACCAGCAGGCCGAATCGCCGGATTACGGAACGTTCAATTGGGCGTCCGAAGCGGCCAATGCGGCAACTTTGCCTTCGGTGGACGTGTTTCCCGAGCCGCTTGCGGAAACGCCGACGACGTACGGCTTGCGCGTGAATCATTTTTTTCCGTGGCAGGTCGCGCAGGACGGCAGCGGCGAGGAAACGCTCAATCACATCGGCCGGCACGAACTGTTCGGCTATTTCAACCACAGTTTCAAGGACGATCCTGCGTTGGTGGATTTCAACGCTGTCGATCCGCCGCGCACCAATCAGAACATGGCCGAAAACTGGCTGCAGATTGCCGAGGATCCCACCACGCCTGGTCGTTATGTCGCAATCGATGCGCCCGAGTTCTACACGCATGCCGCCGGGCAGATCGTCTCGATTTTCGGACCGCCCAGCGCCAATGCCGCCGACATGACAGTCACCTACGTAACCGCACGCAGCACGCACGACTTTTACAATGGTCAGCCGCCGGCGGATTTCACAGGACACTACCGCAACCCGTTGCCGCTCTCGAACGGACAAATGCTGGCGTCGTGGGTCGCCGAACCTCGCCAATCGGGCAACGACGGCACTCGTGCCAACCCGATTCCGCGCTACAACTTCCGCATCTATGGTCTGGAAGCGGACGGCGGATACCTGCAAGCCGATCCGAACGGGGCGCTCACCCCGGGAATCAACAAATCCGTTTCCTGGTACGACCCGGACGTGCTGGTCACCTACAACGGACCGCTGTGGGAGCTGTCACCGGTCGAGGTGCGATCACGCGCCGTACCGCCGCTGACGACCGAAACCGCCCCCGAAGCGCCCGAAGCAGAAGCATTCGCCGAGGCCAATGTCGATGCCGGAGAATTCCAGGCGTTCCTGGCCGCGCGCAATCTCGGCGTGTTGGTCAGCCGCAATGTCACCACGCGCGACTCCGCGGACCTGCAGCAGCCCTACAATCTGCGCGTGCCCGGCGGCGTGGAGACTGTCGGCAACAACGGACATCTTTACGACATCGACTACATGCAGTTCTTCCAGGGCGATCAGGTACGCGGGCTTGGCGGCCCCTCACACCCGCTGCCCGGTCGCCGTGTGCTGGCGCAACCGCTGCACGACGAACCGTCCCTGGTATTCAATCCACCGCCGCCTCCGGCATCTCCGCCCGGTTCGGTGGCGATTGCATCCGATGGCTCGATCGCGGCGATCGTGCCGGCCGAACGCGCGATGGTTTGGCAGTCCACCGATGCCGACGGCACGCCGGTCGTGCGCGAACGCTATTGGATATCGGTCAAACCCGGTGAAGTGCGCGCGTGCAGCAGTTGCCATGGCGTCAATCACGACGATCAGGCCGGTCAACCACCGGCCGAAAACATGCCGCTGGCTTTCAGGGATCTGCTGGTGTACTGGCGCGATCATCACGAGGTCGTCTTCAACGGCGGATTTGACTGAAA
This sequence comes from Rhodanobacteraceae bacterium, assembly GCA_049583635.1. Lineage (GTDB taxonomy): Bacteria > Pseudomonadota > Gammaproteobacteria > Xanthomonadales > Rhodanobacteraceae > Dokdonella_A. The sequence continues at coordinate 2,563 of JBAUWF010000104.1, forward strand.
CGCACAAGCACCGCGCTGCGCGAATGGCGACGGCTCGAAACGCCGCGCGCTGCAGTCGCGCGAACTGAATGCTCCGGATCGCCGCTCGCCAACAGTTGCGCAAACCGGGCACCGGGCGTTGGGCGACGGTCGACCTCGCACAGCCCACTGACAGCCAGCGCCGTACCATCGGATCGGACGCCTCCGTCTCGCTGCCCAGTGAAGTCTCCCGTGTTATCTTCAGCGCTGGCGTTTTTGGGGGGATTTCCCGTGCTTTCGTATGGCAACCACGCGATTGCATCAACTCGCAGGATCGCTTTCGCAGGTCTGCTTGTCGCTGTCGCGAGCTGTCGAGGTACTGCGGCGACCGACACGCAACCACACCCGCGTGATTCGGCGCTCGGTGCTCACACGTTGTTGTGGCAGGGCTACGACGCGGGCACGAGCCCGGCGATTACCGACCCGGTCGACACACAGGCTTCGGGGAGTTCCCTGATCGTATTCAACGCGGGTTTCGCTTCCAACACTGATGCGCCGACGGACAATTATTCGAATACGTGGACGCAGCTGGGCGATGCGGTCGTTTATCGCGGCTACGATGGCCGATTCGATGTCAAGGCCTACGTTTCGCTCGTGGCCAGCGGCGGCAGCGGGCACACCGTCAGCATCGTGAAGAACGGGCAAGCCGACGGCGAGATCACCGTGCCGTTCATCGAAATCCGCAATGCCGGTGTCCTTCAGGACGCCGCACAGAATTATCCGGAAAGTGCGCCGGCGATAACGAGTGGTAGTGTCACGACCACCGGACCGGCCACGCTGATCGCCGTGTGGTGGGGCGACGCCTACGTCTACGACATGACCGCCGTACCCGATCAGGGGTTCACCGTGATAGACAGTCTCCTGCATCTTCCACCGAACAGCGCTGTCCAGTGCGCTGTGGCGTACAAGCAGGTCACCGAAGCCGGAACCTACAATGTCACGTGGACACAATCACCGGAACAGGGGGCACCACTGTGGCTGTTCGCATTTCAGAGCCAGACCGGCGATACGATTTTCAGCTCGGGCTTTGAATGAAGCTAC
>JBAUWF010000105.1:0-2586 GCA_049583635.1 Rhodanobacteraceae bacterium
CCAGCACCAACGCGGACTTGCGCCGCGCCGTCCAACGCTTGATCTCTTCTTCCATCACTGCACTCATCGGTGTCTCCCTTTTCAAAGGTTACACCTGAGCAGGAATTCACTGGGTCATTACAGCCCAGGCAAACCCTGGAGAAGCGCGCAATTATCGACGAGACTCTCGATCGCATCATTGACTGTGGAAACATGGGACCCGTGCATCCTTACGTGATCATGCGTGTGTACAACAACGAGTACAAGGTTTCGGAGACCTTCGCGGAGGACAAGTCTCACTTCTGTGTTTACATGGTCTCGCCATTCACGCGCGCCCTTTCGGTCGATGAGGCGCGCGATTTCATGGCGGCATATGATATGGATTTGCCAAAAATCGGGAAAGGCCGCCTTCCCAGGGGTGTAAGGCCCGAGGACGTCCACGCCTTCGAAGAATTGCGCGCAGCATTGGCCGATCAGATGCCGAATTTCTCGCCGCAACAGATCGATGAGGCACTGAGCAATACCGATCGGCTCCAAGGCTGCGTCGACAAAAGCGTGGACGAACTCAAAGCGTTACCAAATCACTTGAACCATGAATGGCGCTACAATGCTTACTATTCATGGCGAAAGGTCGATTTGCCACACGGCTATTGCATCTACATGACCTATCCGCTCAACCGCGGATTGACGCTGAAAGAAGCAATCGATTTCATCGCCGCGCTCAATCTGGATCTCGGCACATCGCCGCGAATCAAGAGTCTCGATCAAGAATACGACCCTAATGGCGCAAAGTATCCTGACAAAAGTTCTGACGACGACTCTACGCCTCTTATTGGAGATAAAAAAAATCCATCAATAGCTCGATGCCAAAAAACGGCGGTCCGGTCATCGAGGGGTTAATTGGATTACCTTCTTCCGAAGCAGTGTTCCCAAATACTGCTGTGGCTCGCGTAAATCTCTTGGATACGGGAACAATTGGTGAGAACGCAACTGCGGTTCAAGTCAGCGACTATGTGTACGTGACGGCAGCGCATGTTTTTTTTAATACGGATGGCATGCTATTTCCCGGTACCAAGCGCATCTATCCAGCGGATAGAATTCCGTACGCTCGGTGCGGCAGTTCAGAGACAAGCTTTGGCGAATCTGGCCGGGCAGGTGAAGCGCAGCGCCATGGTTGCAGGCCGCCGCGCCCGCTACAATAACGCGCTTTGCCCTCGCCGACGGAACCCCGCATGCCCAGTCCTCTCGACCCGACCGACCTCTACGACGTGCGCTCGATGCTGTCGGACGAGGAACGCATGGTGCAGGACACCGTCGCGCGTTTCACCGACGAGCGCGTGTTGCCGATCATCGGAGATTGCTTCGACAAGGCGCGGTTTCCGACCGAACTGATCCCGGAAATGGCCGCGCTCGGCCTGCTCGGCTCGTCCTTGCCCGAGGAATACGGCTGCGCGGGAATGAACGGCGTGAGTTACGGCCTGGTCTGCCAGGAACTGGAGCGCGGCGATTCCGGCATTCGCAGCTTCGCCTCGGTCCAGTCGTCACTGTGCATGTATCCGATCCATGCGTACGGCACCGAGGAGCAGCGCAAACGCTGGTTGCCCGACATGGCGAAGGGCGAGGTCATCGGTTGCTTCGGCCTGACCGAACCGCAAGGCGGGTCCGACCCCGCCAACATGAAGACGAACGCCAGGAAGGATGGCGCGGACTGGCTGCTCAACGGCGCCAAGATGTGGATCACCAACGGCAACCTCGCGCACATCGCGATCGTCTGGGCGAAGACCGACGACGGCATCCAGGGCTTCGTGGTCGAGAAGGACATGCCCGGATTCAGCGCGCAGGAAATCCACAAGAAGATGAGCCTGCGGGCATCAGTCACCTCGGCGCTGTACTTCGACAATGTACGGGTGCCGGAAGCGAACCGGTTGCCGAACGTCGTCGGGTTGAAAGGGCCGCTCGGTTGTCTGACGCAGGCGCGCTACGGCATTACTTGGGGGCCGATCGGGGCGGCGATCGCTTGCTTTCGCGAGGCCAACGCGTATGCGAAGGAGCGCATTCTGTTCGAAAAGCCGATCGCGTCGAAGCAGTTGATCCAGTTGAAGCTCGCCGACATGGCGCGGCGCATCACGCTGGCGCAGCTTTTGTCGCTGCGGCTCGGGCGACTCAAGGATGCCGGGAACATGCAGCCGACCCAGGTCTCGCTCGCGAAGTGGAACAACGTGCGCATGGCGATCGATATCGCGCGCGAGGCACGCGATATCCTCGGTGGCGCCGGCATCACCACCGAGCACTGTCCGATCCGGCATGCGCTGAACCTGGAATCGGTCATCACCTACGAGGGCACCGAGTCCGTGCACCAGCTCGTGGTCGGGCGCGAAGTCACCGGCATCAATGCGTTCTGAGCGGCCTGCGAGTGTGCCGCGCCAGCGTGAGGACAATCCGCCAGCACACGGCGTTGATTGCGCAGTTGAGGACAGCGGCTCGATGAGCGGACCCTTGCGATTGCCCGACATTGCGATCGAGACCGATCGCCTGCTGCTGCGGCTGCCGATGCGCGAGGATTTCGAGGACTGGGCAGCGTTCATGGCCGACCAGGAAGCGACGCGC
>JBAUWF010000106.1:0-72938 GCA_049583635.1 Rhodanobacteraceae bacterium
AAAAACTCTACACGGATCGCGTGCGCGACGAAATGCCAGATGCGTCGAGCCAGATGCCAAGGCCACCGACAGCCGACAATCGCGGGTCGAGCTTCCGATTGCTTTCTCAGATCTCGACCGGTGCACCGAGCTCGATCAGGCGCGTCGGTGGTATCTGGAAGAAGTCGCTGGCTGAAGCGGCGTTGCGGTGCATGTAGCCGAACAATCGGTCGCGCCAGACCGCCATTCCGCGTCGCGGCGTCGCGACGATGCTTTCGCGGCTGGCAAAATACGAGGTCTGCATCGGATCGAAGCGAAACGCGACGCCTTCGCGCGCGTCCCGGAGTGCGGACGGAACGTCAGGCGTTTCCATGAATCCATAGTGCACGGTCGCTCGATAGAACTTGTCGCCGATGGATTCGATGGTCAGTCGTGCGTCGGGTTTGACGTAGGGCGTGGCGGCGGTTTCGACCGTCAAGAGTACGTTGCGTTCGTGCAGCACCTTGTTGTGTTTGAGGTTGTGCAGCAACGCCTTGGGCACGATGTCCCGTTGGGCAGTCAGGAACACCGCGGTGCCGGCGACGCTGGCGGGTGGCGAGGCTTCGAGCGAGCGCTGGAAACTGTCGATGCGCATTCCATCCTTGAGCACTTCGGCCTGCAGCAACATGCGCCCGCGGCCCCAGGTGCGCAACACGGTGAATACCACGAGGCCAAGCAGGATCGGGAACCAGGCGCCATCCATGAACTTGACCAGGTTGGCCAGCAGGAACGCGACATCGACCAGTACGAATACCGCGGCGAGCGGCCAGAACAGGAAGCCCGGCAGAACGTGGCGCGCGCGCAGTACCACGATCAACAGGATGCTCGTGATCAGCATGGTGCCGGTCACCGAAACGCCGTAGGCGGTCGCAAGCGCGGTCGAACTGCCGAAACCGATGACTGTTGCGATGACGGCCGCCATCAGCATCCAGTTGATCGAAGGGATGTAGATCTGGCCGATCGTGGAGCGCGATGTGTGGCGAATGGTCATGCGCGGCAGGTAGCCGAGTTGAATGGCCTGCTGCGTGGCTGAATAGGCGCCGCTGATCACGGCCTGGGACGCAATCACCGTGGCGGCAGTGGCAAGTCCGACCATCGGGTACAGCGCCCAATGCGGCACGCCGATGTAGAACGGATTGCGCACGGCGGCAGGATCGGCCAGCAGCAAAGCACCCTGGCCGAAATAGTTGAGGGTGAGTGCCGGCAGGACCAGAAACGTCCATGCGTACTGAATCGCCCGCCGGCCGAAATGTCCCATGTCGGCATACAGCGTTTCGCCGCCTGTGACCGCCAGCACCACTGCGCCGAGAATCAGAAGGCCATGCCAGCCGTGCGCGACGAAAAAACGAACGCCCCACCATGGGTTGAGCGCGCGCAACACTTCGGGGTTTCCGCTGATGCCGTGAATGCCGATGATTGCGAGCGCGAGAAACCACAGGACGACGATCGGGCCGAAGGCACGCCCGATCACATGGGTACCGTAACGTTGCGCGGCGAACAGCACCAGCAGCACGGCGATGGTTACCGGCAAGACCCATGTGACGAGGGTCGGTGTCGCCACTTCGAGTCCCTCCACGGCCGAAAGTACCGAGATCGCGGGAGTCAGCACGCCGTCGCCGAAAAACAATGCGGCGCCGAACACGCCGAGGACGCCGATCAAATAGAGCGCCTTGCGCGCACCGACCTGCGTGCGTTGCGCGAGCGCCGTCAGTGCAATGATGCCGCCCTCGCCTTCGTTGTCGACGCGCATCACGATTGCGACGTACTTCACCGTGATCACGATCATGAGCGACCAGAAGACAAGGGAAAGAATGCCGAGCACCGTGGCCTGGTTGGGAATCAGTCCGTAGTGTGCAGAAAATGCCTCCCTGATCGTGTAAAGGGGACTCGTGCCGATGTCGCCGTACACGACGCCGGTTGCGCCCAGCATCAAGACGCCGAGGCCGGTCTGATGCGTGTCTTTGGCGGGTTCGCCGATGGCGATGACCGGGCTTTGCATTCGCATACCTCCGATGAGGCCGGAAGTCTCCCTCGGCACACCGTAAAAGCGGAATCCACGCGACGCCGCGCGCGCGTAAACTCTTCGTAAAATCTTGCGATTTCGAGGCGCAAGGGACGTTGCGAGCGGCGCCACCTGACACAATGGCGACACGGAATCGGAACCCGGGGTTGTCTTCGTGCCAAAGACTCGCTCCCGCTCGCGCATGCGTCTCGAACATCGCAACCTGCTCGGCTATGCACTGGCGTTGGCCGGAGCCGGCGCAGCCGTCATCGTCGCGGCATTGGCGCAACGCGCTTTCGGACTCGACGACCTGTCTCCGGTGTTCATGCTCGCCGTGCTGGCGGTGGCCGCGCGCTCGTCCACCGGGCCGGCGGTGGTTACGGCCGTGCTGTGCTTTCTCGGTTACAACTTCTTCTTCATCGAACCGCGCTACACGTTCTACATCAGTGCCGGCCCGGGCGTGGCGACGATCCTGCTGTTCCTCGCCGCGGCGTTGTTGGCCGGCCGCCTCGCCGCGCACCTTGCGATGCAGGTGCATGCACTGCGTCGGTCGAATCAGCAGGCGCTCATGCGCCAGGAGTTGGGGCAGCGCCTGGCCACCGCCGCCAATGAAGAGGATGTGCTGCATGCCGCGCTCGATTTTTTTCACCGCAATCTCGACGCCGGCGTGCTCGTGCAGATTCGGGAGCACGCAGCGGACGCGGGCAACGCAACGACGCGACCGACCCGTCCGTTCGACCCTGCCGGCCTGCCACGAATCGGGTCCGCGGAAGAAAGCGGGTGGTTGGCGCTGCCGCTCGGTACGCCGCATGCGAGCCTTGGCGTCATTCGTTTGCCGCCCGGGGCGATCGACTCCGACGAAGGACAGCGCCAAGTGATCCTGTCCATGGTGGACGATGTCGCGCAGGCATTGCTGCGCACGCGTCTGGTTGCGGATTTGCAGTCGGCGCGCGTCGCCAACGAAACCGAACAGTTGCGCAATGCCCTGCTGTCGTCGGTATCGCACGATCTGCGCACGCCGCTGGCCGGCATGCTCGGCGCGGCGGAGAGTCTCAAGACCTACGGAAAAAACCTGGGCGCTGCCGATCGCGATGGCCTGCTCGATACGGTGCTCGAAGAAGGGCTGCGGCTCGACCGTTACATCCAGAACCTGCTCGACATGACGCGGCTCGGCCACGGCGAACTTGCGATCAACCGCGACTGGATCGGCGTGGACGAGCTGGTCGGATCCGCGATCGGACGGTTGCAACGCTATCGACCAGGCACGCGATTCACGGTCACGATCGCGGGCGACATCGGTCCGGTCTGGGTGCACCCGGCGTTGATGGAACAGGCGCTGTTCAACGTGATCGAGAACGCCGCGAAGTTCTCGCCCGCCGGGGAACCGATACGAATCGACGCCAGGCGAGTCGCAGATAGCATCTGCATCGATATCAGCGATCGCGGTCCGGGCATTCCCGAAAGCGAGCGCCGGCATATCTTCGAGAAATTCTACAGCATCGAACGGAACGATCCGGCACGCAGCGGAACCGGTCTCGGGCTCGCGATCTGCAGCGGCATGGTTGGCGCGCATGGCGGCACCGTGGAAGCGCTCGGCGTCGAGAGCGGTAGCGGCACCACGATCCGCATCACGCTGCCGCTGCAGGTTCCCGATTCCGGTGGAGACGACGCGTGAACGATGAGTCCAGCGTTTCTTCACGGACGCAACCTGCGCGAATCCTCGTCATTGACGACGAGCCGCAGATCCGCAAGTTCCTCGAGATCGGCCTGCGGGCGCAGGGATATCGCATCGCCATGGCGGAGAGCGGTCGCACGGGCCTGGAGTTGCTCGCGACCGAAGGCGCCGACCTCGTCATCCTCGACCTCGGCTTGCCCGATTGCACGGGACAAGCCGTGCTGGAGGATCTGCGCGAGTGGTCGCAGGTGCCAGTCATCGTCTTGACCGTGCGCGCCCACGAAGCGGAAAAGGTCGCGGCGCTCGATGCGGGAGCCAACGATTACGTCACCAAGCCGTTCGGTGTGCAGGAGCTGATGGCGCGCGTGCGCGCGCTGCTGCGCGCGCACGCCGTCGCGGCGGATGCATCGCCTGTATACGACGACGGGCACCTGCGCGTCGATCTTGCGTCTCGCGAAGTGAGCCTCGATGGCATGGCGATCGCCCTCTCGCGCAAGGAATATGCGCTGCTCGCATTGCTGGTTCGTCACGCCGGTCGCGTCGTGACACAGCCGCAGCTGTTGCGCGAAGTATGGGGCCCGACGCACCAGGCCGACACGCATTATCTGCGCATATTGGTCGCGAAAATCCGCCAGAAACTCGGCGACGATGCAACGGCACCGCGCTGGATCATCACGGAGCCGGGGGTCGGGCTCCGTCTTGTTGCGCGCTGATCCGCGCTATTCCTCGCCGCTTTCTGCCGTGACGCAACGATGTGTCATCACGCGCGCTGCGCGCGGCGCTTCCGGTACTCGAGGGAGGTCAGCGCGATGATCGCAAGGTCGAACACGGTCAGTATTGCAAGGCCGAACGAAGGGCCTTCGGTCCACATGCGCCAGCTCTGGTAGCAGACGAACAGCGACGACAGCATGATCAATCCGGGGTAGGCCCACAAGCGTCCGCGCAGGATCTCGATCACGACCACGAGTTTGGCGATGCCGTGCGACAGCAGATAGATCGCGGCGAACAACAAGGCGCCGGTGTTGAAATGCGCCGCCCAGTGCAGCACCTGGGTCGCGACGAAGTCATTGGGGTCTTCGTTGAGTTCGGGTGCGAAAACAATCCAGGCCCAGCTCTGCAGACGCTCGGGGCTCAGAAACAGCAGGCTTGCCCCACCGACCAGCTCGATGAATCCGTCGATGGCCTTGATCGCGATGCCGATCGCAAAAGCCTTGTCGAGCGCGGTCCTGGCATGGAAACGCGGCATCCGGAAAGGGCCTCGGTGGGAGTCTGCGAATGTTCGGATCGTACAAACCCGAACCTGAATTCAGAGCGTCCGCCAGCACCCTGCGCCAAGCCGCGTCCAGTGGTCAACGCGGCGTGTGCGCACGCGTTTCGAGCAACCCGTGCACATGCGCGAGATGCGCGAGTGCGACGGTGTTGTCGATGTTGAGCTTGTCGAACAGGCGGTACTTGTAGGTCGCGACCGTTTTCGGGCTCAGGCTCAACTGTTTGGCGATATGCTGCATATCCTGCCCCTGCGCCAGCATCATCGCGATATCGAGTTCGCGCGTGGACAACGACTCGAACGGCGAAGCATCGCCGCCGTCGAGCGCACTGAGCGCGAGCCGTTCGGCGACATCCGGCGACAGATAGCGCCGCCCATCGGCGACCTGGCGCACGGCGCGTACCAGTTCGTCTGCCGCACAACCCTTGGTCAAATAGCCGCTCGCGCCGGCTTCGAGCAGACGTCGCGGAAACGGCGCCTCGTTCAACATCGACAGGATGATGATGCGTGTTTGCAGTTTCAGCTTGCGCACGCGATCGGTGAGTTCGATGCCGCTCAGTTGCGGCATCTGCACGTCGACCAGTGCGACATCGGGTCGCTCCTTGCGGATCAGGGCGAGGCCCGCCGCGCCGTTGCTCGCTTCACCGAGAAGCTCGACATCGGGCTGTTGCGCGAGAATCATGCGAAACCCGGTGCGGACCAGTTCGTGGTCGTCGACCAGAACGATGCGGATCATGCTGCTCTCCCCCTCCCCTGCACAGCGCCAGTTTCCGGCCACGACGGGCAGGTTGCAACCGCAGGTGGCCCACCGCACACGCGGGAAATCCCGCACGCCGCGTGTAGGAAGTTTCCGACGCAGGAAATCCGGCGCCGCGCGCGAACGCCGATCAATGATGTTCCGGCGCCTCCACGGGCGACTGCGTCGGTGTCGTCAGCGGAATCAGATCGCCGACTTCGACCTTGCCGGATGAGGCAAGCGCGCGATAAACCGCGTGTCAGGCAAGTCGCGTCAGCGTCACCACCGAACCGGCGACCCTGTCACGCATCAGGGTGCGCAGACGCAGTTCGACCGCATCGAGTCCGGCCATGCTGCGCGGACCCGACAAGGTGTAGATCCGGTGACCGGGGCGTCCGGCCGACTCAAAGGTCGTGCGGCTCACCGCCACGTCCCGGCTGCCGCATGCTTCGGACCACAGACGACGCAGCGCTTCCGGGCCGATCGTGCGGCCATCGCTGAGCCGCAGATTGAAAAGCGATACGCGATCTTTCATGTGGTCCGGTTCTGCATTGCGGGTGTTCATTATGCGCGCGTTGCGGATATGAGAAGTAAATTCCGCATCAGTTCGTGTCTGTCCTCTGTTCATGCTATCGCAGGGGTTCCGCTCGCCGCCGAGGCGAGAGAAGCAAAGGCATCACCTGGATCGAGCGCCCGCCAACAAGTAGGCAAGTAGGTGGGATGGCGGGAGGCTTGCTCTGCCCCATCCCGGGCCCGCCCTTCCCTCCGTGCTGAAGCGCTACGGGCCGGCTGCGCCATCCAAAATCGCTCCCTGCGATTTTGTCGACCCATCATTTCCATTCCATGGGTCAAACCCATCCTCAGAAATGGAGCCGTTCCGTATTTCTGGCGGAGAGGGTGGGATTCGAACCCACGGTGGTATTGCTACCACGCCGGTTTTCAAGACCGGTGCCTTAAACCGCTCGGCCACCTCTCCGTTGTTTTCATGTCGTACATCAAGGCGCGCCACGCGCACCACCACGCCGGTTTGACTCCGGGCTTCCTGACCTGCGCCCTTCGGGCCATCGGCTGCGCCGACGTTCGCTCCGGCATCCTGCCTTCGCAGTCAAGACCGGTGCCTTGAACCGCTCGGCCACCTCTCCGTTGTTTTCATGTCGTACATCAAGGCGCGCCACGCGCACCACCACGCCGGTTTGACTTCGGGCTTCCCTATCCGTTCACGCTGAGCGTAGCTCGCGCCAGCGAGCGGAGTCGAAGCGCACTCTCGTCGTCTTGCTCGACATCCACGAAGCGCGTGTGCATCGCCGGCGACCACTATGCGATCGTCTCCTTTTCTCCCATGTAGCGTCGCAGCACCCCTGGTACCGTAATCGACCCATCTGCTTGCTGGCAGTTTTCCATGATGGCGACGAGTGCGCGGCCGATGGCGACGCCCGAGCCATTCAAGGTATGCACGAGTTCTGGTTTACCGGTTTGCGGATTGCGCCAGCGCGCCTGCATGCGGCGGGCCTGGAAATCGGTGCAATTCGAGCAGGAAGAAATCTCGCGATAGCAATTCTGCGAAGGCAGCCAGACTTCGAGATCGTAGGTCTTGGCTGCGGCGAATCCCATGTCGCCCGTGCACAGCAACATGCGCCGATAAGGCAATTCGAGCGCTTCGAGCACCGCCTCCGCGCAACGCGTCATGCGTTCATGTTCGTCGGCGCTTTCGGCCGGCCGCACGATGCTGACCAGTTCGACCTTCTCGAACTGGTGCTGGCGGATCATGCCGCGCACGTCCTTGCCGTAACTGCCGGCTTCGGCGCGAAAGCACATCGAATGGGCAGTCAAACGCATCGGCAAAGCGGTGTCGTCGACGATCTCGTCACGTACCAGATTGGTCAGGGGCACTTCAGCGGTTGGAATCAGATACTTACCGGTATTGGTATGCCGAACAAGGGAAATCAAATCAGATACTAATTCTCCGGACTCGTCGTTCTCTAGCAAATCGTTTAGGTCCGATGGCGGTAAAGGTGTTTGTGCAAAAGCCTTGGCCCACGTTTGAAGTGAGGTCACCCATTCATAACTCGCTACATGCCCTAACGACCATGTCGCGAAAAGATCTTCCTCGAACTTCGGTAGCTGACCCGTGCCGTGAAGTGTGCCGGCATTCACCAGCAGCGGCACATTACATTCGAGATACCCGTGCGATTGCGTGTGCAGGTCGAGCATGAATTGCGCGAGCGCGCGGTGCAGGCGCGCAAGATCGCCGCGCAGCACGGTAAATCGTGCGCCGGACAACTTCGCCGCGGTCTCGCTGTCGAGCCAGCCGTGACGCGCACCGAGTTCGACATGATCCTTGGCTGTAAAATCGAATTTGCGCGGATGCCCCCAGCGGCTGATTTCGACGTTCTCGCTCTCGTCCTTGCCGACCGGCACCGATTCGTCGGCGAGGTTCGGGATGCCGAGCGCGATGTCGGCGAGTTTGCGCTGCACTTCGGCGAGCCGCTGCTCGTTCGCCTTGAGCCGCTCGCCGAGACCAGCGACTTCGGCCAGCAATTCGCTCGCATCCTCGCCCTTGCCTTTTGCGATGCCGATCGCCTTCGAGCGCGTGTTGCGCACGTTCTGCAGTTCCTGGGTTTCGCCCTGGACCTGTTTGCGCTCGCTTTCGAGCGCTTCGAGTGCTGCGCGATCGAGCGCGAAACCGCGCGCTTGGAGACGCGCGGCGACAAGGTCGAGCTGGCCGCGCAGCAGGGCGGGGTCGAGCATGGCTTTTCCGGAACTGGCAGGCGAACCGTGAATTATCGCGGCTCGACGCGGGAACGCGCAAACATCGACCGCGCGACGCATTGCCCTCCCGGCCTTTGGCTTCTGCAAGCTCCCGCCGGCGTGCCGCCCGGATCGCCGCCGTCGCGATCAACTGCCCTGTGATTTGCCCTTGGCAGCCAGTGCCGCAGCGCGCGCCTCGCGCAATGCGCGCAGCTTTTCGCGGATGCGCTCCTCGAGCCCGCTCGCGAACGGCTCGTAATAGACGCGACCCACGAGTTCGTCCGGCAGGCATTGCTGATCGAGCGCGACACCGCCCTCGACGGCCGGATCGTATTGGTACCCCTTGCCATAGCCGAGCGACTTCATGAGCCGTGTCGGGGCATTGCGAAGGTACATCGGCACTGCCAGGGTTCCGGTCTCGCGGATGTCGGCGCGAGCGCGGGAGAAGGCCGAATAGACCGCGTTGCTCTTCGCCGCAACAGCGAGATAGACCGCGATCGCGGCCAGCGCGAGATCGCCTTCGGGGCTGCCGAGACGCTCGTAGGTGTCCCACGCTTCGAGAGCGAGCGTCAGCGCACGCGGATCGGCCAGACCGATGTCCTCGATCGCCATGCGCGTGAGGCGCCGCGCGAGATAACCCGGATCACAGCCGCCGTCGAGCATGCGCGCGAACCAGTACAGCGCGGCATCGGGATCGGACGAGCGCACCGACTTGTGCAAGGCCGAGATCTGGTCGTAGAACTGCTCGCCACCCTTGTCGAAACGACGTGTGCGATCGGCCAGAACCTGCGTGAGCATCACCTCGTCGATGCGCCCGTCCACCGCGAGTTCGGCCGCGATTTCGAGCAGGGTCAGCGCACGCCGCACATCGCCATCGGCGGCACTCGCGATCGACGCGAGCGCGTCGTCGGCGACCTCGAGGTTCATCGCACCGAGTCCGCGCTCGCGGTCGGTCAGCGCACGTCGCAAGGCCGCGACAATCGCATCGGCACCGACCGCGTCCATCACGTGCACGCGACAGCGCGACAGCAATGCGGAGTTGAGCTCGAACGACGGATTCTCCGTTGTCGCTCCGACGAACAGGATCACCCCCTTCTCGATCGCCGGCAGGAATGCGTCCTGTTGCGCCTTGTTGAAGCGGTGAACCTCGTCGACGAACAGCACCGTGCGCACGCCGCGCGCGAAATTCGCAGCGGCATCGGCCAGCGCGGCGCGCACGTCGGCGAGACCGGTCAGCACGGCCGAGATCGCCTTGAATTCGGCGTCGGCATACTTCGCGAGCAGCAGCGCGAGCGTGGTCTTGCCGCAACCGGGCGGACCCCACAGCACCATCGAATGCACGTGTCCCGATTCGATGGCTCGTCGCAACGGCTTGCCTGGATCGAGCAGCCGTGGCTGGCCGACGATCTCGTCGAGCGTCTGCGGACGCATGCGCTCGGCCAGCGGCTTCAACTCGTCGGATTCGGCGAACAATCCGGGGCCGGCTGCGTGCTTGCGGCGTGCCATGGCCCGATCATAGACGGCATCGATCATGGCGCCTACTCACGCCGCAAGGCGACGCGCTGCCGCCCTGCGCAGCGGCGTCAGCGGCCGCCGAGGCGATCGTCGCGGTGCACCGCCGCGAATATTCCCTGCAGCAGCGCCGTCGGCGTTGGCGGACAGCCCGGCACAGTGACGTCAACCGGGATCACATTCGCCACCGCGCCCACGGTCGCATAGCTTGCGCCGAAAACACCCCCGCAGGCGGCGCAATCGCCGACCGCCACGACCCACTTGGGGTCCGGCATTGCGGCATGGGTGCGGCGCAACGCTTCGATCATGTGGCGCGACACCGGGCCGGTGACCAGCAGCAGATCCGCGTGACGCGGGCTGGCGACGAACTTGATGCCCGCGCCCTGCAGATTGTAGTAGGGATTCTCCAGCGCCTGGATTTCCAGTTCGCAGCCGTTGCACGAGCCGGCATCGACCTCGCGGATATTCACCGCGCGCTGAAACACGCGCAGGATTTGCGCCTGCAGTGCCTCCCCGCTCCGCCATTCCTCCGCAGCCGCGGGCAACGCCTCGCTGAGCAGACCGGTGGCGGCGATTCGTTTCAATACGCGCAACATGTCGGGCCTGCCTTAGAGATCGTGCCCACTGTAGGAGAGGTTGAACGATTTGTTGATCAACGGAAAGTCCGCGACGATATTGCCGACCACCGCATGCTCGAGTGCAGGCCAGTTTTGCCACGACGGATCGTGCGGGTGGCAGCGCCGGATGCGCCCGCCGCCGGCTACGTCCAGTGCCACGAATACCGGACCGCGCCAGCCCTCAACGCAGCCGTAACCTTGCGCAGAAACGTCGACGTCGCTAGCGCTGCACTGTCGCGCGCTGCCGTCCGGCAGTCCATCCAGTATCAGGCCACACAGGCGCAGCGATTCGAAAATCTCGTCGAAGCGGATCGCCACGCGCGCCGCCACATCGCCGCTTTCGCGCAGCGCACGGCGCACGCCGAACCGGTTGTAAGGCGCTGCCGCATCAGTGCAGCGCAGGTCCCAGCTCTGGCCACTGGCGCGCCCGGCCGGCCCCACCACGCCGAGCCGTGACGCCACCGCCGGCGCCAATATCCCTGCGCCGGCAAACCGGTCCTGTACACCGGCATGGTCGTCGTAGATATCGCGCAGTACCCGCACGTCGCGTGCCAAGTGCTGCGCCTCGGCCGCCAGTTCGGCAATGCGCTCCGGCGTCACATCAATCGACACCCCGCCCGGTACCACGACGTCGAACAGGTAACGGTGGCCGAACAAGCGCGCATTGAGACGCAGCAGATCCTCCTTGAGCCGCGAGAATTGAACCTGGCCGAATGCAAATCCGGCATCGTTGCCGAGCGCACCGAGATCGCCGAGATGATTGGCCAGGCGTTCGCGCTCGAGTAGCAGCGCCCGCAGCCACGCCCCACGCGGCGGCACCCGTGTACTCGAGACCTGCTCGACGGCGATGCAATACGCCCAGGCATACGCGACTGCCGAATCGCCGCAGATTCGCGCCGCCAGTCGCACTCCCTCCGCCATGGACATGGATTCGAAGCGCTTCTCGATCCCCTTGTGCACATAACCCAGGCGCTGCTCCAGACGCAACACTTTCTCGCCGACCACGGAAAAACGGAAATGTCCGGGTTCGATGACGCCGGCGTGGACCGGGCCGACCGGAATCTCGTGCACGCCGTCGCCACTCACCCGCACAAACGCATAGTTGTCGCGCTGGCCCGGATAGTCGTCCAGCCGCTCCGCGCGCAGTGGAAAGACATCGGCCGGCCAGGCGCCATGACGCAGCCAGGGTCGGGTATCGCCGTCGATGGCGCGCACGCCAGACAGGTCGAACGCGGCGCGCTGGAGCCGGCCGGCAACGGGAAACACCGCGCTGACGTCCGGATATTGCGGTGCTTCCGCGGCCAGTGCGACCTCGACGATTTGCAGGCCGCGATCGTCCTGAAACGCGATGCTGAGCACCGGTATGCACCGCCCAACGGACCCGCGGTCGCTGGCCCACAGCGTCACCAGTCGCCCGCCACCCTCGCGCATGCGCCGGCAATGTGCGATCAGGCTCGCGCAATCCAGAGCGAGGTGGCGGATGGCGCGCGGCGCCGTGGCAGTTTCCGGTGTGCTCGTCACAGCTCGCCTCTAGCCGATCAGCGCCGCCGCCAGGCGGTACCATTGCGCCAGCACCGGGGGAATGTACACGCCCAGAGCCAGCACCAGGGTCAGATGCGCAAACACCGGAAGCAACGCCGGCGAGTGCGGCAGCTGGCTCGGCTTGGTATCGCCGAAAACCATCGACTGGACGCGCCCGAAAATGGCGGCGAAGGCGATGCCAAGCGCGAGCACCAGCAGCGGAGTCGCCCACGGCTGGGCCTTCATCGCCGTCGTCAGGACCAGGAATTCGCTGGCGAACACGCCGAACGGCGGCATGCCGAGTATGGCGAGCGTCGCAATCATCAGCCCCCATCCGACTGCCGGACTGCTAACGATCAGCCCGCGAATGTCATCCATCACCTGGGTGCCGGCTTTCTGGGCCGCATGGCCCACGGTGAAGAAGATCGCGGACTTGGTCAGCGAATGGACCGTCATGTGCAGCAGCGCGGCGAAGTTGGCAACTGGCCCACCCATGCCGAATGCAAACGTAATGATGCCCATGTGCTCGATCGACGAATAACCGAACAGGCGCTTGATGTCGCGCTGACGCCACAGGAAGAACGCCGCAAGAACGACCGACAACAAGCCGAAACCCATCATCAGGTGGCGCGCCAGGCCAGTATGCACCGCACCTTCGACAAGCACCTTGCAACGCACGACCGCATACAGGGCGACATTGAGCAGAAGGCCCGACAGCACCGCGGATATGGGCGTTGGCCCTTCCGCATGCGCGTCCGGCAACCAGTTATGCAGCGGCGCGAGGCCGACTTTCGTACCGTACCCGACCAGCAGGAAGACGAACGCCAGTGATAGCACAGTCGGCTCAAGCTGGGCCTTGACCGCGTTCAGATGGGTCCACAACAGCGCCGTCGTGCCTTCCGCGCCGAGCGCATGTTCGGCGGCAAAATACAGCAGGATCGTGCCGAACAGCGCCTGCGCAATACCCACCCCACACAGAATGAAGTACTTCCATGCCGCCTCCAGGCTGGCGTCGGTGCGATACAGGGATACGAGCAGCACGGTGGACAGAGTCGCCGCCTCCATCGCCACCCACAGCAACCCCAGGTTATTGGTCAGCAGCGCCAGCAGCATGGTGAACATGAACATCTGGAACATGCACAGGTACAGGCGCATGCGCTGGCGGTTGATGCGACCGTGGTGCAGTTCGATGCGCATATACGGACGCGAAAATATCGCGGTCGTCCAGCCAACGAATGCGGTCAGCGTGACCAGGAAGACATTGAATGCGTCGACATAGAATTGTTGCGCGCCGACCAGCAGCGGACCCCGACGCATGACATGCCACGCCAGGACCCCGCTGCTCAGCAACGTCACAAAGCTGATGCCGATGCTGAACTCCGCCGCGCGGCGACGCGCGCCGAAGATACCGAGCAGCAAGCTGCCGATCAACGGCAGCCCGAGTACGGCGAACAGTTCCATGTCAGTCCTCCTTGAGCCTTTCCAGATGGCGCAGGTCCAGGCTGTCGAACTGATCGCGGATGTGAAAGAAGAACACCCCCAGGATCACCATGCCGATCAACACGTCAAGCGCAACGCCAAGTTCGACCACCATCGGCATGCCGTTCGTCGCGCTGGTGGCGGCGAAGAACAGACCGTTCTCCATTGCCAGAAATCCGACGACCTGTGAAATCGCCTTGCGCCGCGTGATCATCATCAGGAACGAGAGCATCACCACCGCCAGCGCGATACCGAGCGTGCTGCGCGCCACCGTCGTCGACAATTGCGCGATCGGCTGCGCCAGCCCGAATGCAAACACGACCAGCACGATGCCCACGAGCATGGTGGTCGGAATATTGATCAGCGGTTCATTGTCCCAGCGCACGTTCAGGCGCCGAATGAGCCGGTGCAGGATCCACGGCAGCAACACGACCTTCAGCACAAAGGAAAGCAGCGCGGAAAAGTACAGGTGCTGCTGTGCGGAACTGTACGCCACGACCGCCGTCGACACGCTCAGGGCAAGGCCCTGGACCGCGAACAAATTAATCAGCGACAGCACGCGACGCTGCGACAACATCGCGAATGACGTCAGCAACAGCACGGCGGCGCCTAGATTGATCAGTTGTGAGTACAGCGGCGCGTCGGTCACGGTCAGCTCCCGAGCAACAGACGGACCAGCAGCCCCAGGACCGCCAACAGAAACGCGGTCGCCAGAAACTCCGGTGCGCGAAAAATGCGAAGTTTCGCGCTGAGTGTTTCGATCAACGCCAGTGCCGCACCGACGAATCCGAGCTTCACGGCAACGATCGGCCACGCCAGGGCGAGTTGCAGCGGTGTCGAGGCACGCCCGGCCAGGCCCCACGGCAGAAACAACGCGATGCCGATCGCGGCATAGTTCAGCAGCTTCAGAGACGCAGCCCACTCAATCAAGGCCAGATGCCGCGCGGAGTATTCAAGCACCATGGCCTCGTGAATCATCGTCAGCTCAAGATGCGTGGAGGGATTGTCGATCGGGATACGCGCGTTCTCGGCGAGCAGGACCATGACGAATGCAACCGCGGCAAATGCCAGGCTCGGAAAGATCATCAGCTGCCGGTGTGCAAGCGTATCGACGATTGTCGGCAGCAACGTGCTTTGCGTGATCAGCGAGGCGGTGAAAAGCACCATCAGCAGCGCCGGTTCGGCGAGAAAGCCGACAAGCATTTCGCGGCGCGCACCGAGCGAGCCGAAGGCCGTTCCAACGTCCATCGCCGCCAACGCGGCAAACACGCGTGCCACGGCAAACACGCCGACCAGCGCGATGGTGTCCGCGGCCACGCCGAGCGGCGCATCGGTGCTGAAAATGGGTATGATCGCCGCCGCCGTCGCCATCGCGCCGAACTGCACGTACGGAGCCATGCGAAAGATCGCAGACGCGCTATGCGCGATGAGCGCATCCTTGAACAGCAGCTTGCGCAACGTTCGATACGGCTGCAGCACACCCGCGCCACGGCGGTTCTGCAGCCAGGCACGGCACTGGTCGATCCAGCCGATGAACAACGGCGCCAGCAGGATCGCCAACGCGGCCTCAATGACGGCAATCAGTGACATACGCATCGTTACAGGAGGAACATCAGCAGCGCCAACAGCGTGGCAAAACTGTAAAGCAGGTACAGCGAGATACGCCCCTGCTGCAGTTTTCCGACCAGTCGTGCGAGCTGCTGCACACCCCACGCGATCGGCAGATACATCCAGCGCCACCAACGGTCGGCAAGGCGCAGGGCATAGTGCGGAGCGACATCGTCGGCGCTCGGCAACTCCCGCTCGATATGAAAGAACGGGCCGAACACGTGCCGGATCGGTTGCCCGAAGCCCTCGGCAGTGTCCTGCATCCGTGGCGTCAGAACGGGAAATCCGCAGTCCCAAGGGTCCACGCGCCTTACGCGGCCATGGTATAGCCGACGCACCGCCACGAGCGTGACCACCGCCGCCACTGCGAGTCCGGCCGCCAGCGCCAGCGGGCTGTAGGATGATCGTTCCGGGGAGATGGGCGTCAGCAGCCACCAGTGAGAGGCGCGCTGCCCGATCCCGGCGCCGACCAGGCTGCGGTCCACCGCATCGAGTGCGCGCAGCACGGCGACCGGAAACAAACCCAGGGCCACGCAGCCCGACGCCAGCCAGGCCAGACCGATACGTTCGAGCAAGCCGGCATCATGCGCGGCGGCCAAGGCCGGCTCGCGCTGCTGGCCGAGGAAAATCACCCCATAGAACTTCACCATGACATAGGCCGCGAGCGCACTGGTCAGGGCCAACGCCGCGGCGCCGATCGGTACGAGCATGTTGACCATCGCGTGCGGGAGCCCGGGCGTGAAAAGGTACGATTGCAATAACAACCACTCCGACACGAAGCCGTTCAGCGGCGGCACACCGGCCATTGCCAACGCACCGACGAGCGCCAGCCAGGCAACCCATGGCATGCGATGGATCAGCCCCCCCAGCTTGCCGAGGCTGCGCTCGCGTGTGGCATGCAGCACCGAACCGGTGGCAAGGAACAACAGGCTCTTGAACTGGGCGTGGTTTATGCTGTGATACAGGCTCGCCGACAGGCTGAGGGCAGCGAACGCGTCCATGTGCAGCCCGCGAAACAGCATCGCCAATCCGATACCGGTGACGATGATTCCCACGTTCTCGATCGAGGAATAGGCGAGCAGGCGTTTCATGTCGGTCTGCACGGCGGCGAAAATCGCGCCGAAGAGCGCACTGAATGCGCCGAGCAGCAGCGCCACCGCGCCCCACCACCACAGCGGGACGTGCAACAGATCGAACATGACCCGCACCATGCCGTATATCGCCGTTTTCAACATCACCCCACTCATCAGCGCAGATACCGGCGACGGCGCGGCCGGATGCGCCTCCGGCAGCCACACGTGGAACGGTACCAGCCCGGCCTTGATACCGAATCCGAATAGCGCCAGCGCGAACGCGACGCTTGCCCAGGCCGGGCTCAGCGCGGCCGAACGCATGGCATCGAACGTAAACTGCCACGAGCCGCCCTGAAGCACGCCGAAGCACAGCAGAATGCCGATGGCGCCGACGTGCGCAAGCAGCAGATACAGAAACCCGGCCCGGCGAATTTCAGGCACGCGATGTTGTGTGGTGACGAGGAAATACGACGCCAGGGCCATGGTCTCCCATGCGACCATGAACATGTAGGCATCGTCGGCAATCACGACCATTGCCATGCTGGCCAGAAACACGTGATATTGCAGGCACAGCAGGCCCGGCGCAGTGCCTTCGCCCTCGCGGAAGTAGCCGGCCGAATAGATCGAGATGCCGGCGGTGGTCGCCCCGATCAGTGCCAGGAAAAATGCACTGAGTGCATCCAGCCGGACGTGGAAAGGCAGGTCCGGCAGGCCAAGCGGCAGGATCAGATGTTCGACCGGCGCAGACATCGCGCGCGCCGCGATCAGCATCAGCGCGAAGGCAACGATCGCGCTCAGCGTAAACAGCCCGCGTCCGACGATGCGGATATTGCGCGGACGAACCAGTCCCGCCAAGGCGATACCCAGCCACGCGCAGACGACGCCCAGAACCGCTGTAAGTGAACTGACAGGAACCACCAAACGCGAACCCTCAACCGACCCGCCGCCGCGTGCCGGCGGGAGAGGTTCGGTTGGCTGCCAGCGTCAATGCCGTACCTTGACTCGCGGGTGCGCCATTGTCATCGTACACACATCATATGTAAATAGCATGTACACGCCATGCCACTGGAAAACCGCACCGCCCGGCTCACTGTATTGGTCGACCCGAACAAGAAGGCGGTATTCGAGCAACTGTGCGCAGCCGAGGACACGACGCCGTCACAGGTGATCCGGCGTTTGGTCCGGGGCTATATCGAGCAGCGACTCGGGCGTCCATGGCAACCGGGTGAAAACGCGCCGACTGCGCCCCGGACCGGGGCTGCGCCGCGACGCGGGCAACTCCTAGAGGAGCCGCCAGGCGCGCGCCCGCGCGGAAACGGCGATCGAGCCGGCTGATTAGTCCTTGAGCGGAAACGCCTGAGCCGCCGGCGCCAGGTCACCGACTACGTCCACGCCCGCGGGCGGCGTGAATGCAAACGTGTCGGCAGCGAGTTTCGGATTGCGCTGCCAGTCGGAAAACACAATCTGTGTCGTGTTGCCTAGCTGATCCTTGAATATCATGCGTTCGAGCACATGCGCATCGAAGCCGAGTTCCGCAAATTCGAATGCCGGTTCACTCGCTTTCGACGTCAGCTTGAGCCAGACGAGGCCGTCGTGGTCGCCCTCGTCAGCCGTGTTGAACTGGCGATCCAGCAACGACAGGTCGGTCAGCACGCTGAGCGGGCTGTGCGCCTCTTCGGCGTCCTGACGACGCACAGTCACCTGTTCGAGATCGGGGTCGTAGATCCAGACGTGTGTGCCATCGGCCACAATCAACTGCTGGTATGGGGAGGTGGTCTGCCAGCGGAACAATCTCGGTGCCTCGAGCGCCAGCGTTCCGCGCGATTCATCGCTGCGATGCCCGTTGGCGTCGGTCACGGACTGTTCGAAATGCGCGGTGACGGTATCGAGACCAACGGCGAAGGTCTCCATGCGTGCACGCGCCGACTCGACCGCACCGGCAGTGGTGGCGACAAGCAGACAGCACGACGCTAACAGAAAACGCATAAGGACACCTCGAAGCGATCAGGCTTGCATTATTGGAAGCGCTGCTGAACCAAAGCAATTGGCGCGGGAGCCAGTGCATCTCGGATCGACACGGTCGGCCCGGCAGGACTGGCTGCGTCTGCCCGCTCAACGCGCGGGCGGCGGTGGCGCGAGTACGCTGCGATTGCCGTTGGTCTCGGGCGGCGTGACGATGCCCTGCTGCTCCATCATCTCGATCAGGCGCGCGGCGCGGTTGTAGCCGATCTTGAGCCGGCGCTGCACGCCGGAAATCGAGGCGCGCCGCGTTTCGGTGACGATGCGCACGGCGTAATCATAAAGTTCGTCGATATCCTCGTCGCCTTCGCCCGGGCGATCTTCCGGCAAACCCGATTCGCCGATCACGCGGCCGTCGCCGAGCGGCTGGCTTTCCTCGAGCACGCCGTCGACGAATTCGGGTTCGCCCTGCGCGCGCAACCATTCGACCACCTTGTGCACCTCGTGATCGTCGACAAATGCGCCGTGCACACGCTCAGGCGTCGCGGTGCCGGGTGGCAGATACAACATATCGCCGTGTCCGAGCAGGGTTTCGGCGCCGGACTGATCAAGGATGGTGCGCGAATCGATCTTGCTCGATACCTGGAATGCAATGCGGGTCGGGATGTTGGCCTTGATCAGGCCGGTGATCACGTCGACCGACGGGCGCTGCGTCGCGAGGATCAAGTGCACGCCGGCCGCGCGCGCCTTCTGCGCAAGCCGTGCGATCAATTCCTCAACCTTCTTGCCGACAATCATCATCATGTCGGCAAACTCGTCGATGATCACAACCACGTGCGGCAACGGTTGCAGCGGCTCGGCGGTCAGTTCGGGATGCGAAGCATCCGGGCGGAACAGCGGATCGAGCAACGGCTGTCCGGTCGCCTGCGCCTCGCGGACTTTCTTGTTGAAGCCGGCCAGATTGCGCACGCCGGTGGTCGCCATCAGACGGTAGCGGCGCTCCATTTCGGCCACGCACCAGCGCAGCGCATTGGCCGCCTCCTTCATGTCGGTGACGACCGGCGCGAGCAAATGCGGAATGTTCTCGTAGACCGATAGCTCAAGCATCTTGGGGTCGATCATGATCATGCGGATGTCGGCCGCACTGGCCTTGTACAGAAGACTCAGAACCATCGCATTGAGCGCTACCGACTTGCCCGAACCGGTGGTACCGGCCACCAGCAGGTGCGGCATCTTGGCCAGATCGACCACCACCGGTCGGCCACCGATGTCCTTGCCGAGCGCAAGCGCGAGCGGCGACCGAATCGCGTCGTACTCCTTCGAACGCAGTATTTCCGACAGATACACCGTCTCGCGATTGATGTTCGGGATCTCCAGGCCGATTACCGATTTGCCCGGAATCACATCGACCACGCGCACGCTCGTCACGGAAAGACCACGGGCGATGTCCTTGTCGAGGCTCGATATCTGGCTGCCCTTGATGCCGGGCGCCGGTTGCATCTCGAAGCGCGTGATTACCGGTCCCGGATACACACCGACGACTTCGGCTTCGATGCGGAAGTCCTTGAGTTTCAGTTCGACCTGACGCGATAGCGCCTCCAGTGTCTCTTCCGAATAACCCCTTATCCGCTGGCGCGGTTCGTCGAGCAGCGCCAGCGGCGGCAACTCGCCTGAACGCGCACCGGCGAACAATGGGATCTGGGTTTCACGGCGCGCTCGTTCGCTCTTCTCGATCGGCGCGAGACTCGGTTCAATGCGCACCGGATCGCGCAGGGATTTGCGTGTCGCTTCGATCTTGCGCGCCTCGTCACGCTCGCCACGCGCCTGGCGCGCAGCGCTCCAGTCTCCGGCCCTGCGCAGCCTCGATCCGAGCCAGCCGGTCGCCGTCAGCAGGCCACGACCGATAGCGTCCATCACGCGAAACCACGAAAGGCCGGTGGCAAGCGTCACGGCAACCAGAAACAGCGCAAGCAGAAACAGTGTGGCGCCGAGGAAGCCGAAGCCCTTCATCAGCGCGTCGCCGACCAGTTGGCCTAGTATGCCGCCGGATTGCGCCGGCAGAACGGCCGGCCCGGCGACGTGCAGATAGGCGAGCCCTGATCCGGCAATCAGAAAGGCAGCGAATCCGGTCAGGCGCAATCCGGGAACGAGCGCCGGCGTTTCGCGTTCCGAGCCGCCGCGCAGCACCGCCGCGCCGATTGCCAGCAACAGCAGCGGAAACGCATAGGCCAGAATGCCGCAAAAATACAGCGAGTAATCGGCAATTTCGGCGCCGAACGCACCGCCGAAATTGTGGATGTGCCCGGAGGAGCCTGCGTGCGACCAACTCGGATCGGCCGGGCTGTAACCAATCAGGCAGGCAAACAAGTAGATCGCGAGCGGCAGCAGCAACAGAAATCCGGCCTCGCGCAAGACACGTTGCATGCGTTCACCGGATTGCGGCCGTGGTTTGCTCTTGAGTGCGCGCGCCACCAGGAGAAATTACCTTAGGTCAATTCCATAACAGTTTGTAGAATAACAGATATATATAGAAATCTCTGTGTCGATCGTGCTATGCCGGGTGCGTCCGTCGGGGTCCAGGGTCGGCACCAAACGGCCAGCTATTGTTTCCTGCCGATTCGACAGGCCTCACTTCAGAGCCGGATGCGTTATCTCGCCGCCGGCGACATTGATTCCGCGCTGGAGCGGCGCATAGTCGCGCCATGTCGATCCGGCTGCCAGACGCTGCACGTAAGGAAGGATTGCGGCCGAGATCGCCTGCGACGACGTTCGCGGCACGGCGCCCGGCATGTTGGTTACGGCGAAATGAATCACCTCGTCCACGACATAGGTCGGATCAGCCCAGGTTGTCGGCTTGGAGGTTTCGAAGCAGCCACCCTGATCGATCGAGATATCCGCCATTACGGTGCCTGGTTCCATCGACTTGACCATTTCCGCGGTAATCACGTGCGGCGCACGCGCACTCGGAATCAGTACGGCGCCGATCACCAGATCGGCCGTGGCCACTTCCTCGGCGACTACCGATTCATACGAATACAGCGCCGTTACGTTCGATCCAAGCGCCATCATTTCGGCGAGCCGGTCCGGACGTTTGTCGAATACGACCACATTGGCGCCACCCGCCGCGGCGAGCGCGGCAGCGTTGCCGCCAGCCGCACCGGCGCCGAGTACGACCACCTTGCCGCGCTCAGTCGAGGGCAGACCACCAAGCAGGATGCCCTTTCCCCCAGTCGGCTGGTGCAACAGGTGGGTGCCGACCTGAGTCGAAATGCGCCCGGCGATGATCGACATCGGCGCGAGCAACGGCAGATCGCCGGCGTCGTCCTCGACGCTCTCGAACGCCACCGCGGTCAGGCCGATGTCGAGCAGGCGGCGCGTGAGTTCCGGCTCGGCGGCCAAATGCAGATAACAAAACAGCAGATGATCCTTGCGCAGCCGATCGAGATCGCCCGCAATCGGTTCCTTGACCTTGACGATCAGCTCCCCGTGCTCGTACAACGCATCGGCGTCGGCGTCGACGTGCACACCGACTCGCACGAACGACTCGTCGCTGAATCCGCTCTTGCAGCCGGCGCCGGACTGGACATAAACCTCATGTCCGTGCCGAACCAGGTCGGCGCACGCCGCCGGTACCAGGGCGACGCGCCCTTCGAGCGTCTTGGTTTCAGATGGAATCCCGATACGCATCAATCGTTCCTCAGCCGATGAAAACAAACGAACGGGCCGCTGCAATGCCACGCCGACGTTTCGCCGGCAGGTGTCGGAGCGTACGGCACCTTGAATCGCGCTCGTATTCCCCCCATTCTCCGCCCATTCCACGCGCCTTTGCGCACGGCAAGTGCGAGTGGAATCGCGCAATCGGAAATCGGGGTCGCCGGTCGGATCGACATGACCGGCATTGTTGGAAACGCAACAGAATGGCCGCCAGACAGCGGCCCGGATTATACATGAGCACCCGCAAGCACTCGCGTCTGATCATCCTCGGTTCCGGCCCCGCCGGTTACAGCGCGGCCGTCTACGCGGCACGCGCAAATCTCAAACCCACGCTGATCACCGGGCTCGCCCAAGGTGGGCAGTTGATGACCACGACCGATGTCGACAACTGGCCCGGCGACGTCGAGGGCTTGCTCGGTCCGGCACTGATGGAGCGCATGCAGAAACACGCCGAGCGTTTCGCCACCGAAATCCTGTTCGATCACATCCACACCGCCGACCTTTCGCAGCGGCCGTTCCGGCTGACCGGCGACAGCGGCGACTACCAGTGCGATGCGCTGATCATCACGACTGGCGCAACGGCCAAGTATCTGGGTATCGATTCGGAGGATCGCTACAAGGGTCGAGGGGTATCGGCCTGCGCGACCTGCGACGGGTTTTTCTTCCGCGATCAGGACGTCGCGGTGATCGGCGGCGGCAACACAGCCGTCGAGGAATCACTGTATCTGGCCAACATCTGCCGCAAGGTAACGCTGGTGCATCGGCGTGACCAGTTGCGCGCCGAGAAGATCCTGCAGGACAAACTGTTCGAAAAAGAGCACGCCGGCAAGATCGAAATACTGTGGAACCACGGCGTCGAAGAGGTGCTCGGCGACGCCAACGGCGTCACCGGTCTGCGCGTCAAGAGCACCACCGGCCATGCAATGCGCGATCTTGCCGTGACCGGCGTGTTCATCGCGATCGGCCACACGCCGAATACCGGAATCTTCGACGGTCAACTCGACATGCAGAACGGTTACATCCGCATTCGTGCCGGTCTGGACGGCAACGCGACCGCAACCAGCGTCGCCGGCGTGTTTGCCGCGGGCGACGTGGCTGATCAGGTCTACCGCCAAGCGGTCACATCCGCGGGTTTCGGATGCATGGCAGCACTCGATGCGGAAAAGTACCTCGACCAGATCGGACTGGCCGGCTGAGGGCAGCTTGCCTACACCGATGCTGCAGGCGCGATTTCATGCGCGCATCGAAGAAATCGATCGGGATGCCTGGGACGCGCTCGGCGGCAATGTCAATCCGTTTGTCCAGCATGCCTTCCTTGCCGGTCTCGAGCGACACGATTGCATCCGCGCTGCCTATGGCTGGCGCGCGCATCACCTGAGCCTTCACGACGGCGAGCGCCTGGTCGCTGTTGCGCCGGTGTACCTCAAGGGCAATTCGCACGGCGAATACGTATTCGACTGGTCCTGGGCCAGCGCCCATGCGCGTCATGGCCTTGATTACTACCCGAAGCTGCTGTGCGGCGTGCCCTACTCGCCCGTCACCGGCCCGCGCCTGCTGGTCGGCAGTGGCCCGGGCGCGGCGGATCGTCGCAGCGCATTGATCGCTGCGCTGGCCGACGAGACCCGGCGGCTCGGTTTGTCCTCGATACATGTCAACTTCACCGATGCGACTGATACGGCGGCGCTGACGGTGAGCAACGGCTGGCTCGCGCGCTCGGACTGGCAGTTCCATTGGCACAATCGCGGCTACCGCGATTTCGCGGATTTCCTCGATGCGCTTTCGCATCGCAAGCGCAAGAACATCCGCCAGGAACGCCTGCATGTTGCGAGAGCAGGCGCCACATGCGAGTTGCGCCATGGCGACGAACTGAACGATGCCGACTGGCGTGCCCTGCACGGCTTCTATCTGCGCACATTCGAGGAACACGGCAATCATCCCGCGCTTGCACTGGATTTCTTTCGCCATCTGGGCAGAACGATGCCACGACAAGTACTCGCCGTGCTATGCCGGCGTGACGGCGATCTGATCGCGGGCGCCCTGTTGATGCGCAATGACAGCACGCTGTATGGGCGCTATTGGGGCGCCAATGAAACGGTGCCCGGCCTGCACTTCGAGGCGTGCTATTACCAGGGCATCGAATACTGCCTTCGCGAAGGGCTGCAGCGGTTCGAGCCCGGGGCGCAGGGTGAGCACAAGCTTGCCCGCGGGTTTCTGCCCGCAAGAACACATTCGTTCCACTGGATCGCGGATACGCGCTTTCGTGCAGCGATCGCAGACGCACTGGCGGCCGAAGCGCCGATGCTCGATGCCTATCGCGAGCAACTCGTGCATCACTCGCCGTACACACATCGATGATCCATCTGCCAATCCTGCGCGTCGGCCAGCGCGAGCGGTTTCCGCCGGTCGAACATGCCCTGATCGAACCGAACGGACTGCTCGCGGTCGGCGGCGACTTGTCGGTCGAGCGCCTGCTGGACGCGTATTCACTCGGCATCTTTCCATGGTTTTCGCCATCGCAACCGATCCTGTGGTGGTCGCCTGATCCACGCATTGTGTTCGACACCGACCGCATTCATGTCGCAGCGCGCTTTGCGCGCTGGCTGCACAAGTGCCGCTGGCACATTCGGGCCGACAGCGCCTTTGGCGATGTCATGCTCGGATGCGCCGAACACCGCGAAGGACAGGACGGGACCTGGATCGGGCGCGAGATGCGGATCGCCTACGAGCGCCTGCATGATCGCGGTTATGCGCATTCGGTCGAGGTGTGGGACGGCCTGTCTTTGGTCGGCGGCATCTACGGCGTCGCGATCGGGCAAATGTTCTTTGGTGAATCAATGTTCAGCCGCACCAGTAACGCATCGAAGGTCGCGCTGCTTGCACTGTGCCATGTGTTACAGGCTTTGGAAGTCCCGTTGCTCGACGCCCAGGTGGCCTCTTCCCATCTACTGAGCCTCGGCGCCTACGAGATGCCGCGTACGCTGTTCTGCGCTCGTGTAGCGCAACTGACCCGCCTGCCCGCGACTCCCGCACGATGGAGCGCTCTCACGTTCCCCGATCCGGTCGGTCTGGGCCAGACAGCGGACAGGCTGACGAGCGCACATGCAAACCCGCGGTGAACGCCAGGTATTCGACAGCAAGTTTAGCCAGCACCCATGATGCCCTTCCCGCTCGTGCTCAGCCCTTCGACGAAATCGGGAACAACAGTTGCGGGAGCAAGTGAAGTCGAAGCACTCGTTTTCCTGCCTTTCGACTTCGACGTCGCGGCCTTCGCTCAGGAAAAAAGGGGCAGGATTGCCTGACCTTCAACGCTGATCGGCGAGGTCAATGCTTTGCGTCGCCGCATTAACGTGGCATTATCCGGCGCCGTTGCTGCAATCCGATCCGGCCTCGCGCCAGGGAAAAATGTCCAAAGACGATGTCATAGAAATGGAGGGCACAGTTCTCGAGACCCTGCCCAACACCATGTTCCGCGTGAAGCTCGAGAATGGCCATGTGGTTACGGCACATATTTCCGGACGCATGCGCAAGCACTATATCCGCATCCTGACCGGCGACAAGGTCAAGATCGAGATGACGCCTTACGATCTCACCAAGGGCCGCATCACCTACCGTAGCAAGTGACGCCGGGATGATCACATCCGGGACCGATCGCTGAAAACCGATAACCGGTATGCGGCGCCCTGCGTGCAGCCCTGTGATTTACCCACAGGAACTGATCGAGGTTATTCGACCACCGCCGGCAACTTCTCCGCCGATTCGGTTTCGACGGCCAATCCGCCATCTCGGACTGACAGCCTGACCTTGCCGCCATCGGCGAGTTTGCCGAACAGCAACTCGTCGGCCAGCGCGCGCTTGACGTTTTCCTGAATCACGCGAGCCATCGGTCGCGCGCCCATCTGTGGGTCGAAGCCATGCTCGGCCAGCCAGCGACGCGCGTCGCCATCCACGTGCAGGCTCACATGCTTCTCCTGCAACTGCGTCTCGAGTTCGATCAGGAACTTGTCGACCACGCGCAGGATGTGCGCCATGTCGAGCGCTTGGAACTGGATGATCGCATCGAGCCGGTTGCGGAACTCCGGCGAGAAGCCGCGACGAATCACTTCGATTGCGTCGGTTGCGTGATTCTGCTCGACGAAGCCGATCGTGCGCCGCGCCGCCTGTTGGGCACCCGCGTTGGTCGTCATCACCAGGATGACATTCTTGAAATTGGCTTCGCGCCCGTTGGTGTCGGTCAGTACACCGCGATCCATGATCTGAAGCAATACGTTGTAGACGTCAGGGTGTGCCTTCTCGATCTCGTCGAGCAGCAACACGCTATGCGGATGCTTGACGATCTGCTCGGTCAACAGGCCGCCCTGGTCGAAGCCGACATAGCCGGGCGGTGCGCCGATCAGGCGCGATACCGAATGCGCTTCCATGTACTCGGACATGTCGAAGCGCAACAGCTCGATGCCGAGCTGCATCGCGAGCTGACGTGTAACCTCGGTCTTGCCGACACCGGTAGGTCCGGCCAGCAAAAAACAGCCGATCGGCTTCTGAGGATCGGCCAAACCGGAGCGCGCCATCTTGATCGCGCTGGTCAGCGCATCGATGGCCTGGTCCTGACCGAACACGACCATCTTCAGATTACGGTCGAGATTGCGCAACACGTCACGATCGGACACCGACACCTGTTTGGGCGGAATCCTCGCCATGCGCGCGACGATGAACTCGATTTCGGAGACATCGACCGTTTCGCTGCGTTCGGCCTCCGGCAACAACCGTTGGCGCGCGCCAGCCTCGTCAATCACGTCGATCGCCTTGTCGGGGAGCAGCCGGTCGGCGATATGCTTGACCGACAGATCGACCGCCGCCTTCAACGCGTCAGCGGTGTACTGGACCTTGTGATGCTCCTCGAAACGCGACTTGAGACCCTCGAGTATCCGTACCGTGTCGGCACTCGATGGTTCGATGATGTCGATCTTCTGGAAGCGTCGCGCCAGTGCGCGATCCTTCTCGAACACGCCCCGGTATTCCTGGAATGTGGTCGAGCCGATGCAGCGGATCTCCCCGGATGCAAGCATCGGCTTGATCAGGTTGGACGCATCCATGGTACCGCCCGAGGCCGAACCGGCACCAATGATCGTGTGGATCTCGTCGATGAACAAGATCGCGTGCGACTCCTTCTTGAGTTGAACGATGACGGCCTTGAGGCGCTTCTCGAAATCACCGCGGTACTTGGTACCTGCGACCAACGCGCCGAGATCGAGCGCATAGATCGTGCTGTCCTTGAGCACGTCGGGTACCTGCCCCTCGACGATGCGCTTGGCCAGACCTTCAGCCAGCGCGGTCTTGCCGACGCCGGCTTCGCCGACGTACAGCGGATTGTTCTTGCGGCGCCGGCACAGCACCTGGATGGTGCGCTCGACCTCCTCGTCGCGCCCGATCAGCGGATCGATCCGGCCCTGACGGGCCAGTTCATTCAGATTGTTTGCAAATTCGGTCAACGCATTTGCGCGCGATTCCTCAGCGCTTTCGCCCTCACGAGTGGATTCGCCACCCGGCGTGCTGCCCGAGTCGTGATCAATCTTGGCGACGCCATGTGAAATGAAATTGACGACGTCCAGACGCGCCACCTCCTGCTGGCCGAGGAAATACACCGCGTGCGAGTCCTTCTCGCCGAACACCGCGACCAGCACATTGGCTCCGGTCACCTCTTTTCGACCGGACGACTGCACGTGATAGACGGCACGCTGCAACACACGCTGGAAACCGAGCGTCGGTTGCGTGTCGCGCTCGTCCGCAGGCGGCAGCACCGGTACGGTTTCGGCAATGATGGAGCGCAAATCGCGACCGAGCTTGGGTAAATCGGCGCCGCACGATCGCAGCACGCCGGCCGCGGAAGAATTGTCGAGCAGTGCCAGCAGCAGATGCTCAACGGTCATGAACTCGTGATGCTGCTCGCGCGCATCCTTGTAGCATTGACCTATGGTGAGTTCGAGATCCTTGCTGAACATGCCTGCTGTCTCCGCACTGGCTGTGACCGCAAAACGAAAATGGAAAAAACGCCGCAAAGGTCCGGTTAGCTGCTCGCACCTTCAGCCCCGGCCGCGCACGGATTGGGCGTATGCAAGTATGTGCGCATCACGAGGAATCGACTAGTCGGACTTGTGCAAACTTCTAAGTTATATGGGGGGCGAGTCAGGCTTTTTCCATCGTGCACAACAACGGATGCTGGTGCGTCCGGGAAAACTCGTTCACGTGAGTCACCTTGGTCTCTGCGACTTCCCGGGTGAATACGCCGCACACACCCTTCCCGCGTGTATGCACGTGCAGCATGATCTGGGTTGCTCGTTCACGATCCAGGCCAAAAAAGGTCTCCAGCACTGCAATCACGAAATCCATTGGCGTGAAATCATCGTTGAGCAGGACCACCTGGTACAGCGGGGGTCGCGCCACCTCCGGCCGCGCCTCCTCGACCGCCAATCCGTGTTCCCGCTCGCCGTTGGGTTCAGTTGCTTGGGTCATGGTTCCTTTGGTTCGGTTTTGCCTGGTCCAGTATAGCTCCGGGATATGGCGTATCTTCACCCCGGCTTCAAGTATCGTGTCGAACTGTGCCGCCAACCGATGCGGTGCTGCGCTACACTGCCAAGCATGACTTTCGACACAGCCCATGTCCGTGCCGCCTGCGTCGATGCGGCGATCGCATGGCGCCCGCGCCCGATCGCATTGCCCCGCTGATTCGTCATGGTGGATTCCCTGCTCATGGTCGGCGTGTCCGGCGGTGTTGATTCCGCGGTCGCCGCTTTGCTGCTGCAACAATCCGGACAACCGGTCGCCGGTCTGTTCATGCAGAACTGGGACGATGTCGACGGCGCGGGGAATTGCCGAGCCGATACGGATCGCAAGGATGCAGTCGCGGTATGTGCGGCGCTGGGTATTGCGTTTCATGCACGCAACTTTGCCGCGCAATATCGGGATCGCGTTTTCGCGCATTTTCTCAGCGAATATCGCGCCGGTCGTACGCCCAATCCGGACGTGATTTGCAACCGTGAGATCAAGTTCAAGACATTTCTCGATGAAGCGCGTGAACTCGGAGCCACCTCGATCGCGACCGGGCACTATGCGCGCATCGATCGCCGCCACGGCCTCTGGCGACTGCTGCGTGGTCGCGACGAAACCAAGGATCAAAGCTATTTCCTGCATGGCCTCGGCCAGACGCAACTGGCGGCCACGCGGTTTCCGCTCGGGGATCTGACCAAGACCGAGGTGCGTAGACGCGCGCGTGATGCCGGCCTGCCGACGCACGCCAAGAAGGATTCGACCGGCATCTGCTTCATCGGCGAGCGTGATTTCCGTGAATTTCTCGGGCACTACATTGCCGCCGCGCCGGGCGATGTCCGCACACCGGACGGGAAGATCGTCGGTGCGCACCAAGGCGCGTTCTTTTACACACTCGGCCAACGCGAGGGACTTGGGATCGGCGGGCGCCGTGGGGCGAGCGGCGAGGCCTGGTATGTAGTCGGCAAAGATGTCGGCGCCAACATTGTCTATGCCGCGCAGGGCGAAGCCAACGCGTGGCTGCAATCACGCCGGCTCATCGCAACCCGGCTGACCTGGATCGCCGGTGTGCCGCCGGCGGCACAATTTCGCTGCGCCGCAAAAACCCGTTATCGCCAACCGGACCAAGCGTGCTTGGTTGAGATTGCCGATGGCGAGTGCCAGGTCGCATTCGACCAGCCACAGCGCGCGGTTACTCCCGGCCAATCTGTGGTGTTCTACGCCGGCGAGGTCTGTCTCGGCGGCGGCGTTATCGATTGCTGCGACGCGCGGTTCGGCGGCTGGCCCGGCACATGTTGAGCGACGATGCGTGAGCCGCGCGTCATCGCATTGGCCGGCGTGTTTCAGGCCACCAGCCTGGCACGCCAATTCGCGACCCAGGGACGCGCCGATCCGGAAACGGTCGAGGCCAGCCTCGCCAGCATTTTCCGCATCGACGCCGACAGCGCCGCCGACGTTTTCGGCGGTGTCGATGGCGTCCGCCATGGCTTGCACACGCTGATTGCCCAACTCGACAACGCCTCGCGCGACATGGCCCTGACCCGCCTTGCCCTCGGCGTTTTGCGCCTGCAGCGCCGCCTGGCCGGCAATCGCCGCATGAACCAGACACTGTCCAGCGGTATCGACACAATCCAGCGACAGGTCACGCATCTGGGCGTCGCACATGCCACGGTGCAAGGCCGTCTGGCTGAACTCTACTGCGCCACGCTGTCGCAACTGCGCCCGCACATCATGGTGCATGGCAACCCTGCGTACCTCGGCCAACCGCAATGCGTCGGAGCGATTCGCGCCCTCCTGCTGGCGGCGGTGCGCGCCGCGGTGCTGTGGCGCCAGGTAGGTGGACGGCCATGGCGCCTGCTGCTGCGTCGGCGCGAATACGCGATGCTTGCACGTGGGCTGCTGACCAGCAATACGCTTGATCGCGGCTGAGAATGCAAGCAGGGCGGCGCCAGTCCGACCGTGCCGCTTTGCGTTGAATGGACCAGAGCATCCCTGCGGGGAATCCTCCGCGAAAGCATGCTCACGGGCTTTCGGTGATAATGTTCAGCCAGATTCTGTCTTCAAATTGCAGTGACGGCATTCGGCGAGCCCGACAAGGCTTCGTGCCGACGTAGCGACCGGCCCACGAACCGAGGAGATCGGCATGAACGATTCGTTTTCGACCCGCGACACGCTCGAGGTCAACGGCAAACGCTATGCGATAAGCAGCCTGGCCAAATTCGGCCGGCAGTTCAATATCGCGCGGCTGCCGTATTCGATGAAGATATTGCTGGAAAACCTGCTGCGCCACGAGGACGGTGAAACAGTCGGTCGCCAGGAGATCGAGGCCGTCGCCAAGTGGGATCCGCACAAGGAACCGGACACCGAGATCGCGTTCACACCGGCTCGCGTCGTGTTGCAGGATTTCACCGGCGTGCCGTGCGTGGTCGATCTTGCCGCGATGCGCGATGCGATGAAGCGCCTGGGCGGCGATCCCAAGCGCATCAATCCGCTGTCGCCCGCCGAACTCGTAATCGACCATTCGGTTCAGGTCGACGCGTTCGGCTCGGACAAGGCACTCGATCTCAACGTCAAGATCGAGTTCGAGCGTAACCAAGAGCGTTACGGGTTTCTACGCTGGGGGCAAAAGGCGTTCGACGACTTCAAGGTGGTACCGCCGCGCACCGGCATCGTGCACCAGGTCAACCTGGAATACCTCGCACGCGTAGTAATGACCGCGCAAGAGAACGGCGAATGGTGGGCGTATCCGGACACCGTGTTCGGCACCGACTCGCATACGACAATGGTCAATGGCCTCGGCGTGCTCGGCTGGGGCGTCGGCGGCATCGAGGCCGAAGCGGCGATGCTCGGGCAAGCATCGTCGATGCTGATCCCGCAGGTGGTCGGCTTTCGGCTGACCGGCCGCCTGCCCGAGGGAGCGACCGCGACCGACCTGGTGCTGACCGTCACCCAGATGCTGCGCAAACACGGCGTGGTCGGCAAGTTTGTCGAGTTCCACGGCGATGGCCTCGCAGGACTGCCACTGGCCGATCGCGCGACGATCGGCAACATGGCACCGGAATACGGCGCGACTTGCGGCATTTTCCCGATCGATCGCGAAGTGCTCGCATACTTGCGCCTGTCCGGACGAGATGACGCACAGATCGCGCTGGTCGAGGCGTACGCCAAGGCACAGGGCATGTGGCACGACGAAAACTCACCGGCCGCCGAATTCAGCGCGAATCTCGAACTCGACCTCGCCGATGTCCGGCCTTCGCTGGCCGGCCCCAAACGTCCGCAGGACCGGGTACTGCTCAAGGACATGCGTACCAGCGCCCGCGAAGCCCTCGATGCGTTGAACAGTGAGCGCAATTCGCGCCGTGCCGAGGATCGTTTCGCCAACGAGGGCGGCGGCACCGCTGTCGGGCACGACCAAAGCGCAACCGAGGTCGGCCAGCATGTGTCATTGAACGGTGACAACTTCCGGCTCACCGACGGCGCTGTGGTGATCGCGGCGATCACCTCGTGCACCAACACCTCGAATCCGGCCGTGATGCTCGGCGCCGGTCTGCTGGCCCGCAAGGCGGCCGCGAAGGGGCTGAAATCCAAACCGTGGGTCAAGACGTCGCTGGCGCCGGGCTCGAAGGTCGTGACCGACTATCTCGAAAAATCCGGTTTGCTTGCCGATCTCGACAAGCTCGGTTTCTATCTGGTCGGATACGGTTGCACGACCTGCATCGGCAATTCCGGTCCATTACCGCCCGAGATCAGCAAGGGTATAGGCGATGGTGATCTGGCGGTCGCCGCGGTGCTTTCCGGCAACCGCAATTTCGAGGGTCGCGTGCATCCCGAAGTCAAGATGAACTACCTTGCGTCGCCGCCACTGGTGGTCGCATTCGCGCTGGCCGGAACCATCGACATCGATATGACTCACGATCCACTCGGTACCGGCAGCGACGGCAAGCCGGTGTACCTGAAGGATATCTGGCCAAGCAACAAGGAAATCAGCGACCTGATCGCCGAGTCGATCAGCGCCGACATGTTCAAGAAGAACTATGCGGATGTGTTCGCTGGCGGCAGCCACTGGAACCAGATCGAATCGCCCGAGGGCGAGCTCTACCGGTGGGATGGCGGGTCGACCTATATCAAGAACCCGCCATACTTCGACGGCATGACAATGAAACTCGACACCATCGAAGACATCAAGGGAGCGCGCTGTCTCGGGCTGTTCGGCGACTCGATCACCACCGACCACATTTCACCTGCCGGCAATATCAAGAAGGATTCGCCAGCCGGAAAATACCTGATCGAGCGCGGCGTGCAGCCGGCCGACTTCAACTCGTACGGTTCGCGTCGCGGCAACGATGACGTGATGGTACGCGGCACCTTCGCCAATATCCGCATCCGCAACAAGATGCTCGACGATGTCGAGGGCGGCTACACGCGTCATGTGCCGAGCGGAGAGCAGATGGCGATATACGACGCGGCGATGAAATACATGCGAACCGACACGCCCCTGCTGGTCATCGCTGGCAAGGAGTATGGCACCGGCTCGTCACGAGACTGGGCGGCGAAAGGTACATTGCTGCTCGGCGTCAAGGCGGTCGTCGCCGAAAGCTTCGAGCGCATTCACCGCTCCAATCTGGTCGGGATGGGCGTGCTGCCTTTGCGGTTCCGCAATGGCGACAGTGCCGATTCGCTGGGCCTTACGGGCGACGAAACGTTCGATATCGCCGGTCTCGACAACGGCAATGCTACAACGGCTGAAGTGACTGCTCGAAGCTCCGCCGGCGAGAAGAAATTCACGGTCGATGTGATGCTGCTGACGCCCAAGGAACGCGACTTCTACCGCCACGGTGGCATCCTTCAGTACACGCTGCGACAACTCGCCGCGGCTTGAACGTCGCGACGAGTTCGACTCGAACTGCGCCGGCGTCAACGACTCGGAGATCTCAGCCGAATCATGCGCAGGCGGGCTTCGACGAGATGCCTCCGGTGAGCGCTGAAATCTTCGCACCAAGACAGCGGCGTTGCGCACACTAGTCGATGAAATCAGGTGTATGCCGATAACGAGCCCGTCGCATTGAATGGATTCAGGAGTTCATGGACCATTTGCACATCGCCCAACAACACACGCAAAACCACCTGCTTGCCAGGCGTGCGCCACAGCGCGCCAACATTGTCCACCGGTAGCAGGCGCAGGCGTCCACAGTGGCGTCTCGATAATCGAGGTGCGATATTGCGCGTCGCGAATTGCAAGGTCGGAGCATCCTTGCGACTGCCGGCGATCGCGCTGCACTGCGGCGTGCCGCTGCCTGTCACGATATGCTGCAATCGACCGCAGCCGCTTGCCGTTCGTCGCAACGACGTGTCGGAGGATACATGACAAGTTACAGCGATCGGCCCTGGCTGGCGAGCTATCCGAAAGGCGTTCCGGCAGAGATTGATCCCGATCGCTATCGATCGGTCGTCGCGCTGATCGAGGAAAGCTGCGACAAGTTCCGCCGCTGTCCGGCGTTCAGCAATATGGGCAAACGCCTGACCTATGACGAACTCGATGTTCTGAGTCGCCGGTTCGCGTCATACCTGCGTAACCGTTTGCAACTGGTGAGCGGCGATCGCGTCGCGATCATGTTGCCCAATGTGCTGCAGTACCCGGTCGCACTGCTCGGGGTGCTGCGCGCCGGACTGGTCGTGGTCAACGTAAACCCGTTGTACACCGCGCGCGAGCTCAAGCATCAACTGGAAGACTCGCAAGCCAGTGCGATTGTGGTGCTCGACAACTTTGCCCATACGGTGAGCGAGGTGGCCGCCACCACACCGTGCAGACATGTGATCTGTACCGCGATCGGCGATCTGCTCGGCTTCGCGAAATCGCTGCTGGTTAATTTCGTGGTGCGTCACATCAAGAAAATGGTGCCGCCGTATTCGCTACCTGGCGCGGTCCGCTTCAACGATGCTCTCAGAATCGGTGCGCGTTCACCGATCCCCGCGATCGACACCGGACCCAGTGACATCGCCTTCCTGCAATATACCGGCGGCACCACCGGTGTCGCCAAGGGCGCAATGCTGTCGCATCGCAACATGGTGGCCAATGTGCAGCAAGCCGGGGCATGGATCGCAGGCAGCATGCGAATGGGCGAGGAAATCATGATCACGGCGCTGCCGCTGTATCACATCTTTGCGCTGACCGCGAACTGCCTGACCATGATGACGTTCGGTGGCCTCAATTGTCTGATCACCAATCCACGCGACATGAAGGGTTTCGTGGCAGAACTGCGCAAGCTGCGTTTTACGGCAATTACCGGTGTCAACACACTGTTCAACGGATTGCTCAACACCACCGGATTCGACCGGCTCGATTTTTCCCATCTCCGCCTGACCCTGGGCGGTGGCATGGCAGTGCAACGTGCAGTCGCGGAGCGCTGGCGGGCGGTCACCGGCTGCGCACTCGCCGAGGCCTACGGCTTGACCGAAACATCACCGGCGGTGTGCATCAATCCGCTCGACGGCTCCGGGCGCGAGGGTTCGATCGGTCTACCGGTTCCATCGACACAAGTATCGATCCGGGATGACGCAGGGCAACCCGTGGCACTCGGCGAAGCCGGCGAATTGTGCGTGCGCGGGCCGCAGGTCATGTTGGGTTACTGGAAGCGCCCAAGCGAAACTGCCGCGACGCTCAGTGCCGACGGCTGGTTGCGCAGCGGCGATATTGCGCGCATGGACGAAGACGGCTTCGTCTATATCGTCGATCGCAAGAAGGACATGATTCTGGTGTCCGGCTTCAATGTCTATCCGAACGAAATAGAGGACGTTGTGGCGCAGCACCCCGGCGTACTCGAGGTCGCCGCCGTCGGCGTAGCGGACAAGCACTCCGGCGAGGCGGTCAAGCTGGTCGTGGTCAAGAGGGACCCCGGCCTCACCGCCGAAGCGCTGCGCGAGTACTG
The DNA here is from genome assembly GCA_049583635.1 of Rhodanobacteraceae bacterium. Classification (GTDB taxonomy): domain Bacteria; phylum Pseudomonadota; class Gammaproteobacteria; order Xanthomonadales; family Rhodanobacteraceae; genus Dokdonella_A. Next base: position 35,396 of record JBAUWF010000106.1, read on the forward strand.
TCGCAGCCGTTTGACCGGCTATAAATTGCCTAAAATCATAGAGTTCCGTGACTCGTTGCCAAAAAGCAATATCGGCAAGATTCTGCGTCGGGAACTTCGCGACTCCGCTGCGAGTTGACGCATCCGCGCTACCCAGCTCCTGCATCCACGGCTCGATTCAAGGCGTTCGGCCGCGCCCGGCCGGGGCGTGCATACGTCACACTTTTGAGTTTTGGGGCGCAGCAGAACCTTTCGGGATTGTCAACCCGGGGTTAAATCTGCGCTACACTCGATCGCGATCGTCCTGCGTACAGGGGCACGGGGAACGTGCCGCAAGTCCGCCACTCGTGTGATGCGATCGACAGTGGCGTCTATATTTTTCTGAGGGGCAAATGAAATGAACAACATCGAATCGCTGCACCGTGACCAGAGCTATCACTTGTTGCGCTCGCAGGACGATCCTGCAAACAACGCTTTCTGGTGTTTCATGCACGCGCGTCGATTTCCTCAAGAAAGTGGTTATCGAGCATGCTTTTCACCGCTCCTGATCAAGGAGATTCGCGAATTTCAGAAAAAGGCAGCGGACAAACTCACTCTGCATGCCTCCAATGCAAGTTCGCGCCTCGCGCATGTCGTACTGGCGTCGGATGCGGACGTGTTCAACCTCGGCGGGGATCTCAACCTGTTTTGCCGACTGATCCGCGAGCATAACCGCGAACATCTACTCGCCTATGCGCGGCAGTGCGTCGAGGGAGTGTACGGGTTCCATGCTCACCTGAATCGAAATGCCCACACGGTCGCGTTGGTACAGGGCGACGCGCTCGGCGGAGGATTCGAAGCCGCGTTGTCATGCCAGACCATCATCGCCGAGGAGGGCGTCGGCATGGGCTTCCCGGAAGTGCTGTTCGACCTGTTTCCGGGCATGGGCGCTTATTCGTTCCTTTGCAAACGCGTTGCGCCCAAGCTCGCGGAAGAAATGATGCTCAACGGCACCGTCTATTCCACCCAAGAGCTGCATCGCATGGGCCTCGTGGATGTTCTGGTGCCGCGCGGCGAAGGCGTCCAGGCCACGCACGATTTCATTCGTCGCAACCAGCGTATCTCGCATGCCCGCGCCGCAATGAACCGGGTCCGCGAAATAGCCCAGCCAGTCAATCTCAACGAACTCATGCAGGTAACCGAGATTTGGGTGGACACCGCCATGCAACTCGGCGAAAAGTCGCTACGTACAATGGAACGCCTGGTACGCGCCCAGGCAAAACGGCCCAGCACATCCCCCATGCCGAACCGCGCCGCCGAGCCACTTGCCGCCGTGCAACTTTCAAGCTGAGGCTGCTCTGTCTTCCGAATACGGGTTCAAGGTGCAGCCGGATCAGGATCGATCCGGCACGCCCTCGCTGAGGGTTTGTTGTTGCGGTGCCTTCAGTGCCACGCGCGCAAGTTCGAGTTGCTCGCGAAGCGTGCGCACGCGCTGACGCCATTCCTTCGGCAACTGCCAATTGCCCAGGCTCATGGCGTCCGATGCCACCGCCGCGAGCCTGATCGCTCCCATGTTCCCGGCGACACCCTTGAGTGCATGACAGTGATCGCGGAAGACATTCCATTGCGACGCTGCGCCTGATTTCTCAAGCTCGCAGATGCACTGCAATGCGTCGCGCAAACACTCCTCAATGAACAAACTGAGGAACGCGTCGCCAAGTTGCAGCTCATCCAATTCGTCGAGCACATGGCGTGAAACCAGTTCTCCCGCTTGCGCTTCTACGGTCGGTGCGACTTCGGGCTTGGTTGCACGCTCGTTCGTGCCGAGTGCGATATCCGCCAATGCATCAAGCAACTTCGGTACCGCAATCGGCTTGGTCAGGAACGCGCGGGCCCCCGCCAGTTCACAATCTCGGATCGTCGCCGTTGAGGCATCCGCGCTGAGCATCAGGAATGGCGTCACATCGCGGCCAGCCTCCATGACACGCGCCTGCTTGAGTACCTCGAGCCCGCTGATACCGGGCATGTGCAGATCGACGATCACTGCGTCGAAATGGTCACTTTCCATCGCCGTCAGCACTTCATCGCCGCTGGCTACGACATGCGCCTGGTGGCCGGCCTTCTCGAGCAGACGACGCAGCACCATCAGGTTGGCCGCCTGATCGTCCGCCAGCAACAGCCTCAGTGGGCGAACGCGCGCACGGTGGCGCACGAACGGGTCGGCAAACTCGATGACGTTTTCGGCAACGCGCCGGGGTCCTTCGACCAGCACCGGCGCCTCGGGGGTAACGCGGAACGGGATATCGGCCCAGAAGTGCGAACCTTCGCCCTCCACGCTTTCGAAATGGATTTCCCCGCCAAGCAGCTCGGTCAGGGACCGCGCGATGGTGGTACCGAGCCCGGTCCCTCCAAAGCGGCGCGCGTGGCCGTGTTCGGCCTGCTCGAACGCGCTGAATATGCGCTTCTGGGCGTCTGCGGGAATACCAACCCCGGTATCGCGCACGGCGAAACGCAACCGCACATTGGCATCGTCGTCGTCTGCATCGACGCGACCAACATCAATCGTAATGCCCCCGACCTCCGTAAACTTCACCGCATTGGAAACCAGGTTGACCAGAATCTGTCGCAGGTGACTGGCGTCGCCGAACAATGCGTCGGGCACGTTATCGGCCACGTTGACGTCGAAAGCCAGCCCCTTGTCAACTGCGGTTGGCTGCAACATGACCTGAATACCGCGCATGACCGTCGCGAGGCGGAAGTCGTCCGCAACGTGCTTCAGCTTTCCAGCCTCGATGGCCGAAATGTCCAGAACATCTTCGACCAACGCGAGCAGTGTCTGCGCCGACGCCTGCATGACTTCGGTGCATTCGCGCTGCTCGGCGTTCAGACTTGTTGCGGCCAGCAACTCCGACATGCCGACAATACCGTTCAACGGCGTGCGGAATTCATGGCTCATGTTGGCCACAAAGCTGCTCTTGGCTGCATTTGCCCGGCGCGCTTCCTCGGTCGCACGGGTCAATGCCTTGAGCAGCGAACTCAGATAAGTCGGAATCGCAACAAGCCCGACCAGCAACCCCCAGGATAACGATGGATTCTGCTGCCAGAATTCGGTTGTCGCCATTACGCCGAAAAACGAGACAGCGGCTATCGCTACAGCAGCACGCAGATATCGCGGGCCATAGCGCAAGCCGTTACCGATCGTCACCCACAGGTACACGACATAGAGAGGTGCAAGTTCTTCGCCTCCGAGCCGCATGATTGCGAACATCGCGGCGTAATCCGCGATCATTCCTATCCAACGGCGAGCGTGTGAAACGCCAGGCTGCCGCAGGATCGCGAAAAACAGACCGATGCCGATCAGCGCCTCGGCCGACAGATAGAACAGCACACGCGGCAACAAACCATTCATGCCCGATGCGGACGCGACACCAAGCAGATAAATCAGGAAAAGACCAACTATTGCGATTCGAACGATCGCTTGCTCGTGCTCGCTGTCGGGGCGCGATGCAAAGGTTGCGCGGAGTTTTTGGAAACGCTTGTTCATCGGATCAATTGTCATCTTTGCGTACGCGAACTACAGGCCAAGGCTCGGCGGAGACAGCTTGGACTGCTGGATTTCGACGATCCTGCTTTCGTTTGCCAGCAGGATGTCCACGCAGAGAGGATCAAAAAGCGTGCCACGTTGCTCGCGAAAGTAATCCATGGCCTCCTCGTTGGACCACGCCTTCTTGTACGGACGCTCCGTCGTGAGCGCATCGAAGGCGTCGGCTATCGCGACTATGCGCGCGGTCAGCGGTATTGCCTCCCCCTTGAGGCCATCCGGGTAACCACTGCCGTTCCAACGCTCGTGATGACGCAATGCGATCGTCGCGCCCAGCTTTACGAAACGGCTTTGGCTGTCGCGCAGGATTTCGTTGCCGATGACCGGGTGCTTGCGCATGATGGCGAACTCCTCCTCGGTCAGGCTGCCGCGCTTGAGTAGAATCGCATCGGGAATGCCGATCTTGCCGATGTCGTGAAGCGGTGCAGCCAGGGTCAGGATTCGCGTATCTTCGTCGGACATGCCGAGTTCTTCGGCGATCAGCTCCGTATAACGCGCCATCCTCAACAAGTGAATCCCGGTACCGTAATCGCGGTATTCGATCGCCTTGGCGAGCCGGAACAAAGTTTCACGTTCACGTTGCTCGACCTCTTGAAGGCCTTCCAGAACCCGGCTTTCGAGCCAGCGGGCGCGTTGCTTGACCGATTCCCCCTGCTGACGCAGCAACAGAAGATTCTTGCAGCGCGACCGCAATTCGCGCGGCCTCACCGGCTTGACCAGGAAATCGATGACCCCGGCATCAAGCGCGGCCTGGCGGACCGGCTCGTCGCCGACCACGCTGATCAGGACGATCGGAATGTCACGATGTGACAGCGGGCGACGGAATTGGCGCGCGAATTCGAGCCCGTCCATAACGGGCATGCGGTAGTCGAGCAGAAGCAGATCCGTATGGTTGCTGTCGGACCAGTGCAGTGCTTCGACCGGGCTGCCGAAATCCGACACCCGTATGTCCGAGTTGATGCCCTCGATCACATGCCGCAGCATGGTCCGGGCAGACGGCTGATCATCAACGATCAGTACGTTCACGCAAGCTCTCCCGATCCGGTCCCCGGAAGCCCCGCCGTCGTCGTCAAGAGCTCATGGGATCCCCACGCAGCGGCGCTGCGCGTGCCCCGGCGATGTGCGTACGTCGTCGACATACAGGTATACCCTTGCATAGATTACCACGGAGCCCTTGAAAGTTGGCCGGAATCGGGCGTTTGCATCAATCATCCTCTCCGAACGGCTCCAGACGATCGGCATAACTGCCGAGCAGGCTCCATAACGGCACCTCCTTGTGCGTGGGGATGCGCGCGTACCCGAAACCAATATGCTCCGCAGTCAAGCGTTTGACTGTCGCCTCGAGGTGCAGATCGAAATGTGCGCCTATGAGGATGTCGAGAACGAACAGCTCCCCGATCGCCCCGTCCCAGCCGCGCGGGCGCACAACCAGGGCTCCCGTCGCCGAGATGTCTTCAAGATCACCGGTCCACGAATCGCCACCGCGGCTGATCACGACCGTCGATGCAAGCGGCATGCGTGCCGGGCGCAGCCTTCGCGGGTGCGCGGGATCGCTCATGACCTCCCTCCTGGTGTTCCAACCGTTATAACGTCAGCAAGTTTCGTGCCTTGGCGGCACCTTGGCGATGCCGGCTGAGGGTATCAGCAGCTCAGGCCTCGGGTCGCAGCGTCGGAAACAGCAGGACATCACGGATCGAAGGCATATCGGTGAACAGCATCGCCAGGCGATCGATGCCGACACCGAGACCGCCGGTCGGTGGCATGCCGTGTTCCAAGGCGCGAATATAGTCGGCATCATAGTGCATGGCCTCGTCATCACCCGAAGTCCTGGCCTCGACCTGTGTGCGAAAACGCGCGGCTTGATCCTCCGGATCGTTGAGTTCGGAAAAACCGTTGGCGAGCTCCTTGGCGCCAATAAACAATTCGAAGCGGTCGCTGATGCCGGCGTCGGTGTCGTTGGCGCGCGACAATGGCGACACTTCGGTCGGATACGCGGTAATGAAGGTTGGCTGGATCAAACTGTCCTCGACGGTTTTTTCGAATATCTCGACCAGCAGTTTGCCCCAGCCATGATCGCCCTTGACCGGAATGTCGAGGCGTTCGCAATGCCGCGCCAGCGCCGCACGGTCGCGCAATTGATCGCTGTCGATATCGGGGTTGGACTGCAACACCGCATCTTCCATGCGCCAGCGACGAAATGGCAGCCCCAGGTCGATCGCGTGTCCGCCCCAAGTCAACACACGACGTCCGAGTACTGCGTCGGCCGCGGCTCGGATCATGTCTTCGGTCAGATCCATGATGTCTTCGCATGCGGCATACGCCTGGTACAGCTCAAGCATCGTGAATTCCGGATTGTGCCGGGTCGACATGCCTTCGTTGCGAAAGTTGCGGTTGATCTCGTACACGCGCTCGAAACCACCGACCACGAGGCGCTTCAGGTACAGCTCCGGCGCAACGCGCAGGTACATGTCGATATCGAGCGTGTTGTGGTGCGTCCTGAACGGTCGCGCGGTCGCACCGCCTGGAATGGCGTGCATCATCGGCGTTTCGACTTCCATGAAACGACGCTCCGGCGCTTCCAGCCAGGCGCGAATGAAACTGGTCAGTCTGGCGCGCGTGGTGAACACGGCGCGCGCTTCGGGCGTCACGATCAGGTCGAGGTAACGCTGGCGGTAGCGATGTTCGACATCGGCCAGACCATGCCATTTGTCCGGCAACGGCCGCAGCGATTTGGTCAGCAAACGCAAGGCTTCGACGCGAACCGACAATTCGCCGGTGCGGGTGCGCATGAGCCGGCCCCGGGCACCGACGATATCGCCAACATCCCAAGTTTTGAAGGCCGCGTAGGCATCGGCGCCGAGGGCGTCCGCGTGGATGAACAACTGGATGCGTCCGCTGACATCCTGCACTTCGACGAAGCTGACCTTGCCCTGCACACGCTTGAGCATGGTGCGACCAGCGATGCTGACGCGCCGCGGCTCTGCCTCGAGTGCCTCGGGACTCCAGCGCTCGCGATCGGCGAACTCATCTTGCAGATCGCCCGCGAACGCATCGATGCGGAAATCGTTCGGAAACGCGATGCCCTGCCCGCGCAGCGCATGCAGCTTGGCTCGCCGCTCCGCAATCAGTTTGTTCTCGTCGGTTTGTCCGGCGGCCTCGGGGCTCGCATCATCCTCGCTGGCGGGGCTGGTTTTCCTCGTCATCGTCGTGTCCGTCATCGGTGGCAGCCGCGGCGGGCCGGCAGAGCGCCCGGGGGAATCCTGCATTATCCGGCGGCAGCAAAAACCTTGGAGTATAGTGCGCCTACCCTATCGCGTTGCGGGGACTGCGTCGCGATTTTCATCTACTGCGTGTTCTACACAGCAAAGCCCTGTGCCGAAAAGATCGGGTATCTGGCCCACACACCTTGAGGGAGAACGATCGATGAAAGCTCGCACTATCCATTTGGCGCTGGCCGCAATGTTGCCACTGATCTTCATGCTCGCCGGAACAACAACGTTCGCCGCCGACGAAATGGCGGCAAAGGATGCGCCAGGCACTGTCGCCTCCACCTGGATCATGTGGCCAAAGGATGGCCAGACCCAACAATTCGAAGCCGCACTGAAAACCTATGCAGCATGGCGCAAGTCGGCCGGAGAAGGCTGGGTCTGGTCTATCTACCAGCCGGTTGTCGGGTCGGATCTCTCCTTTTACGGAGTGCGCTCCGGCGGCCACCACTGGAAAGATATCGATTCCAATACGGCCTGGGAGGCCAGCAGCGGCGCGGTAAAGAAATTCGATACAGACGTCGCCCCGTACATGGCGCGCATCGAGCACTACTTTTCAGAATCCGACACCAAGCACAGCAATTGGATCGAGAGCAAGGATTACAAGCTTTTCAGTGTGACCTCGTACGCCACGAAACCCGGCACCTACGGTGAAAGGCTGGATGCGCTGAACAAGATCCAGAAGGCGGTCACCGATGAAAAGTGGACATATCCGTATGAAATTTCCAACACCATCGGCGGCAAGGAACCATTGCAAATCGTCATTCCGATGAAAGGCTACGCCGACATGGCCGATCCTGACCCGTCGTTGATGAAGGTGCTTGCAAAATCGCTGGGCTCCACCGAAGCCGCCGCAGCAACCATGAAGGAGTTCGGCAGCTCGATAGATCACTCCAATACCACGATCTACGTGTATCGCCCCGACCTTTCCACGCCGAAATAAACATCCACGCAACCAAGCCACCCTCGCGGTACGCCGCGAGGGTGGCCGTGTCAATCACGCATCCGTGCGTCTGGCACCCGCGTCGAGTCCGGACTTGAGGCTGGCCTCGATGAATTCATCAAGGTCGCCATCGAGCACTTTCTGCGTATCGGTACGCTCGACGCCGGTACGCAGATCCTTGATGCGCGATTGATCGAGTACGTAGTTGCGAATCTGGCTGCCCCAGCCGATATCGGATTTGGTACTTTCGAGCGCGTCCTTTTCAGCATTGCGCTTCTGCACTTCCAGCTCGTAGAGCTTGGCTTTGAGCATCTTCATCGCGCGATCGCGATTGGCGTGCTGGCTGCGTTCGGTCTGGCACGCGACCACGATTCCACTCGGCATGTGGGTGATGCGTACGGCCGATTCGGTCTTGTTGACGTGCTGGCCACCGGCACCGGAGGAACGGTACACGTCGGTCTTGAGGTCGGCCGGATTGATCTCGATGTCGATGTCGTCGTCCACTTCCGGGCTGACGAAGATCGATGAAAACGACGTGTGCCGGCGGTTATCCGAATCGAACGGCGACTTGCGCACCAATCGGTGCACGCCGATCTCGGTCTTGAGCCAGCCGTAGGCATACTCGCCCTCAACGCGGAAGGTCGCGCTCTTGATGCCGGCGACGTCACCGGCACTGGCTTCGAGCAGTTCGGTTTTCCAGCCCTTGTTCTCGCACCAGCGCAGATACATGCGCAGCAGCATTTCGGCCCAGTCCTGCGCTTCGGTGCCGCCGGCGCCGGCCTGCACATCGACGAATGCGTTGCTGGCGTCCATCTCGCCGGCGAACATGCGCCGAAACTCAAGCGCTTCGACTTCGCGCGCGCGCGCATTGACATCAGCCTCAACCGCCATGGCGGTGGCATCATCGTTCTCCGCGATGGCCAGATCCAGCAGATCGCGCGCTTCGGCGAGACTGTCGCTCAGGTTGCCGATACCGCCAACGATACGCTCAAGGCTGGCGCGTTCGCGACCGAGATCCTGCGCGCGCTGCGGGTCGTTCCAGACGTCCGGATGTTCGAGTTCGCGCGTTACCTCCTCAAGCCGATCGCGCTTGGCATCGTAGTCAAAGATACCCCCTCAGCGAGGCCACACGCTCCGCGAGATCCGTAATGTGGGTGGCGATTTGATTGGTCTCGATCATGGTTTCATTGCGCTGTGTGTGAACCGGTGATGGTAGCAAATCCGCGTCAATCGAGCGGCTTCGTAGCCCCGACCATGACGACAGGACGCATCCGCGCGCATCGGTCATTCGCACCACTTCACCCGAGCAAAAAATCGACACGAAATCATGCCGGTTCGATGTGTCGCAGCAACAGTCGCAATCGCTCGTGACCGTTCCATTCATCAATCTCGAGTTGATAGGCCGCGCGCACACACGATGGCGGCGGTTCGTCCACCGGGGCATCGAACAGGATGGCATCCAGCGGTTGTGCCGGTTTCGTCGTGCATACTGCCGGTATCAGGCGAAGCCGCCAGTGCTTTGCACCGACCAGACGCCACGAGCCGACGGTGAACACGTTGTCGAACAGCGGCTCGGCAAAACCCTGGCCCCACGGACCGGCGTAGCGCAGCGTGCGCGCAAGCGTGAGGTCGAAATCACCCGGCGCAAGTTCGCCATCGCTCAGCAGCACCGGCTCGAGCTGATCGCCAGCAAGACGTTCGGCCGCGATGAGATCGAACGCGGTACGTAACCGTTCAAGTTTATCGAGCGTCAGACTCAGACCCGCTGCCATGGCGTGACCGCCGAAGCGCAGGACAAGTCCGGGGTCGCGCGCATCCATCGCGGCGAGCGCATCGCGGATATGGAAGCCCCTGATCGAGCGCGCCGACGCGCGCAACTCGGTACTGCCTTCGCTGGCCGGGGCGCACGCAATCACCGGACGATGGAGCCGATCCTTCAGCCGCGATGCCACCAGTCCGACGACGCCGGGATGCCAGTCCGCTCGATACAACACGACCCCACGGGCGCCATGTGCTTCCACATCGGTCAGACCGTCGATCGCCGCTTCGGCCTGTTCGACCATCGCACCCTGAATAACGCGACGCTCGGCATTGATGCTCGACAAACGCTCGGCCAGCGCCGCGGCGTGCGCCCGATCGTCGCTGAGCAAGCACTCGATGCCGATGCTCATGTCCTTGAGTCGGCCCGCCGCGTTGATGCGCGGAGCAATCGCAAAAGCAAGATCGCCGGCCACCGCGCGCAACAGGTCGCGCGCGGCAGCCTCGAACAGCGCACCGACGCCGGCGCAGGCACGGCCTGAACGTACGCGTTTCAATCCCGCTGCGACGAGAATGCGGTTGTTGTAATCGAGCGGCACCAGATCGGCAACGGTACCAAGCGCCACCAGATCGAGCAGCGTGGCCAGGTCGCAATCGGATTTGTGCAAATGGGCGCGCAGCGCAAGCAGCACGTAGAACATCACGCCAACGCCGGCGAGGTTGTCAAGGGAGTCATTTGAGCGCGCGTCCTGCGCGCGAGGATCAAGAAGCCGGCGTCCGTGCCCGCCCTCTTCGATCACCTTCGGGTTTACGATTGCATCGGCATCCGGCAACGCCGCGCCGGGAAGATGATGGTCCGTAATGAGCACGCGAATGCCGCGCGCTCGGGCGGCGGCTACACCCGCGTGACTCGCGATTCCGTTGTCCACGGTTACGATCAGATCCGGTGCCGGATCGGCCAGCGTAGCGACCAGCGCCGGACTCAGTCCGTAACCATGCAGCACGCGGTTCGGTACGCGATAGGTGACATGCTGCGCGCCGAGCAGACGCAGGCCACGCACGGCCACGACGGTGGCGGTCGCGCCGTCGCAGTCAAAGTCGCCGACAACGACGATGCGTCGGTCCTCCGCGATCATGCCTGCCAGCAACGCGCACGCTTGCTCGATCCCGCCAAGATTCGGCGGCGAGAGTCGTTGCAACCTGTGTTCGACCGCACCAGGTTCGAGTACACCGCGAGCCGCATAGACGCGACGCAGCACAGGGTGGACAGCGTCCGACCAGCCGGTCGCTTCGCCCGCAACGACGCGACGTTCGATACGACAAGGTTCAATGCGAATCGGGCTCATGCGTCGAGAGGGCGTATCGCGCGCCACAAACGCCAACGATGGCGCGGGCCGACCCGGTATCGTTCACCCGATTGAAACAGCATATCGACGTGGCCGATGCGGCGCGCCTGCAGGGCCGCGTCGATTGGTACAAGCCAGTCGCGTTCGAGCGGCTCGTTCGATACCCGGCGCAGGTCCAGGAGTCGCGTTCCGGCCGCGTGCGGCCTGCGGGCTTTTATCTCGTCGAATTTTCCCACGTTCAAATCGCACGCGATGCCTGCACGCAACGCCAGCGCACGCAACAATGCATCATTGCTCACGGCACAAGCAACGTCCGTGCGCACCCAATCCGGTCTGCGCCCGGCGCCCCAGAACCAGACGCTGTTGACGATTACCTCGCCGCGGGCGTTGCGCTCGGCGTTCAACGAATGATTGTGCAGCACGATTTGCGCCTCGTTCAGCAGCGCACGCCAGCGCCTGCCCGCATCGCCAGCCGGAAGGTGCGCGCGCAGATCGTCACCAAGCACCACTTCGGGCGGCGCGAATTCCGGCAGCCCGACGTCGCCTGCACAACCCACGTACCAGCGTGTCGGCGTTCCGGCTTCGATAGAAAGCCCCGCATCACCGAACAAGGGCTTGAGCGCACACAGGAATTCGTCGCTCTCCGTGCGCGACAGGCCGAGATCACCGCAGGCGAGCATGCGTGCCGAGACCATATCGGGCCGAACATGTGCCGGATCAGCGCGCAGCCAGACGGCGTCGTCCGGCGCCATTCCATCCAGTTCGCGAGTCAGGGCGGCAGTCGGCATGCGCTCGCCGGGCAGATCGAAACACTCGCGCAACATTGCGTCGGACCCGCCCGGCTGATCCGGCAAACGATCACCGCGCGAATTCCAGCGTGCCAGCTTGCCGTGCCTGGTCACGCGATCGGCGGCAAGTAATCCGCGCCTCGGCAACAGCAGAATGAGCCCGGTGCGAAGCGCATTGCCGGTCATCGCCTTTAGAGACCGGCGCGGTCGAGCTGGCGGCGGCAGCCTCGCGCGCCGTCAGGGACCGTACTGCACACCGACGATCTCGTAGCGGCGTGTGCCGTTGGGCGCCTCGAACACGAAGCTGTCGCCTTCACTCTTGCCGATCAGCGCACGCGCAAACGGCGAGCTGATCGAAATCAGCCGGCGCTTGATATCGGCCTCAAGGTCGCCGACGATCTGATAGACCACCTCCTTGCCACTGTCCTCGTCGGCCAGTTCGACGGTAGCGCCGAACACGATGCGACTTCCGGCGTTGAGCCGGGTCACGTCGATCACTTCGGCATGACTGAGCGTCGCCTCGAGCTGCTTGATGCGGCCTTCGGCAAACCCCTGTTGCTCGCGCGCGGCATGGTACTCGGCATTTTCCCTGAGGTCGCCATGCGCGCGCGCCTCGGCGATCGCGGCGATGATGCGCGGACGCTCGGTTGACTTCAGCCGTTCAAGTTCGTTGCGCAGGCGCTCCGCGCCCTGTTTCGTAAGTGGCGGTCGGTTCATGCCGTCAGTGTTCCCTGGTTGTCCGTAGTGAAATGAATTGCGCGGTGCAGTTCCTGAAGGCTGTTGACGCTGCCACGATCGCGAAAGTCCAGTGAATGCAGCAGCGCCTTGGCACCGGCAATCGTGGTCGAATACAGAACCCGCTGCTGCAAGGCCTCGCGACGGATCGAGAAGGAGTCGGCAATGGCCTGTTTGCCTTCGGTGGTGTTGACGATGAACACGATTTCGCCGTTCTTGATCAGATCGACAATATGCGGCCTTCCTTCGAGGACCTTGTTGATGCGCGCGCACTCGATGCCGTGTTCAGTCAGGAACTTTGCCGTGCCACCGGTCGCGACCAGCGAAAAGCCGCGCTGACGAAGATCGGTCGCTACCGCAAGCAGGCGCTGCTTGTCGGCGTCGCGTACCGAGAGGAAAGCCTTGCCGGGAAGCGGTTCGGGAATATTGGCCGCTTCGTGGGCGCGCGCAAAGGCGGCACCGAAGCTGCGGCCGACTCCCATCACCTCACCGGTCGAACGCATTTCCGGTCCCAGTATCGGATCGACGTTGAGGAATTTCAGGAACGGGAAGATGGCCTCCTTGACCGAATAATATTGCGGCACGACTTCGCGGGTTACGCCCTGTTCGGCCAGGGTTCGTCCGACCATGCAGCGCGCCGCGATCTTGGCCAGCGCAACACCGGTCGCCTTCGATACGAACGGCACCGTGCGCGAGGCGCGCGGATTCACCTCGAGTATGAACACGGTCTCGGCCTGAATCGCGAATTGCGTGTTCATGAGCCCGACCACGCCGAGCGCGTGGGCGAGCACGCTCACCTGCCGACGCAGTTCCGCCTGCATCGAAGCCGACAGCGAATACGGCGGCAGCGAGCAGGACGAGTCGCCCGAATGCACGCCGGCCTCCTCGATATGTTCCATGATGCCGCCGACCAGCACCTCACCGTCTGCGTCGGCGACGAGATCGACATCCACCTCGACGGCATGGTCGAGGAAACGATCGAGCAGCACCGGCGAGGCGGCCGACACCCGCACCGCCTCGCGTATGTAACGCGCGAGATCATCATCGTCGTACACGATTTCCATCGCGCGGCCACCGAGCACGTAGCTCGGCCGCACCACCAACGGATAGCCGATTTCCCGAGCGAGCACGAGCGCTTCGTCGACACTGCGCGCGGTGCGGTTGGGCGGTTGCAGCAAGCCGAGCTGATTGATCAGCTTCTGGAAGCGTTCGCGGTCCTCGGCCAGATCGATCGAATCCGGCGATGTACCTATGATCGGAACCCCGGCAGCTTCGAGCGCACGTGCAAGTTTCAGCGGCGTTTGCCCACCGTACTGCACGATCACTCCATTGGGTTTCTCGAGATCGGCGATCTCGAGTACATCCTCGAGCGTGAGTGGTTCGAAATACAACCGATCCGAGGTGTCGTAGTCGGTCGACACGGTCTCCGGGTTGCAGTTGATCATGATGGTTTCGTAGCCATCCGCCCTGAGCGCAAGCGCGGCATGCACACAACAATAATCGAACTCGATGCCCTGGCCGATCCGGTTCGGACCGCCGCCCAGCACGATGATCTTGTCGCGATCCGACGGGGCTGCCTCGCACTCGTCCTCGTACGACGAATACAGATAGGCTGTGGATGTCGGGAATTCCGCCGCGCACGAATCCACGCGCTTGTAGACCGGGCGTACACCGAACGCACGACGCAAATGCCGAACCGCGTTTTCGTCGGTGTCGAGCAACTCGGCCAGGCGCGCATCGGAAAAGCCCTTGCGCTTGAGCGCACGCATGCGCGCACTATCGAGCGCCGCGAGACCGCCGGCCTTGACCTCGCCCTCCTCGCGCACCAGATCCCCAATCTGGGCCAGGAACCATGGATCTATATGGGTGAGTTCGAACACCGCATCGAGCGTGAGCCCGACGCGGAACGCGTCCGCCACGAAGAACACACGATCCGATCCGGGCTCCTTGAGTTCGCGCTTGAGTGCCGCGAGGCCGGCCTCGGTAGCAGCATCGACCCGGCTTGGATTAAGACCGTTCTTGTCGGTTTCGAGCCCGCGCAGCGCCTTTTGCAGCGACTCCTGGAAACTGCGGCCAATCGCCATGACTTCGCCGACCGATTTCATCTGAGTGGTCAGACGCGCATCGGTGGTCGGAAACTTCTCGAAGGCGAAACGCGGAATCTTGGTGACGACATAGTCGATGCTCGGCTCGAACGAGGCCGGTGTCAGGCCGCCGGTAATTTCGTTCCTGAGTTCGTCGAGCGTGTAGCCGACTGCAAGCTTCGCGGCGACCTTTGCAATCGGGAACCCGGTGGCTTTGGATGCCAACGCCGACGAGCGCGACACACGCGGATTCATCTCGATGACCACGACGCGGCCGTTTTCGGCGTTGACGCCGAACTGCACATTGGAGCCGCCGGTGTCGACACCGACCTTGCGCAACACGGCGATCGATGCGTCGCGCAACCGCTGGTATTCCTTGTCGGTCAGGGTCTGCGCCGGGGCAACCGTGATCGAGTCACCGGTGTGGACACCCATCGGGTCCAGATTCTCGATCGAACACACGATAATGCAGTTGTCCGCGTGATCACGCACCACCTCCATTTCAAACTCTTTCCAACCCAATACGGACTCCTCAACCAGCACCTCGTGCACCGGCGACAGTTCGAGACCGCGCTCGACAATCTCCAGGAACTCCTCGCGGTTGTAAGCGATTCCGCCCCCACTGCCGCCGAGCGTGAAACTGGGTCGGATAATCGTCGGATAGCCGACCTCAGCCTGGACCGCAAACGCCGCGTCGAGCGATTTGGCGATCTCGGCCCGCGGTACATCCAGACCGATATCCAGCATCGCGCGGCGGAACAGGTTGCGGTCCTCGGCCATCCGGATCGCGTCGCGCGACGCGCCGATCAACTCGACACCATATTTTTCCAGCACACCCTTGTCGGCGAGATCGAGCGCGCAGTTGAGCGCGGTCTGGCCACCCATCGTCGGCAACAGCGCGTCCGGGCGTTCCTTGGCGATGATGCGCTCGCAGGTCTGCCAGTTGATCGGCTCGATGTAAACCGCGTCGGCGGTATCCGGATCGGTCATGATCGTGGCCGGGTTCGAATTCACCAGGACGACACGGTATCCCTCCTGCTTGAGCGCCTTGCAGGCCTGAGCGCCCGAATAATCGAATTCGCACGCCTGCCCGATCACGATCGGGCCGGCGCCGATGATCAGGATGCTGCGAAGGTCAGTTCTTCTGGGCACTACCCGCTTCCTTGGCGGTCGGGGCAACATCGCCGATCAGCGTTGCACGCTGCACGGTGTCGCGTGGCACCGACAATTCGATCGCGCCATGGTTGTTCAGTTTCACGGTCAGCTCGACATTCGTATATTGAGTCAACGTACCGCGCCGCACGGTGCCGTAGGTCGTGTGAATCTCGATCTGTTCGCCGACGTGATGCTCCAGCTCCTGGTAGGGCACGTCGCGTCCGTTCACCCTTGTCGAAGCGCCGGCAGCGTTCCCGCTGCCCTCGCGCGCGGCCGATTGCGCGGACTGCGCGGTTCCTGCAAGACCGAGCATGGCTGCCGCGACGCAGAGCGCAAACGTGCGCGAGAGCCACAGCCGTGCACAGGCAGTGTTTGAGGGATGCCTTTTCATGTACGTCTACGCCGCGGCAGCCGCGTGCGCCTCCATTTGGCGAATGAACTCGTCGAACAGGGCCGCGACATCGTGCGGCCCTGGATTTGCTTCCGGATGGCCCTGAAATCCCAGCGCAGGCGCATCGAGAAAGCGAATGCCCTGCAGCGAGCCGTCGAACAGCGATCGGTGGCTCGCTTCGACATTTGGCGGAAGGCTGGCCTCGTCCACCGCAAAGCCGTGATTCTGACTCGAGATCATCACCCGCCCGCTGGCAAGGTCGATGACCGGATGATTGGCGCCGTGATGACCGAACTTCATTTTCAGGGTTCGCGCGCCGCATGCCAAAGCCAACAACTGGTGGCCGAGGCACACGCCGAACAACGGTATCTTTCGACGCAGCAATTCGCGCGTCGCTTCGATCGCGTAACCGCAGGCGGCCGGATCACCCGGACCGTTGCCGAGCAGTACGCCGTCCGGACGCAATGCGACAAGGTCGGATGCCGGCGTCTGCGCCGGTACCACGGTGATTTCGCAATCGCGATCGGCCAGCAGACGCAGCAGGCTGCGCTTGATCCCGTAGTCGCAGGCAACGACGCGGAAGCGTGCGCCACCCTGTGCGAATGCCGAGCGATCCAGATCATAACTGCCCTCGCGCCAGATGTAGCGCTCGCGCGTGCCGACGACCTTGGCGAGATCCACGCCACAGAGCCCCGGAAACGCGCGCGCCGCAGCCAGGGCGTCGTCGTCGGAAATGGTCGCAGCAGCCACGATGCAGCCACCCTGTGCACCGGTTTCGCGCAACAACCGCGTCAGGCGCCTGGTGTCGATGTCGGCGATCGCAACCACGTTGTTGCGGCGCAGGTAGTCGCCAAGCGATTCCTGCGAACGCCAGTTGCTGGCCACGATCGACAGGTCGCGAATTACGAGGCCCGCGGCGTGCACACGATCGGACTCCGCGTCCACCTCGTTGCAACCGGTGTTGCCGACATGCGGATAGGTCAGCGTGACAATCTGTTGCGCGTAGGACGGATCGGTCAGGATCTCCTGATAACCGGTCATGGCGGTGTTGAACACCACTTCGCCGGTCGCGCTGCCGTGGGCGCCAACGGCCGTACCATGAAACAGATTGCCGTCCGCAAGCGCCAGTATTGCAGGAATCGTCATACGTTCGCCTGTGTTGCGTCTGGGCCCGGCACCACCGCGTCTCGGCGGCGGATGCGACGAAACCCGCGGGCTGGCATCGACCAGTCCGAGAGCCGGGGAAAGGGGTTCAAGGCGAGCGGAAATAATAGGCGCCGCAGCCAACCGTGTCCACTAAGAAAAGTCAGCGCAACAGCGATCGTGAATGCCTCGCGACACCGCATGAGCGGCCATCAAGTCGTCGCGGTGCAATGACCGGAGCTTGCCGTTGACTAAAGGGTGTCGGACAGAGGGTCTGTTCCAAGTTCCGCCGACGATTTATTCGCAGCGCCACATTGCCTCAAAAGAGAATGCAAACTTTCTTTTGATACAAAGTGTTGAGCGCCATATCAAATAAACAGGATCAAGTGCAGGAACGACCCGAAAGCGGCGGGGACTTCACGTCAGCAGCCCAAGCGGAATGAGGTCGACTCGCGCCAACACTCGACGCGCATCGGCCGGCGCACGCGGCTAGAATTGGCGGCATATCCCCGGACGCCACATGCCACCCGCCGCCAGCCACTCCCTGTTGGACCTTGCGCACCTTGAGCGCGCCGACACGCTGGTGCGCACGCAACCTTTTGCGTTCCTGATTGCGCACGGTCAGCTCGCAGAGAGCGACCGTGCCGATCTCGCCGCGGATTTTCCCCGTTACAAGAGTGCCGGCTTCTTCCCGTACGAAGCCAGCGACTGCGGTCCGTCGCTGGTACGACTCGTAGACGCGTTGGCCGCGCCCGAATTCGCCAACGCGCTCGGCGCGCGGTTGGGGATCCCGAACCTCGGCAACTACCCGAGCCTCGTCACCATCTGCCGCTCGCTCAACCGACGTCACGGCACCATCCATACCGACAGCCGGTCGAAAATCGCGACGGCCCTGCTCTACCTCAACGAATCCTGGCCGGAAACCAGCGAGGGCTGCCTGCGTTTTCTCGCGCGAAGCGACAGTATCGAGGATCTCGTCGCGCCCGAGGTGCGCCCCGTGTACGGCAACCTGATCGCCTTCAAACGCGCTGCCAACTCGTTCCACGGTCATCTGCCCTGCGCCGGGGAGCGGCGTGTGGTGCAGATCGCGTGGCTGACCAGCGACGAGGAAAAGGCGCGCAAGACCCGGCGCGGCAAGCTCTCGCGCCTGTTCAAGGCCCTGTTCGGCCGCCTCGATCAGCGGCTCGGCGCCGGACGTGCCGACAACGCCGCACATCGTGACTGACGTATCGTCGCATCGAACACGACTTTTGCGAGCGTTGCTGTCGTGAACGCGATCGATTCTTGCGGACGTGCGTCGCGCAGGCCGCGCCGCGGGTTAGTCCTGATCTGGCTGCTGCTCGCCACGTTCCCGGGTATCGGCGCTGCCAGCCTCGCGCCAGGCCGACTCGCAATCGGCGGTGGGGAAATCGAGGTGACGTTTGCGCCCGGGCCACTCGCGGTGACACGCCAGCAAGCGCTCGACTGGGTCGCGACTGCTGCGCGCGCAGTGACACATTACTACGGCCGCTTTCCGGTCGCCCATCTGGATCTGCGTATCGTTCCGCGGCGACATGGCATCACCGGCACGACCTATGGGGGGTCCACGGGCTCGGCCATGACGCGGATCCTGCTAGGCGCGGATACCGATGGCGCCGATCTCGAGCATGACTGGGTCATGACCCACGAGATGGTTCACCTCGCGTTTCCACTGATGCGCGAAGAACATCACTGGATCGAGGAAGGCCTTGCGACCTACATCGAGCCGATCGCACGCGCACAGATCGGCACACTTGCCGCAAGCGAAGTCTGGCGGCAGCTGGTTCAGGGTCTTCCAAAGGGGCTGCCGCGCACCGACGATCGCGGGCTCGATCGCACACCCACATGGGGCCGCACCTACTGGGGTGGTGCGTTGTTCTGCTTGCGCGCGGACCTTGAGATACGCGAAGCGACGAACAACCGCTACGGGTTGCGCGATGCCCTGCGTGGCCTTCTCGCCGCCGGCGGCAACATCGAAACACATTGGCCGATCGGCCGCGCCCTCGAGGTCGCCGACCGCGCAGTCGGCGTGCACGTGCTCGAAACGTTGTACGCGCGCATGCGCGATGCGCCCGACCCGATCGATCTCGATGCGTTGTGGCGACGGCTTGGGGTTGTCCCGGTCGGTCACAGCGTCCGCTTCGACGACAGTACACCGCTGGCCGCCATCCGTCGGCGCATTACCGCACCTTGACCGAATCGTCGATGCTGGCCGATCCGGGCTTTCCCGCCACGCGTTGCCGCGCCGCGTTCAGTAAGACTTGGCATCTTCGCAGGCAGACATGGGCAAATGAACGACCTGATCCACCACGCCCGAGTGCGGATTCTGGACGAACGCGACGATGCTCGCGTTGCGACGGTCCACATCGGCCGGAAGCGCGAGGTCCGCTGCGGCATGCGCGAGCGGCAATGGCCCCGCGAACGCGCGCACCACATGATCGTGATGCAGGGTCGCTCCGCTGTTTTCGCCGCCTGCCACGCGACTGACCAGGCCGCTTTGCGTCAGCGCGAAATAGGCACGCGCACCGGAATCCGGCGATCCGCTGACGTCGAGCGATAGGTGCAATTGCTTGCCGGGATCGACATGCAACGTCAACCCGGTGGACGCATTCGGGCCTCCCGCAGGCAGCGACTGGTGTGACCATCCTTGCCATTCGCGCCCGTCCAGTGCGACTTCAGGTGTATAGACGACGCCGCTGCCGGAACGCCCGGAAAGCACACGCTGACGTGCCGTGAAGCGTGGATCGGAAAAGCGGTCGCGCCAGCGGGACGAGTCCCAGTAGTCAACGTGAAATCCGAGTGCAACGATATCCGCGCTGTCACCGATCCGCTTGAGCCAGCGATCGGCCGGAGGGCACGAACTGCACCCCTCGCTCGTATAGAGCTCCACCAGATGCGCGCGCCGAGCGCCGCTGCGCGCGACGCACGCGTTTTGCGCGGCGCAGATTGCGGTGCTCGTGAACAGCAGAATGCCCAGCAGGATCAGCGCACGCATCGAAATTTCTCCGGCAGGAATCCGAACGCATCTGAACGATGACCGGATCGCACGATACACAAGGACCGCACAGGATGCCGAAGCCTTCGTTGTTCCTGCCGACAGTGCCGCGCAGCGGGCACAGCCAGGCGGAACGTTGTCATATCACCCGGCTTCCGCGTTGCCCTTAAGCGTGCCTGCGCGGGTTGCAATGGTGAAAAGCATCGCCTACGGTGAGCGCGGGGCGTCGGAATTTCGTCGCGGCGCGGCCTGTCCTTTCCCTTTGCCGCCGGAGATCTGATGCGTTCACGACGCTACGGAATTCGTTTCCCTCGTGCTGATCTGACCGCACTCGATCAAAGCAAGACCTATTTTTGCGTTGCGGACACGGAAGGTGACGAGGAGCGTATCGAATTTCACGACTATACGGCGATCTATTCTCGGCCCGGCCTGTACGAGCAACTGTTCTACGATCGGCTCAAGTGCCAGTCTCCGGCGAAACTCAGCCAGTTGCTGCGCAAGGTCGTCATCGATGCCGGCGTCAGCCTCTCGCAATTGCGTGTACTCGACGTCGGTGCAGGCAACGGAATGGTCGGAGAGCTGCTGCTCGATCAGGGTGCTTCGCGCGTCGTCGGAATCGACATCCTGCCGGCGGCCGAGACCGCTGCCGAACGCGACCGCCCCGGCGTTTACGATGCGTATTACACGGCCGACCTGACCCGCCTTGACGCTGCGCTCGAACGCGACCTTGCGGACTGGAACTTCGATGCCATGACCTGCGTCGCCGCCCTCGGATTCGGCGACATTCCGGTGGCCGCGTTCCGCACGGCGTTCAACCTGATCGCCGAGCAGGGCTGGATCGCGTTCAATATCAAGGAATCATTCCTCGACAGCAACGAGACCAGCGGATTTTCGCGCCTGATCCGCCGCATGATTCTCGACGACACCATCGATCTGTACCATCTCGAACGCTACTGCCATCGCCTGTCGATCGAAGGGCGTCCGCTGCACTATTTTGCCTTGGTCTGCCGCAAGAACCGCAATATCGATGACGGCTGCGCGGACCGGCTCGAGAAGCCGTCGACCTGCTGATCCGGTGCAGGACCGTGGTATTGCCGGTGCCGTTCGACTTCGCCGCGCGACGCGCGAGGCAAACCGGATCCGGGTACTTCTTGCGGACCGGACCAATCGCCGGAAACGGGAACCCGGCGCCGCTTCAGTGATGACGGGGCGATTCGGAGCAAAATAAGCATGCCTCCATCGCAAACCCGCAACGAACACGCTTCCGCATCGAAGGACGGTGCGGGAGTCGAGTTTTCGCTCGATCACGTCAGCAAGCGCTACGGCGATATCGCTGCGCTGGACGACATCAGCCTGGCATTCGCGCCCGGCAGCACCACCGCGCTGATCGGCAGCAGCGGTTCGGGAAAATCAACGTTGTTGCGCACCCTCATCGGTCTCGAATGGCCCGATTCGGGCAGCGTGTCGGTTGACGGACATCCACTCGCGGCAAACGGCGTTCTTGACCTGCGTCGCCGCGTCGGCTACGTGATTCAGGACGGCGGCTTGTTTCCTCATTTGACCGCAATCGGCAACGTCGCGCTGCTGCCGCATCATCTCGGCTGGACGCGCCGGCACTGCGTGGAACGAGCACGTGAACTGGCCGAATTGGCCCACTTGCCGATCGCCGCGCTGGATCGCTTCCCGGCGGAACTGTCCGGAGGCCAACGCCAGCGCGTCGCCCTGATGCGCGCCCTGATGCTCGATCCACATACGCTGCTGCTCGACGAACCGCTCGGCGCACTCGACCCGATCGTCCGCTACGAACTGCAGGCGGAACTGCGTCGAATTTTTCGCGAACTCGGCAAGACCGTGGTACTGGTGACGCACGATCTTTCCGAAGCCGCGTTCTTTGCCAACCGCCTGGTCGTACTCAAGCGCGGCCGGATTATTCAGGACGGCAGCTTCGCCGAACTGCGCGATCAGCCAGCCGACCGGTTCGTCACCGAGTTTCTCAAGGCCGAACGCCTGCTTCCCGAGGGTGACGCATGATCCGGCGCCTGCCGATCATTTTTGCGGCGATCGCCGGCTGCGCAACGCTGCACGCGCAACCGATCCGCATCGGAACCAAGGTCTTCACCGAATCGGTGATCCTCGGCGAAATCGCTCGCCTCGAAGCGTGCGAAGCCGGCCGCGACGTGATGCTGCGCCGCCAACTCGGCGGTACCCGCATCCTTTGGCGCGCACTGCAGGAAAACGCCATCGACGTCTATCCCGAATACACCGGCACATTGGGCCAGGAACTGCTCAAGGATGTCCAATCCGGCGCCGATGTGGCCGCCTACCGCAGCAGACTCGCCACGCTCGGCATCGGCATGACCGATCCACTCGGCTTCAACAACACCTACGCCATCGGCATGCGCGGCAAACGCGCCGCCCAACTCCGCATCACGCGCATTTCCGACCTGGCGGCGCATCCGGATTTGCGACTCGGATTCTCCAACGAATTCATGCATCGCGCGGACGGATGGCCCGGCCTGCGCCGCACCTATGGTCTGCCTCAGACATCGGTGCGCGGCATGGATCACGACCTTGCCTATCGCGCGCTGGCGAACGGCGCTATCGATGTAATCGATCTGTACAACACCGATGCCGAGATTCCCTACTACCACCTGACCACGCTCGCCGACGACAGGCATTATTTTCCACGCTACGACGCCGTCTACATCTACCGGCTCGATTTGATCGAACGCGCACCGGAGTTCGTATCCGCGCTCAACGCACTCGGCGGACGCATCGATGCGGCGCACATGCAGCGCATGAACGCGTCCGTGAAGATCGATGGTCGCAGCGAAGCCGATGTCGCGGCCGACTTTCTCGGTGTTGCGCACGGACAGGATGTTTCAGGTTTCTGGCCACGACTGCTGCGTCTGACACTCGAACATCTGATCCTGGTCGGCATCTCACTCGGGCTGGCGGTAGCAGTCGCGGTGCCGCTGGGCATTCTCGCGGCACGTCTCAAACGGCTCGGTCAGATCGTCATCGGCGTCACCGGTATCCTGCAGACCGTCCCGTCGCTGGCAATGTTCGTCTTCATGATTCCGCTGTTCGGGATCGGCGCCGCGCCGGCGATTGCCGCCCTGTTTCTCTACAGCCTGCTGCCGATCGTGCGCAACACCCATGCCGGACTCGTCGGCATCGCCCCCGACCTGCGCGAATCGAGCGCCGCACTCGGCCTGCCGCCCCGCGTGCGGCTCGGGCGGGTCGAGCTGCCACTCGCGCTGCGCTCGATTCTTGCCGGCGTCAAGACTGCTGCCGTGATCAATGTCGGAACCGCAACGCTCGGCGCGCTGATTGGCGCGGGGGGATACGGCCAGCCGATCCTGACCGGCATCCGGCTCGACGATATCGGGCTGATCCTCGAGGGTGCGGTCCCGGCTGCACTCCTCGCACTGGCCGTCCAAGGCGTGTTTGAACTCATCGAGCGCTCGCTGACGCCGCGCGGATTGCGGCTGATTGCGCGCGAGTGAAAGATTGTTGCGGCTCAATGCAGCATAATTCCGATCCCGGCGTAAGCGCACAACGCCCGAACACGCAACGCTCATCGCGCCGGATCGTCAATCACCCATTGAAATCACGGGTTCACGACATGTCTTTGCTTGATGCCGGTTTTGTTGCTCGCACGCTGCTCTGCCTAGCCGCGGCCGGTGTCGTGTGTCCGTCTGCTATCGCACGTCAGGGTATGCCACCCTACAGCCTCGCGCACCCGGCCAGGATCGCCGCGTCGGTACCGACCATCGACGTTGCCGCTATCGACGCGGCGACCGTGCGCACCAACCAGGACGCAAGGTTGAACGCCACGGTCGGGCCGCACGAGAAACGTCTGCTCATCGCCGCAGCGAACCCGGTCGCGATCACGCCGCAACGCGATGGTTTGTGGCAGAGTCTCGTCGACGGCTCATTGCTGTGGCGCATCCAGGTGCGAGCACGTGGAGCGACCGATTTGCATCTTGGCTTCGATCGCTTCGAGTTGCCGGACGGCGCCACCCTGTACGCCATTGGCGCCGACGGCTACTACCAGGGTCCGTACACATCTGCGGACGCCACGGCCGAGGGATTCTGGATACCGATGCTACCGGGCGACTCGGCCACGGTGGAGCTTCGCATCCCCGCCACGACGACGCTGACACCGGACTCGGTCGAACTCAGTGACGTGGGCGCGGGATTCCGAGATCTGTTCCATCCCGGCAACGCAACGCTTTTTACCGGACCCGGGACCTCGGGTGCGTGCAATATCAACGTCGTCTGCCCGCTCGGCCAACCCTACGGCAACGAAATCCGCGCGGTTGCCTATTATGAATTCCAGAGCACCGATCCCGATACCGGCGAGCCCGGCACCTATATCTGCAGCGGAACCCTCGTGTCGGACGTACCGCACGATCTTGCGAACTACTTCCTGACCGCCGCGCACTGCGTCTCCAGCAGCAGCGAGGCTTCATCGATGCGCGTCTATTGGAACTATCGATCGAGTCAGTGCGCGACGACCGTCGGCTACACACTGGCCGACAACCAGAGCGGCACGCGATTGCGTGCGAGCGATGCCGATGTCGATTTCTCCCTGGTCGAACTCAATGAGGACCCGAACCCTGACTGGCATGTGTACTACGCCGGCTGGGACGCCTCGAACATGACGCCGACGGGTACCATCAGCATCCATCATCCAAATGGCGATGTCGCAAAAATAACGGCCGGCCCGCGACCCACCACGACGCCGAACTGCGTCGACTCCGGCGCCCCGAACACCCATTGGCAGACCGGTCCGTACACCCAGGGTACGACCGAGGGCGGATCCTCAGGCTCGGGACTTTTTGTACCCGCCGCTACCGGCGCAAATGCCAGGTTGCTGATCGGAACACTGACCGGCGGTACGGCGATGTGCGACAGCATCGACCCGTCGCAACCAGATGATGGCTACGACTGCTACGGAAAACTCGCCAGTGGCTGGGACGGTGCAGACGCAAGTTCACGGTTGCGCGACTGGCTCGATCCCGCCGATACCGGCACCTTGATCAACGCCGGCATCGACAGTCAGGCGACCGCGCCGCCGCCGCCGCAACTGCCGCCGGGCATCGCCGATCGCGTCGCCGCCGAACGGGCCGCACACTGGCATCGCCTGCACGGCATCCGGCCAACCGGGCCCCCGCCACCGTCCGGTCCACGTGCGACGATTGTCGTGCAGTGATCTGCACGGCAACCCGATGGTCGAATCGTCGTTGCCGGCCACATCAGGGTTGCCCGAAGCGCTTGGTGCTCACGTCCTCGTCAACTGATCTGATCGAGTTCGTAACGACCAGGGGCACGGCCGGCAATCCAGCGCGCCGCCGCGACGGCGCCACGGGCAAAAATGTCGCGATCGCCGGCACGATGGGTCAACTCGATGCGCTCGCCGGCTCCGATGAACAGCACCGTGTGATCGCCGGCGACATCGCCGCCGCGCACCACCGCGAAACCGATATCGCCATCGTTTCGCGCATTCCGGCGCATATCCCGCTGCGCCACCCTGTCGAATTCCTGACCGCGCGTCTCCGCGACAGCACGTCCGAGCGCGAGCGCAGTACCCGACGGTGCATCCCGTTTGTGCCGGTGATGGGTCTCGACGATCTCGCAGTCCCAGTCGGGTAGACAGTAAGCGACGTCGCGTACGGCGCGCATCAATGCGGCGACCCCGAGGCTGAAGTTCGCACTCCACAGCAACGCTATCGCGGATGCCGCTTCCTCCATTGCGGCGTTTTGCCTGGCCGACAAGCCGGTGCTGCCGCATACGAAGGCCATGCGGCGCGCACGCGCAAGTGCCAGCGCCGCATCGAATCCGCTCGCGCCGCTGAAATCGATCAGCACCGCCGGCTGCAATGACGCGTCGAGCGTGCTCGAACAGTCAATATCAAACGCAATGCCTTTCACAGCGGTCGGCGTTTGCGCTGCGCGGCTCGAATCCGGCCGCACCAAGGCAGCGACTATGCGCACATCGTCGCACTCGGCGGATACTCGCAGGACGGCTTGCCCCATGCGCCCGGCGGCGCCGTTCACGGCGATGTCGATCCGGTCGCCCATGCGCGCTCAGGACGTTACCCGTTCCCAGAACTGCTTGACGCCGCCCAACCACGAACTGTTGCGCGGCGAATGGTCGGCTGCGTGTTCGCCCTCGAAGGTAGCCTCGAAATCGCGCAACAGCTCGCGCTGCTCGCGAGTCAGGCGGACCGGTGTCTCGACAACCACACGGCAGATCAGATCTCCAGTATGACCGCTGCGCACCGAGCGCACGCCCTTGCCGCGCAGACGGAACAACTTTCCCGACTGAGTTTCGGCCGGAATCGAGATGGTCGCGTCACCGTCCAGGGTCGGCACCGCAAGGTCGGCACCGAGTGCGGCCTGCGCAAAGCGGATCGGAACCTCGCAGTGCAAATCGTCCCCGTCGCGCTGGAAGATCTCGTGTGCGCGCACGCGCACCTCGACGTACAGATCACCCGGCACACTGCCCGACGGACCGGCTTCGCCCTGTCCGGCCAGACGGATTCGATCGCCGCTATCGACCCCGGCCGGAATCTTGACCGACAACGAACGTTGAGCATGCACGCGTCCTTCGCCGTGGCATTCGCGACACGGATTGGCGATCGTCTGACCGGCACCGCCGCAATGTGGACAGGTCTGCTGCACCGAGAAAATGCCGTTCTGCATGCGCACGCGACCATGACCGTGACAGGTCGCGCAGGTCGTGGTTTTGCCGTCGGCCGAACCGCTGCCGCTGCACACGCCGCATTCGACCAAGGTCGGCACCTCGATCTGGCGCTCGACACCGAACACCGCTTCTTCGAAATCGATCTCCAGCAGAAAGCGCAGATCGGCACCGCGACGGGCCTGTCCGCGCGCGCCGGCGCGTCCGAAGATGTCGGAGAAGATATCCCCGAAAATGTCGCCGACATCGGCATGAAAACCGCCCGCACCGCGTCCCATGCCACCCTCGAACGCAGCGTGTCCGTGCTGATCATAGAGTGCGCGCTTGCGCGAATCGGCCAGCACTTCATAGGCCTCCTTGGCCTCCTTGAATTTCTCCTGTGCCGCCGGATCGTCAGGGCAACGGTCGGGGTGGCATTTCATCGCCTGGCGCCGGAATGCGGCCTTCAATTCGACCTCGGTCACCGTGCGCGAAACGTCGAGCACCTCGTAATAATCGCGCTTGCTCATGGGTTCTTCCTGCGCGCGTCTTTGCGCGCGAACTTCAACGATCGGTCGTCCTGGACCGCACTTTCAATGCGCTGATCCGGGACGAACCAAGCCAAGGCAACCGCCACGTACAACGCGTCCGAGAGCCAGACCGAAACGAATGCCAGCGGAATTGCGCAGGCATAAGCGATCAGCGAGAAGATAGTCTTGTAATCGGACCCAACCGCCGAGGCAAGCTGCGAGTGTTCACAGCCGTTGGCGCTCATCAGCGCCCGTTCCAGAAGCATGTAACCCAATGCAGCGCCGAACAAAACGACACCGTAGGCTGCGGTCGGCAGCGCCGCTGTCAAGCCGACCTGATCCACCCATCGGATCACGAATGGCACCAGCGAAATGGCGAACAGCAATGCCAGGTTTGCCCACAACGCGGCGCCGCTGACGCGCTGCACAGCATGCAGCATGTGATGATGATTGTTCCAGAAGATGCCGACATTGACGAAGCTCAGCAGGTAAGCGGCAAGCATGGGCAGTACCGGATGCAGGTCCGCCCAGTCAGCACCCTGCGGAACCGTCAACTCCAGCACCATAATGGTGATGATGATGGCGATGACACCATCGGTGAACGCCTCAAGTCTCCCCTTGTTCATTCGAACGCCTCGGCTGCATCACCAAACCGCCCGCGTTGGGCATCGTCGTCACCAGACGCGAGGCCCCAACGCGGGCAGATGATCCGTCGACGCAAGGCGGTGACGGATAATTACTTGGTGTCGTCCTTGACCTCGGTGAACTCAGCATCGACCACGTCCTCGGGCTTGGTCGATGCGCCATCCGGCGCCGCCTGCGGCCCGCTGTCCGCATTGCCGCCCGCATCCGCCGCTCCCGCCGCAGCGGCAGCGGACAACGGCTGCGAGGCTTCCTCGAGTTTCGCGGTGCGCGTCTCGATTGCGGCTTTGTCGTCGCCTTTCATGACCTTCTCGAGATCAGCGAGCGCTTCCTCGATGCGTCCGATCTGATCACCCTGCAGCTTGCCGCCATGTTCCTTGAGCGCGCTGCGCGTGCCATGCACGAGCTGATCGGCCTTGTTGCGCGCGCCGATGAGTTCGTGGAAACGCCGGTCCTCTTCCTTGTTGGCTTCGGCGTCCGTGACCATGCGCTTGATCTCGTCCTCGGACAGGCCCGACCCGGCCTTGATCTCGATGCGCTGTTCCTTGCCGGATTTCTTGTCCTTGGCGGAAACGTGCAGGATGCCGTTCGCGTCGATGTCGAACGCGACATCGATCTGCGGCATGCCGCGTGGCGCCGATTCGATCCCGGCCAAGTCGAACTTGGCCAGCGATTTGTTGTAACGCGCCTGTTCACGCTCGCCCTGCAAGACGTGCACAGTGACCGCGGACTGGTTGTCCTCGGCGGTCGAGAACACCTGCGATGCCTTGGTCGGAATCGTCGTGTTCTTCTCGATCAGTTTGGTAAACACGCCGCCGAGCGTTTCGATGCCGAGCGACAGCGGCGTCACATCAAGCAGCAACACGTCCTTGACCGTGCCGCCCAGCACGCCGCCCTGAATTGCGGCACCGACCGCAACCGCCTCGTCCGGGTTGACGTCCTTGCGCGGTTCCTTGCCGAAGAAATCCTTGACGGCTTCCTGCACCCTGGGCATGCGCGTCTGACCACCGACCAGAATCACGTCGTCGATATCGGCGACACGCAGGCCGGCATCGTTGAGTGCTGTGCGACAGGGTTCCATCGTGCGCTTGACCAGTTCCTCGACCAGCGATTCGAGTTTGGCGCGGGTCAGCTTGATGTTCAGATGCTTCGGACCCGACGCATCCGCCGTCACATACGGCAGATTGACCTCGGTCTGGTGCGCGGTCGAAAGCTCGATCTTCGCGCGCTCGGCGGCGTCCTTGAGGCGCTGCAGCGCGAGCGGATCGTTCTTCAGATCGACGCCTTGGTCCTTCTTGAACTCATCGACCAGGTAATCGATCACGCGCTTGTCGAAATCCTCGCCGCCGAGGAAGGTGTCACCGTTGGTCGCGAGCACTTCGAACTGCTTCTCGCCGTCGACTTCCGCGATCTCGATGATCGACACGTCGAAGGTGCCGCCGCCCAGATCGAACACGGCGATCTTGCGATCCTTGCTGCCGGACTTGTCGAGGCCATAGGCCAACGCCGCCGCCGTCGGCTCGTTGATGATGCGCTTGACCTCGAGACCGGCAATGCGACCGGCGTCCTTGGTCGCCTGGCGCTGTGAATCGTTGAAATAGGCTGGCACCGTGATGACGGCTTCGGTCACCGTTTCGCCCAGAAAGTCCTCAGCGGTCTTCTTCATCTTCATGAGCACTTTCGCCGAGACTTCGGGCGGTGCCATTTTCTTGCCGTCGGCTGTTTCGACCCAGGCGTCGCCATTGTCGTGCTGGATTATCTTGTAGGAAACCAGATCAATGTCCTTCTGCACCTCGGCGTCGTTGAACTTGCGT
This sequence comes from Rhodanobacteraceae bacterium, assembly GCA_049583635.1. GTDB lineage: Bacteria > Pseudomonadota > Gammaproteobacteria > Xanthomonadales > Rhodanobacteraceae > Dokdonella_A. Next base: position 65,254 of record JBAUWF010000106.1, read on the forward strand.
CCGATCAGACGCTTGACTGCATAGAAGGTGTTCTTTGGATTGGTCACGGCCTGGCGCTTGGCGGTGGCGCCGACCACGACCTCGTTATCCTTGAACGCGACCACGGACGGCGTGGTGCGGTCGCCTTCGGCATTCTCGATCACTCGAGCCGTGCTGCCCTCCATGACCGCCACACACGAGTTGGTGGTTCCAAGGTCGATACCGATGATTTTTCCCATTGTCTTGTCTCCGCTCAATCCGAATCCGGTCGTTCCGACCACTGGCGCAAAATGTGGGGGTTGCGCTTTCCGTTTCAAGCTACGCGGTGGTCATTTCGCCACCGAGACCAATGCCGGACGCAACAGCCGGTCGTTGAGCACATAGCCTTTCTGCATTACCGCGATCACGCTGCCGGATTTGTGCTCGGCGCTTTCCACCATGGTCATTGCCTGATGACGCTCTGGATCGAACGGCTCACCGATGGGATCGATGACCTTCAATCCATTGTTTTCCGCAACCCGCATGAGCTCGCGCAAGGTCAATTCCTGCCCCGATCGCAATGCCTTGGCGTCGGCACCGGTCGCGTCGAGCCCACGCTCCAGGCTGTCGCATACCGGCAGCAGATCGGCCAGCAGCTTCTCATTGGCAAAGCGACGCGCATAGTCCAGATCGCGCGCCATGCGTTTGCGCTGGTTGTCCAGCTCGGCACGCTCGCGCAAAACGACATCGCGCATCTCGGCCAGCTTGACCTCGTACTCTCCCAGCTGGCGCGACAGCGCGTCGACGTCCGTCATCACCTGATCGTCGGCGCCGGCGGCAACGCCGACATCGCTGGTCTCATGCGCATCGGACGATGCCGGATTGGTGTTTGCCATTGATGCCTCCACAGTTGAAAACCTGACCACGCCGCAGCGTGAATGCTCATTCGCGTATCGATGCCGGCAGTATGAAAGGACACCGCCCTTGCCGGGTCCAACACATCGCCCGCAGCACGCCGAACCGAAAGCGGTTCGCGGCCGCCGCACCACACCCCAGCGCAGCAATGGGGGTCGGCTAGGCGCGGTTCAAGGCAAGCGAAATGATCTGGGCGGTCGCCTGCACCACCGGGATGACCTTTTCGTAGGCCATGCGGGTCGGACCAATCACACCGAGCACTCCGAGCGCATGATCCCCGGCACCGTAGGACGCGGTAATCAACGAGCAGCCGTCGAGCGCCGGAAATCCGGACTCCTCGCCGATAAACAGGCGCACGCCTTCGGCAAGCGCGCAGCGATCGAGCAGCGCCAGCAGATCTCGCTTGCGTTGGAACGCGTCGAACAGATCACGCAGCCGATCCATGTCGGCAAGCTCGTGCACCGCCATCAGGTTGGTCTGTCCGGCCACCAGCATGTCGTCATCCGGCGCGGCCTCGAATGCCCGCTGCGCCACTTCGACAGCCATGGCCAGCAGACGATTCAGCCGCAGACTTTCATCGCGCATCTCGCGCAGCAGGCGCCTGCGGATCTCGTCCAGCCGCAAACCGGCAAAATGCTCATTCAGATAATTGGCGATCTGCTCGAGTTCGCCGGCCGTGTACGCACGCTGTGTCGCGATGACGCGGTTCTGTACCTGATCATCGGTGAACACCAGAATCACCAGCAGCCGATTGCCGTCCAGCGCGACGAAATCGATATGGCGGAACGGCAGTTCCTCGCGTTTGGGCACGCTGACCACACCGACAAAATGGGTCATCTCGGACAGCAGCGAACTGGCGCTGCTCAACAGTTCCGGCGTCCCCGCGTCGGCCGGTAGTTCACGGCGCAATTGTTCGATCTGGATGTCCTTGAGCGGTTGCAGCTCAAGCAGGCTGTCGACGAATACCCGGTAACCCTGTGCGGTCGGCACGCGCCCCGCGGAGGTATGCGGTGCGGAGACCAGCCCCAATTCCTCGAGATCGGCCATGATGTTGCGGATGGTCGCCGGGCTTACTTCAAGTCCGGAGGAACGCGCCAGCGTGCGCGAGCCGACCGGCTGACCTTCCGCGATGTAGCGCGCAATCAACGATCGCAGCAGCTGCCGCGCACGCGCATCAAGACCAGTTCCGGATCGGGTCATGCAGAATTTCCGGGGCGAATCAACGCCAAGTTATGGTGGACGCTAGCAAGCGCCCTTGAATCAATCAATAGCAGATGCGTGCGGACGCATGCCGGAGACGTCGATCCGGGAAGTCCGCGACGGGCTGCCCAACCCCGTGATGGGGTCGCCGCGCATACAATCAACGTCTTCTGTTACCTTCGCGCCAGGCTGGGCGCGCAAAGCGTGCACGAGTGCAATGCTGGAATCTCTCTACGTCAAGGATTTCGCAATCGTCGGGAAAGCCGAGATCGGGTTCGGACCAGGCCTGACCGTGGTAAGCGGCGAAACCGGCGCCGGCAAATCGCTGCTGGTGGACGCACTGCTGCTGCTCGCAGGCGCACGCGGCGACGCCGGTCTGGTGCGTCATGGCAACGAACGTGCCGAGTTGTCGGCCGTTTTCGATATTTCCGCACGCGCGGATCTGCACGCCTGGCTGGCAGACAACTCGTTGGAGGATACTGAACAAGGCTGTCATCTGCGCCGCGTGATCCGAGCCGAAGGCAACTCGCGAGCATGGATCAATGGCCGGCCCGTCACCCTGACGCAGATGAAGGCGCTCGGGGAACGCCTGATCGAAGTGCACGGACAAAGCGAACATCAGGCGCTGCTCGATCGCGCGCAGCAACTCGCGCTGCTCGACGCATTCGCCGGCAACGCCGCGACATTGGCCGAGATCGCGAGCATCGTGCGCGCCTGGCGCCTCAGCGGATCCATGATTGACGAGTTGTCGCGGGGGCACGATCGCAGCGAACGCATCGCCTGGCTGGTGCATCAGCTCGACGAACTCGATCGTCACGCGCTCGATCCGGCCGAACTCGAAGCCATTGACGCCGAGCATCGCCGTCTCGCAAACGCAGGCCAGTTGTTGCAGGGTTGCGCTGCTGCGGCCGAGCTCATCGACGGCGACGGTGAATGGACTTTGCTGCGTCTGCTGGTGCGCGCACAGGCCGAATTCGGACGTCTCAGTGCACTTGACGGGCGTCTTGGAGTCGCCCGGGAATTGCTCGACAACGCCCAGATCCAAGTTGCCGAGGCGAATGCCGCCCTGGCGCGATACCAGAGCGGACTCGATCTCGACCCGGATCGTCTGGCCGAGATCGACAATCAACTGGCGAGATTGCACGATCTCGCACGCAAGCACCGCGTACCGATGGCGGAACTCAAGAATTTCGCCGATGGCTTGCGCGATGAACTCGACGCGCTGCGTGGCGCCGGCGCCAACGTCGCACAACTTGAGGCCGAGCGCGCACGACTGCGCACCGCCTATGTCGCCGTCGCGAAAACCCTCAGCGAATCACGTGTGGCGGCGGCGGCAAGACTCGGCCGCGAAGTCACCGCCCTGATGGGCGAACTCGGCATGGCAGGCGGTCGCTTCGAAGTCCGCATCGATGCGCGCGAACGCGACGAACCCAACGAGCGCGGCGCCGAACGCTGCGAGTTCCTGGTCAGTGCAAACCCCGGGCAACCGCCGGGCGCGTTGCGCAAGGTGGCCTCCGGCGGCGAGTTGTCGCGCATCAGTCTGGCAATCGAGGTCGCCGCACTGGATCTCGATGCGGTTGCCACCATGGTGTTCGACGAAGTGGATGCCGGCATCGGTGGCGCAGTCGCCGAGGTGGTCGGCCAGAAATTGCGGCGCCTCGGCAGCAAACGCCAGGTCTTGTGCGTGACGCACCTCGCGCAAGTGGCCGCACAGGGCCATCGACACCTGCGTGTCGGCAAGTCCAGCAGCGAAGGTGTGACGGACATCCGAGTCGACGCCCTGGACAAACCCGCTCGCCGCGACGAGATCGCGCGCATGCTCGGCGGAGTCGACATCACGCGCGAAACACGTGCACACGCGAGACAGATGCTAGACCGCGCACAGCAATCCTGAGGGTTCGGGAACGTGGCGCTTGTCCCTGCCTGGATCGTAGGATGGGTGGAGCGCAGCGATACCCATCGTGCCCGATCTGGAGTCAAACGAGATCGTCGAGTACTCCGGCTTGATGGGTATCGCTGCGCTCAATCCTACGCAACTGCGCTCAACCCATCCTACGCGAGGCCGTCTCCGTACTTGCGGTCTATCTCTTGCGCTTGGCCCGGACGTACAACACCAGGCTGTGGTCCTCGATGTCGTAACCGTGCTTGTCGGCAACCTCGCGCTGCAGACGTTCGATGTCCTCGTTGCTGAATTCGATGACCTTGCCGGTATCGATATCGACCATGTGATCGTGGTGTTTGCCGCGGTCAAGTTCATACACTGCCTGCCCGCCCTCGAAATTGTGCTTGAGTACAAGCCCGGCGGTTTCGAACTGGGTCAGCACGCGATAAACAGTGGCAAGGCCGATATCATCCTGATGATCGAGCAAGCGACGGTAGATGTCCTCGGCGCTCAAGTGCTTGCCATCGAAAGCCTCGAGTATCTCGAGAATACGCATGCGCGGATGGGTAACCTTGAGCCCGGCCTTGCGCAGTTCGGTCGTTTCCATTGTCGGCTCCTGGTGTCCCGTTCCGGAAATCTCTTGCCGAAACGTCGGCGCCACTGCGGGAAGAGAACGCCCGCTAGTGTATCATTCGGCTCCCCTTCGGACCCCGGATTCACCACGCATGCGCTTTTGCCGTCTCGCTCTCGTCACACTGATTCCATTGGGCATGACCGCGCTGAGCGGCTGCGCTGTGCTCTACAAACTTGACGTGCAGCAGGGCAACCTGTTCGACAAGGCCACGGTCGATTCGCTCAAGCCCGGCATGACCAAGCGCCAGGTGACGCTGATCATGGGTTCTCCGTCGATCGTGAGTCCGTTCGACCAGAACCGCTGGGATTACGTATCGACCATCCGTCGCGGTCGCAACAAGATGGAATCAAAAGATCTGACGCTGTATTTCAAGGACGACGCGCTGGCCAAAATCGAAGGTGATTATTTTCCGGTCGATCCGGACCAGTTGATCAAGGATGCGCGCAAGTACAAGCGCGAGTATCCGGACGAAAAGCGTCCGGACGAAAAGAAGAAACAGCACCAGGGCGGCTGACGTATCGCCGCGTGCGTTGCAGCGATCGCGCCGTAACCGGGTACTGAAAAAGGGACCGTTTCGGGAACCCCGTACGCGGCTACTTGCGGTTGCGCGCCCGCGCGCGGCGAGCGTCCTTGGGATCGATCGTGAGCGGGCGATACAGCTCCACGCGATCGCCATCCCGAAGCACCGACTCAAGCTTTGCCGGTTTCGACCAGATGCCGATCGTCAATCCGGCGCGTGCGCTGCCGAGCACGTTCTCGACCCCTGATGCCGCCAGCGCCTGTGCCACCGTCGCGCTTGCGGGAAGTTCGATCCGACGCAAGAACTGGCGCCCCGGTTCAGCGTAGGCAACCTCCACATGAATGCGATCGCCGGCGACATTGTCAACCGTCATGCGCTCCACCGTGAACACGTCGGGCGACGCGACAGAAATCGTCGACCAATCGATTGGCCAGACTATGGAAGCCAAGGCGCAAGACCATACCGGTCAAACGACCCGAGTACTCGAAATCGAGCTGGAGAGCGATGCGGCAGCCGTCTTCACCAAGCGCTTTGAATGTCCACTCGCCGTGCAGGCTGCGTAACGGGCCTTCGACCAGATCGAGCTGCAGGCGCGCGGGTGGCGTCATGGTGTTACGCGTCGTGAAACCCTGCACAATCCCGCCGATGCGCAAATCCAGACGCGCGGTCAGGCTGTCACCCTCGCGCCCAAGTACCTTGGCATCCGCGCACCAGCTGAAGTGGCTCGGGTATGCTTCGACATCGTTGACGAGATCGAACATCTGTTCTGGCGTATGGCGCACAACGGCGCTGCGGCGGATCTGGATCACAACATTCCCGACCGATAATTTGCGATGACCAGGCTGCCGGTACCGGCGGTCCCGATCGGCAACGGCATTCCCAATCCCGATAAGGCCATATGAGCAAACAGCAAGGCAAGGACAAGCGAGGCTCGGGCACGATCGCGTTGAACAAGCGCGCGCGCCATGAATACCATATCGATGAGCGTTTCGAGGCCGGCATTGCCCTGCTCGGTTGGGAAGTCAAGAGCCTGCGCGCCGGTCGCGTCAATCTGAGCGAGGCTTATGCAGTCATCAAGTCCGGCGAGATCTTCCTGTTCGGCGCCTCGTTCCCGCCGTTGCTGTCGGCCTCGACCCACGTCGTCGCCGAAGACCGGCGCACGCGCAAGCTGCTGCTGCACCGCGAGCAGATCGACCGCCTGATCGGCGCGGTCGAGCGCAAGGGCTTTACCCTGGTGCCGCTCGCAATGTACTGGAAGGCGAACCGCGCCAAGGTCGAAATCGGGCTTGCGCGCGGCAAGCAGACCCACGACAAGCGCGATGCGGAAAAGGAACGTGACTGGAATCGTGAAAAGCAGCGCACGCTGCGCGCCAAGAATCCGGTGGCTTGAGCGCTTGTATTCCATGCCTCGCGCCACCATCATTCCCTTCCCCGGGGGCGACATGGCTTCGACGGGGGTTGCGCAATCACTTGGAGCATGCCGAGGGGGTCGCTTTCCTCGTTAAACCAGCGGCAAAAAACTCAGACGCCAACGACGACGTCTACGCTCTGGCCGCTTAAGGCCTAAGCCCCGAACCGACATGTGTCCGTGCTAGTCGGTGTAGGGTCACTATCACGGAATCGCTTCCGGTTGCCGCTTGTCGGCCGGCGGTCAACCCAAAACAAGCTGGTTCTGCGGTGTGCCTTGCACGCCGTGTTGCCGCAGGACGAGACCAAACGGCGCGCTAAGCATGTAGCGCCGAGGATGTAGCACCTTCGGACGGGGGTTCGATTCCCCCCGCCTCCACCATTTCACCGTCCGATGCAGTCCAATACAGGCCGGAATCCCGAGTAGCAAAGGGTTCCGGCCTTTTTCTTGTCTCAAATCCAGCCGACCCCGCCGCCCGACGAAAGAAACGTCAGCGGGCGGTGGAGCGCATGGCTTCGACGATGCGCTGGGTGTCGACGCTGACGCGGGTGACGCGCGCGAGCAGGTCGATCACCTTTTCCTTGTAGTCGGCAAATCGATACGTGTTGAATTTCTCGCGGATGGTCGGGTCCTTCGGCTTCTTTTCCTTGTACTGATCGAGAATCCATTCCAGCGCGCTGCGGTTGCCGAGCTTGTAGTCCCAGGCTTCGGGCGGGATGCCATTCAGTGTGGTTTCCGAATCGAGCACGATGCGTCCGGTGTCCTTGTCGGCTTTCAGTGTTGCCTTTGGCCCGAGCCTGATCTCTCCCTCGCCCCGCCTTCGGGGAGAGGGTCGGGGTGACGGGTCGTCTTTACGCGCCGAAGCATCGATCCGCTGCAACGGCCACGGCTCGACCGATTCGTAGCCGATATGCAGCTCCATCAGTTCCCTGCCCCACTCGGCCCAGCGCCAGAAATCGGCGTAGAACGGGATGCGCGGGAATTCGCGTTTGAGGTTCTGCGCGTACTTTTCGCGATACACGGGGTGGTGCAGTACAGCGTAGACGTAGTGGAAGATCACTTCCTTCGTGATCGCGGGCGCCTTCGCACTTTTTTCCCTGCCCCCGCGAGCGGGGCTCACTCCTTCTTCCCTTCCCCCGCGAGCGGGGGAAGGTGCCCGAAGGGCGGA
>JBAUWF010000107.1:0-3402 GCA_049583635.1 Rhodanobacteraceae bacterium
GATCTCCAGCACCAACGCGGACTTGCGCCGCGCCGTCCAACGCTTGATCTCTTCTTCCATCACGGCACTCATCGGTGTCTCCCTTTTCAAAGGTTACACCTGAGCAGGAATTCACTGGGTCATTACATGACCTCCTACATCGCCCCGCAGATCCACACCGGCAACGGTTTTGAGGATGGCGTAAGCTTTGCCTTAGTCGGCGGCACCGCCTCGGTGATCAGCGGCGGGAAGTTTGCCAATGGCGCGGTGACGGGGGCGTTTCAGTATGCGTTTGGGCGGGTGCTATACGACTCGCAACATCGGGATGATGACTTTGCCGGCATTAAAGGCCGAAGTGAAAACATGCTTTCTGCAATGTCGTCGCAGCTAGACGAAGACGAGGGATTCGATGCAATGAACGCCACCATTGTCGGGCGGGCCACGGGAGCTGTTTTCCGTTACCTTGGAGAAAACGAAGCGCCTGGATACGGTTTCCTCGATCAGGTTTCTGGTGGAATATCAAATCAGAAATTTCATGTTTCTTACACGCAAGTGTGGCGTGCCGGCGCGCCAGATGCTTGGTCAGGTGTATTTGAAGGAGGCGGCATCTTTGTTTCGCCATTAGGAGCTAGGAACGGATGGCAAGCAACATTCGATATTATCCATGAGGTTCTGCATTTTAATCCAACCTACGCCAATGCGTGGCAGACTGCGGCTGCGAAACCCGGCTTCGATCCGATGTACAACTCAATTCACGCCGCGATGCGAAGCTTTGATCTGCCAGCGGCAACGGCGACATACCAAAATTACTATGATGAGCACTAGAAACAGTCCCCTGATTGCTCTGATTGCCCTGATGGCATTATGTATATTTGGGCAGTCAGTCGTGTTTGGTCAGCCATTGTCCGACCCGCTTCGGGGCATTTCTGTCGAACGGTTGATTAGTGAGGGCGGAGACATATATACAATTACGATAACGAAGGCGTTACGAAATGAGAATCCGCCATGTCAGTATGCCTATTTTGGTTCAGTAAATCACGTATACCGATCAGCGTCATTAAAGGCATCGATGGAAGTATCATTTGTAAGCAACGAGCGCTTCCGTATCGACGATCATCTCTTGGTGATCATTAATCACCATCCGGGTTATTCAAAATCCGCTGCGCGGAATGATTGTGCGGCGCACGCGAAAAGTCAATTTGGGCCACGCACGTTTTTGTTAAGCCGTAGCGAGACGTTAGAAATATTGCGGCAAGGCCAGGACTGGTACGCGTTTCTACCTTATCGATATTTTTGGTCGATCGCTAAACCAGTAACAAGCAGGGTCACAGCAATTCCGAATGATGGTGCACGTTACTCACTGCTTCGCATCGCAGACGGTAGATTGGATGGTGATTTTATCGCGCTAAGTGCGCTGTTGCATGGGGTGGAGAAGTAGGAAAGAAGGGGCTCTTCCGGTTTCCCCATGGGAAAGCTTGGACTGGCCGAACAGCAGCGCGAGCGGCGCGAACGACCAGACCTTCTACATCGGCAACGTCGAAGTCATCACCCGCAACGGCGGCAGCAACCGCGAGGTGCGCCGCCGGGTCGGGCCGGTCACGCTGAGCCGCACCGTCGACACCGCCGGCGTCGTGATCGGCTCGGATGCGCGCTATCTGTCCGCCGATGCACAAAGGCTCGCCGCTGGACAGACATCCCGGACCAGAGCGCCCGGCATGTGATGTCGTAGTGACCCCGATCAGGAAGCGTCCGCCGCCGTGACAGGCGAGTTCGCACGCCGCAGCGCACTTCGCAGCAGCAACGTCGCCGCGTACAGCACGACGACCACGACGCCCCAACGCAGGGTCGCGAGCGGCAACGACTTGACCACGTAGGCCGCCAGCAGCACGGCCGGAATGCCGCCGAGCGCAAGCCCGAGCGCGACGCGCAGATCGACGCGCGGCGAGCGCGCGAAGCGCAGGCCGCTGACCGGCATCAGGAACGCGCATGCGCCCATCATCACCGGAAACGCCGCGGTCGGATTGAGGCCAAGCAGACTGAGCAGGATCAGCGACGGTGCGTACAGGCCGATGCCGAACGTCATCAGCGCGCCGAGCAGGAAATGCACGGCGACGGCAAGCACGAACAACCACCCGTGCAGTGCGAGCGCACTGCCGCCGATCGGCAGCAGATCGAGATTGGACAGCGCGTACAGCACGGCGGCGACCAGCATCGCCACGCCGACGATGCCCTGCACGGCACGCACCGGCAGGCGCACGATCAGCGGGACGCCCAGTGTGGCTCCGACCACGGCGGCGGCGATGCACGCGATCAGCAGCGCAGGATCGACGCGCACCAGATGGATGAACACCAGCGCCTCGACGACCGTCGGCAACGCATGTCCGGTGTTCAGCGTTGCCGGAATGAAACTGTCCGGCACCAGAGCTCGCAGCTTCATCCATGCCGTCGTCGGCGCGAACGAACCGATACCGAGCGTATCGAAGAAATTGGTCAGCGCTCCGAGCGCAACCGCTTCGCCCTTCGGCCGCAGTGAACCGCGCCGATACGCGATCGCGATCAGCGACACCAGGAAGATCGTCGCCAGGGCGGCAAGCAAAGTCAGAAGAACCAGCACGATCATGCGATCGAATTCGCGACAAGAAGCAAGGCGAGAGTCTTGCGCATTTGCGAGGGCATCGCGACTTTCGCGGCGCTCGGGGGCGCGAAAGCGGAGCAACCCTGCTCGTTTCCGGTGGTGCTGTCCGTGGGCCCTGCCGCAGATCAATCCGGGAGATCGGAGCACGCGCAAAGGGATGCGATGGGTATCGCTGCGCTCAACCCATCCTACGGGCTCGGGCGCACCCGGAGCGCCACGCCATGGCGGATCCGCCATGGCGTGGCGTGATGCCGAGCTTCATTCCTCCGGGGGCAGCGAGACCTTGCCGGCCACATTGCGCTGGCGGATTTCGCCGCCGTGGCTGGACTTGGCACCGACGCTGAAGTTGCCGCGCACGCCATCGGCGAATATGTCACCCGATCCGTCCGCGCCGACGCTGGCGTTCTTGCCGATATCGCGAAAGTCGATGTCGCCCGAACTGTCGCGGTCGACACGGGCATTGCCGGAGACATGCGCCAGCTCGATGTCACCGGAACTGTCCTGATGCACCGTCGCGTCGCCCTTGACGTTGGCGATGTCGATGTCGCCGGAACTGTCGGACAGGATCGTGATGGTGCCGCCGATACCATCGGCGCGGATGTCGCCCGAGGTATCGCTGATCTCGACGGCCCCGCCGAGATCGTGCAGCCTGATGTCCCCGGAGCTGTCGGTCAGATGCACAGTGCCGCTGACGCCGCCGATCTCGAGATCGCCCGAGGAATCGCGCAGCGTCAATGCCAATTGGGCGGGCATGCGCACGGTCACATCGATGTATGCGTAGTGGTTGC
>JBAUWF010000108.1:0-51452 GCA_049583635.1 Rhodanobacteraceae bacterium
GGTCGAGCTTGGAATCATTACGACCGACACGACGTGGGATTGTGCGCGAGCGATTGAAAGGAGAGATGCCCGAGTGGCTGAAGGGGCTCCCCTGCTAAGGGAGTATAGGGTTTATAGCCTTATCGAGGGTTCGAATCCCTCTCTCTCCGCCAGAAACATGAAAGGGACCGTTCGGTCCCTTTCATGTTTCTGCGGCCGGAGAGGGTGGTGGTCGAAACCTCTCGGTTCGACAAAATCGTCGGGAACGATTTTGGACAGCCGCAGGCTGGCCCCGAGAGCGAGGGGTGATCTCCGGATGAGACGAGCAATCCCTTCGCAGGGCGCCCCGCGATCGGAAGTCGAGAACCGGACCCTTCGTCGTATCTGGCGCAGAGAAGATGCTGCAAGAAACCTCCGGACTCGAGGATTTCCGATGTCGGTTGACCTTGAAGCCGTCAATCCGAATAATTCCGCGCCTCGCACGTAAGTTATGATGCGGATCGCGCGAAGTCGAAACTTTTCTCATGCGCCCGTAGCTCAGTTGGATAGAGTACCAGGCTACGAACTTGGTGGTCGGGAGTTCGAATCTCTCCGGGCGCGCCATCGAAAAGCAGAAGGGTCAATGGGTTTTCGCTCATTGGCCCTTTTGTTTTGGGCAGTCGGCGTTTCATCCCCTCGTGCCGGAGCGCGTACCGGCCGGTGACGATCCGACCACCGGCGTTGGCTCGCACTTGGACAAGCGCTACAGTCTCATGCACTGATACGGTCGCGTGGTGCAATCGTCGGCGATCCGCATGCGCGTGGTGACACGATTCCGAGAGTGCATCACCAGCGATCATTGGCAAATGCGTGCGTCAATGGGCGTGGCGAGCTTCCTTGAATCGAGCGCATCCTGAGGCTCGGATGGGTGAGCGGAGCCATCGTGTTGGTCGCTGCGGCTGCGACGTCGAGGGAAGTCGGGATGAGCAGTACCATATTTGAGCCGGGCACAGGTCGCGGCATCGTGATTGTGCGAGCGAGCCGTCTCGAAGCGCTGATCGACCCGCTGATGAACCTCATGGCGAGCGGCACGCCTGCGGATGTGCTCGCGCCGCATACGATCGTCGCGGCGCATCCCGGTGTCAGGCAATGGCTCACGCGAGAGCTTGCGCAGCGACTCGGTGCGGGCGGCATCGTCGCGAACGTCGACATGCGTCTGCCTGGTGCATGGCTCGACGATCTTGCCTCGGCCGTGCTCGGCGAATCCGCAATCGCATTGCAGCCATATCGGCGCGATTCACTGCGATGGCGCATCCATGAGTGTCTGGGCCAGATCGACGACGCGAGGCTCAGCGCGTATCTGGCCGGCCACGATGCGGCGCGGCGGCGGTTCCAGTTGAGCGATCTGCTGGCGCGAATCTACACGCAATATCTCGTGTATCGACCTGATTGGCTGAGCGCGTGGGCGGCCGGTCGCGATGAAGTGCCCGAATCCGGGTTCCTCGCGCCATTGTGGCGTCGGCTGCGCGCGCGGATCGGTGTCGCGCATCGCGGTGAGCGCGTACGCAGCCTTATCGGCGAACTCGAGCGTGGCAGACCCGCGAATTTTCCCGAGGAGCCGCTGCACGTATTCGGCATGAGCCATCTCGCACCGTCGGAACTCGCGACACTGCGTGCCGTGGCGCGTCATCGCATGGTGGTGCTGTATCTGCCCGATCCGTGCATCGAATACTGGGCCGGTCTGCGTCCGGCAGAACAGCATCTGACCCGGTTTCTGAAACTGGATGCCCTGCCTGCCGACGCGGACGAGGACTTCCTCGACCTTGGGCATCCACTACTGGCGAGTTGGGGACGCATGGGTCAGCACCTGATGCTCGCGCTCGCCGACGGCGAGGACATCGCGCGCGAATTTCGCGACTGGGTCGACGAAGAAAAGAGCACGCGCGTGCGCAACCGGCTCGAAAGCCTGCAAGAGAGCGTGCGTCGTCTCGACCCGTCGCTGATCAATCCGGGCAAGCCCGGCGATCGATCCGCGCTCGACGATCGCTCGCTGCGCATCCACGTGTGCCATACACGCGTGCGTGAACTCGAAGTGCTGCGCGATGCGCTGTTGCGAGAGCGCAGCGAGTGCACCGACCTGAAACCGTCCGATATCGCGGTCATGGCGCCGGATATCCGTGCCTACGTCCCGCTGCTCGGCGCCGTATTTGGTGAAGCGGGTCGACACGACGGACCGCTGCCTTACCATCTCGCAGACGTGCCGCTGTCGCGCAGTCACCGCCTGTATTCGGCGTTCGCGACCTTGTTGTCGCTGCCGCATTCGCGACTTGCGGCGCCGGAGGTCATGGATCTCGTCGGTGTGCCGGAGATCGCGCGTGCGCTCGGTCTGAACGACGCTGGTGTCGAGGTGCTGGATGCGTGGCTCGACCGCAGCCGCGTGGCCTGGGGCCTCGATGCGTCGTTTCGCGAATCGTTCGGCGTGCCCGGTATCGTCGAAAATACGTTTGCCTGGGGCATGGACCGCCTGTTGGCCGGCTACGTGTTCGGCGACACCGCCGATGGGGAGCCGCAGGCGCAGCAACTCGGCGACGGTGCGCGGGTGGTTCCGGTCGAAGGCGTGCACGGACCGCAGGCGGACGCGATCGGCGCGCTCGATCGTTTGTTGCAGATACTGGCCCGGCTGCGCGCGGAAATGCTGCAAGCGCGTCCCGCATCGCGCTGGACCGGGTTTCTCGATGATCTGATTACCACGCTGTTCCGCGTCGGGTTCGGTGACAGCGACGCGTACGAAGCTTGTGCGAACCTGCAGCGACTCACGCAAGTCGTCGATGTCGCAACCGTGGCCGACGGACTCGATCCGGTGCTCGATTTCAGCGTCGTGCGAGAAGTGTTGCTCGAACGGCTTTCGGCGACGCCGGAGCGGCAACGCTTTCTGGCTGGCGGCGTGACATTTTGCGGCATGGTTCCGCAGCGTGCGATCCCGTTCAAGGTCGTCGCCGTGCTCGGCCTCAACGATGGTGAATTCCCGCGCGAATCGGGTGACGCCGACCTCGATCTGATGTTGCGCTACCCGCGCATCGGCGATCGCGGGGTCGCCAACGACGATCGTTACCTCTTTCTCGAAACGCTGATGGCCGCGCGCAAGGTCCTGCATCTGAGCTATGTCGGCGAAGGTGTACGCGACGCCAAGCCGCGCAATCCGGCCGCACCGCTCGCGGAACTCATGGACCTGCTCGACGAACATGCGTGCATTCGCGGTGCGCGTGAGGACAAGATCGACAGACCCTGGCTGATTCGCCATCCGTTGCAACCGTTCGACTTGCGCTATTTCGACGGAAGCAATCCGCGCTTGTATTCGTTCGATCGTACGATGGCACGGCTCGCGAGTGACGAGGAACGCAAGCCCCATCCGTTTCGCGGCGACGATGCGATGTCGGTTCCGGAGGCGGCTGAAGACCTGGTTACGGTTTCGCTTGCCGAGATGCTGTCCTATTACCGCGACCCCGCCAGGCAGCTCCTGTCGAAACGCCTCAATCTGCAGCTTCGCGCCGTCGACGCAAACAGCTTTCGCACGAGCGAGCCGCTCAAGGCCGCATTCGATCGAATCGAGCGCGTTCCGCGCCGTCTGTTCCTCGCTGCTCTGGAACGTCCCGAGGCCGCCTTCGCTGTGCCCGAAAGCCCGCCAGATTGGCTGCGCCTGGACGGCCTGTGGCCGCCGGGACGCGTCGGCGAGCGCGCATACAGCGAGGTCGCGAAGGCCGTCCAGACACTCCTCGACCGGTCACTTATGCATCCGCTGCTTGCGGGCGGACTGCCCGCAGCGACCCCCTTGCCGGTCGATCGAAGCATCGGCCGCTACCGCGTGCAGGGCGAACTCGCGCGTGTGCGCAACGGCGACGACGCACGCTGGATATTCGATGCATTCCCGGATCACGCAGGAGAAGACGCACTCGGCTTCCAGCAACGCATCGCGATCTTCATCGAGTGGGCGCTGCTGCGCCTCAACGATGCGGACGGTACAAGAGGCGCACGCGTGTTTCTCGTCGCCGCCGGCGACCAGCATCCGTGGCAGGATTCGCTGAATGCCCGGGACGATGCGTTCATGCACGCGACGAGAACGCGTGACGCTGCGAGCGTTGCGGCCATCCTCGGCGATCTCGAACGTCGTCTGTGCGGTCTGCTTGCGTTCTTTCATGCGGTGGAAACGAGACCGACCTGGTATTTCCCGAAAACAAGTTGGGAGGCCCGCGCGGCGATCGAGTCGCCGCAAGTCGAAGTGGTATGGGCCGGCGGAGAACACCGCCGCGGCGAGCGCGACTACGCGCCGGGATACGCAGCGTTGCTCGGTCGCGATGCGTGTTTCGATGAAGGCACGGCCGATCGCGCCGAACTCGAGCGCAATGCGCATGCGCTATTCGCGTTGATCGAATTCGGCATGGCGACGACGCCCGATGAATGACGGCGAGCGCCCGCACCTGGTCCGCGCGAGGGAATGGACGGATCTGCCGCTCGCCCCGGGCGGCCGTAGTCTGGTCGAGGCGAGCGCCGGCACCGGCAAGACCTGGACCATTGCCGTGCTCTACCTGCGCCTGCTGCTCGAACCATGGGGCGTTTCGGGACAACCCTTGAGAGCGCGCGACATTGTGGTTGGGACATTTACCGACGCGGCCGCACAGGAGCTGCACGCGCGTATTCGCAGCCGGTTGCTATGGGCCGAGGTACTCGCCGCAAAAGCCGTGCGTGACGGTGGATTGACGACGTGCGACGACGCGCCGTTCGAGGAAGCCTGGCTTTGCGCGCGCTGGAACGTCGACGCCACGCAGGCGCGGCGCGACCAGCGGCGCCTGCGGGTCGCGCTCGCCGAACTCGATCGCGCACCGATTACGACGTTGCACGGGCTGTGCCGGCGGATTCTTGCCGACTTTCCGTTCGAATGCGCCAGCGCATTCAGGCTCGGCGATCTCGTTTCCGGCGATGCCATGCTGGAAGGGCTCGCCGAGGATCTTTGGCGACGTTTGCAGCAGGGCAGCGAGGAGCCGCCACAGTTCGAGTCGACCGCCACGATGGAGGCACTGCGCAAGCGCCTTGGACGGTGCCTTGAGCCTGGTGTCGGTTTGTGGGTTCCGAACGATGCCGAACTCAGTCGCGTGTTGCCGACCGGCATGGCAGACGGGCTGCGCGCGTTGGCCAAGCGAGACCGCATCTGGTCATCAACGCCGACCGGCAGGCAGTCCACGGCATTGAGAGGGGCGCTAGCAGCATTCGCTGACTGGCTCGACGGCAAGCGTGAATCGCTCACCGACAGACAGCTGGAACATCTCGGCAATCCCGGGACCTTGCTCAATCCGGCGCAAGCCGATGCGCTGCTTGCGCAGCCGCCACTGCGTGATCTGCCGAATGTGCTGCGTTGCTACGGCTATATGCATCACGCGGCGGAAATCGCCGCGTGGCGCGAATGGACGCTCGACGTGCGGCGCCGTCGCGACGAGCAACTCGCCGCCGCGAATCGCCTGACTTACGACGATCTGCTGACGCGGGTACACGCGGCACTCGAACGTGATGCAAACGGCCTTGCCGATCGCCTGTTCGCCGAGTGGAAGATCGCGCTGATCGACGAATTCCAGGACACCGATGCGTTGCAGTACGCGATTCTCGACCGTATCTACCGCGATACGACCGGCGAGCCGCGCGGACGCCTGGTTCTGATCGGTGATCCGAAGCAGGCGATCTACCGGTTTCGCGGCGGCGACATCGATAGCTATCTTGCGGCTGCGGCAAGAGTCGATTCGATGCTCGCGCTGGGGACCAACCGGCGATCCTCGCGCGCTTACGTTGCCGCCCTCAACGAATGGTTCGAACGCGCCGGGCCGCTATTGAGTGCGGACGCGTCGCATGCGATCAGTGTGCCGCCGGTCGTCGCGAGCGATCGTCGTGACGCCGCCGTGTACGAAACGCCCGACGATGAGGCCGCGCGCCCGCTGGTCGTGCACTACAACGAGCGCGTGCCCACCGAAGCTCGTCGGCGCAAGGAACTGGCGCTCGGCGCTTGCGCGAACCGGATCGCCGCAATGCTCGACGATTCGCGCTACCGGATCGCCGGCAAACCCGTTGCACCCGGCGACATCGCGGTACTGTTGCCGACCAATCCGCAGGTGGGCCGTATGCGCGAGTTGTTGCAGCAGCGCGGCGTGCCCTGCGTCGGTTCGGGCAGAAGCAGCGTGTTCGACACGGAATGGGCTCGCGAATTGCAGATCGTGCTGTACGCAGTTGAGCACGCGACGGAAGAAGGCGTGCTGCGCGCCGCGCTGGCCACCCGCCTCGGCGGGCTGGACTATGGCGCGCTTGGGCGTTTGCGTGCGGATCCGGAGGCATCGCAGGAGCACGCCGACCGTTACGCGAAACTCAAGCGCACATGGCAGCGCGAGGGGGTGCTGCGCGTCGTTCTCGAGTTTGCACGAACGGCGATGTCACAAATGCCGACGCCAGCACAGCGCGAACGCGCAATGACCGATCTTCGCCATCTCGGCGAATTGTTGCAGGCGCAAGCGGAAAACGTTCACGGCGCCGAGCCGTTGCTCGCGTGGCTTGCCGAACAGCGCGAAGACCGTCGCGACGACGTGGCGGATGCCAGCGACGAGCGCCAGCTGCGGGTCGAGTCGGATGCAAAGCGTGTGCGGCTCATGACGCTGCACGCGAGCAAGGGACTCGAGTTCCCGATCGTGTTCCTGCCGCTCATGTGGTGCCATCGCCAGCATGGGCAGGACAAGACACCGGTGATACATGAGCCGCTGTGCGATCGACGCATCATCGGTTTCGGTGCGCAGGCCGTCGCGCAACACCGGAACGACGATCAGAACGAGCGCTTTCGCGTGCTCTATGTCGCGCTGACCCGCGCAATCCATGCCTGTCACGTGTACGCGTTGTCACCCACGCGGCGGAGGGATGCGAGAAGGAATTCGTCGCCCGAACGCGATCCCGCGCGTTCGGCACTCGACGCGATGATCGAACGGCTGCTGGCGCGGGGGCCGGAAACCCAACCGTTCCGGCATCTGCAATGGATGGCGGCGCCGTGGGACCAGTCGCGACGCCACTACACGCAATCGCGGTCGTCGCCGCCCCGGCGCTTCGAGGCGTTGCGTGAACCGGCCGCGACACCGTTCGAACATCGCTGGAGCTTTTCAAGTCTGATCGGCACGCATCGCCCGGCACTGCTGGAAGAGGAGCCCGCAGATGACGAAGGTGCGCCGGACATCCCCGCATTGCAGGATTCCGAATCATCGATCGAACGGTCAGCGCTCGACGCGCCGGTGGTGGTTGCGGTGACGGGCAATGCGGACACGATCGAGAGATCCAATGCAGCGAGCGCCGATCCATCGCGGTCCGAAGTATCCGGTCCCGATCCGGCGCTGCTCGAGCTTTCGGGTCTTCGTGGTCGCGAGTTCGGCAACGCGGTGCATGAAATTCTGGAACGACGCGACGCCGGAACCTCGCTGCTGGAGCAGCGCGAGCTCGTCGAACAAAGCTTGCGCACGAATGCCGTGCGCCTCGGTGACCTGGCGATGGGGAACGCGATTTCGCGCATTGCGCGCCGTCTCGATGCGATGCTTGCGACGGAGATCGCCCGCGGTCTGCGACTCTCGGCGATCCCTTCGCGATCGCAGCGTGCAGAAATGGAATTTTGTTTCGTGCTGGATGCCGTGTCGGTCGAGCGCATTCGCGCCGCGTGCGTGCGGCATGGCGATCCGGCACTCGTGCCGGAGCAGATTCCGGCAATGCGTTTGCGCGGTCTCATGACCGGCAAGATCGATCTCGTGTTCGAAAACAGCGGTCGTTTTCACGTACTCGACTACAAGGGTAATCATCTCGGCGACCGGTTGCCCGCTTACATGCCCGCTGCGCTCGAGAACGCAATGAACGTTCACGACTACCGTTTTCAAGCGCTGCTGTACAGCGTCGCAGTCGATCGCTATCTGCGCCAGCGTATCCCCGGCTACCAGCGGGCGACGCAGCTCGGCGAGGCGATCTATCTGTTCGTGCGCGCGGTCGGGATCGCGCCCGCTGCCGGTGTGTGGACGCATCGCTTCGATGATGGCTTGATTACGGCGGTCGATGTCGCGCTCGGCGCTGGTTCGCATATCGAGGCACCGGCATGAGCGTCTATTCGTTCAACCGATGGGAATCCGCAACCGACGCCGAGGCCTGGCGCGCGATCGATCGTGCGCTGGCGCGGTGGGTTCGGGCTCACGGCGGCTCGGAAACGCTCGCCGGGGTCGCGGCCTGGACGAGTCTTGCCGATGGCCAGGGCGACTCTGCGCTGCCGTTGCTCGGCGACGATGCGGGTCGACATGGAATGCCGTCTCTCGATGCCGCGACGGTCGATACCCTGCGCGCTGAAACGATGGTCGGCAACGGCGAATCGTCCAAGCCGACGCCGTTCGTCCTCGATGGCGACGGTCGTTTCGCGCTTTGGCGCAACCATGCCCATGAAGTCCGCATTGCCGAACACATCCGCGCGCGCCGGGCAGTCGTTCGCGACGTCGCGAGCACGTTCCCGGCTGAAGACATCAACGCGCTGTTCAAAGACGATCGTTCGCCTGCAGTGCAGTCTCAGCGCGAGGCGGTCGCGGGCGTGGCTGGACGCCGCCTGTTCTTGCTGACTGGCGGCCCCGGTACCGGCAAGACCACGACCGTGTTGCGCATGTTGCTGGCACTGCAGCGGTGCGAGAAACGCATGCTCGACATCGCAGTGGCCGCGCCCACCGGCAAGGCTGCGCAGCGTCTCGTGCAATCGCTGCGTGCCGGCAAGGAAACACTGCTCGCAGGCAATGCCGCGCCGTGGTCGGGGATATGGCGGTCATTGCTCGCAAGCATTCCGGACGAGGATGCGCTCACGGTCCATCGCCTGCTCGGCTACGATCCACGCCGCAACGTATTTACGCGCGGCGCGGCGCGCCCTCTTGCAGCCGACATCGTGGTCGTCGACGAGGCGTCGATGCTGGATCTCGGCATGTTGCGAGCGCTCCTCGATGCAACGCGGCCGGATGCAACGTTGATTCTGGTTGGCGATGCGGACCAGTTGACTTCGGTTGCGACCGGATCGGTGCTCATGGATCTGGTCGGCGCGCTCGAAGAGGCGCGCGCGCCCGAACTGGTGCGGCTCGAACACAGCTTTCGCTCCGAGCAGCCGCTGATCGAGATCAACCGTGCGGTGCGGGCGGGAGATTCGGTCGCTCTCGAGCGTGCATTCACAGGCGCCGGAAAACGTGCGCAACGCGTCGATGTCGACACGACGGCGAATTTGCGCGCTCAGTTGGACGGCTGGGCTGGCGAGCTTGCCGGTCTCGCGATCCGGCCGCCGCTCGCCGCGATCGCGCATCGCGATGGGACCGGCGCGCGCGAGCGCGCCGAACGCGAGCAGGGCGAGGCCGCGCTCGCGGCGCTGCGCACACTCGCGCAACGGCAGATCCTGTGCGGTCTTCGCGAAGGCGAGTTCGGCGCGCTCATGGTCAATCACGCGATCGAGCAGCGGCTCAAGCGCCACTGGGGGGTGCCGGCTGAGCGAGTCTGGTATCCGGGTCGCGCCGTATTGATCACGCGCAACGATTACGGCACGCGCCTGTTCAATGGCGATGTCGGGCTGGCGCTCGAGGAAGGGCCGGGCGGGCCCTTGCGTGTCTGGTTCGAGACCGTCCGCCCGGATGGGAGCACAGTTGCGCGCGGTTTCGCGATCGGGACGCTGCCGCCGCACGATGGCGCGTTCGCGATCACGATCCACAAGAGCCAAGGTTCCGAGTATTCGGCGGCTGCGATATTACTGCCGCCGGATCCCGCAAATCGCGTGCTGTCGCGCCAGTTGCTCTATACGGGCCTCTCGCGCGCGAAACGGAATGTCGTGCTGTGGGCGACCGCGGAGGTTGTCAAGACGACGTTGGCGCGTCCGGTTCGTCGCGCCGGCGGTCTTGCAGCGCGCCTGCGCTGAGACACACATGCGCTGTTGAGTGGGCAAAGGCGCAGGCGACCCGCGCATTGACGCGCCCGGGGCATCTTCGTAGTATTCCCGGCCGTTTTGGCAGTCGCGAAACCGCCGAAGCGGCCGGACGACGGGGTATAGCGCAGTCTGGTAGCGCACCTGCTTTGGGAGCAGGATGTCGGGGGTTCGAATCCCTCTACCCCGACCATCCGGCCCGCTGCAACCCTGCGCTCGCGATCGGCAGGCGCTCGCGAACGGTTCGTCAGCGCATTCGGTTTTTGCAACAATCCGGCGGTCGATGCGCCCGTAGCTCAACTGGATAGAGCATCGGCCTTCTAAGCCGACGGTTGCAGGTTCGATTCCTGTCGGGCGCGCATTCCAGAGCACAGAGGACAGAAGCAGACAGAGGCAGTGGTCAGACGACAGCGGACTGAATACAGATGAGAGACGAGCGACGACCGCACTGTGCGGGTGCGTTTTCCGTCGGCTGTTCTCTTCTTGCTGCTCGGTCTTCTGTCATCTGTCTTCTGAATGGTGGGCGTAGCTCAGCTGGTTAGAGTCCCGGATTGTGATTCCGGTTGTCGTGGGTTCGAATCCCATCGCCCACCCCATCTTTATTACAATGTGTCCCGTGGGCCGTTAGCTCAATTGGTAGAGCATCGGACTCTTAATCCGCAGGTTGAAGGTTCGATTCCTTCACGGCCCACCAATTGGATCCTTTGTGCGCGCAGCGATTGACTTGGCCAGCGGGCTGGGCAAGGCTCGCGTTGTGGCCGCAGACCCGGGCGAAAGTGGCGGAATGGTAGACGCGCTGGATTTAGGTTCCAGTGGGGCGACCCGTGAGAGTTCGATTCTCTCCTTTCGCACCAGATTCCGGCCCACAACCACCTGCGGGTGCGCAATCGGCGAAATGCCGTGCGCAGTTGGCGCGCGCAGTAGCCGTAGTTAGATGTTGAGGAGCAAGCATGCACGTTTCGGTCGAAAACCTCGGTACGCTTGGGCGCAAGCTCACGGTCCGCATTCCGGCAGAGAACCTGGAGACTACGATCCGCACGCGCATCCAGGAGATGGGTCGCAGCGCGCGGCTCAAGGGGTTTCGTCCCGGCAAGGTGCCACCCAAGGTCATCGAGCAGCGCTTTGGCAAGCAGATCCGCAACGAGGCGTTGTCGGAAATGATCAACTCGAGCTTTCAGGAAGTCGTTGCGCAGGAGAAATTGCGTCCTGCGATTCAGCCGGCAATCTCCACGTCCGGCACGCCCGACAATGGCGAGATCGAATACACCGCGACCTTCGAGGTCATGCCCGAACTAGACAGCATCGACGTCAGCAGCCTCGATATCACGCGAACCCGGGCGAGCGTCGAAGATGAAGACATCGATCGCATGATCGAGACTTTGCGTCTGCAACGCCGTGGCTGGACCCAGGTGGAACGGGCGGCCAGGACCGACGATATGGTGCTGTTCGAGTACGCCGCGCTGGGGCCGGGATTTCGTCATCCCGAATCAGGCAATGATCGCGTTGGCAGCATTCTCGGATCGGGCGCCTTGTTCAGCGAGTTCGAGGACCGGCTGGCCGGGCATGTGGCCGGCGATGAAATCGATCTGGAACTGACCTTCCCGGCGGATTTCCGGGTGGCCGTGCTGGGTGGCAAGACTGCCTCCGTGCACGTCAAGATCGTACGCGTCCAGGAACCGCATCTGCCGGATGTAGACGAGGCATTTGCCGCCAGTTTCGGCGTCAAGGAGGGCGGCATGGCGCAGTTTCGCAAGGATGTGCGCGCGAACCTCGAACGCGAACTCAACGATGCGCTGAGCGCTCGCCTCAAGCAGGTGACGATCCACCAGCTGCTCGCGACACACCCCGATCTCGACCTGCCGCAGGGCATGGTCGAAAACGAGGCGCGCTCGCTCGCGCAACAAGCCAATCCGGATGCTGCCGATGTGTTCGACAGCTATCTGCCGACCGCGCGCGAAAGGGTTGCGGCGGGCCTGTTGCTGGCCGAGGTTGCACGGCAGAACGACATTCGCGTGGATACGCGCCGGGTCAGTCAGGCGCTTGCCGTGATCGCCTCGACCTATGAGGAACCGGAGAAGGTCGTTGAACTCTATTCGCGCGACCCCCAAGTGATGGGTGGACTGCGCAACCGTGTGCTCGAGGATCAGGTGGTCGAGTGGATCGCCGAGCACGCCGATGTCAGCGATCAAACCTTGAGTTTCAATGAAGTCATGCGACCGGGCGCCTGAGCGTCCGCTCGCCGGAGAAGCGCAATGCCGAGCCACAACGAGTCGATCAAGGCCCTCAATCTGGTCCCGATGGTCGTGGAGCAGACGCCGCGCGGCGAACGCGCCTATGACATTTACTCGCGCCTGCTCAAGGAGCGGGTGATCTTCATGGTCGGCCCGATCGACGATCATGTCGCCAACGTGATCGTCGCGCAGATGCTGTTTCTCGAGTCCGAGAATCCGGACAAGGACATCCATCTGTATATCAACAGCCCGGGCGGCTCGGTGACGGCTGGTCTTGCGGTCTACGACACCATGCAGTTTGTCAAGCCGGATGTGAGCACCATGTGTGTCGGGCAGGCCTCGAGTGCCGGGTCGCTACTGTTGATGGCGGGTGCCAAGGGCAAGCGTTTCGCGTTGCCCAACTCGCGCATCATGGTGCACCAGCCGTCCGGCGGCGCGCAGGGCCAGGCCACCGATATTGAAATCCATGCGCGCGAGATCATTTATCTGCGCGGGCGCCTCAACCAGCTCTATGCCGATCACACCGGCAAACCGGTCGAGGAGATCGCGCGCGACATGGAACGTGATCGCTTCATGAGCGGCGACGAGGCCAAGACTTACGGCCTGATCGATCAGGTGATCACGCGCCGTGAATCCGAAGTGGTCAAGGTGGCCGAATCCTAACCCGCTGAATCGTTTCCGTTTATCTTCAATGTCGGGTCCCGGGCCGCGCCCGCTGAGCGCGGCCGCGGCGTGTGCTATTCTCAGCTGGAAACCAGCTCCGAGAACCCGAGGCAAGGCATGACAGACGACCGGCAGAGTCGATCGGGCGACAGCGGAAAGATCCTGTACTGTTCTTTCTGCGGCAAAAGCCAGCACGAGGTGCGCAAACTCATCGCGGGTCCGTCGGTGTTCATTTGCGACGAGTGCGTCGAGCTTTGCAACGACATCATCCGCGAGGAACTCGAGGAGAAGGCTGCCAGCGCGCGCAGCCATTTGCCCAAGCCCAAGGAAATACTCGACGTGCTGGATCAGTACGTCATCGGTCAGGCGCGTGCCAAGAAAGTGTTGGCGGTTGCGGTCTACAATCATTACAAGCGCCTTGAATCGCGCAACCAGAGCGACGAAGTCGAACTGGCCAAGTCGAACATCCTGCTGGTCGGCCCGACCGGCTCGGGCAAGACGTTGCTGGCCGAGACGCTGGCGCGCCTGCTCAATGTCCCGTTCACGATTGCCGATGCGACGACGCTCACCGAAGCCGGTTATGTCGGCGAGGACGTCGAGAACATCATCCAGAAGCTGTTGCAGAAGTGCGACTACGATGTCGACAAGGCACAGACCGGTATCGTCTACATCGACGAGATCGACAAGATCTCGCGCAAGAGCGAAAACCCTTCGATTACGCGCGACGTATCCGGTGAGGGTGTGCAGCAGGCTTTGCTCAAGCTCATTGAAGGCACGATCGCGTCGGTTCCGCCGCAGGGCGGTCGCAAGCATCCGCAACAGGAATTCCTGCAGGTCGACACCCGCAACATCCTGTTCATCGTCGGTGGTGCGTTTGCCGGCCTCGACAAGATCATTGCGCAGCGCTCCGACGCCACCGGGATCGGTTTCGCGGCCCAGATTCGCAGCAAGGATCGGCATGCCGATGTCGGCATGCTGCTGGCTGACGTGCAGCCCGAGGATTTGATCAAGTACGGGTTGATTCCGGAGTTCGTCGGCCGCCTGCCGGTTGTCGCGACGCTGCAGGAGCTCGACGAGGCCGCGCTGGTCAAGATACTGACCGAACCGAAGAATGCGATCACCAAGCAGTTCAAGCGACTGTTTGATATGGAGAGTGCCGAACTCGAATTTCGCCCGGAGGCGTTGAGCGCGCTTGCGCACAAGGCGCTCCAGCGCAAGACCGGCGCGCGCGGCTTGCGCACGATCATCGAGCAGGTACTGCTCGATATCATGTTCGAACTGCCGTCGCTGGAACATGTGAGCAAGGTCGTCGTTGACGAAGCGGTCATCAACGGCCAGGCCGAACCGTTCCTGATCTACCGCGGCAACATGCAGAGCCGCGCCGCGGCCGAGTAACGCCATCCCGCAGCCCAAACCAGCGGCACCCTTGCATTCGCGTCTGCGGATCCTCACTTGACCTAGTGGCGGCGTGCATTACGCTGGCCGCGGCCTGTCCGGCGCATTGCTTTTCCAAGGTGCGACATGGAAAAAACCGATAAACCAGAGACGATCAGCGGCTCGGACATGTTCGAGTTGCCGGTGCTGCCGTTGCGCGACGTGGTGGTATTTCCCCATATGGTTCAACCGTTGTTCGTCGGGCGCGAGAAGTCCGTGCGCGCGCTTGACGTCGCGACGTCGGGCAACAAGCAGATACTGCTGGTTGCACAACGCAGCCCGGACGAGGACGACCCGAAGACCGACGATTTGTATTCGATCGGTACGATCGCGAACGTGCTGCAGTTGCTGAAACTGCCCGACGGCACGATCAAGGTTCTGGTGGAAGGCATCGCGCGGGCCGAAGTCGTCGCATTCGGCGAGCGCAACGGCATGATGGTTGCTCACGCTCGTTCGCTCGAACTGCTGTTCACGCGCAACGAACGCGAGATTGAGGTCATCGCGCGCTCGCTGCTTTCGTTGTTCGAGCAACTGGTCAAGCTGTCGCGCAAGATCCCATCGGAATTGCTGGCGACGCTCGCCGGCATAGATGATCCGTCGCGCATGGCCGACACCGTCGCTGCGCATCTCGCTATCAAGATTGCGGAGAAACAACGTGCCCTGGAAACGGCCGATGTCGCCGATCGCCTTGAGTTGCTGGTCGGCATGGTCGACGGCGAAATCGACGTGCAGCAGATCGAAAAGCGCATCCGTGGTCGGGTCAAGACGCAGATGGAGAAAAGCCAGCGCGAGTACTATCTCAACGAGCAAATGAAGGCGATCCAGAAGGAACTGGGCGATCTCGACGAGGCTCCGAATGAATTCGAGGATCTGTCCGGCAAGATCGCCGCGGCTGGGATGCCCAAGGACATCGAGAAGAAGGCCCGCGCCGAGCTCAACAAGCTCAAACAGATGTCACCGATGTCGGCCGAAGCGACCGTCGTGCGCAACTATGTGGACTGGATGGTCGGTGTTCCATGGAAGAAGCGCACCAAGGTGCGTCGTGATCTGCGCGTCGCCAAGGAGGTTCTCGACGCCGACCATTTCGGTCTCGAAAAGGTCAAGGAGCGCATGCTCGAGTATCTCGCAGTACAGCAGCGCGTGCGCAACATGAAAGGTCCGATCCTTTGTCTGGTCGGTCCTCCCGGTGTTGGCAAGACCTCGCTCGGACGCTCGATCGCGCGTGCGACCAATCGGAAATTTGTGCGCATGTCGTTGGGTGGCGTGCGCGACGAGGCCGAAATCCGCGGCCATCGGCGCACCTATATCGGTTCCATGCCGGGCCGCATCATCCAGAACATGTCCAAGGTCGGTACCCGCAACGCATTGTTCATGCTCGACGAGATCGACAAGATGGCGATGGATTTTCGGGGCGATCCGTCATCAGCCTTGCTCGAGGTTCTCGACCCGGAGCAGAACCACGCGTTCAACGACCATTACCTCGAAGTCGATTTCGACTTGTCCGAGGTCATGTGGATCGCAACCGCCAACTCGCTCAACATTCCTGCGCCTCTGGCCGACCGCATGGAGATCATCCGGATTCCCGGCTACACCGAGGAAGAGAAGATCCATATCGCCCAGCGCCACCTCATCGCCAAGCAGCTCAAGGCCAACGGCCTCAAGCCCGATGAAGTGCATATCGGCACCGAGGCGATCCGCGACATTATTCGCTACTACACGCGCGAATCAGGCGTGCGCAACGTTGAACGTGATATCTCCAAGATTTGCCGAAAAGTGGTGAAGGAACTCAGCCTTGCGGCGGGCAAGTCGCCGAAGCGGACATCACGCAAGAAGCGGCGGGTCAATGTCACTTCCAGGAACCTCGATCATTATCTGGGTGTGCGCAAGTACACCTTTGGGCGCGCCGAGCAGCAGAACGAGGTCGGGTTGGTCACCGGGTTGGCTTGGACCGAAGTCGGCGGTGACCTGCTCAGCATCGAGGCGACCATTGTCCCGGGCAAGGGCAAGCTCATTCATACCGGCCAGCTCGGCAACGTGATGCAGGAGTCGATCCAGGCGGCCCTCAGTGTCGTGCGTGCGCGCGCCGAGCGGCTCGGAATCGACTTGGAGTTTCACGACAAGTTTGATGTGCATGTGCATGTGCCGGAAGGTGCGACCCCGAAGGACGGCCCAAGTGCCGGTATCGGCATGTGCACCGCGCTGGTGTCCGCGCTGACCCGGGTGCCGGTGCGTTCAGAAGTGGCGATGACCGGCGAGATCACATTGCGCGGCCGCGTGCTGCCGATCGGCGGCCTCAAGGAAAAGTTGCTTGCGGCGCATCGCGGCGGTATCACAACGGTGATCATTCCGGATGAGAATCACAAGGATCTGGCCGAAATCCCGAAGAACGTAACGGAGTCGCTGGAGATTCGCACCGTGCGCTGGATCGACGAGGTACTCGACATCGCATTGGAGCACCCGCTTACGCCGCTGCCATCCGAGGATTCGCCGCCGACTGGCCGCAAGCGCGAAAGCCGTTCGGAAAGCCTTCCGGCGAGGCCGCATTAGGAAAGCTTGCCGCCACAAGTCGCGACACTGGTTCCTTTCCAGCCCGCTCTTGAGTCGCGTGGCAGTCAAACTGGTGTCGCAGTCGGCGTGAGTTGCCCTCGGGTGTCGTTCCCATGCAACTTTCCGGCCGCGCTGTCAAGCACAGGCAGCAAGTTTGTCGCTCAAGCCGCGTTCAAACGGGTACGCGCAAAACTGAGGTGGTGCTTGTGTTGCGCGACCTTCGGGGCACTGGTATAAAGACGGCGCCGCGCTCCGAACGACAATCAACGTCCAGGCGAGCGCGGGGTAGCGAGGCATGCAAGGTCCGGGAACGCCCAGCCCGGCATATGGTGCCTGCCTCGATCCTCTGATCTGCGCTGCGGGTCGCTGGTTTCCGTCAGGGAGTTACGTAATGAATAAAGGCGATTTTGTTTCTGCCGTTGCCGACACTGCTGATATTACAAAAGCCGATGCGGAGCGGGCGGTTGAGGCAGTGTTCAAGGTTATCAAGAAAGCGTTGAAGTCTGGTGACAGTGTTTCGCTGGTTGGCTTCGGTACCTTCAGCGTGCGCAAGCGCGCCGCTCGTACCGGACGCAATCCGCGTACTGGCGAAACGATCAAGATCAAGGCATCGAAGGTGCCTGGATTCAAGGCCGGCAAGGCGCTCAAGGATGCGCTCAACTGATTCTGGCCGTTGTTGTCGGTTGCACTTGCTGGCGGTGGTTGTTTGACCGAACGTGAGCCTTGTCGTCAGGATAATGTTGTACCGATAGATTGACGATCCAGCAGGCCTGGTTACGCGCGGGTCTGCTGGTTTCGTCCGCAAATGTGCAGCGAAGTCACCAACCGCATATCTGCGACAAGACTTGCCTTACGCCTTCCGTGGGTGCTTAGCTCAGCGGTAGAGCATCGCCCTTACAAGGCGGGGGTCGGGGGTTCGAAACCCTCAGCACCCACCACGAAGTGACCTCTTGCAGAGTGCGCGGAAGCACGATGCCGGGCGCCGTCGGCGGGCATTGCCGAACGCATCGGATTACCATCGACATGGGCGCCCGCGTGGCGCCTTTGCCATTTTCATCGGTCGCGTTCCGGGTTGTGCCCGACCGTGTACAACAGGCGCCGCGTGGTGCCAGCATCTTCGCTCCGAACGGAACACCGCATGCTTCAGAAGCTACGTGAAAAAAAGTCCGGGTTGCTCGTAAAGATCGTACTCGGGATCATCGTCATCGGCTTCTCGTTTTTCGGGATCGAGTCGTATTTCGTCGCTGGTACGGATACCGGCGTGGCCAGCGTCGGTGCTCGCAAGATAAGCCAGGAAGAATTCCGGCAGCGCTTCAACGAGTTTCGCGAGCAAATGGTGCGCCGGATGGGCAGCGCCTTTAACGGCGAGTATTTCCAGAAGCCCGAAGTACGTCGTCAGGTGCTCGATCAGCTGGTCAACGAGGACGTGTTGCTCAACGCCAACGACAAGCTCGGCGTTGCGGTGCCGCCTGCCAGCCTGCGCGACGAAATCGCCAAGGTACCGGCCTTCCAGAACGACGGCAGCTTCGATCCTGATCGCTATCGAAGCGTGTTGGCGAGCCAGGGCATGACGCCGCTCGGATACGAACAAAGCGTGCAGCGCGACCTGGCGGTTCGTCAGTTGCCGCTCGCGGTCGCCATGTCGAGCATCGTGACCAATGCGCAAGTGGACGAATATCTGCGACTGAAGAATCAGCAGCGTGACTTCCGCTACGTCAAGCTCGACAAGCCCGCCGCAGACGCCAAGCCGGTGACCGATGCTGATGTCGCGACCTACTACAAGGCGCACCCGAAGGATTTCATGATTCCCGAGCGTGTGGCGATTGCGTACATCGAACTCGATGCGGCCAAGGTCGCAGCCGACGTGAAACCGGATGAGGCGACCTTGAAGGACCGCTACGAAAAGGAAAAAAGCCGTTTCGTGAGCAACGAGCAACGTCTTGCTTCGCATATCCTGATAAAGGTGGGTGGCAACGGTTCGCCGGCCGATCAGAAGGCAGCTCTTGCAAAGGCCGAGGACATCGACAAACAGGCAAAATCCGGCAAGGATTTTGCCGAGCTTGCAAGAAAATACTCGGACGATCTCGGCTCCAGAAACCAGGGTGGTGACCTTGGCTGGCTCGAGAAGGGCATGACAGATCAGGCGTTCGAGGATGCGCTGTTCGCGCTCGACAAGGGCCAGATCTCCGATCCGGTATTGTCGCCCGAGGGCTACCACATCATCGAGTTGCGCGATATCCGGCCGGGCAAGACGCGCAGCTTCGAGGAAGTGAAACCGGAACTCGCGCGCGAAGCTGCCGATTCCGAGCGCGAAGGCGTGTATGCGGAAAAATCCGGAAAACTGACCGACCTGACCTATCAGGATCCGTCCTCGCTCGATCCGGCTGCCAAGGCGCTTGATCTCAAGGTGCAGACGACGCCGCTGTTTTCGCGAGCGGGCGGTACCGGAATTGCCGCGAATCCCGACATCGTCAAGGCGGCGTTCTCGGACAGCGTGCTCGTGCAAGGCAACAACAGCGACCCCATCGATCTGGGTCCCAATCATATCGCTGTCGTGCATGTGATCGAGCACAAGCCCGCTGCACGCCAACCGCTGGACAAGGTGCGCGACGAAATTCACAAACGCATCGTTGCAGAGCGCACCGCCAGCGAAGCCAAGGCGCGCGCCAATGCGTTATTCGCGAGTCTCGGGGGTGGCACCGACCTGCCGGCATTGGCGGCGCGCGAGAAACTCAAGCTCGAAACTGAAAGGAACATCGCCCGTGACGCGGCCAATCTCGACAGCGCGCTGGTGAAAGCCGCATTCGAGATGACGCGTCCGAAGGACGACAAGCCGGTTTTCAAGCTGGTCCCGCTGAAGGACGACGCCTACGCGCTCCTCCAGCTCGATCGCGTGATCGATGGCAGCCCGACCAGTCTCGATGCGAAGACGCGCGAGGCGGCACGCACGGCGTTGCAGCAGGCCGAAGCCACGGCGGCCGCACGCGACTTCATCCAGGCGCTGCGCAACGACAGCAAGGTCGAGATCAACGAAGACAACATGTAACGACGGCCACGCGTCAGTCCGCGCGCACGCTCGATCCGACCAGCAAACCCTGAGCGCTTCTCCCATTGGCCGGAGAAGCCGCCGGACCATTCCCCGCGCGTCAATGGCTCAGTGGCCCGTCCCAATACCGGTCATGCCGAGGATGTTGTAGCCGGCATCGACGTAAGTCACCTCGCCGGTGATGCCCGAGGCGAAGTCCGAGCACAGGAACGCGGCGACGTTGCCGACCTCGTCGATCGTCACGCTGCGGCGCAGCGGTGCGTTGGATTCGACATGATCGAGCATGCGGCGGAAATTCGCGATACCGGCGGCAGCGAGCGTCTTGATCGGTCCGGCCGAGATCGCGTTGACGCGCGTGCCCTCGGGACCGAGGTTGTATGCGAGGTAGCGCACGTTGGCCTCGAGACTGGCCTTGGCCAGGCCCATGACGTTGTAATTGGCCAGCGCACGCACGGCACCGAGATAGGTCAGTGTGAGGATCGCGCCGCTGCGCCCCTGCATCATGCCACGCGTGGCCTTGGCCAACGCCGCGAGACTGTAGCTCGAAATATCGTGCGCGATCGAAAAAGATTCGCGCGTCAGGCCGTCCAGAAACGCACCCTGTACCGCTTCGCGCGGCGCGAAGCCGACCGAATGCACCAGGATATCGAGCCCGTCCCAATGGCTTGCCAGGTCGGTGACGACATTTTCGATCTGTGTGTCGCTGGCGACATTGAGCGGCAGCACAATGTTTGATCCGAACGCCTGCGCCGCTTCGTCAACGCGTCGCTTCAGTTTTTCGCCCTGATAGGTGAACGCGAGTTGTGCTCCCTCGCGATGCATCGCATTGGCAATACCCCAGGCGATCGAGCGCTGGCTGGCGATTCCGACGATCAGTGCGCGTTTGCCGTGCAGCAAACCCATAAGGTCCTCCCGTGACGAGCATGCAGGCTGCGCAGTGTAACCGCGGAAGCCGCAATCTGGCAGCGACAATACGGCCGCGCCGGTGAAGCAGGGATGGAAGATGCGCGGCAGCAAATGGAGCGGATGGTTTCGATGAACGCAAACCGCGTTCAGTGCGCCGACGCAGCGGCGCTGCCGGCTTCGGCTTCGCCGTGCCATTCGGCCCACGACGTTCGCGGCAACGCATCCGCTGCCACGCGAAACTGCGCAAGTCGTCTCGCGGGCAACATGAGATGCAACGGCGGAACGGTCGAGTGCAAATGGCGATAGCCGGCGTTGAAGCGGCGCACGTCGCGGATATCCATGCCGGCCAGATTGGCGGCGACACGAAGATCCATGCCGGCATCAAGATCGACCGCCCGCAGCGCCCGACCAGGGTCGGCATCCGGCAGTGTCACTTCGAAGCGAGCCGGGTTCCTGATCACGCAGGCCATCGCGAGCAGCTTGTCGAGGTGTTGGATCGTGATCGGGCTCAGCTTGAGATGAGCCAATTGGTCGGCCGACAATGCCTTTCCATCACGAGCGCCGAGCGCGTGCTTGAGGCGGTATTCGCCGGCGTTGTAGGCCATGTCGGCCAATCGCCAGTCGCCGAATTCGTCATGGTAGCGAGCAAGCAGCGTCAGCGCGGCTGCGGTCGATGCGAGCGCGTCCAGGCGCGCATCGTAATCGCGGCTGATCGTGAGCCCGATCGCGCGCGCCGTCATCGGCATGATCTGCCACATGCCGGCCGGCCGGTTACCTTTTGCCCGCAGTGGCCGGTAGCGACTTTCGACATAGGGCAGCAACGCGAATTCGCCCGGCAGGTTTCGCTGTTCAATCTGGTCGGCGACGAGCAATAGAAACGGCAACGCCTGTTCGAGGTTGCCGGCGAACCGCTTCGGATTGACGGTATAGCGCCTGGCCCAATGCACGACCTGGGCGCGGTAGTCGCAATCGGCCATCGTGAAGCGATTGCGCAAGATTTCCCATGGAGATGCAGCGATGAGCGTCGGAGTCACCACCGGCGGCGCGAACGGAACCACCGCCGGAGCCGGTGTCTTTGCAACCATTGGCGCCGGGGGTGGCGGTCGTGTGGGCGGTGCGACGCAGGCGCCCAGTGTCAGCGTCGACAGCGTCACGGAGGCGGCACGCAAGCCGGCCCACCGTATCACGTGCTTGCGGCCCGAAAATTGTCCTTACGCCGGCGCAGATCGGCAAACCGTTTGACGCGCTCGCCACGCGAGGCGGACGTATAGCCCAGTCCGGCCGCGACGGTTGCTTCATCGATACGAAGAAATGGATTGCAGGTGCGCTCATCGGCCAACGCAACCGGCAGGGTCGGAAGACCGCGCGCACGCAATGCTCTTGCCTGTGCGAGCCGTCGTGCGAGCGCATCGTTGTTCGGCTCGATCTCGGAGGCGAATGTACAATTGGCCACGGTGTATTCGTGGCCACAACAGACCTTGGTGTCGCCGGGCAGCGTACTCAGGCGATCGAGGGAGGCGAGCATTTGCGCCGGCGACCCTTCGAACAGGCGGCCACAGCCGACGCTGAACAAGGTGTCTCCCGAGAACAACAGGCCCTGCCCGTAGTAGGCGATATGGCTTCGCGTGTGGCCGGGGACCGCGATCACGTCGAACTCGACTGCGGGCGAACGCAGCCGAATACGCTCGCCATCGTGCACCGTGTCGGTCGCCGTCGTGATGCGCTCGTCGTCGGGTGCATAAACCGGGACTGGCGAGTTCGCGACAAGGGCGGTCACGCCGCCGACGTGATCGGGATGATGATGAGTCAGCAGGATGGCGCCGAGCGTCAGGCGCTCGCGTTGCAAAGCGTCGCTTACCGGTGCCGCTTCCCCCGGGTCCACGACCAGCGCAGCGCCGCCGGTGTCGGCCAGCAACCAGATATAGTTGTCGGCCAGCGCAGGCAGCGCGATGAGGCGGAGTTCGTCCATATACGCCTCGACTATAGCCAGCCCGGAAGCGGCCGACGTTAAACAGGCATTAGCCGACGGGTTACACTTATCCGTCGTGCGCGCCCTGTTGCATACACATGAGTATCTTGCCCGATAGCCTGTTTGCCTTGCCGCCGGTCGCAGCATTGCTGCGCGAGGAAATGGAAATCGCGCGTGATTGTGCGGCGCGTCAGCCCCGGGGACGCGCGCTGCTGCTTGCGCCGTGCGTCGAGATGGATGAATCCACCTGGGATGTGTCCCACCTGTCGGCGGTGCGCATGCATGTGTCACGGAGTGGTCTTGACGGTGCGGTACGGTGCACGCCGGATTTGCTGCCTTGGGACGATGCGGCATTCCAGATGATCGTCCTGCAGCATGTCGGCGATGTACTGCCGACGGTTGCGCCATGGGTCGACGAAGTGGCGCGCGTCCTTGCCCCTGGCGGCACCCTGCTGTGGTTCGGGTTCAATCCGAACAGCCCGTGGATAGCATGGTGCCACTGGCAATCGTGGCAGCGTCGCCGGGCGCGACAGACCGGATTTTCCCGACCGCATCTCGCGCGCGCCCAAACCACGTATCGGCAACTTCTCGCCCGCCGCCTGCAGGCGGACGGATTGCACTATGCGGGGTCGCTGTGGCCCCGAGTCGACCAGTCGCACACGCGTCGGCAACGCTGGCGCGCGCTCGATATGCTTCGCGCTGCCTATTTTCTGGCCGCGCGCAAGCGACCGCGCATACTGACGCCGCTGCGACCGCGCGCGGGGCAGCGCGTCGTTGCGGCGCACCCGCAGCTTGTTGGCACGCCGAGCCAGCGCGCCTCGGCATGAGTGCCGCGCACGACAAGGGCGAGGTCATGCTGTTTACCGATGGCGCCTGTCTCGGCAATCCCGGGCCGGGTGGGTGGGCTGCGCTGCTGCGTGTGGCCGGCGGCCGAGAACGCGAGCTGTCCGGCGGCGAGGCGCATACGACCAACAATCGCATGGAACTCATGGCCGCGATCGCCGGTATCGAGGCGTTGAAGCGCTCTTGTCAGGTGCGCGTGGTCACCGATTCGCAGTACGTGAAGCGTGGCGTCGAGGAGTGGCTTGCGCGCTGGCAGGCCAATGGCTGGCGCACGGGTGATCGCAAACCGGTCAAGAATCGCGACTTGTGGGAACGGCTGGCTGTGGCCTTGGCACGTCATCACGTACGCTGGCAGTGGGTGCGCGGCCACACTGGTCATTGCGAAAACGAACGCGTTGACGCACTTGCCCGCAATGCGGCGCTCAAGTTTCAGCATACGGCTATGATGGCGACATCACGGGAGGCGCGATGAGGCAGGTGGTGCTGGATACCGAGACAACCGGGCTCGAAGTGCAGCGCGGCCATCGTCTCATCGAAATCGGCTGCGTTGAATTGGCCGAGCGCAGGCTCACCGGGCGCACGTTTCACACCTACCTCAATCCCGAGCGCGCGATCGACGAAGGCGCGCGCGCGGTAAGCGGAATCAGCGACGAATTTCTGCGCGACAAGCCGCATTTTCGCGATGTCGCCGCGCAGTTCATCGAGTTTGTCGCCGGCGCCGAAATCATTGCGCACAACGCCGCATTCGATGTCGGCTTCATCGACGCCGAATTGTCTTCCGCCGGGGCCGAGTTCGGTCATATTGAACAACACGCGCGCGTACTCGACACGCTGGCCCTGGCGCGTGAGAAATTCCCGGGACAGCGCAACAGTCTCGATGCGCTGTGCAAGCGTCACGGCATCGACAACAGTCACCGGGAATGGCACGGGGCATTGCTCGATGCGCAGTTGCTGGCCGAGGTCTATCTATCGATGACGGCTGGTCAGGGCGACCTGGGGTTCGTCGAGGAAGCCGCACCGGTCGCGCAAACGCTGCGCAACGCGGCTGGCGCGCTGCGCGCTCCGTCACGGGTCCGGCGTGCGAACGACGAGGAACTGGCCGCTCACGCGGCGCGTCTTGCGGCGATTGAACGCAGCTGCCACGGAACCTGCATCTGGTTGCACGCGGCGGAAAATCACGCTGTGCAAAGCGTCGCAGTGACGCAGCATTCGGTTCGCCGCGCGTAGCCCGGTCAGATGCCGGACATGCTGTCAGCGTTGGCGCACCAGGATCACGGTGACGTTGTCCGAGCCGCCGCCGTCCAGTGCCGCCAGGACCAGATGATCGACGCACTCCTGCGCTGACAAGTCATCGCGCCCGAGAAGCGCCGCGATGTCGCTGTCCGCGACTTCTTCGGTCAGGCCATCGCTGCACAGCAGAATCTGCATGCCCGGCTCGAAGCGGCCGCGCAGGCTGGCCACGCGCAGCGATTGCGGGTCGGTAACGCCGAGCGCCTGGGTGACAACGTTGCGATGTGGATGACTGCGTGCCTGTTCGATCGTGATCGCGCCCTGATCGATCAGTTCCTGAACGTACGAATGGTCCTGCGACAACTGCCGCAGACCGTCCTGCCACAGATATACCCGGCTGTCCCCGACCCAGGCCACTTCAAAATCGCCACTACCATCAAGCAGCAGGCTCGCGATCGTCGTCCCCATCGGCAGCGTTTCGGAGCGGCGCGTGGAATGGCGAATGATCTCTTCATCCGCCATTTCGATCGCGCGTACCAACGGTGTGTGCTGGGTGACTTCGCGCACCAGCGTATCGCGCGCCAATGCGCTGGCGACTTCGCCGTGCTCGTGGCCACCCATGCCGTCGGCGACCAGCCACAGCTTGAGATCGCCGTCCGCGTAATAAGTATCTTCGTTGTGCTCACGACGCAGGCCGACGTGCGTGCTGTGTCCGAACTCGATCATGCGCTTAGTGCGAAGCTTCCTGGACGGACCGGTCGTGGCGGTTGGCGCACGCAAGCCTGTGTCCCCGCGCCACGTCCATAGCATGCCGTGCGCCTCGCTCGATACGCAAGTTGCGGGGAACGGGCGAGCTGTCGGACGCGGCCGGACGCACGGCTACGGACACGCCCAAGACCCGAGCATCGATGGTCAGGTGCGTGCCTTCGGTTTCCCCGCAGATCCCCGCAGTTCCCCTGTTGATAAGCATCAAGCCCCCATCCTTACATTCGCTTTGCGGCCTGCAATCGCTTGTCGCAAGTCAATTCCACGTGACCGAGCGGGTTGTCGGCGCCGGGACGCCTCAATCCCGGGATTCGCTGCGCGAACACTGAACACGGTTACCGCGAGCCTCATCGTTGGCCTCGGTCAGCCACGCCGACGGCCATAGTATCGCAGGAGATACCCGTGCTTGCCATTCGGTTGCGCCCGCATGCGCCAGCGGTCGGTTCGCACTCAGCTTGTCGGCTGGACAGTTTCGCGCAGGCGCACTATCGCTTCATTGCCGGGATTCGGAAAGTAACGAGATGCGATTTCCGTGGGTGAACTGGACGACGACCCCGCCGGAAATTCAGGCCCACTATTTATGGAGTGCTGCTCGGGTACGTCGCGCATCGAGTCGAGCCTTCCACTGCGCCAGGGGCCCGGGTTCAGTGTCCACTGCGCATCCGGTTGCCCGCGATGGATCGGGCCGGGCGTACTCTCCTGTTGATCGGGCAGATACTCGGTCCGTTTTTGGCGCAGCGAGCCTTGCTTCTTCGATGCTTGCAGGCATATCGCAAGCTCCCGGCTTCTCGACGATGGTGGAGTTCCGAAAGGTGAGAACACTTCGGAAGAATATTGCGTAACTCATTGGTGCCGAAGGTGGGACTCGAACCCACACTGTGTTGCCACAACTGGATTTTGAGTCCAGCGCGTCTACCAGTTCCGCCACTTCGGCATGAGATTTCTCGCGCGGCGTTGCGATCGGGCCGCTCGGAAAATCCGCGCGGCGCGATTATACGTGAGCGTGCGGGTCAGTGCGGCCGATCAAGCGACAACTGGCGCACGTCGCGCGCATACCAGTCGCCCTCGACGGGTTGAAACACCGAGCATGAAGTCATCGATCCGCTGTAGATATGCAGCGACACCGCGATGTCCTCGACGCTCGGATTGCGGATCGTGTGATAGTCGTGCGGCGGAATCAGGCTGCCGGCCGAGCCGGGGCCGGCCTGCATCGTGCCGCGTCGTTCGAAGTGGAAGCGATCGTCGCAGCGGTCGAGCAACTCGTACGGCGTGACTTCCAGTTGGCCGGCCCAGACGCCTTCGACGCACCACATGCCGGCATGATCATGCACCGGAGTGCCCTGGCCCGGACCCCAGGTCATCGCGATCACATCGTAGCCGTGAGTCTCGCTGCGATATATCTCGCGTCTGGCGTAATGGTCGGCGGCCGCGTCGAATACGCAACTCGGCAATTTCACGGCAGGATCGCGGATCAGCCGGCACAAGGTCACGCGCAGTGCCTCGGTGATGGTTCGCTCGCAATCGTGACAGACGGCCTGGTCGAGCGCGTCGACCAGACGTTGGCAGCCGGGAAAGGCGAGAGTGAACACGATGCGCCCGATTCTACAGGGTCGCCAGAAAACCTGCGATGGCCGCACCGAAACGCGGGATGTCCACCAGAAACGCATCGTGTCCCTGCGGGCTGTCCAGCGCGACGAAATCCACCTCGGCGCCGGCCGCACGCAGGCCGCCGGCAATTTCCTCCTGCTGCTGCAGCGGAAACAGGATGTCCGATTCGACTCCGATCACGAGCGCCCGTTCGACCGCAATTTTTTCGAGTGCGGCATCGACGTGTCCGTTGCCGTATTCGGCCATGTCGAACCAGTCGCTCGCGCGCGACAGGTAGAGATAACTGTTCGGATCGAACCTGCGCGTGAACTTTTCCGCGTGCCTGATGAGATAGGACTCGACCTGGAACTCGGCGCCGAACGGCTCGTCCTCACGCTCGCCCGGATCGAGACGAATGCGCCCGAAACGCCCGCTCCATTCCATTGCCGATCGATAGGTGATGACGCCGAGCTTGCGCGCGATGCTCATGCCGGTTTCCGGATAGTGCTCCTCGTCGTAACGCCCTTCGTTCCAGTTTGGATCCAGCCGGATCACCTCACGCTGCAGCGAGCGCACCGCAATCGCGAACGGCTGTGCCTGCGCGGCGGTGGAAACGCTGATGTGCGATCGCGTGCTGCCCGGATGCAACAACAGGTAACCGAGTGCGCTCATACCGCCCATCGAATTGCCGATCAGGGAGGCGAGGCGTTCGATGCCGAGGCTATGCACCAGTTCGAACGCCGCGTTGCCGACATCTTCGAGCGCGAGCTCGGGAAAATCGAGTGCGTACGCCGTGCCGGTTTCCGGATTGATCGAGGCCGGACCGGTCGAACCCTTGCAACTGCCGAGCGAATTGACGCAGATGATGAAGAACCGGTCGCTGTCGATGTACTTGCCCGGCCCGAGCATGTTCTCCCACCAGCCGTCCGACGGATCGTCGGCATTGGCCGCCGCGTGCGCGCTCGGAGACAGCCCGGTCAGGATCAGGATCGCGTTGTCATGCTCGGGCGAGAGGGTTCCCCACGTTTCGTAGGCGAGGCGGGCGCCGAGCAACTCGCCGCCACGCTTGAAGCGGAACGGTGAGGGCAGGTCGAACCAGCGGCGTGCGTCGGACATGGGAAACATCAGAAAGCGTCGGGACGGGCAATGTAGCCGGGCAGGCACCCGATCGCCAAGCCGACGTGCGCGACACGTCGTCGAAGGTGAATGACGCGCAAGGGGCCGGATCGGTCCTGGCGGCACGTATCACAAGCTATGACAGGACCCGAGAGCCCGACCGGATAATTTCCGGCCGACGACTTGGGCCGGTCGTAGGTGCCGCCGCATCGGCGCTCAGTATCGTCAGCGTGCCGCTGTAGCCCAGGTCGCGCCGCCGTGGAGCCACCACCTACGATCACGAAGCGCCTGGGATCATGTCGCGGCCGTTGCTTGGTCTCATGCTGGTCGCAAAGATGCCATGCAGGTGCTCGCAGCGGCAAGGCACGGCGCCACGCGCCTTGACCTGCCCGCAGGAACACATTACAGGCACCTGAGAACGCTTGTTTGCACGAGGGAAGGCGTACTACCCTCTGGTGCAAAGGGCATTGGATTTCCTGTCCCCAAATGCGTCGTTTCGCGGATACCGCTGCGTGCCGGTCACGCGAGCGGGGACACTACGCCAATGACACCATGGGCCAGTTCGGGAGGAGACGCGTCATGAATCGTTATCTGTTGATTGCAATGTCGGCGCTGTCGCTGTGTGCGTCCGTCCACGGCGCGGAAGTCGTTGTCACGAATGCCGACCATCCAGTGGCGAGCGGCGACAGGATGGGCGATGCGCAAAAGGTTGTCGAACTGCGTCTGGAATCGGGCAACGGCATGCTCGTCGCTGCGGCGAAAACGCCGGGTTCACGGTTCATCGACATTGCGGGCGAGACGGCTGTGGTCACCGGCAAGTTGTTCGCGCTCGCGTTCGACAGGGACAACAACGACAGCACCGGGGGCTCGCCAAAATTTGCCCATTCGGTGAAGGGCATCGAACGACAGGTCGCGATCGAGGTGTGCGCGGACGAGAAGGGCAAACCGGTCGAGCCGCATTGTGTGAACGGATTCTGGGCCAACAATCTCGGCGGTGCCCATACCCGCGTGACGGTCGACGATCTGGCCGATAGCACCAGCGACGAAGTGACGTTCGAGGGTGGCAAGGTCACCGCGAAAGACGACGAGATCCGGGTCGAGATCCCCTATACCCGTCTCGGCGTGAGTGCCGGCGACACGATTCGCGTCTACCTGTTGGGGTGGCAGGCCAGCGGCTCGTACGGGCCACTGGCCAAACCGGTGACGCTCGCGCTCGAGTAGCGGCACATCCAGCCCGTGCCCTGGCAGGCCGAGCTCTACGACCAGCCAGGTGCGGACCAAGCTGCAACCCTACCTCGTCGTAACCGCCCCGGACCAGCCCGGGCGAACGCTGGGATACGTATTCGGAGAGAGCGACGCTTGGCGCAGCGCTTCGCCGAATCGTCGGAGGCCGAGGCCTCGTCGCGCTCGCCGGCGTTTTCGGGGCAGGGTGGTGGCCGTCGACGCGTCGGCGTTGCCGCTCGCCGGCGTCATCGCACCTGCTGGTCGATGATCAAGGCGATCGGTTTGCTGCGATGCACGTCAAGCGGCGCGGACAGCGCCTGCAAGTCGCCGCTCTGCGGCAGCGCATTTCCGGATTTCGAGATGCGCGCGCCGATCACGACTTCGGGGAACATTGACAGCTTCATACTCGGCAACATGCCCATGCTGTCGTCGAGCGTGACCGTGACCGGTAGTTTCGAAGCACTCATGCGCTGGATCGCGAGCGGCATCGGTGGCCCGCTCGCGGCTTTGGCGAACACGAACAGCGTCGCGTCGGGATCGAGCTTGTCCTTGAGTTTCGGGTCGAGCGTGACCGCGACGGTCAGTTTCGGCGCCGCGTCGGTCGATGTGGCGGCATTGCTCTCGGGCGCCGAAATGGTGGCAGTTGCATCCGCGGCGTTGGCGCCGCCGGCGGATGGGGCTGCGGCTCCGGTGGTACCCGCGCCAAGTTTCGTTCGGGCATCGGAGATCTGGTCGGCGACACTCTTGGCGATGTCGGAACCCGGTTGCAATTGCGGCAGCAGGCGATTCCAGCTCTTGATGGCGGCCTCGTAGTTGCCCTCCTGATAGTCGCCGATGCCAAGCAGCCACAGCCCGCGCTGATTGTCCGGATCGGTCGCGAGCGCGCGCTCGACGAGTTTGCGTGGCGCGCCGTTGATGCGGTGCGATGGCGTCGTGAGTGCCATCGCCTGCGCGTATTCGAGCATCACGTCGGCATTGTCGGGTGCCAGATCGAGCGCATGCTTGAATGCATCGCGTGCCTCGGCAAAACGTTGTGTGGTCTGATAGGCGCGCCCAAGCAGCAACCAGCCGTCCTCATCGTTCGGCTGCTGCTTGAGCCGGGTCTCGAGCTTGCCGATCGCCTGCTGCATGTCCGCCACGTGATCCGGCGGCGCGCCATTGTTCGTTGCCGTAACGCTGGCCTGGGAATGCAATGCCTGCGGCGCGCCGATCAGCCGGTACAGAATCAACGCGGCGGCAGGCAGCAGCAGCGCGACCACGACGGCGGCAATCAGTCCACGGCGCGGGTGCGGGGCCAGTGGCGAAGCGCTTGCGGCCGACGCGTGCGCGAGCACGTCGCGCTTGGCCCGGTATTCGTTCGAGTCGATCACGCCGGCCGCCAGCGCCTCGTCGAGTGCACGCAGGCGGCGTGCCGGTTCGCTGCGCGCATTGGTGCCCTTGTGGCCGAGCAACGGTTTGAGTAGCAAGGCCAACGCGACGGTCACCATCAGCGCTGCGATCACCACGAATGCAGTTGTCACCAGTCGTCCTCGTTGTCAGACGGTTGCACACTGATTTCGGCCACGGCGGTCATGCCGCGGCGCCGTCGCCGCACGACACTGAAGACCACGATGGCGCCGACGCCGAAAATCAGCAACGGCCCGAACCAGAGCAGCCAGGTTGCCGGCTTGACCGGCGGGTCGTACAGCACGTAATCGTTGTAGCGCGACACCAGATAATGCTTGATCTCATCGTCGCTCTTGCCGTCCTGCATCATCTGGAAAACCTGGCCGCGCAGTTGCTTGGCGAGGTCCGCGCCCGAATCGGCCAGACTTTCGTTCTGGCAGACCAGACAACGCAATTGCTTGGTCAGATGCTGGAAGCGAAGTTCTTCGGCGTGATTCTTGAACGGCAGCACATCGACGGCTATTGCGCGTTGCGCGCAGAACATGGCGCACAACAGGGTCAGCATGAGGGCGACAATCCGGATCACGGCGATTCCTTGCGCAACCGGTTGATCTCGGGAATCAACTCGTCGGCGATGAGGTCCGGCGTGAACATGCCGACGCGCTTGTAACGAATCGTGCCGTGCGCGTCGATCAAAAAGGTTTCCGGCGGGCCGTAAATGCCGAAATCGATCGACACGCGTCCGACCTGATCGGCGATCACGATATCGTAGGGATTGCCGAATTGCGCGAGCCAGCGCTTGGCGTCGTTCGCATCGTCTTTCAGGTCGAGTCCGACCAGCTTGATGCCGAGCGGTTTGACATCATTGGTGAGAATCGGATGCTCGTACTGGCAGGTGGCGCACCAGCTCGCGAACACGTTCAGCAAATACGGCTTGCCGAGCAGTTGCTGGTTGTCGAGTGTCTGCCCGGCATGGAGCAGCAGTGGCAGGTTGAACGCGGGTGCAGGCTTGCCGATCAGCGGCGAGGGCACCTCCCTCGCTTCATGGTGTTTGTTCCACCAGATACCGAACCCGAGCAGCGCGGCCAGCAGTGCGAAGCCGGCCAGCGGCAACAAGCGCGAATTCATGCGCGGCCTTCCGCGGCGAGCCTGGCCCGCGCGGCATCTTCGACCGCACTTGGGGCCGGTTCCTCGTCCAGCATGTCGTCGACCCGCCGAAAACGCCGGTCGGCGGCTGCGGTGAAACCGCCGAGCATCATGAACAACGCTCCGAGCCAGATCCAGCGCACGAACGGTTTGACGTAGACACGCAATGACCAGGAGCCGTCGATCTTGCCGTTCGCGCCGAGCGGTTCCCCGAGCGCGACATACAGGTCGCGGCCAAGGCCCGGTTCGATCGCCGCTTCGGTCTGAACCTGTGCATTGCGCGTGTACTGACGTTTCTGTGGATGCAGGACGGTCAGCACCGCGCCATCACGCAGTACCGTGATCGTTCCCTGGTCGGCCCCGTAGTTCGGACCCTCGGCATGTTGCACACCGTCGAAACGGAATGTCAGGCCACCCATGTCGACGGTCTGGTTCGGCGCGAGGCGGATATCCTTCTCGATGCTTGTCGCCGATGTCACCAGCACGCCGGCGAGAAACACCGCGACACCGAAATGCGCGAGGATCATGCCGAGCATTTCCGGCGTATAGCGGCGTCCGCGCGGCGCGTGGCGCCAGCGTGACAACGCATACAGCAAGATGCCGGTACCGACCCACACCGATGCGGCGGTTCCGGCCAGCGCTTTCCACGGCAGATGCCCGGCGACCAGCCAGGCGATCACGAGTGCGATCGGTACCGCCAGCAGGGCGGGACGCAAATTTGCGATTGCAAGCCGTGCATTGCCCTGACGCCATTTCAGAAACGGGCCGAATGGAATCAACAGCACGACCGGCAGCATCAGCAGGATGAACATGAAACCGAAATACGGCGGTCCGACCGAGATGCGCCCGAGGTTGAGCGCATCGCCGATCAGCGGATACAGCGTGCCGAGCAGCACCATTGCCGCGGCGCACGCGAACAGCAGATTGTTGATCAGGATCGTGGTTTCACGCGAAATCACAGCAAACGGTTCACCACCGGAGACCTTCGGTGCGCGCATCGCGTAGATCAGCAGAGAACCGCCAACCACGGTGACCAGGAACGCGAGGATGAACAATCCGCGTTGCGGATCGGACGCGAACGCATGCACGCTGGTCAGCACGCCGGAGCGCACCAGGAACGTGCCGAGCAGCGACAGCGAAAACGCGAAGATCGCGAGCAGCAGCGTCCACGCGCGGAACGATCCGCGCTTTTCTGTCACGGCCTGCGAATGGATCAGCGCGGTGCCGACCAGCCACGGCATGAACGAAGCATTCTCGACCGGATCCCAG
The DNA here is from genome assembly GCA_049583635.1 of Rhodanobacteraceae bacterium. Lineage (GTDB taxonomy): Bacteria > Pseudomonadota > Gammaproteobacteria > Xanthomonadales > Rhodanobacteraceae > Dokdonella_A. The sequence goes on from JBAUWF010000108.1 coordinate 33,306, forward strand.
AACCACCAGCCGCCCCAGCCGAGTTCGTAATAAGCCCACCACGACCCGAGTGCGATGCCGAGGGTCAGGAAACCCCAGGCGACGTTGGTCCACGGCCTCGCCCAACGCACCCAGCGTGTATCGAGCCGGCCACCGAGCAACGCCGCGATCGCGAACGAAAACGCGACCGAGAAACCCACGTACCCGGTGTACAGCATCGGTGGATGAATGATCAGCCCCGGATCCTGCAGCACCGGGTTCAGATCATTGCCGTCGGCCAGCGGCGGCAGATCGCGCAGGAAAGGGTTCGACGTCAGCACGGTAAACAACAGGAAACCGAAGCTGATGAAACCGAGCACGCCGAGCACGCGCGCCATGAAATCCTGCGGCAGGCGTCGGCTCAGCGTGGCGACGGCGACGGTCCAGATATTGAGGATCAGGAGCCACAACAACAACGAGCCCTCGTGCGCGCCCCATACGGCCGAAAACCGGTAGTACCACGGCAGCAGCGAGTTGGAATTCTCGGCGACGTAGGCAACCGAGAAATCCTGAGTGACGAACGCATACGTCAGAAGGCCGAAGGCCAGCGCAATGAACACCGCCTGTCCGGCCACCGCGGGACGCGCGGTTGCCATCAGCGCGCGATCGCCGAGCCAGGCGCCGATGATCGGCAATGCGCACTGCGCGGCCGCGATCAGCAGCGCGAGGATCAGAGCGAATTGGCCAAGTTCGGGTAGCATGGCAAGGGGCTAGGGGGATTAGAGATTGGAGGTTAGGGACTGGGAACCAAGGGAAGGGCGTTCGGGCTTGCAGCGTGTTCGATCAACAACGAAGTTTCGCATAGAAGTGCATCGAGGCGCAGGCCTTGCTTTCAACCAATCCTTTCGTGCCAGCCTCTTCTCAGACCTAGTCCCTCACCCCATGCCCCTCGCGTTTGTGCCGCGCCTTGGCTTTGGCGATCGCGTCGGCGACTTCCTTCGGCATGTAGGTTTCATCGTGCTTGGCCAGTACCTCGGTCGCAACGAAGCGGCCATCGTGGAGCGTGCCGGTTGCGATAATGCTTTGGCCTTCGCGGAACAGGTCGGGCAGGATGCCGGTGTAGACGACCGGAATTTCATGAAAACGATCGGTCACCGTGAAGTCGGATTCGAGCGAGCTATCGACACGCTTGAGCGAATGCTCGAGCACGACGCCACCGAGACGGAAGGTCGATGTAACCGGTGCATGTCCGGCTTCGACTTCGCTCGGCGAGTACAGGTAGGTCATGTTCTGCTGCAATGCGAGCACGGTCAGGCTGGTCGCGAGCGCGACCGCGGTCAGGATCAGGCCGATCAGGATCAGGCGACGTTTGCGGGTCGGAGTCATGTTGGCGTGTTGCGACGGGACAGTTGACGCGTCAAGCGACCGCGGAGTTCCGCGAGTACGCGCCGGCGACGCACAAGCGGTGCCAGGGCGTCGAACAGGAGCACCACGAAAAACACCGCGTAGGCACTCCAGATATAGCCAGCATAACCCCCCATGGCGAGAAAATCAGCCATGCCCAAGCTCCGTCGGATGCGTTGCGATACTGCGCGCCCAGTCCTTGCCGCCATCGAGTTCGAGCAGGCCCACGCGCGTGCGCGCCAGCAGGCTGCCGAAAAACCACAAGTGCGTCGCCAGCGCCATCAGCAGCAGCGGCCACAACATCGCCGAATTGATCTTGGACGGCCCGAGCAGGCGCACCGTCTGCCCCTGGTGCAGCGTATTCCACCAGTTCACCGAGAAATGCACGATCGGCAGATTGACCACGCCGATCAAGGCCAGGAACGCCGCGGCACGCGCGGCCTGACGCCGATCTTCGATTGCGTGATACAGACCGATCACGCCGAGATAGATGAAAAGCAATACGAGTTCCGAGGTCAATCGTGCATCCCAGGTCCACCAGGTGCCCCACATCGGCTTGCCCCAGATTGAGCCGGTCACCAGCGTGATGAACGTGAACGCTGCACCGACTGGCGCGCTCGCCATCGCCAGCACTTCACTGAGCTTGATGTGCCAGACCAGCGCGATGAATGCGTTCGCGGCCATGAACGCATAAATGAAAAGACTCATCCACGCCGACGGTACATGGATGAAGATGATGCGATAGGCATCGCCCTGCTGATAATCCGGCGGCGCCAGCACCAGACCGCCATACAGGCCGATCGCGCCAAGGATGAGCGCGATGCCATAGCACCACGGCATTGCATGACCGGCCACCCGATAGAATGTGGGTGGCGATCCAAGACGGTGCAGCCAGAGCGGAATGATCTTCATCAATCGAGCGAAATTTTCAATGCGAGCGCTGCGGCCAGTGGCGCCAGTACCAGTGCCAGCGCGAGGCCGGCGGCGAGCCACAGCAATGGCGCCGCATACGGCATGCCGACGCCCGCGGCATTGCAGGCACCCGCCCCGAAGATCAGCACCGGTACGTATAGCGGCAGCACCAGGAGCGCCAGCAGCATACCAGAGCGACGCATGCCGATCGTCAGCGCCACGCACATAGCGCCGAGAAGACTGAGCAGCGGCGTTGCGATCAGGAGCGCGACGACCAGTACCCCTCGCAGCGGCACAGGCAGGTGCAGCAGCTCTGCCAGCAGCGGGCTGATCACGATCAGCGGCAGCGCGGTGGTCAGCCAGTGCACGCCGATACGACAGCCGAGCAGCAGCGCCAGCGGATGCGGGGACAGCACCAGTTGTTCGAGCGAGCCGTCCTCATGATCGCCGCGAAACAGGTTGTCGAGTGCGAGCAGGTTGGCAAGCAGAATGGCCACGAAGACCACACCGGCGGCAATGTGTGCGAGTTGGCCCGGTTCCGGTCCAAGCGCGAGCGGAAACAATGCGATGACCATGAGCGCGAACAACACCGGATTGAGCGCGTCGCCGCGGCGCCGCCAGACCAACGTCAGGTCGCGTCGGATCAGCGCCACGCAGGCAGAGGTCGTCGTCCCGGGTTTCATCGACGGCACCTCATGCGCCGGTCCTCAGCGCCACGCGGCGTGGCGTTCCCGACGTGAACGCGTAGGCGCCGTGCGAGGTAATCAGCGCCGTGCCGCCATGCCGGGTGTGCGATTCGAGCAGACGATTGACCAGCCGGATGCCTTCCGGATCGAGATTGGCATACGGTTCATCGAGCAACCACAATGACGCCGGCACCAGCCACACGCGCGCCAGTGCGACGCGCTTCTTCTGACCCGCGGACAAGCGTCGAGTGGCAACGTTTTCGTAACCGGCAAGACCGACACCGGCCAGCGCCGTGACCGGGCTGGTGCGTGTGCGAATGCCACCGAGGCCGGCCGCGAAACGCAGGTTTTCGAGCGCCGTCAGATCGTGTTTCAGCCCGACCTGGTGACCGAGCAGAACCACCTGTTGCGAGAGCCGCGCGAGCGTCAACTGCTGGCCGTTGAGGCGAACCTCGCCCGCGCTCGGTTCGAGCAGACCGGCCAGTACCTTGAGCAGGCTGGTCTTGCCGGAGCCGTTGTCGCCTTCGATCAGCACGACTTCGCCCGTGCGCAACGTGAAATCGAGTGGACCGAAGATCGGCTCGTCGTTGCGCGCGAACTCGAGGGCGCAGGCTTCGAGCAGGGCGGGGCGGTCGTGCGTGTCGTATTCGGTCATAAGGCGCGCATGCTAACCGCAGCCGCGCGGCAGCGCTACGCAAGCGACGTGACGGACACTTGCTGTTCGCTTCGGCGATGCATGCGATGTGGGTGCGTTCGAAGTCCAATTCGTCGCGGATGCGATCTTTCCGGGACGGTTTGGACCGAGAGGTCACTCGATCGGCGCCAGACGCCCTTGTACCAGTGTATCGGCGCGATCGAGGTCAATGTCGTCGATGTGCCGCTTGCCGTTGGTCAGCTCGCGCAGCAATTCGGCTTGTGCCGTGCCGCGCGCGAATGCCTGCGCATAGGGCATGCGCGTAAACATGACCATGGAATAGCGCGGCATGAAACGCTTCGGATGGCGTGCGGCGAGCACGCGCGCGAGTTCGCGGCGCAGCAGAAACTTCGGATCGGCGACCGAATCGCGCATCTCGACGTAATTCTCCAGCGCCATCGTCGCGATCGCCTCTGTATTCGGGCGGCGACGGCGTTCGAACTCGGCGAAGCTCCAGCCGAGATCGTCGCCGTGCGCGCCGAGCAGGTCGGCGAGTTCGACCGCGTCCTCGAATCCGCTGTTCATGCCTTGCCCGTGGAACGGCACGATCGCGTGCGCTGCATCGCCGAGCACAAGCGCGCGCCGGTCGAGGTGCCAGTGATCCAGATACAGCGTCGCGAGTTCGCCGACCGGGTTATGCGCGAAATCGTGCGCGAGGTGCGGAATCAACGGCACCAGATCCGCGAAATCGCGTGCGAACAGCGCGAGTGCGTCGGCCGGCGTGCGCACGGTGGCAAAACTCGGATCACCGGTGTTCGGCATGAACAGCGTAACCGTGAAATTGCCTTCGGCATTCGGCAGCGCGATGCACATGTAGTTGCCGCGCGGCCATATATGCAGCGCATTGGGCTCGATCGCAAACAGTGAAACGGGGTCAGAGTCACTTTTCCCGCTGACCTCATGAGGCGAGCGTCCGGAGTCAGGTACAAAGTGACTCTGACCCCGTTTCGAAGCCTGCGCGGGAATCTCAAGTTCCTTGTATCCGTGCCCGAGCGGCTCCATGCGCTCGCCGAGATTCACTTCGGCGTTCATCGCACTGCGCAATGCCGAACCCGCGCCGTCGGCGCCGATCACGAAGGCGCAAACGTGTTCATGCACCCCGTCGTCGTCGTCGCGAAGTCGCAACGTCACCGCATCGGAAAATTTCGCGTTGTCGAGGCGGCGTGAAAAGTGGAAACACGTGCCGGCTCGTTCCGCCGCGTCAATCAACGCGATGTTGAGACCGCCGCGACTGATCGACCAGATCACTTCGGAATCGTCGCGCCCGTAGCGCAACAATTCGGTGTGGCCATCGAGATGATGCACCATGCGCCCGCGCATCATTGTTGCAAGGCGCATGACCGCTTCGGTCAGTCCGGCCCGGCGCAGGCCGTGCAGACCGCGCTCGGCCAGCGCGAGATTGATCGACCGTCCGCCAATGAAACCCGCTGTGCGCGGATCCGGCCGGCGCTCGAACACGTTTACGGCGAATCCGCGCCGGCCCAGCAGCGTTGCCAGCAGTGCGCCGACCAGACCTGCGCCGATAATCGTGATTTCGGGCCGTGCGGTAATCATCGCTCGTCATCAGGCCCGTCGTGGCTTCGCATTACCGGGTGGATGCACGCGCAACGCGCAATGTGCTCATCGGGATCGCGAAATGCACGTCGATCGCTTCGAGGCGCGCCATCAGTTCGAAGTTGATCTGCTGCTGGATATCCATGTACAGCGTGTAGTCCGGATCCTGCACCGTATAGACGACTTCGAAGTCCAACGAACTGTCGCCGAACCCCTTGAAATGGGCGCGGTTGAGCTCGACTTTGTCGAGATTGCGCACGATGTCGCCCGCTATCTCGACCACCTTTTGTACCTTCTCGCGCGGCGTATCCATGGTGACACCGAACGCAAACACGATGCGCCGTGTCGTCATGCGGCCATAGTTGCGAATGATCTGGCTGAGCAGTTTGGCATTGCCGATGCTGATTTCCTCGCCGCTCAGCGAGCGGATGCGCGTCGTCTTTACTCCAACGCGCGTGATCGTGCCGAGGAAATTCTCGAACTGGATAAAATCGCCGATCGTGAACGGCTTGTCGAGGCCGATGCTGAGCGAGGCGAACAGATCCCCGAGCACGTTCTGCAGCGCCAGCGCGACCGCAACGCCGCCGACGCCGAGGCTGGCCACGAGCGCGGTGATGTTGACGCCCATGTTGCCGAGCACCGCGAGCAGGATGGTGCTCCATACCAGGATTCGCGCAAACCAGCCGAGCATCGCCAGAACCACGGGGTTGGTCTCGATCTGCGCGGTCCTGGCAAGATGCGAGCCGGTCCAGGTCCGAATTGCGGTATTCAGCCACAGGCCGATCTGCAGACCGGCCAGCAGGAATGCGAGCCGGTCCAGCCAGATCTGGGTCTTGTCCGGCAGATCCAGCAGATGGATGCCGACCAGCATGAACAGCAGGAAAATCAACGTGCCGCTGGTATGCTCAAGAGCGCAAGCAGTTGCGGTCAGTGTCTCCGAGGAAGCATGCGCGGCGAGCTTCTTGAGGCGCTTTGCGAGCAACCGTAGCGCCGCGTGCACGACAACGTAACCGCCGAGCGCTACGACAATCCCGAGCAACCATTGTGTTGCGGGAATGCCGAGCAATTGTTGGTGAGCCAGCCAATCCTGCATGGTGATCATGAATCCTTGCCGAAGTATTTCACGAGACGTTCGCGCCAGCCCGGCGCATTGATGCGCGCAAGCAGGGACGTGTCGATTGCCTCGCGCAGCGGGCTGCCGTTCGGCAGCGCAAACGCATAGTCCTGGCGTTCGAGATTGATCGGCAGCACGCGCAGCTTGCCCCTGTATCGTTCGCGAATGGTCCAGCGCAGCAAGGGAGCGTCGTAGACGACCGCTTCGACGCTGCCTTGTGCCAGCTGATGCAGCGCCGAATCGAGATCCCGGCCGTCGTCGAACGCAATATGTTCTCGCTGAAGCCAGGCACCGCTGGTGCTTTGGGCGACACTGGCGACATGCATGTGCGCAAGGTCATCGGCATTGCGTACGTGGCTCGAAAGCTGACCCACGGTCAGCGCGCTCGTGATCGACGCGGTGAAGAACGACACAATTAGCAGCGCCGTCAACATCCAGACCAGCCCGAGCAGACGGCCGCCGACTGTGCGCGGCGCGATGTCGCCGTAGCCGACCGTGGTCATGGTGACCATCGCCCACCAGAAACCCGAGAAAATGCCGTGCATCCGGCTTCCGCCGAACTGCTCGGGATTGTGTTTGCGCTCGGCGAGCCATGCGAGCAGGCCTACCACGAAGAGCAGCAGCGCCAGCGTGCCGATCACCTTTAGAAAGGCCGGCGATACCAGCGCGCGCACCACGGCGATCCAGCCCGCGTTGTCGTCGCTGCGCACCGCGATGCCGAGCCCGGAGCTCGTGATCGGATGCGCGAAATCCATGCGACGCTCGCGCTGGGCGGTTGTCGTGATTGCGCCGAGTCCCACATCGACCTGATTGTTCGCGACTGCGTTGAGCAGGTCGTCGAGATCATAGCGTTTGTAATGATATTTCCAGCCATTGTCCGCGGCGACTTCCTGCCAAAGCTCCACCGCAAGCCCCTTATAGCCATTTCCATCGGCGATCACGAAAGGCGGCGCGACCTTGACCCCGACCACCAGCGGGCGGGAAGAGGCGGAGCCGGCCGCCGACGATGGCGCGCTCGCGGGCAGTGGCGGCGAAAGGGTCGAAGCCGCGAGCGCAAGCACGCAGACCAGAACCAGTCGCATCGGTCGAAGACGCATTCGTGAAATCTTCGCAAGCATCAAGGTTTCCGCAGCGGTATCGCCGATCGGCACGGGATGGCACGCAGGCGTCGCGAGAAATCGGCGTATTTCGGAATCTGGGCGCAACGCGTCGCGACGCCATTCAGTATACAAAACCGCTCCAGCGCCGTTGCCGGGGCTTGTGCTGCGAGGCGCCAGCGGCAATGATCGGGTTCGCCCAGCCATCGGGCACATCCATCGGCGGTTGAATTGCCGTTTGCAATTACTTGCGATGCATCACCCGAAAATCATGGACAAGGGGAACGCAATGCCGACCAGCTCAGCCCAGCCCGCCGCGCCGACCGCGACCGACGATCGGCGTCTCAAGCGCCACGTCGGTGTTGTCGGCCTGTTGTTCACCGCGGTTGGGTCGATCATTGGGTCGGGTTGGCTGTTCGGGGCACTGAGCGCGGCGCAGCAGGCGGGGCCGGCTTCGATCCTGTCGTGGCTGATCGGCGCGGTGATGATCCTTTTCATCGGCCTGACTTACGCCGAACTCGGCACGATGTTTCCGGTTTCCGGCGGCGTCGTGCGCTTTCCGCACTTCGCGTTCGGCTCGTTCGCAAGCTACACGACCGGCTGGATCACCTGGCTGGCCTGCGCCTCGACCGCGCCGATCGAGGTCGAGGCGGCCATGCAGTACGCGACCAACTACGTGCCGTGGCTGCAGCACATGGACGACGGCGTGCCGGTACTGACTGCGCCGGGCTATCTCGTCGCGGCCGGCATGATGCTGCTGTTCAGCCTGATCAACATGATCGGTATCCGCTGGTTCGCGCGGCTCAACAACGCGCTGGTGTGGTGGAAGATCGCCATCATCGTGCTGGTCGTCGTCGCGTTCCTGACCGCGGATTTCCATGCCGATCACTTCAGCTATGCGGCCCACGGCGGCTTCATGCCGTTCGGCTGGCACGGCGTGTTCTCGTCGATCGCGACGGCCGGGATCATCTTTTCGTATCTCGGGTTCCGGCAGGGGGTCGAACTCGCCGGTGAAACCGACAATCCCGCGCGCAACGTGCCTATCGCGATCCTCGGTTCGCTTGGCCTGTGCGCGATCATCTACATCGGCCTGCAGGTCGCATTCATCGGCGCGCTGCCGCCCGAGGCACTGGCCAACGGCTGGGCCAACATCGGGACGACGTTCACCGGTGGCCTCGACGACAAGGCGATCGCGTTCGGTCCGCTTGCGACGCTCGCGACGACGCTCGGCCTGACCTGGCTCGCGCTGCTGCTCTATGTCGACGCGTTCGTTTCGCCGGCCGATACGGGTCTCATCTACACGACCGTGACGACGCGCCTTTCCTACGCGATGGGCCGCAACGGCAATGCGCCGACCGTGCTCGCGAAGGTCAACGATCGCGGCGTGCCGTGGGTCAGCGTGATCCTCGCGTTCATTGTCGGCCTGATTTTCTTCCTGCCGTTCCCGGGTTGGCAGAAACTGGTCGGCTTCGTGACGTCGGCCACCGTACTGTCGTTCGGCTCGGGGCCGCTTGTGCTGATGGCGCTGCGCAAGGAACTGCCGGACCGCACGCGCCCGTTCCGGTTGCCGGGTGGCGTGATCATTCCGTACTTCGCATTCCTGTCGTCGAACCTGATCGTCTACTGGTCCGGTTGGGACGTCGAATGGAAGCTGTCGCTCGCGGTCGTGCTCGGGCTTGCCGTGTTCGCGCTGCACGAATTGCTGCGCGGCCGGCATACGCCGCGCATGGACTTTCGCGCGGGTTTCTGGGTCATTCCGTGGCTCGGCGGACTTGCGCTGATCAGCTGGCTTGGCGCGTATCCTGCGCAGTCGGTCGGCGCCGGCAATCTCGGGCTGTTCGAGCTTGCGACCTCGATTCCGATCGTGGCGGTGTTCTCGGCACTCGTGATGTGGCTGGCCTACGCATGGCGTCTGTCCACCGCGCGCGTCGAGGAACATCTGCGCGAACCCTGGGTCGATCCCGAGTTCGACGACGCGCCGGGTCCGTAGCAAACCGCGTGCTCGCCGTCGAGGCGTGCCGGTGCGCGCCGTGTCGCGCGGCACCGGCCGTGTTCAGCGCGTCGCGGCCCAGTCCTTCACGGCGTCGACCAGGCGCAGGCAGTCGAGGTAGCCGTTGTAGAGCGGCACCGGCGCGGCGCGAATGACGTCGGGTTCGCGCCAGTCAACCACGACGCCGCGCGCATGCAGGTGGTCGAACAGCGCGCGCCCCGCATCGCGCGGACCGTTCACGCGCAACGACAGCTGACAGCCGCGCCGATCGGCGTCGCGCGGTGTGACGACTTCCAGCGCGTGTGCAACCTGGTTGTCGATTAGCCATTCGAGATAGCCGGTCAGCTTGCGTGATTTTTCGCGCAGCGCCGGCATGCCTGCCCGGCCGAATATGTCCAGCGACACACGCAACGGTGCGAGCGCGAGGATCGGCGGATTGGACAATTGCCAGCCGTCGGCGCCTACGCTTGGCACGAAGTCCGGACCCATGCGGAAGCGCGATTCCTTGTCGTGCCCCCACCAGCCCGCAAAACGCGGCAGCGTGGCGCGTGCATGCCGTTCGTGCACGAAGCAGCCGGCGACCGCGCCGGGACCGGCATTGAGGTACTTGTAGCTGCACCAGACCGCGAAATCGCACTGGCTGTCGTGCAGATGAAGATCGACATTGCCCGCCGCGTGTGCGAGATCGAAGCCGACCACGCAACCCTTGCGTCGCGCGGCGTCGGTAATGGCGCCGAGATCGAATAGCTGGCCGCTCAGGTATTGCACTCCAGGCAGCAGCACCAGCGCGACACGCTCGCCATGTCGGTCGATCGCATGCAGCAGTGAATCGTCGGAAACCGTCGCACCGTCGTCGGCCGCGATCTCGATCAGTTCATTGGCCGGATCGAAACCGTGAAATGCAATCTGCGAAGCGACCGCATGCCGGTCGGAAGGGAATGCGTTTTTTTCGATCAGGATCGCCGCGCGCCCGAGCGTCGGCCGGTAGAAGCTCACCATCATCAGATGCAGATTTGCGGTCAGCGAGTTCATCGCGACGACTTCCGCAGGTTCGGCGCCGACCAGCACGGCCAGATCGTCGCGCACGAACTCGTGATACGGCATCCATGGATGCCGGCCACGAAAATGTGCTTCGACCGCGAATCTTTCCCAGTCGTCGAGCTCATCGAGAATCGCCTGACGCGTCGCGCGCGGCTGAAGGCCGAGCGAATTTCCGCAAAAATAGGCCTGATCGGCACCGTCGCGGTGTGGCGGGATCAGGAACTCGTCGCGGAACGGTGCGAGCGGATCGCGCGTGTCGGCTTCCCGCGCCCAGCCCTCATCTGCACGATACGCATGCGTTGTGCTCATCGATGCGTTTGCTTAACGGAGGCGAACACGCTGGCGCAGCCGCTTTCGAACATGCCGATCCAGCTCGGCGGCGTGGCATCGATCAATGGCCGCTGGCAACGCACCTGCACTGCAATCGCGCCGGTCAGAAAGAAGCTGTCGCGCACCAGATAGCGGGTCTTGCCACGTTGCACAAAATATTGATGCGCCGAACCGTCGCTGTGCGCGCTGTCGCGTTCGTAACCGGGCTGCGCTTTCGAGAGATCGAACTCGGCTTGCACCGCACCGGGAAATTCCGCAGGCGAGTGGAGGCTGCGCGTCTTGACCGTGACACTGGCGGTCTCTGCGCTGTCGGCCACCGCCGGATCGGGCACCTGGAATACGAAAGCTTGCGGATCGCCGTCGGTTTTCTCCATGATCGCGCTCCAGCCGGGCGGGACTCTGAAATGTACCTGGCCGCCGTTCAGCGCGTAGTCGGTCCCGTTCGCGGCGAACGCGAATACGCTAATGGACACCAATGCTGCCATCGTCATGGCTGTGCGGCGCAAACCTTGCATTGCCTACTCCGGTTTTGGTGTGAAGCGCTCGAGCGGCAAGTCGAGCCATTCGAGCGCGTTGCCGTGATAAAGACGCGCTTGCTGATCGGCCGGCAGCCCGAGTGCAGCGATGCCGCTGCCGGGCTCCTGCTCGCCGAGTGGGAACGGATAGTCGGTGCCGAGCATGACCGACCCGATGCCGGCGACTTCGATCAGATAACGCAGCGCGGCATCGTCGTGCACGCACGAATCAAAGTAGATACGGCCGAAATAATCGCGCGGATTGCGTGCGTTGTCGGTTGCTACGAGATCCGGGCGCATGCGGAATCCATGCTCGATGCGCCCGATGGTGTACGGAAACGCACCGCCGCCGTGTGCGAGACACACGCGCAAGCGCGGCAGCCGTTCGAGCACGCCGCCGAAGATCAGACAGCAGGCAGCACGCGATTGCTCGGCCGGCATGCCCACCAGCCATGGCAGCCAGTATTTGGGCATGGACTCGCGACCCATCATGTCCCACGGGTGCACCAGAATTGCGGCACCGAGATCCGCCGCCGCCTCGAATACCGGAAAAAGTTCGGGTGCATCGAGATTCCATTGATTGATGTGCGAGCCGACCTGCACGCCCTGCAGGCCCAGTTGTTCGACGCAACGTTCCAGTTCCTGGATCGCAAGCGTTGGCGATTGCAGCGGAATGGTGCCGATGCCGGCATAGTGACGTGCCTGGTCACGGCAAATCCCGGCGGTGTGGTCGTTCAGATAACGGTGCAGTTCGAGCGCCTGGCTGGGTTTGGCCCAGTACGAAAACATGACCGGTACGGTCGAGATCACCTGCGCATCGACACCGTGCCCCGCATAGTCGTCGCGGCGTACGTCCGCATCGAACGCGCTCGCCCACACTTCGCGGAAAAAGTGTCCATCCTTGTAGATCCGGTGTCGACCATGGTCGCTGACCATGACCGGAAACCGCTTGTCGCCGTATTTGGCGGCCAGATCGGGCCACGTGCGCGGCAGGATGTGGGCGTGGGTATCGATCTTGAGCATGACCGGACAGTTTAACCGCATGCCGGGCCGACGGTTCAACGCTTACGTTCCACGCACGCTGCGACGTCGCGCGCGGGTTCGCGCTACGTTGCAGTCTGCTCGCGATACTTTGCCGGTGCCTGATTCACGTGTGCGCAGGCCTTGCAGGTCCGTGTTTCGAGGGAACGGTAGTAGCGCTCGAATACCGGCGGGAAATCCGTTTCGATGTTGTGCAGATGGAAAAATTCCTCATACAGTTTGTGATTGCAGGCCTCGCAAAACCACACCAGACCATCGCGTTCGTCGGGTCGACGTTTGCGCTCGACCACCAGCCCGATCGAACCGGCCATGCGTTGCGGTGAATGCAGGACCCGTGGCGGCAGATAGAAAATCTCGCCGGCGCGGATCGGGATATCGCGTACTTTCCCATCCTCTTGCACCTTGAGCACCATTTCGCCTTCGAGTTGATGGAAGAATTCGCCGCCCTCGTCGTGGTGGTAGTCGCTGCGCATGTTCGGGCCGCCCACCACCATCACGATGAAATCGTCGGCGACAATGCACTTGTTGCCGACCGGCGGTTTGAGCAGGTCGCGGTGCTGATCGATCCAGTGTGCGAGATTGAACGCGGCGGGCAGCATGGCAATCGCTCCTTCGGTCTGGTCCGGTGATTGGCCGCAGTGTAGTGCGGAACGGGCGAACGCGTTCAGGAGCTCCGGTCCGCCCGCAGTGCTGCGATGCACTTCAACTCGATCGCGATCGCCGTAGGCAGTGCGTCGATGCCGAGCGTGGTGCGGCAGGGTGCATCGGCGCTGTCGGGGAAATACTCGGAGTAGATGCGGTTGTATGCGGTGAAGTCGCGTGCGATGTCTGTGAGGAATACGGTTATGTCGATGAGATCTTTCCAGCGAGCGCCGCTTGCTTCGAGCACCGCGCGCACGTTCGCGAAAACCTGATGGCATTGCGCCTCGATGTCGTAGCCGATCAGCCGGCCTTCGGCATCATGCACGTTACCCGGGATCTCGTTGGAGCCGGGCCTGCGCGGCCCGACTCCGGACAGGAACAACAGATCGCCGATGCGTCGCGCGTGCGGATAGGCGCCTACCGGTGGCGGAGCCGCGTCCGTCCGGATCGAACCGTTCATTGCGCTTTGCCGGCGCTGGCGGGTTGGGTGCCGACGTCGATGTTGCGGCGCGTGAACACCTGATTGTCGATGTCGGTTGCGGTCAGCCGGTAACGGCCGGGGCGCAGGTACAAGTCGCTGCTCGATTCGACACTGATCTTGTCGATGCGATCGAGCACCACGCGGTCCGCGGGAATCGCATCGTCGCCTTCGCCGGCGTAGCGTGCCTCGATCAGGCACGGGTAGTGATTGGCGCACAATTCGTTGCCGACCAGGTACGGCACGCGCAGACCGCCCAGCGTCGCCCAGGTCGGCCGGTTGTCGCGCAGCATCTGATGCGGGAAGAACACGGTCGCATCATAGGCCTTGGCTTTGAGCGACCACGGCGCGCCATCCTTGTCGACGAACACGACCGGCCCATCTGGATGCAGGGCATCGATTACCGCGCGGTAGATCGGATGATCCTGTGCAGTCTTCGGGTGGGCGATCATCATGGTCTGCTCGATGGTCAACGGATCGATGCCGCTGATCGAGCGGAAATGCTCGGCCATGCTTTTGCCACCCAGAAAGCGGCCGCTTTCCTGGATATGCGCATAGCCGGCGTCGACCACCAGGCGCGCCTTTGGATCCTGCTTGAACACGCGCTCGAACAGATTTTGGGCCTGCTGGAATTCACGCTTGTCGCCGGCGACTTCGTCGGACGACTCGTAAGCGACGACCTTGAAGCCGAGCTTGATCGCGCTGCGCACCATTTCGGCGAGGATCGGCTCGTTGGTGTAGAAACCGCTTTTCGCGGTTGGATAGCCGCGCTTTTGCAGTCCCTTGTCGGCCGAATAGAGCGTTTCGGCGGCAAACCAGTCGTAGCCATCGGCGCGCAGCTTGCCGAGCAGCTGCAAGGTGACCGTACGAGTCAGCGGCACGTTGTGCGCTTCGTTGAGAAAGATCGCCTTGTGCCCGTGCGCGAGCCTTGCGATCACGTCGAGCGCCGGCTTCGCGGTATATCCTCCTTCAAGCGGAGAGCGACTGTCGTCCCGGGTGGGCACTTGGGCGATCGAGTAGGAGTCGAGTGCGCCGGGATAGTCACCGATGAAAGTCTGGTACCAGCTGAGGTACTGACCGAACACGATACGGAACGCGGCGTTGCGGTCGGCCTGGTACGCATCGCGCATCGCCTTGTACTGCGCGAGCAACCCGTTGCGCTTGAGCGCCTGAGCATAGACTTTTTCCGACTGCTCGAACGCGGTGCGTTGCTGTGCCTGCCATTGGTACGGCGTCAACTTGGTTTCCAGATCGGATGTCGAAGTGGATTTGCCCGGTGCGTGCTGGCTCGGCCGTCCCTGTGCCGCGGCGCAAGCCGTCCAGGCCGCCAGCGCGCAGCAGACGATGCGTGTCGGTGTTTTTCTGTGTGCCACGAGGGTCCTCCGCACTGTCCGCAACAACACTTGTGTCCGTACGGTCGCTGCCTGATATCGCCTATGCATGGGTAGACTCGAATCGGACGCAAACGTTCTTCGCCTCGGTGAAAAAACGCAAGGCCTCGACACCGCCTTCGCGGCCGACCCCGGAATTCTTCACGCCGCCGAATGGTGTGCGCAGATCGCGCAACAGCCAGCAGTTGACCCAGACGATGCCGAACTCGAGCTTGGCAGATACGCGATGCGCGCGGGCAAGATCACGTGTCCATAGCGACGCCGCGAGACCGTAATCGGTGCCATTCGCGATCGCGACCGCGTCGCTGTCGTCGTCGAACGGGATCAGCGTGACCAGCGGACCGAAGATTTCCTCCTGATTGGTCTCGCATTCGTTGGGCAGTCCCTCGATCACGGTCGGCGCGACGAACCAGCCGTTGCTGCATCGACCGCCCGGATTCACGGCACCGCCGCCGCAAAGCACGTTGCCGCCCTCGGCGCGCGCGCGCGCGATACAGGTCATGACTTTGTCGAAATGTGCCTTCGAGACCAGCGCGCCGAGATCGCTGGTGGATTCGGACGGATCGCCAACGCGCAAGGCGCGCACGCGCTCAAGGTAGCGTTGCTTGAACGTCTCGTAGATTGATCGCTGTACCAGCAGGCGCGATCCGCACAGGCAGATTTCGCCCTGATTGGCGAATCCCGAGCGCACGATTGTATCGAGATTCGTATCGCTTGCATCGAAGTCGGCGAATACGATCGCCGGATTCTTGCCGCCCATTTCGAGCGAAAGTTTCCTGAAACGCGGCGCCGCGTCGGCCGCGATCGCCGCGCCGGTGCGCGTCGAGCCGGTAAACGAGATCGCCTTCACTGCCGGATGATTGACCATCGCCTGACCGGCGTCTGGCCCGGTACCGAGAACGATATTCAACACTCCGGGCGGAAAACCCGCCTCGATCGCGAGTTCGCCGAGGCGCGCCGCCGTGCATGGCGTCACTTCCGATGGTTTGGCGATCACGCAATTTCCGGCCGCCAGTGCCGGCGCAATCTTCCAGGTGAACAGGTACAAAGGCAGATTCCACGGGCTGATGCACCCGACCACGCCGAGCGGCTGGCGCAGCGTGTAGTTGAGTGCGTCCTTGCCCGTCGAATGCGATTCGCTCGGCCATTGCGTGATTGCGGCCGCGAAGAAACGCAGGTTGTCAACGGCGCGCGGAATATCCATCGACTTGGCGAGCGCGACCGGTTTGCCGCTGTCGCGTGACTCGAGCGCGGCCAGCGCATCGCGTTCGGCCTCGACGAGATCGGCCAGACGGTTCAGCAGCCGCGCGCGCTCACCGTTCGGTGTTGCCGACCAGTGGGAAAATGCGCGCTGACCCGCTTGCGCGGCCGCTTCAACGTCTGCGCGACCGGAATCCGGGCAGCGCGCGAAGGTCACGCCTGTCGCCGGTTCGACCACATCGATATAGCGTCCGCCCTGCGGTGCGCGCAGACGTCCATCGATCAGGTTGGCGAGCATCGACGTTTCACTCATGCGCCAAGCTTATCTGCTTCGACATCCATCATGCAGCACCGAAGTCCACGCTGAGCGTGGTGCGGCCAAGGCGAAGGGCATACCGGCATAGGCCAATAGTGCGTTAGCCCGTCGAAACAGTGCTAAAGCGACAAGGTGCGCCCGCCGTCGACCGGCAGGTTGATGCCATTGACATAGCCTGCAGCGGGTGTTGCCAGAAATGCGATGACGCCAGCGATCTCCGACGCTTCGGCAAAGCGCCCGGCCGGAACGCCGGCGAGCATGGTTTTTGCCACAGCCTCTTCACTCTGGTTCCCGGCCCGGGCACGGTCGGCGAGGATCTGATCGAGTCTGCGCGTACGCGTGTAACCGGGCAGTACGTTGTTAACGGTGATGCCGAACGGTCCGAGTTCGGCGGCCAGGGTTTTTGCCCAGCTTGCGACCGCACCGCGTATCGTGTTGGATACGCCGAGATTGCGGATTGGTTCCTTGACCGAGGTCGAGATTATGTTGATCACGCGGCCATAACCATTCTGGCGCATGCCGGGCAATACGGTTTGCAGCAGCGTCTGGTTCGCGACCAGATGCTTGCGGAACGCATCCAGATAGGCCTCCACATCGGCCGCATGCGCTGCGCCACCGGGTGGGCCGCCGCTGTTGTTGACGAGGATCTGCACCGCGCGAGCATTCGCGAGGGCTTCAACTTTCGCGCGCAAGGCATCGTGATCGGCCACGTCGGCCTCGATGTAGCCGTGGTGCTGCCCTGTGTACGCGCAGGGCAGGGCGGCCGCCACCGTCTCGAGCGTATCGCGCGAGCGCGCGAGCACCGTCACGTCGGCACCCAGCGCCGCCAGTTCGTGTGCCGCAGCACGGCCGATGCCGTGCGAGGCGCCGCAGACAAGCGCATGCTTGCCGCTCAGATCGAGATCCATCGATACCTCCATTCGCAGCACGCGCCGCGTGGCTTGTGCCCGATGCTAATCGCGCGGCGCCAGGTTCTGCACCATGTACGGCAACAATTCCGCGTCGATGTCGGCCTGCGGCGGCTGCGTCGATGCGAGATCTAAACCGAGTGCGGTTGCGTCGGTTTCGTCGAGTCCGTCCCAGGCGCGGAAATCGGCATCGAGCAGCGCCATGCGTGCACTGGTTTCGTCATCGTACTTGAGCGTGCGCCCGTCGCAGTCGAATACTTCGGCAACGTCGGATTCGCGCACGCGCAGGCGCGCCCAGACCAAGGTGTTGCCGATGGCGGCGACCCACCAGTGCTGTTTGGCAGTATCTCCGGATTCGTTCATCACGCAATCCGCACCTCGGCTGGGCAGCCATCCTAGCGGCTGGCGTCGGGGCTTGTCATGGGGCGGCGGATATGCGGCTTCGGCCGCGCGCGTAGAACGCCAGTCCGACGCCGATCAGTACGCAGCTCCCGCCACAGACCTTGACGAAAAACAAAACCGGATTCGCGCTGTGTTCCGGCGGCACCAGTGAGGTAATGATCGCGAGCAAGGTGGTCGCAAAGCCCAGTCCGCTCGTCAGCCAGCAAGCGGGCGCGCCGCCCGGAATCCGGGTAATTTCCCGGCCGTCACCCGCCGCGCGCCGCCGCAGCAATATATTGAGGATCGTCGCCGCCCACAGGGCGAGCAGGCAATAGGAACTGTTGTAGAGCGCGCTGTCTGCCAGCAGCACCCAGCGATCGCCGGCGATATACACCGATACTCCGGAAAGGAACAGCAGCAGGCTGGGAAAGAACACCATGTTGGAGATCCAGTAGCTCCAACCGGCGATGAAGCCGTGCAGATCGCCGAATGCGG
>JBAUWF010000109.1:0-7014 GCA_049583635.1 Rhodanobacteraceae bacterium
ATTGTGCTGGGGCGCGACGCAACCGGCCTCGGCGCCCTGCGTTGCCTGCACCTTGCCGGGATACCAGCGTACGTCGCTTGCCCGCCGAGCGACCTGCCGACGCGCTCACGCTGGTATCGGCCGATCCCCGGAGAGATAGCCTGGGATGGCACGATCGGTCCGCAGGCGCTCGAAATTCTGCGCTCCATTCCCTTGAGCGAGGCGGTGTTGATCCCGGGCGCCGACGATGCGGCGCTGTGGCTGGCCGACCTGCCGCAAGGGGAATTGACGGCGCGCTTCAAAATCAGTTCAAGTCCGCGCCACACACTCGAGATCCTGCAGGACAAGACCCGGTTCGCGACCTTTCTGGAACGCACGAACATCCCGCATCCGCGCACATTTCCGCTGGCTTCAGCCGAAGATGCCGCCGCAGTCCCGTTTTCCGAAATGGACCGCGTTTTTGTGAAACCGTCGAATTCCCAGAAGTTCAACCAGGTTATCGGGGCCAAGGGCGTGTGGGCCAGTAGCCACCAGCAACTTGAACAGATACGACAACGACTGGACGGCCGGGGCTTCAAGTTGATGGCGCAGGAGTATGTGCCCGGCACGTCTGCCGACCATTATTTCGTCGATGGTTTCCGCGACCGGGACGGCAATCTGACCGGTCTGTTCGCACGCCGCAGAATTCGCATTTTCCCACCGGATTTCGGCAACAGTTCGTACTGCCGCAGCATTCCGTTGACCGAGATTCAAGGCGCGGTCGACAGTATTATCGAATTGCTTTCGAGGTTGAACTATCGCGGCATCTTCAGCGCCGAGTTCAAGCGCGACGCGCGCAACGGGCAGTTCCGCGTTCTGGAGGTCAATACGCGCGCCTGGTGGTATGTCGAATTCGCCGCGCGCTGCGGTGTGAATGTCTGCCGGATGGCCTGGGAGGACGCGCTTGGACTGCCGGTGACGGCTGCACCGAGGAGCTATCCGGTCGGGGTCGGCTGCGTCAATCTGTACGGAGACATCAAGACCGTGCTCGCACGCAAACCCCCGGCGCGCGATCGTTTTCCCAAGGTCCTGATGCAGTGGGCAGGGGCGCATTTTCACGTTTTCCGACTGGATGATCCGGCGCCTGCGTGGTCGATATTGCGGCACATGATCGCCGGCAATATCCGTCGCCGCGTTTTCAGAAAATAGGCTTGCGATCAATGCTCGAGCAACCTGCCCCGACACCACCGAAATAATGCGGCCGCCAGCGCCGGACTGACGCCACCGGATCTTTGTTACTTCGTGCGCTCGCTCACGCTGTCGTTGTTGATTTGCTCCGCAGCCGGCAAGAGCGAGAGGAGTTGTTCGGCGTTGTTGCGCCATTGTCGCTCACGCGCGATGTAAGTCCTGGCCGCGTCGCCGACCTTCAATAATTCGTCTTGCCGCGCCGACATTTCCAGCACGCATTGGACGCACATATCGACTTCTCCTTTCGGAAACAGCCATCCGGTTACACCGTCCGTGATCACCTCGGCAATCGGCGCGTAGTTCGGCGCGACGACCGCGACGCCCATCGCCATGAACTCGAACAACTTCATCGGCGAGCCGTATTCATTGGAATTCGGCAGGACTGCATAGTCCATGCAGGCGATCCACCCCGGCACTTCGGCGTGATCCACCCGGCCCGGCGTCAAGATGCGCCCGGACAATCCATGCTCGGCAACCACCGAGCGAACCGCGGCAAGGTCGCTGCCCGCACCGACGAGCATCAGGGTCAAGCGCGGCGCCGATGCCATTTGCGGCGCAATGCGCGACACGAACTCGGCGATGCCGTGCCAATGCACGAACCCACCGACATACCCACACACGATTTCATTGGCGATGCCACGCGTGGCCCGCAAGGTCACGCGATCGAACCGGCTCGAATCAAAGCGCCCGATGTCGGCCGCATTCGGTGAAATCACCGAGCGGCTGATGGGTCCGTATGCCTGTTCGGCGATATCCCGAAAATAAGTGGAAATGAACACCAAACCCGTGCAATTGCGCAGACACCAGCGTTCGATGCGGCGTGCGAGAGGCTTGAAAATGAGGGGCCTTACGCGCGGCACCAGTGCCGAATCGTTGATTTCGAGAATGATTGGAATGCCATGCCTGCGCGCCTGCCACACCGTGGCGCACAGATACAGCGAATAACGCTCGTAGATCAGATCCGGACGCGTCCGGCGAATCCTGGCCGCAACGCGAAACCAGCTTGCAAGATTGTATGCAAGTTCGAGAAGCTCAAAAAACACACCGGGCGTGCGTGCGACCAGACCGGCCAATCGTCCGCTGGATCGCCTGTGCTTGGAGCGGGTCCGGCTGTTTGCCGGAACCGTTTCATTTTCCGGGTCCGCGCCCGGGAACGACAACACATTGACGTCGTGGCCGAGTTCCCGAAGCGCATGCACGATCCCTCGGATATGCACTCCCTCCACTTCACGGCCACGTGTGCGGTGATGATAGAGAATCCTCATGAACTCATGGGCGGCAGGGCCTCTAGAGCGAGACCTTGTTCGTGCCATTCCGGAAGGAGCATTTCCAGAAGCGCGATGGTGTGCTCACGATTGTCGTGCATCAGCACAATATCGCCAATACGCGGCGGTTGCCGACGCAGCAAGCCGGCTAGTTCCTGCGCCGACCTGTCCTGATAGTCCAGACTGTCGTACGACCAATACGCAATGTTGCGTCGCCGCCACGCACAATGCATGACCAGCCGAAACGGCAGCACACCGTAGGGCGGCCGAAACCGGTGCAGCACCCGATGGTCGAACGCGCACAGCACACGGTCCGTGCGTGCAATATCGTCGAGTTGTGTTGCAAGCGGCAGGGTCTCGAAGCGTGCGTGACTGTACGAGTGGTTGCCGAGCAGATGTCCTTCCGCGACAAGTCGCTCGACCAGTCCTGGATAGCGCTCCGCACGCTCGCCGATCAGGAAAAAACTCGCGCGTGCATTGTGTGACGCGAGCAAGTCGAGCAACCTTGGTGTGCACTCGGGATCGGGGCCATCGTCGAAGCTCAGATAGACTGCACGGCCCGCGCGCGGGCCACGGGTCAAGACCAGACTATCGGGAAGCCATCGCAGCAGAGTCGCCTTTCTGGGTCGCGGGTTCATGGCCCACGCCGATGCAACAGGATGCTAAGCCCGCGCCAATAGTCCGCGCAGCGAGCAACCTCCCGGATAACGCATTGCATTGAACGCGCCGCAGTCATTGTGCTATTCCTGGTCACCCGGCAAGGCGTGACCCTCGGCTTCGGACTGCAACGCGGTACGCCGAATCTTGCCGGTGCTGGTCTTGGGCAGCGTGGCACGAAATTCGATCAAACGCGGCACCATGAAATCTTCGAGATTCGCGACGCAGTGCGCGACGACATCGCGCGCCTGCACGGTCGCATCGTCCGCGAGCGCGATGATTGCCTTTAGTGCCCGCCCGAGCAACTCGTCGGGCACACCGACGACTGCGGCTTCCTTGACACCAGGCAGCGCGTAGAGCACGTTTTCGACTTCCTTCGGGCTGACTTTTTCGCCGCGCGACTTGATGATGTCGTCCTTGCGTCCGACGAAGTAGCAGTAACCTTCTTCGTCCATGCGGAACAGATCCCCGGTATGCAGAACCTTCTCCCACGGGTAGCGCCCGGGCTTGAGTGTCTTTGACGTGGCTTCCTCGTTGCGCCAATAGCCCTGCATGACGTGGCCACCACGCACGACAAGCTCGCCAACCACATTCGGCTCGACCGGCCGGCCTTCCTCGTCTGCAACCCAGACCTCGGTGCCCGGAATCGCTATGCCGACGCTGTCGGGCCGCATTGCCAGTTGCTCGGGCGGCAAATAGGTACAGCGCTTGGATTCGGTCATCCCGTACATCGAGTAGACGCGAGCTTTCGGGAACAGGTCCTGCAATTTCCGGATATGCGCGGGCGGCAGTGCTGCGGCGGTGTTGGTCAGGTAGCGCACGCTCGCAGCCCATGCCGGATCGAAATTGCGCAACTGCACGATCAGCGCAGCCATGGTCGGCACCAGCGGGAATCCCGTCACCCGCTCGGTTGCAAGTATCGGCAGTATCTTCTGCGGGAACGCGAAGGACTTCTCGAGCACCAGCGTCGCACCCACCTTCACGCACATCAGAAGCTGGTACAGGCCATAGTCGAACGACAACGGCAACACGCTGAGCACGACATCGTTCGCGCGTGCTTCGAGATAGGTTGTGATCGAAGTCGCCGCATGCACGATGTTCTTGTGCGTCATCATGACGCCCTTGGGTTGACCGGTGGATCCGGAGGTATACACGAGCATCGCCAGGTCAATGTCGAGACCGCGTGGCGCATCCGGCAAACGCGCAGGTGCCGCTGCCATGAAATCGGCGTAAGCGATCGCAGATGGATCGTCCCCTCCATCGACGACGATAACCCGACGCACGCTCGGAGCCTGGGCCGCGGCGGCCCGCGCCACCGGCAACAACGCCGCCTGGGTAACCAGCACCGAGGCTTCGCAGTTGTTCATTACATAGGCGAGCTTGTCCACCTTGGTGGTTGGATTGATGACGCTGAACACGCCGCCCGCGCGCAGTGTTCCAAAAATCCCCACCGCGGTTTCCGGACGGTTGTCGAGGAACAGCACACACCGTTCGTTGCGCGAGAGATTCGCGCCATGCACCAGCGCCGACGCAAAACGATCGACAGCGGCGTCGAATGCACCATAGGTGATCCGGCCGCTGGCATGCACAATCACCTCGCGATCGGCATCGCGCCGCGCACTTTCACGCAGGAATTCCTCGTAACGCATCATGTTTCGTGGCGGGTCTATGCCGATTTGCGTCGGACGAAGTTGACGATGCGCTCAATGCTGTCCAGATGTTCCGGGACCACGTCTTCATCCGCCACAACGATGTCGAATTCCTGCTCCAGCCATGTAACCAAGGACAATACGCCAATCGAGTCGATGATTCCCGAATCGAGGAGGCTCTCGTTGATCGGCACGTCACCGTCAGCGGCAGAAACCGGAAACGTCTCACGGATGAATGTCCGCACGCGCGATTCGATTGATTCCATGGTGATTGACTGATCCTGCGTTGGCCTTTGACCCGAGATACCCCGACGATCAGGGAGATGATTGCGCGAGACTGGTCCCTAGATACGGGACCCCTCCGGTGTGCCAGAAAACGACGCTGTCGCTTCGGCCGATGCGGCTTCCCCGCGCCATTGCAGCAAGCGCAGCCAGTGCCTTGCCAGTATACACAGGCTCGAGCAGCAATCCTTCGCTGCGCGCGGCCAGTGCAACCGCGTCGAGTGAAGCTGCACTGGGCATCCCGTAACCGCTGCCGACGAAGCCGTCGTCCACGCTCAGGCGCGAAACGATGCGGGTAACGTCGTCCCCGTCCACAGAAACACCGAGTGCGGTCGCCAGCAGCCGCGTGATCACGACGCGCAGTTCGCGGGCGGGACGATCGACGCTTACCGCCAGCAAGCGCGCATTGGGGAAAACCCGGTCGAGGCCCAACAGGAAACCAGCCGAGGTCGCTCCGGATCCGGCCGCGGTTACGATCAACGTATTGTGTGGCGAATCGAATTCACCCGCAGCCAACTCCCCGATCGCCGCTTCGTAGCAAGCGAGATCGTCCGGGCTTGCCGCCGGCACCACGACCGGGGACTTGCCCGCTGCGCCGAGCTCGCGCAGACGCGCGCGAATTGCGGCGTTCAGCGTCCACCGAGACGCGCCGGGTAGAGCATGCACCGTGCCGCCGAACAGGCGAACGAAATGTGCCGCAGGCGCATCGTCCGGAGAATCGAGGAAGACCTCGCAAGCATAGCCGGCGATGGCAGCCACGGCCGCCATCAAACGCGCCTGATTGGAAGTCGCGCCTCCGCTCAACAGCAAAGTGTCCGCCGGCGTGGCCCGCAGTCGGTCAATCAGACCCGGAAATTTACGGCATTTTGTCCCGCCGCCGGCAAACGCAATCACATCATCGCGCTTGATCCACATTCGGGCTATGCCGAAGTGTGTCGCGAGGTGTGGCGCGGATTGCAACGGTGGCGCCGGCAACACGGAAAAAAACGAGTCGCTCATGCGTCGGCGGGTGGCGTCAGATTGCCGACACGCCGGGCCGGATTTCCAGCCACAACCGTATACGGCGCCACGACCCCCGAGACAATCGAGCGCGCGGCAATAATGCTGCCTTCACCGATTTCGCTGCCGGGAAGAATCAGGGCTCCTCCGCCAATCCAAACGTTGTCGTGAACGATGATCGCCCTCACATCGTCCTCGCCGGGTGGAGCACCCGCCTTGCGCAGCGCGGGATCGCTGGCGTGACCACCGGAATCCCGGAACGAGACGCCACCGGCGATTCGCACATGTGAGCCGATGCGGATTTCACGGCCGACAACGAAGCTGACGCCATGGCCCACTCCGGTGTGA
This sequence comes from Rhodanobacteraceae bacterium, assembly GCA_049583635.1. Classification (GTDB taxonomy): domain Bacteria; phylum Pseudomonadota; class Gammaproteobacteria; order Xanthomonadales; family Rhodanobacteraceae; genus Dokdonella_A. The sequence goes on from JBAUWF010000109.1 coordinate 6,407, forward strand.
TTGCCAAGACTGAGTTTCGGGCGTTCGACAAAGCGCGCACCGAACGCGATGCTGACCTTGCCGTCGAACCGCACGTAATCGCCGAGCACGAGTTCGCCGCGCCCCTGCACCCAAGGAACATAAATGCCGGTAGTCACGCCACGCCCGTAACGCGTGCAGTACGCCTTGAGCAACGGCTCGGCGAGGAAGAATCGTCGCAGAAAAAAAATCACTGCGCGCAACGCAAGAAAAACATAGAGCAGCGGCACCACGACGATCCGCGGTGCTGGCAAGGTGACATGCGCGAGACTTTTGCGCGCGGCCCTCAACGCCACGGCAACAGGATGGCTTGAACGAGATACCCAGTAACGAAATGACAAGGAACAATCTCCGCAACCAAGCGGTGTCCGAACAGTCGAAGCAGGAACGGAATCAAAATGCCGCGGTGCGTATGGATTATGCAGTGAAGGTTCGAACCGCGACAACCGGCCAATCATTGTTACGCCAATCTTTTCTGCACCTGTCCCGCAACACCGCTGTCCGCGTCCGACACGGGTATTTCGCCATCAGCAAACACGCTTCGGCTATGCATGAGCCGTCGATATCCAGCGTGAAACACAACAAGGATA
>JBAUWF010000110.1:0-3349 GCA_049583635.1 Rhodanobacteraceae bacterium
GTTGCACCGCAGCCCACGCGTCCACCCGGCCGTAGCCGGCCTGATAATTGGGCCAGTCGTTCATGGTCAGGCCGCCACAGCCGGAATTGTACGGATCGGTAACGCCTTCGGTCTCGGCGGTGTCGCGCAGAATCTCGGCGACCCGTTGCGGATTGCCCTTCAACGCAGGATCCATGGCCATGACCAGCGCCGCCGTACCGGCGACGTGCGGTGTGGCCATGCTGGTACCGCTGTATAACGCATAGCTGTTGACCGGTACTGAAGATCGGACATTGACACCGGGGGCCGACACATCCGGCCGGATCAGTTCGACTCCGGCCACCGGGCCACGACTGGAGAACGACGCAAGGCGATCGCTGCTGTCGGTGGCGCCGACCACGAAGCTCGCATCGTAAATCGCGGGCGGGCCGGTGATCGTGCCGCAGGCCGGTCCGTCGTTCGCGGCCGCTGCCGCAAAGAAGATACCGCCCGCGACTACGTTGTCGACCGCCGCCTCGATCTCGTCGCCGGCCGTGCAGCCTTCGCTCGGCGGACAGGTCCATGAGTTGCTGACCACGTCCGCCGCCAGATCGGGGTTCGGATTCTGGCCGGCCAGATCGGTCGGCGCGAGCATCCATTGCATGCATTCGATGTAACGCGCCGGCGTTCCATTTCCGTCGTCCATGTTGCGGCAGCCGATCCACTTCGCACCCGGCGCGACGCCGATCTGGTTGGCGCCGCCGTCGTCCCCCGCAAAGGTGCCCGCCGTGTGCGAACCGTGTCCATAGTCGTCGCACGGAAACGGCGAGTCGTTGCCGCAGGGATTGCCGCTCGAGTCGTGGATCGCATCGTGCCAGTTGTAGTTGTGGTCGACCACTCGGTTGGCGAATCCACGGTACTGCGGCTCGAGCGCCGGATGATCCCACTGATAGCCGGTATCCTCGCCGCCGATCACGACGCCCTGGCCGGTGTCGCCCGCTGCCCAGGCCAGCGGCGCATTGATCTGCATGACGCCCCACTCGATCGTCGTCGGCTGGTCGGGCGACTCCGCGCCGGTCTCGGGACGCGGCAGATGCGCCGATATCACCGTATTGGAAACGATCCGCGTCACATCGCCGCGGCGCCCAAGATCGGCAAGATCGGCGCTCGACAGTCGGGTCTCGATGACATTGGCCACCCAGAAGTCGCGATGTGCGATACCACGTGCATCTAGCCAGTCGCGCACATCGCGTTGCTCGGCATCGCTGCGCGCGCGCAGCGCATCGACCAGTACACGGCGGCGCAAGCGATAGTCGGCCGTGCGATCGAGCGGCGCCAGCACCGGCGGCGCCTGATCCGCAAACACGATCAGTGCATCGGCAGAACCGTGTTCGGTCGCGGCGGCCAGCAACGAGCGATCGACATCGGCGGCGCCGGCATTGCCGGCGCCGGCCACGCCGATTAGTGCAAGGGCAAGGAGAGAAAGCGACGGAGTTCTGTTGGTGCACACGGCGATATCCACAAGCTGGGCATTGAGCCGCCACTATAATCGGATCGCGGCCGCCGGGCATCCGCGCTTCCCTCATGCAGCGGGGCGCCCTCCCATTCCGGGGCGGCGTATCTGGAATGCGGTCGAATCCCGCCAGCAACGACCACGCAATCCCGAGTCGCTCGCACGGCTTCGCTGTGGATCAAATGCGCCGAAGCCGCGATGCACTCCATTACAAATAGGGGCATAATCGATTGGGGCTTGAAGGGGACGCGGGGGAGATTTTTTCCAACGGGTTCGACCCGTAAGCTGCTACCAACTTCGCGTCGCACAAGTGCGGCAAGTTGCCGAAAGACCATCCCGAAATACGCCCGCACAGGCCTGGTTGATTCAGTCGCGCCGGCATATCAGCCGCCTTGTCGGTACCGGTAAGCATCCCTAAAGCTCGAACTGCTCGTCGAGAATGCGTTCCTCGAGGTTGTGTTCGGGGTCGAACAGCAGGGTGACGGTCTGTTCCTGCGATTCGCGCACCACGACTTCGACGACATCGCGCACCTCGTTGGAATCGGCCGTCGCACTGACCGGTCGCTTGTACGGATCGAGTGCCTCGAAGCGCACTTCGGTGGTCGCCGGCAAGATCGCACCGCGCCAGCGGCGCGGACGGAACGGACTGATAGGAGTCATCGCGAGCAGGTGCGATTCGAGCGGCAGGATCGGCCCATGTGCCGACAGGTTGTAGGCCGTCGAGCCAGCCGGCGTCGATACCAGGATGCCATCGCAGATCAGCTCGGCGAGCTTGATCTTGCCATTCAGGGAAATGCGCAGGTGCGCCGCCTGCTTGGTCTGACGCAACAACGAAACCTCGTTGAACGCCAGCGCAAGCGACTCGGTGCCCGATTCGGTATGCACATGCATCTCGAGGGGCCGCAGCACCGCCGGCTGGGCGCACGCGAGCCGTTCCGGCAAATTGTCGGCGTGGTGATGGTTCATCAGGAAGCCGATCGCGCCGAGTTTCATGCCATAGACCGGAACCCGGCGGTGCAGGTAGCGATGCAGCGTGCGCAACATGAACCCGTCACCGCCGAGCGCCACGATGACATCGGCCTCATCGATCGGTGCCGCGTCATAACGCGCGGCGAGCACAGTCAGCGCGGCTTGCGCATCATCGGTCTGGCTCGCGACGAAGGCGATACGCTGGCTCATGCTGCCCTCCCTGAACCGTTCACGGCAACGCTAGCACAGCAGCGCGCCGGATAGCAGCGCTTGGCGCGCCGCCCCAGTGTGATCGTCATCCCGGCATTGCGAGCATCCGTCAATGCGCGTGGTCACCAACTGTGTGCACGTGATGGTGCGCGATCTCTTCGCCGGTGGCATCGCGGATAGCGATAATTTCGATGTCGAAATGCAGGGTGTGGCCGGCCAGCGGAGGGTTGAGATCGACGTCGATCACGCTGGCACCGATCTTGTGCAGCGTGACCATACGCTGGCCGCCTTCGCGCATCGTGAGCATCGTGGTCATGCCGGGCTTCAAATGCGCGGCATCCCGAAAATACTTTTTGGGCACGCGCTGGATCATGCCTTCGCGGCGGTTGCCGTAGCCTTCGGCGGGAGGCACCTCGATAGTGAAGCGCTCCCCAGCTTCACGCCCGAGCAGCGCTTTTTCGACACCTGCGATGATGTTCTCGTGGCCGATCAAGACGGCCAGCGGTTCACCGCGCTCGCGCGAGGAATCCCGTCGCTCCCCGGTCTCGTCAGTGACGCTGTAATGGATCGAAACCACCTTGTCGGCTGCGACCTGCATGACCGGTCCTGTCATCGCTCAAAGCGCGCGAGCCTAGCAGCTTCAGCGGATCACGTCAGTGGCAGCGCGTATCCGGAACCATGCCACCGAACAGCGCACCG
>JBAUWF010000111.1:0-31025 GCA_049583635.1 Rhodanobacteraceae bacterium
TCGAGCATGTCGAGGCGTTCCTCGCGCTGCGAGCCGCCGATGATTTCGCCGATGCCGGGGGCGAGCACGTCCATGGCGGCGACGGTGCGACCGTCATCATTCAACCGCATGTAAAACGCCTTGATCCGTTCCGGGTAGTTCATGACGATGACTGGACGGCCGAAGTGTTCCTCGGTCAGATACCGCTCGTGTTCGGTCTGCAGGTCCACGCCCCAGGCGACCGGAAATTCGAACGTGCGGGAAGATTGCTCGAGTATTTTAATCGCATCGGTGTACTCGAGACGCTCGAACGGCGTCGCAATCAGCGCTTCCAAACGGCTGATCGCGGTCTTCTCGACGCGTTCGGCGAAAAACGCCATATCGTCGGCGCGCTCGGCCAGCACCGTGCTGAACACGGATTTGAGAAAGTCCTCGGCCAGATCGGCGTTGTCTGCCAGATCGGCGAACGCGATTTCCGGTTCCACCATCCAGAATTCGGCGAGATGACGCGAAGTGTTGGAGTTTTCGGCGCGAAACGTCGGCCCGAACGTGTACACCTTGCTCAGTGCAAGACAGTAGGCCTCGACATTGAGCTGCCCCGAAACCGTCAGAAAGGTCGAGCGCCCGAAGAAGTCCTGACGGAAGTCGATCGCGCCGCGCTCGTCGCGCGGCAGATTCATCAGATCGAGGGTGGAAACGCGAAACAGTTGTCCGGCGCCTTCGGCATCCGAGGTCGTGACGATCGGCGTATTGATCCAGAAGAATCCGTGCTCATCGAAATAGCGGTGGATCGCGCTCGCGATCGTGTGACGCACGCGTGCTATGGCACCGAACAGATTGGTGCGTGGACGCAGATGGGCGACCTCGCGCAGAAATTCGAGCGAGTGCGGTTTTGGCTGAATCGGATACGTTTCCGGATCTTCGACCCAGCCGATCACGTCAACGCGCCGCGCGCGGATTTCGAATCGCTGCCCCTTGCCCTGCGAGGCAACCAGATCGCCCTCGACGCTGAGTGCGCATCCGGTAGTCAGGTGCGCTACCTCGTTTTCGTAGTTGGCCAGCGTGCTCGGCGCGACGACCTGGATCGTATCGAAACACGAGCCGTCGCCGAGATTGATGAACGACAGTCCCGCCTTGGAGTCCCGCCGCGTGCGCACCCAGCCGTTGACGCGCACCCGGCTGCCGGGCGCGATCGCGCCGGAGAGAGCGCTCTTGACACTGGTGACGGATCCACCGATTGCCGACATGCCTTGAAACTCCGTGGCCGAGCGCCATGTGGTGAGGGCGGCGATCATAGCGGAATCGATCGCCGCGCTGTCGGCGGCTGCTACAATGCAGCCGATTGCATACTCCAAGGTACGCTTGAGTCAACATGGGCATCCAGTTCACCGAAGCTGCGCGCGAGCGCATGCACGAATACATGGCGAAGAATGCATCGGCGGTGGGCGTGCGCTTTGGCGTCAAACGCACGGGCTGTTCGGGATTCGGCTACACGGTTGATCTGACTGACGCGATCGCCGCCGACGACCGCGTGTACGAGCAGGATGGGCTGCGTGTCGTGGTCGATGCCAAATCGCTGCCGTTCGTCGATGGCACCGAAATCGACTTTGAGCGTCGTGGCATCAATGCCACGTTCGTGTTTCGCAATCCGAACGCCACCGGTGAGTGCGGCTGTGGGGAAAGTTTCACGGTCGAGCGGGTGACAGAGGACATGAGGCCGAAGGCGCGATTGTAGGCAGCGGACCGGGCGCGGAATTTCCGTTCGTGCCCAGCCTTGCGCTGCGCAGGCGGTTCCTTTACCATCCGCGCCCCTTTTGTCGCCACTCGCCTCACCGTCCGATCGGGAGGCTGCCCCCGCGCATTTGTGCGGACACCCACGAGGAGACGCGTATGCGTCATTATGAAGTCGTGTTCCTGGTCCATCCGGATCAGAGCGAGCAGGTACCCGCGATGATCGAGCGCTACAAGGCGCTGATCGAGGCCGATGGCGGCAAGATTCATCGCCTCGAGGACTGGGGTCGGCGCCAACTGGCATTTCCGATCCAGCATCTGGTCAAGGCGCATTACGTCCTGCTCAATATCGAATGCGCTCAGAATGCCTTGAGCGAACTCGAATCCGGTTTCCGCTTCAACGACGCTGTTCTGAGACACTTGATCATGCGTCGTGACAGCGCCGAAACCGAAATGTCGGCGATCATGAAGAACAAGGACGACAAGGGCGGCGAGCGCCGGCGTCGCGACGACGATGGGTTCGGCGGCGGCGATTTCGATGATGAGCCGCGCCCGCGCCGAGATTCGAGAGCAAGCCGCGCCAGCACCGACGACAGCGACGGCGACCGGGATGACGCCGAATCGGCGGCCGACTGATCGCGTGCGACCGAGGAGATAGATCCATGTCCAAATTCTTTCGCCGCAAGAAATTCTGCCGCTTTACCGCCGAGGGCATCACCGAGATCGACTACAAGGATCTCAACATGCTGCGCCAGTACATCACGGAAACCGGCAAGATTGTGCCGAGTCGCATTACCGGAACCAAGGCGCGTTATCAGCGCCAGCTCGCGACAGCGGTGCAACGGGCGCGGTTTCTTTCGCTGCTGCCGTACTGCGACAGTCACTAGGGAAAGTCTGAAAGCGGACATCCCTTGACGAGCTGTCCTGAGGTTCCCCCGAGGCAAGGGCTGTACAACGCAATCCATGTTCGGACAACGCAAGCTGCATCGGTAGCGATGCCGACGCTAACGAATCGGAGCAAACCATGGAGCTGATCCTGCTGCAGAAAATCCGCAACCTCGGCAACCTTGGCGACAAGGTCAACGTCAAGCCCGGTTACGGTCGCAACTATCTGGTGCCGCAGGGCAAAGCGTTGCCGGCGAGTGCAGCGAATGTGGCCGAGTTCGAGAGTCGTCGTGCCGACTACGAGGCGCGTGCGAGCCAGCAGTTGGCCGGCGCCAATGCGCGCAGTACACAGTTCGAGAATGCGACCACCACACTCCGGGCCAATGCAAGCCCCGAAGGCAAGTTGTTTGGTTCGGTCGCGGCACGTGACATTGCCGAGGCGTTCACGGCGGCAGGCATCGCGCTCGACAAGAGCGAAGTGATCATGACCGAGGGGCCGATTCGCCACACCGGTGAGTACGAGATCGAGTTGCATCTGCACGCGGATGTCAACGCGAAGGTCAAGGTGATCGTCGAAGCGGAGTCCTGATCGGCCCTGCGGGCAACAGCAGCTGCGCTCAACGCGCGTGATCGTCGACGATCCCCGACAATTTCTCGATTGTTACGCGCGCCTCGCGCCACGCAAGCCGGCGACGGCGCGTGCAGCGTTCCTGGTCAGCCCGCTCGATTTCAGCCTCGCCGACGAATCGGCGCAGGACAATCGCTACATGGTCCGCGCTGCCGCTCCCGATCCCGTGTGCGCGCTGCGTGAGCATGCGACTCTCGCACACCGGCTTCGCGACGATCTTCCGATCGTGACCTTCCCGGGTGATCCGGTTTGTCCGGACGGCGTGTTCCCGAACAATGCATTTGCGACGATTGCAGGTTGCCTGATCATCGGGCGCATGCAGCATGCGATCCGTCGTCGCGAAACCGAACGCGCGGACATTCGCGCTTTCTTTCGCGATCTCATGGGCTATCGGATCGCCGATCTTTCAATGAGCAACTGCGTCGCCGAACTCACCGGTGCGCTGGTCATCGATCGCGCCCGCAACATCGGCTTTTGCGGACTTTCCACGCGCTGTGATCGGGCTGGTGCAGAAGCGATGCACGCCGCATTCGGACTTGACCTGACCTTCCGTTTTACCTTGGCCGAAGGCGAATATCACACCAATGTCGTGCTTGCGCTGCTGGCCGGGCGCGCCGTGATCATTGCGCCGGACGGATTTGCCAACCAAGCCGTCGCCGACGCAATTGCGCAGGCCTATGCACCCGCCTGCGTGCGCATCGATCGCGCCCAGAAGGAGGCTTATGCCGCCAATGCGATCGCCCTGACTCCACGGCGAGTCTGGTTCAGCGCAAGTGGCGTCGATGCGCTGCGAGTCGCACAGCGTGCAATGTTGGAGCGGGCGGGCTTCGTGCTCTCGAGTACCGATCTCACCACGATCGAATGCGCCGGTGGCAGCTTGCGTTGCTGCGTGGCGGAAATCTTCTGACCACGCTCGGCCGCCCGTGCCGCATCGAAACCGAAACGACCTGGATCAGTGCAGAACTGCGCGCGACCCAACCGCAGTCGTTTGATTACTGTCCGCCCGTTCAGATCCAGGTCGGAAGTCGACTCTGAGCGCAGGCCCGCAGGGCCGGAGTCGAAGGGTGACCCTTCGCCTTCGCTTCGCCAGGTTCAGCGTGAACGGTTGATAGTTGCCGTTCGATTGTCGGATACGTCGATAATCGGATAGGCCGATAGCAGGAGTCGTTATTGCACGCATTCGGCAATCCACACGAATCACCGGCAATTGCACAGGCTATCCACAGCATCGCAACAGCTTTGCGTCTTAGCGCCTGAGACGCGGACCGGTATGATCGCAACCATCCCCCTTCCCGATCCCGCTCGCCGATGGCTGCCTTGACCGAACGCAAATCGTCCGCCAACGTCGAGGCGCTGCGCGTACCGCCGCATTCCATCGAAGCCGAGCAGGCGGTTCTCGGTGGCTTGATGCTGGCATCCGATGCCTGGGATCGTGTCGCCGATCGCTTGAACGAAGGCGATTTCTACCGGCGTGATCATCGGCTGATCTTCCGCGCCATCGGTGAGCTGTCGTCCAAGAACATGCCGTACGATGCGGTGACGCTTGGCGACTGGTTCGTTGCTCAGAATCTGGCCGAGATGGTTGGCGGCGCGAGTTATGTGGCGGAACTGGCCAATTCGACGCCGAGCGCGGCCAACATCGTCGCCTATGCCGACATCGTGCGCGAGAAATCGGTGTTGCGGCAGTTGATCGACGCGGGAACCGAGATCACCGGTGATGCGTTCCAGCCGGAAGGCCGCAGTAGCCAGGCATTGCTCGAAGTTGCCGAACAGAAGGTGTTCCGCATCGCCGAAGCCGGTGCGCGTGGACGCAAGGGTTTCGTTTCAATGCGCGCAGCGGTCAAGGATGCGTTCCAGATTCTGCATCACCGCTACGAAAATCAGGGCAAGGTCACCGGCATATCGACTGGTTTCGATGATCTCGACGAGTTGACCACGGGCCTGCAGCCATCCGATCTGATCATCGTGGCGGGCAGGCCGGCTATGGGCAAGAGCGCGCTCGCGCTCAACATTGCCGAATCGGCGGCCTTGCGCGGCAAGAAGGCGGTTGCGGTGTTCTCGATGGAAATGTCGTCCTCGCAACTCGCGTTCCGGCTCATCTCCTCGCTCGGGCGCATCAATCAGCAGCACTTGCGCACTGGCGAACTCGCCGAGGAGGAATGGCCGCGCGTGACCAACGCGATCACCTTGCTTTCCGATGCCAAGATCTTCATCGACGATACGCCCGCCTTGTCGCCGGGCGAGCTTCGCGCGCGTGCGCGCCGGCTCAAGCGCGAACACGACCTCGGCCTCATCGTCGTCGACTATCTGCAGCTCATGCAGGTGCCTGGCAACATCGAGAATCGCGCGACTGAAATTTCGGAAATTTCACGCAACCTAAAGGCGCTGGCCAAGGAACTCGAGATTCCGGTGGTTGCACTGTCCCAATTGAATCGCGCGCTCGAGCAACGCGCCGACAAGCGCCCGGTCATGGCGGATCTGCGCGAATCCGGCGCGATCGAGCAGGATGCCGACTTGATCGTGTTCATCTACCGCGACGAGTACTACAACGCCGATTCCAGCGAAAAGGGCACCGCCGAAATCATCATCGGCAAGCAGCGCAACGGCCCGACCGGGACGGTCAAGCTGACCTTCCTCGGTCACTACACCAAGTTCGAGAATTTCGCCTCCGACCAATACGCCGACGGCTATCTGGAATGATCGCAGCTTCGATTTCGGCGACGAAATTGCAGCCGGTCGATGCCGGCGCCGATGCGTACCCGTACAGGGGGGCCGTGCCTGGTGTCGGACTTGTTGCGCAGCGTCTTGTTGACTGAGCGATGCGCTCCGCCACGGCAACGATTCACCTCGGCGCATTGCGCGCGAATCTGCGCCGCGTGCGCGAATTCGCGTCGCATGCGAAGGTCATGGCGGTGGTCAAGGCCGATGCTTATGGACACGGTCTTGAACGCGTGGCGCGTGCTCTCGATCAGGCCGACGCATTCGGCGTCGCCGACATAGCCGACGGTCAGCGCCTGCGCGCAGCGGGTATCGCGCAGCGCATCGTTGTTTTGTCCGGTCTGGACGATGCCGGTGATCTGGCCGAATTGCGTCGATTGCAACTTGAGGCCGTCATCCACCACGACGCGCAGCTTGAATGGCTCGCCGCCGATCACACGGCGTCCCCGATCAAGGTCTGGCTCAAGATCGACAGCGGCATGCATCGGCTGGGATTCGATCCCGAGCGTGCGCGAGAAGTTCATGCCAGGTTGAAAACCTTGCCGAATGTCGAGGACGGTGTCGGGCTGATGACCCATTTCGCGCGATCGGACGAGTTCGAAAACGCTTCGACGTCACGGCAAGCCGACTGTTTCGAGCACGCGACTGCCGGTCTCGACGGCGAGCGCTCGTTGGCCAACTCCGCCGCGATCATCGGTTGGCCGGGTACGCACGCCAACTGGGTACGCGCGGGAGGTGCGTTGTATGGCATTTCCGTTATCGCCGGCAAGACCGCAGCCGAGTTCGGTCTCAACCCGGCCATGACGCTGTCCAGTCGCCTGATCGCGATCAAGCGCATTGGTGCGGGCGACCAGGTTGGATATGGCGCAACCTGGAGCGCCCGCGAAGGCACGATTCTTGGTATCGCCTCGATCGGCTACGGCGACGGGTATCCGCGCCACGCAGGTTCGGGCACTCCGGTACTCGTTGAAGGCCGTCGTGCGCACGTGGTTGGACGCGTGTCGATGGATCTGATCGCGATCGACTTGCAGGGCCACCCCGATGCTCGCGTGGGCGATACCGTGGTGTTGTGGGGGCGCGGCCTTGCGGTCGAGGAGATCGCCGCCCACGCTGGAACCATCGGCTACGACCTGACCTGCGGCGTAACCCGACGCGTACGCTTTGCCGAGGACGACGAAGACTGACGCTGGTGTTTGCGGACCGCCCGGACCTGCTTGGGAACGCTGCCGGAGCGCCCACGACTATTTCACCCGTGTCGGCCTGGTGCAAAACGTGCCTGAACCGACATGGATTCTGTTCCGACGCATACTCGCCGTGCGTGAGCGCCGCACGCACGGCGACCGAGTGCAACGACGGCGTTTGCCCCACTTTGCGCGAACACGAGTGCGCGCCTGATCGAGGGCGATCAAGGGGTGCTCGCGTCGACCGTTTCCCGGTTTCTCCTCGCGCTCCACAGGGCCGCCGCCTTGGGTTTGTCCCAAGCGGTGTAGAGATCGACATAAGCGTCGACGATCTCCTGGCTGCGCGGGTGCGCCGGACCGTAGCCTTTGGCGTTGGCAAGAATGTTCCAGGCGCGATCGAGTTCGCGCTCGGCGTCGGCATAAAGGTGCTCGCGGGTCAGCACGGTTGCCAGTTCCTTGTAGATGATCGCGCGGAACGGGTTGCTGCCGAACGCGGCGGGTGCATTGGCGGCGGCCGCGCGCGCGTGTTTTTCTGCGAGTTTGAGTTCACCGGCATCGCGCAGCAACGAGGCGAGGTTGGTTTGCATCATCACCGTATTCGGACTGCGTGGCCCGTACAGCGCGTTGGACATCTTGAGTGCCCGCTGGTAGTACGGACGCGCTTCTTCATTGCGACCCTGCTGGCGTATTGCACCTCCAAGGTTTGCGATGATCCGCAGGGTCATCGGGTGATCCGGGCCGAACACGCGCTCATAAAGCGGCAACTCGGGCGCAAGCAGTTTTTCAGCAGCCTTGAAGTGCTTCTGCTCGAGTTCGAGCACGGCAAGGCCGTTGACCGCGTCGAGCGTTTTCGAATGCTCGTCACCGAGGTGAGCGCGGCGCTTGGCGATCAGCTCTTCGTACAACGGGCGCGCCTCGTCGTACTTCGCCAGATCCGAATCGGCGATCGCGAGCCCCTCCATGGTGGCAAGTGTGTCTTGATCATCCGCGCCGAATTCCCGGCGCTGCAGCCCGAGCACGCGCAGGTAACGCGTACGCGCCGCCTTGAGCCGACCGGCGTCGACCTCGAGCCCGGCCAGCTGGCTTTCGATGAACAAGCGGTCGCGGTTGGTCGGTGGCAATGCGGCAACCAGAGCAAACGCCTTTTCACCGGCAGCGACAGCCTGCGGCAAGTGACCTTCGTTGTCGATGTTCTGCGCGGCGCGCATGGCAATGCGCGCCAGCTTCGCCGCTTCGATATGGGCGGCGCGACCGGCTGCAAGCGCGGCCTCATAGTGGGTTCCTGCCAGGACAAGTTCGCCGAGCGAGGCGTAACTGTCGCCAATCGTGCGTTCGATCGATGCGCGCACTGCCGGTTGTCCCGCGAGCTCGCGACCGGCGCGTTGCGCAGCCGAATCCAGGACCAGCCGCATGAGGCTGCGATCCATTCCGCGTGCGCGATCCGGATCGACGCCGGCCAGGATGCCGCGCACGAAATCCGCGACCTGCGCGGCCTTGGCCGCTTCGACTTGCGCCAGCGCGGCGGACTTCTCCGCACGCCTGAGCCCGTGCACTGCGAGCGCGGTGCCGACCAGCAATGCCGCGGTCGCAAGCGCGGCAGTCGCGATGCCGAGCCGGTGTCGTGCGACAAAGGTGCGCATCACATAGAGGCGTGAGTGCGGCAGGGCGTTGACCGGCCGCCGTTCGCGAAATCTTTCGAGATCGTCGGCCAGCGCCGCCGCAGAGTCGTAGCGGTCATTGCGGTCGGCGGCCAGCGCTTTGCGCAATATCGCGCGCAGTTCACCCGGCAGCCGGCGCGCCGCCTGCAGCAGCGTTGTCTGCGCCAGGGGCTCGGTATTGTCCTGCGCGTCACTGTCGATGGCCGCGAGCAGGGTCTGATGCGGTGCCCGCGCCGAGCGATGTGCAATCGACGTCAGCCGCGCCGCATCGGCGTCGGTAAGCACTTCGTAGAGCATGACGCCGAGTGAATAGACGTCGCTGCGTGTATCGAGATCGAGGTGCTGGCTTCCGCTTTGCTCGGGACTCATGTAGATGGCGGTACCGGCACGCTCGCTGGCACTGTGGTCGACGGTTGCGGATGCTCCTGCCACCGCACCTCCGATTGCTATGCCGAAATCGATGATCTTCGGGGTCGGCTCGCCATCGATGTCGTGCACGAGCACATTCGCCGGCTTCAGATCGCGATGGATGATGCCCTTCTGGTGGGCATGCTGGACTCCATTGCAGACGCGCGCGAACAGGCTGAGGCGCTTGTCGCACGAGAGCTTCTCGTCCTGGCAAAAGCGGGTGATCGGTCGGCCCTCGACCACTTCCATTGCCAGATAGGGATGTCCGTCGTGCGTGGTGCCGGCGTCGAACACCTTGGCGATGGACGGGTGCTGCATCTGCGCGAGCGCCTGCCGCTCCACATCGAAATACGCGCGCGCGAGTGGACTGGCGACCTGTTCGCGGATCAGCTTCAGCGCGACCTCGCGGCGTACCGGCCGGAGTTGCTGGGCCAGATAGACGCGGCCCATGCCCCCCTCGCCGAGCAGCCGCCGGATGACGTACGGGCCAAATTGTGTGCCCGGTGCCAGCGCTGCGCCGCCAGTGGCCGCCGATGGCGGATCCTGGAACTCGGTGGCGTCATCGGATTCGAATTCGGAAGATTGCATGGTGGAGACGTGCTGTCGAGTCGGATGGAAAGGTCTGTGATCGCCACTGTGGCGGCCGAAACTGAGAAAGGCGATTGGCAGAAGTGGTTCCCCGCTGCAAGCGGGCACGGGCCGCGGCAGGTACCGTTGCCGCTCGGCCCCCTGCAATGACGACTTCATGGGGCTGCGCGGGGAATCTACCACGCGCACTCGTGCAGTCCTCCACCCCGGTTCCATCCCGCAGCATCCGGACATGCGCGTTGTACACGGATCGATGCCTATTCTCGCGTAAACTTGTTACACGACGATTTTGTGAACGCGCATGAAATCCCGCAGCCGCGACTCCACCACGACGCAACGCCGGACGACACGCCCGGCGCACGGCCATGACGGCGGAATGGCTCCGGCTTGCCTGGTCGTGTTGCAGGGGCGTCGGCTTGGCCAGCGTATCGATGTCGGCGAGCGTCCGCTGCTGGTCGGACGCACGCCCGAATGCGATTTCCAGATTGCCGAACGCAGCGTGTCGCGCCGGCATGCCACCATCTGGCAGGGGCCGGCGGGCTTTCGCATCAAGGACCTCGATTCGACCAACAAGACATTGCTCAACGATCAGCCGATCATCGAGGCCGAACTCAAGGATGGCGACCATATCGCCATCGGCAGTTACGTGCTGAAATTCATGGAGCGCTCCTCGGTCGAGGCGCGTTACCACGAGGAGATCTACGAGCTGGCCACGATGGATCCGTTGACCGGCCTCTACAATCGCCGGCAATTCCTCGAGCTTCTCGAGCGCGAACTCGTGCGCACTGCCAGCCATAATCGATCGCTGACGTTGCTGATCATCGATCTGGATCATTTCAAGGCGATCAACGATCGCTTCGGACACCTTGCAGGCGATGTCGTACTCAAGCAGGTCGCCGCAGAGCTGACCAAGGACACGCGTGAGGATTTCATCGTCGCGCGCATCGGTGGCGAGGAATTCTCGATTGTGCTGCCCGAACGCGACGCCGAACAGGCGGAACAATTCGCGCAACAGTTGTGTGGCGCGATCGCATCGCTGACGCTGGACGAACAGGTCGGAGCCAGCCAGGTGACGGTGAGCATCGGGGTCGCTGAGTTGACGCCCGCGATGGGGAGCGTTGGCGAGTTGCTGCGTGCCGCCGACGAGCAGCTCTACCGTGCCAAGCAAAGCGGTCGCAACCGTGTCTGCTCGGCGCCGGCCGGTCAGGCACGCATACCGTTTGATCGCTGACCGGATACATTGCATCCGCGCGGCAGGGCCTGCAGCCGGTTCGAAAGATGCAGCCAATCGTTATCACGTGTGCATCGATGGAACCGATGGAATGAAGTCGATGGCTAGGTCAAAGACGGCGTACGTCTGTTCCGACTGCGGCGCCGAGCACAACAAGTGGCAAGGTCAATGTGCCGAATGCGGCGCCTGGAATACCCTGGCCGAGTTTGTCGTGCAGCCGGACAAGTCCGCAGCACCGGGTGGCGCGCGCAATGCGGGCTATGCCGGTGCGGACGTTGCACGCGTGACGCGACTGGTGACGATGGCGGTCGAAGCGGAGCGGCGCAGCGCAACCGGTATCGGCGAACTCGACCGTGTGCTCGGGGGCGGGTTGGTGGCCGGTTCGGTCGTGCTTATCGGTGGCGACCCTGGTATCGGCAAGTCGACCTTGCTGTTGCAGATGCTCGGCGCGATCGGGCAGCAACTACGCGGGCTCTACGTGACCGGTGAGGAATCGCTGGCCCAGGTGGCCTCGCGCGGTCGGCGTCTCGGCATTGCGCTCGACGGACTGGATGCGCTGGCTGAGACCTCGATCGAGCGCATTCTCGGTGAAGCGGCGAACAACCGGCCGGATGTGCTGATCATCGATTCGATCCAGACGATCTGGACACAGATGCTGACGGCGGCGCCGGGTTCGGTATCGCAGGTGCGCGAATCGACCGCGCGACTGGTGCGCTTCGCGAAGGAAACCGGGGTCAGCGTGTTCCTGATCGGCCACGTGACCAAGGAGGGTGGCATCGCCGGTCCGCGTGTGCTCGAACACATGGTCGACGCCGTGCTTTATTTCGAAGGCGAGTCGGGCAGCCGTTTTCGCATCCTGCGCGCATTCAAGAACCGTTTCGGTGCCGTCAATGAACTCGGCGTGTTTGCAATGACCGACAAGGGATTGCGCGAGGTGGCGAATCCGTCGGCGATATTCCTCGCGGCGCATGCGCAGCCGACTTCGGGCAGCGCGGTCATGGTCACGCGCGAAGGCACGAGGCCGTTGCTGGTTGAGGTACAGGCACTGGTCGATCAGTCCTCACTTGGCAATCCGCGCCGCGTCGCGTTGGGGCTGGAGCAAAATCGTCTTGCCATGCTGCTTGCCGTTCTGCATCGGCACGGTGGCGCGCAAATCTACGATCAGGATGTGTACGTGAACATCGTCGGCGGCATACGTGTGCAGGAAACCGCTGCCGATCTGCCGGTGCTGCTCGCGGTACTCTCGAGCTTCCGCGATCGCCCTTTGCCGGACAAGACGGTTGCGTTCGGGGAGGTCGGGTTGTCTGGCGAAATCCGCCCCGTCCCGAACGGCGAGGAGCGCCTGAAAGAAGCCGCGTCTCACGGTTTCAGGTGCGCGATCGTGCCTAAGGCGAATGCGCCGAAGAAGACGCCCGTCGGTGAGCTCGATGTGATCGGTGTCGAGCACTTGGCGCAGGCTCTGGAGGTCGGGTTCCGACCGCCCAGGTAACCCTAATCGCGGCGTGTACCCGGTGCACGAACCTGGCTGTCGGTGTACCGCCGGCCCCGATCGTGCGCGATCGGGTCGTTCCCTGCCTACACGCCGCGCTTGAGCACGAGTTCGAGTAGAAACTTGCTGCCGAAGAATGCGAGCAGCAGCACCAACATGCCGACCAAGGTCAACTGCACCGCGCGGCGGCCACGCCAACCCCAGCGCCAGCGCCCGAACAGCAGAAATCCGAACACCAGCCACGCGACGATCGACAGCACCGTTTTCTGCACCAGGTGCTGGGCAAAAAGGTTGTCAACGAACAACACACCGCTCAAAAGAGTCAGGGTCAGCAGCAGGAAACCTGCCGCAATCAGGCGGAACATCAGTTTTTCGGTCAAAGTCAGCGGCGGCAGTGCTCGGATGAATCCGGAATCGAAGCGGTGCCGGCGCAGCGCGCGTTCCTGCAATGCGAGCAGGATTGCCAGCAACGCGGCGATGCTCAGCACGCTGAAACCGATCAGAGCGAATGCGACATGCAGCTTGATCTGCCAGTCGATCGGTTGCGGCACGGTCGGCGGCGCAATGAACACATCGAGAGCGAGCAACAGAGCGGCCAGCGGAAACACGATCACGCCGAGTCCGGCGACCGGGCGAAACGCGTTCACCAACAGCGTTACGCCGGCGACGCACATGCCCACCACCGAAAGCGCGGCAAAGAAATGCAGATCGAGTCCGCCGCGATGTATCCCGAATATCAGCGCGGCATGCACCAGCACCGCAAATGTGGCGGCAGCCACCGCGGCTGCCGGTCGTGGACGCGAACGTCCGGACAGCGGCAGTACCAGCACGACTGCCGCAACGAGATATCCGAGCAGGGCCAGCAGAGTCAGGGCGAGGACGGGCATCCCTACAGTGTCGCATGCGGAGGATAGCCGACAGAAGCCGGAGGGAAGAGGCCAAGCAATCCGATGTGCCGGCGGAATGCTTGTAGTCGATCGGGCTTGGCTTGCTCGTGACGCCATGCCCACGCGGAAAGCGGCATCCTGACCGACGTAGCGGATTTCGGCCTTGGTTATACTTGGGGGCCTTCCGACTTTTTGTTGCCCCGATGTTCGAGTCTCTGAGTCAACGATTGTCCGCCACGGTCGAGCGCGTGCGCGGGCGTGGGCGCCTGACTGAAGCCAATATCCGCGAGTCGCTGCGCGAGGTGCGTATCGCACTGCTCGAGGCTGATGTCGCGCTACCGGTCGTGCAGGCACTGATCCAGCGCGTGCAGGTGCGAGCGATCGGTCAGGAAGTCTTGAAAAGCCTGACCCCGGGTCAGGCGCTGATCAAGGTCGTTCGAGACGAGCTGACCGCACTGATGGGATCGACCAACACCGATCTCAATCTTGCTGCGGCACCGCCGGCGGTGATTCTGCTGGCGGGCCTGCAGGGTGCGGGCAAGACCACAACGGTCGCCAAGCTTGCGCGCTTCTTGCGCGAGCGGCGCAAGAAGAAGGTCATGGTGGTCAGTTGCGACGTGTACCGCCCTGCCGCGATCGAACAGTTGCGCGTGTTGGCCGAACAGGTTGGTGCGCTGTTTCACCCGTCGAGCGGCGATCAGGAGCCGGTCGCGATCGCCGAGGCAGCGCTGGATTCGGCACGCCGCAATTTTGTCGACGTACTGCTGGTCGATACCGCTGGCCGTCTGCACGTCGACGCCGACATGATGACCGAGATCAAGGCGTTGCACGGCGCGCTGGATCCGGTCGAAACATTGTTCGTCGTCGATTCGATGACCGGACAGGACGCGGCCAACACGGCCAAGGCGTTCGCCGAAGCGCTGACTCTGACCGGCACGGTGTTGACCAAGACCGATGGCGATGCGCGCGGTGGTGCGGCCTTGTCGGTGCGCTACATCACCGGCCGGCCGATCAAGTTTCTTGGTGCTGGCGAAAAGACCGATGCGCTCGAACCGTTTCATCCCGATCGCGTGGCCCAGCGCATCCTCGGTATGGGCGACGTGCTGTCGCTGGTCGAGCAGGTCGAGCGCGATGTCGACCATGAAAAGGCGCGCAAGCTCGCCGAGAAGGTCGGCAAGGGCAAGCGCTTTGATCTCGACGATATGCGCGATCAGCTTGACCAGATGACCCAGATGGGCGGCATGGCCTCGCTGATGGAAAAACTGCCCGGTGGGATGAATCTGCCCGATCAGGTCAAGTCCAAAGTCAACGACCGGGAAATTCATCGCATGGTTGCGATCATCAATTCGATGACCATCCATGAGCGGCGCCATCCGAATTTGCTGAACGGCTCGCGCAAGCGCCGCGTTGCGCTCGGCTCGGGGACACAGCCGGCCGACGTCAACCGCCTGCTCAAGCAGTACCAGCAGATGGAAAAGATGATGTCCAAGTTTGGCAGAGGCGGCATGAAAGGCGTCATGCGTCACATGAAAGGAGCGATGCGCGGCATGGGCGGTGGTGGATTCGTGCCGCCGCGCTGATCGGATTGGCGAGCGGCCGAAGGCCTGGCTTGCGTAGTCCGCTATGGCGACATATGGATGCATCGTGCGAGGTTTATCACGCAAGTGATTGATTCGTAAGTTGTCGTTCATGGGCTTTGCCTGTGCGGAAGGACCCGGATGAAGTATTCAGGCGCCCAACCGAGGCGTACATCATTGTCCGCGCCCTTTCATTTTTGCCGGTTTGAGCTACAATGCGCGGCTCGCTGAGATGGGTCCGCATTTGTTCGCGCTGCTCGGCATGAATTTCCAGTATTTTCAGAGAGATACGATGGTCAGGATTCGATTGTCCCGCGCCGGTGCCAAGAAACGGCCCTTCTATCACGTAGTTGTTGCCGACCAGCGAGCAGCGCGTGACGGCCGCAACATCGAGCGTGTCGGGTATTTCAATCCGATCGCCGCCGGCAAGGAAACTCGTTTGCAGCTCGACACGGTGCGGGTCAGACAGTGGATCGAGAATGGTGCGCAACCGACCGAGAAGGTCAGGGTGCTATTCAAGGAAGCCTCAAGGCAGGACGCGGCATCAAGGCAGGACGCGGCGCCCGAGGCCGCTTGACCGGTAGCAGCGAACGATCGTCGGCCAACAGCGTCGCCGATCGTCGCGTTCTGGTTGGCCGGATCAGTGGCCTGTATGGCGTCAACGGCTGGGTGAAGGTCGATTCCTGGACCGAGCCCAGGTTGCAGATTTTCCGATATCAGCCGTGGCGGCTGATATCGCCGTCGAATGAACGCGAGATCGAAGGATGTCGCGGGCGGGTTCAAGGCAAGGGTCTGGTCGCGGCGCTGCCTGGAGTCGGCGATCGTGACGACGCAGCCGGACTGGTCGGTTGCGAGATCTGGGTCCGGCGCTCGGCGCTGCCCGCCCTGACGGACAAGGACGAGTATTACTGGGCCGACCTCGAAGGGCTCGAGGTGGTCGATGGCAAGGGCATATCGCTTGGCCAGGTTTCGCATTTGATCGCGACCGGGGCGAACGATGTACTGGTAGTGCGGGGCGCCGGACGCGAACGCCTGATTCCGTTCGTGACCGGTGACGTTGTGACCGAAGTGAATCTCGACGAAGGACGTATCACGGTCGGCTGGGATGCGGATTTCTAGTGAGAATTGAAGAGTGCGGACAGGATGTCCGCTTCTTGATTTTCGCGATCAAGGACGAACGCACAAGGGAATAACGCGATGCGCGTAGACGTCATCACGCTGTTTCCGGAATGGATCGAGACCGCAGCCCGGATCGGCGTGGTCGGCAGGGCGCAGGAGCGTGGATTGTTGCAGGTAACCGCATGCAATCCGCGCGACTTCGCGGAGGATCGTTACCGGTCGGTCGATGATCGGAGTTACGGCGGCGGTCCGGGCATGGTGATGATGGTCGCTCCACTGCGCGCTGCGCTCGCTCATGTGAGCGCCGCCGGCGGACCGGCGAGAACAATTTACATGAGTCCGCAGGGACAGCGGCTCACGCAGGCCAAGGTGGCCGAATTTGCACGGATGGAGCGGTTGATCGTGTTGTGCGGCCGCTATGAAGGCGTGGACGAACGCTTGCTGGAGCATGCAATCGACGAGGAGGTTTCGATTGGCGATTACGTGCTCTCGGGCGGCGAGCTGGCGGCGGCAGTGTTGATTGATGCCGTCGGGCGTTTGCAGGAAGGTGCGTTGAATGATGCGCAGTCGGCCGAGCAGGATTCGTTTTCGACCGGATTGCTCGACTGCCCGCATTACACGCGGCCCGAATGCGATGTCTGGGGCGGCGTACCGGGGGTGTTGCTGTCGGGCGATCACACGGCGATCCGCCGCTGGCGTCTGAAGCAATCGCTCGGGCGAACCTGGTTGCGACGACCGGATCTGCTTGCCGGGATGGATCTGGACAAGGACTCGCGCGCATTGCTTGACGAGTTCCGGTGCGAACACGCGCTACGCGACGAGCCGGCGGCGGTATCGAACAAGAAATCAAATACATCTGGTGATTCATGAATCTGATCGAACAATTCGAAGCTGCGCAGATGACGCGCACGCTGCCGCAATTCGGGCCGGGCGACACCGTCATCGTCAACGTCAAGGTCAAGGAAGGCAATCGCGAGCGTGTGCAGGCCTACGAAGGTGTCTGTATCGCCAAAAAGAATGCGGGCCTCAATTCGGCTTTTACGGTACGCAAGATTTCCCATGGCACCGGAGTCGAGCGCGTATTCCAGTCGCACAGCGCGATTATCGATTCGGTGGTAGTCAAACGTCGCGGCAAGGTGCGCGGTGCCAAGCTTTATTATCTGCGCGGCCTTGAAGGCAAGAAAGCGCGCATCAAGGAGGATCTCGCCGCCGCTGCGGTAGCGCGTGCCAAGGCCAAGGCCGATGCACGCGCAGAAGCCGAGGAAGCCGCGGCGAAGTAGCCGGAAAATCAGTCTTGGAGCATTGAGTCGCGTCTATGCTCCTCGTCGCAGGGCGGCCGCCGCAAGGGGGCCGCCCTGTTTTTCTGTGGGCGCTGCGTTGAAATTCGTCGCAGTCAGCCGCATTAACGCCAGAGGTTCAAAGTCCACGGTGTCCCGCATGAGCGCAGTCAGTGAAACCCGCAAATTCGAAGCCGAGGTCGCCCAGGTCCTGCATCTGGTTACCCATTCACTTTACTCGCACAAGGAGATTTTCCTGCGTGAGCTGATTTCCAACGCCTCCGACGCCTGCGACAAGCTGCGTTTCGCGGCGCTGTCCGAGCCCGCGTTGACCGGCGATGACGCTGATCTGCATATCGACATCCATTTCGACAAGGATGCGCGCACGCTGACCGTGAGCGACAACGGCATCGGCATGAGCCGCGACGACGTGGTCGAGAATATCGGCACGATCGCACGCTCCGGCACACGCCGGTTTCTAGAGGCGCTGAGCGGAGATGCACGCAGCGATACGCAGCTGATCGGCCAGTTCGGTGTCGGTTTCTATTCGGCCTTCATCGTGGCCGACAAGGTGACGCTGATATCGCGTCGTGCCGGTGCGGTGTCTACCGAAGGTGTGCGCTGGACGTCGGATGGGGCCGGTGAATACACGCTGGAGTCGTTCGACGTACCTGAACGCGGCACGCAGGTGACGCTGCATCTCAAGAAGGACGAGAGCGAGTTTCTGGAGGGCTGGAAGTTGCGTGAGTTGATCGGCCGCTATTCCGATCACGTCGCATTTCCGATCCGCCTGCCGAAGATGGTCGAAGGCAAGCCCGGCGACGAGATGGAAACCGTCAATCACGCCTCGGCACTGTGGACACGGCCCAAGAGCGAAATCACCGACGCGGACTATCAGGCGTTCTACAAATCGTTGTCGCACGACTTCAACGACGCGCTCGCATGGACCCACAATCGCATCGAGGGCAAGCAGAGCTATACGCTGCTGTTGTTCGTGCCGTCCAAACCGCCATTCGACGCGCTGTTCACCGGGCACGACGAGCGCTCGGGCCTCAAACTCTACATTCGCCGCGTATTCGTGATGGACGCGAGCGAGCAACTGCTGCCGGCGTACCTGCGTTTCGTGCGCGGTGTGGTCGATTCGGACGATCTGCCGTTGAACGTCAGCCGCGAGATCCTGCAGGAGAATCGCCTGCTCGCGCAGGTGCGCAGCGCGTGCATCAAGCGTGTTCTGGATCTGCTCGAAAAGCTGGCGAAGGACGAGCCGGCCAAGTACCAGACCTTTATCGACGCATTCGGCAACGTGCTCAAGGAAGGTCTGGCCGAGGACACGTCCAATCGCGAGCGCGTCGCCAAATTGCTGCGTTTCGCCTCGACCAAATCGGAAGGGGCGGGCAAGACGGTGTCACTTGATGACTACATCGGGCGCATGCAGGCCGGGCAGGACGCGATCTACTACATCACCGCTGACTCCTGGGCTGCGGCACGCAGCAGCCCGCAGATCGAAGCGCTCAAGGCGCGCGATATCGAAGTGCTGCTGCTCGGCGACCGCATTGATGAATGGATGGCCGGTTATCTGCCCGAATACGCGGACAGGAAGTTCCGCCACGTTGCCAAGGGCGAACTCGATCTTGCCGGCGCTGGCGACAAGGATTCGGAAACCGACCAGCAAACCAGTCCCGAGCAGCAGGCATTGATCGACAAGCTCAAAGGCATACTCGGCGAGCGAGTCAGCGATGTACGCATCAGCCGGCGCCTGATCGATTCGCCGAGCTGCCTGGTTCTGGACGAATTCGACATGGCCCTGCATGTGCAACGGCTGCTCAAGGAAGCCGGCCATGATGCGCCATCGTCCAAGCCGACATTGGAGATCAACCCGAGCCATCCGTTGCTGCAGCGCTTGGCCGACGCCGCCGATCAAGCGCGCGCGAATGATCTCGGACTGTTGTTGTACGAGCAGGCTCGTCTTGCCAGCGGCGCTCAGCTCGATGATCCGGGTGAGTTCATCCAGCGCATGAACCGTGTGTTGCTGGACGCGCCGCACGCGGCCGAATCGGCCTAGCCGACACATGCCTGCGCTGCGCGGCGCAGTCCCTGGCACGTGTTAGCATCGATTTGAATTGGCCATCCGAACGTCGGACGTTAAATGCAGATAGAGACCAAGCTGCCGAAGGTCGGCACCACGATCTTCACTGTCATGAGTCAGCTCGCGCACAAGCACGACGCGGTGAATCTCGGGCAGGGTTTCCCTGATTTCGACGGGCCGCAGGCGCTGCGCGACGCGTTGACCCGCGCGATGAATTCCGGCAAGAACCAGTACGCGCCAATGCCGGGCGTGCCGGCGTTGCGTGAGCAGATCGCACTCAAGACCGAGGCGCTGTACGGCCACAACACCGACATGGATAGTGAGGTCACGGTGACCTCGGGCGCGACCGAGGCCTTGTTCGCCGCGATCGCCGCGACGGTGCGCCCGGGCGACGAGGTCATCCTGCTCGATCCTTGTTACGACTGCTACGATCCCGCGGTTGCACTGGCCGGCGGACGCGCCGTGCATGTGCCGCTCGATCCCGGCGACTTCACACCGGACTGGCAGCGCATCAAGGATGCGATCACGCCGAAGACGCGCATGATCCTGGTCAATACGCCGCACAACCCGTGCGGCTCGGTGTTCAGCGAGGCCGATCTCGACGCGCTGACCGAGATCACGCGCGGCACGCGAATCCTCGTGCTGTCGGACGAAGTCTACGAGCACATCGTGTTCGACGGCGCCCTGCACCAAAGCGTTCTGCGCAGGCCGGAACTTGCCGAACGCAGCTTTGTCGTCTCATCGTTCGGCAAGACCTATCATTGCACCGGCTGGAAGGTCGGTTATTGCGTCGCGCCCGCGGCGTTGTCGGCTGAATTTCGCAAGGTCCATCAGTATCTGACCTTCTGCACGTTCACTCCGGCGCAATGGGCGCTGAGCGAGATTCTGGCCAGCGATCCGCGGCACTATCTGGAACTCGGGCGCTTCTATCAGGACAAGCGCGATCACTTTCGGAGGTTGCTGACCGACTCTCAATTTGATCTGCGCGCCGTGGGCGGATCGTACTTTCAGGTGGTCGACTATTCGGCCTTGAGCGACGACGGCGATCTTGCGTTCTGCCGATGGCTGACCGAGCACGGCGGCGTCGCGGCGATTCCGCTGTCGGCATTCTACGAAAGGCCGCCGCACGACATGAAACTGATTCGTCTGTGCTTTGCCAAGGACGACGCGACATTGTCCTTGGCCGCGGAACGGCTGTGCTCGCTGTGAGAGACATCGAGTCGCCAATGCCGCCGCTGCGCGTTTCCCTGATCCAGGGAGCGACGCGCTGGCATGATGCCGCGGGCAACCGGGACTACTACGGCGCGCTGGTCCGCCCGCTCAGACGCTCTACCGACCTTGTCGTCCTGCCCGAGACGTTTCTGTCCGGCTTCACCAACGAAACGCTCGACAATGCCGAAACCATGCAGGGGGCCGGCGTGCAGTGGTTGCGCGAACTTGCGTGCGAAGTCGATGCAGTCGTCACCGGCAGCCTGATCGTTCGCGATGGCGCCGATCGTTGCGTCAACCGCTTGATCTGGATGCGGCCGGACGGCAGTCATGAGCAGTACGACAAGCGTCATCTGTTCCGCATGGCGCACGAACACGAACGCTACGTCGGTGGCAATCAGCGCCTGATCGTTGATCTCGTCGGCTGGCGCATCTGCCCGATGGTCTGCTATGACCTGCGCTTTCCGGTGTGGATGCGCAACCGCTATGACCGTTCGGCTGAGCGCTTCGACTACGATCTTTCCCTCTTCGTCGCGAACTGGCCCGCGGCGCGTCGGCATGCGTGGCGCACGCTGCTTCGCGCGCGCGCCATCGAGAACCTCAGCTACTGCGTCGGTGTGAATCGCATCGATACCGACGGCAACGGCATCGCTTACGCCGGCGACAGCGCGGCATTCGATTTTCTCGGCCAACCATTGGTCGAATTCGGTGCGCACGAGCAGGTTGCAACCGTTGCCCTGGATGCCGATGCGCTGGGTGCACACCGCACGCACTTTCCGGCCTGGATGGACGCCGACGCGTTCGACCTCAGGACTTGATGCGACGCGGAATGCCCTGGCGCTCGCACATGTCAGCGATAGCCTTCAGCCTGCAACGAGAACAAATGCGCGTAGTGACCGTCCTGGGCCATCAGGCTTGCATGGCTGCCACGCTCGACGATGCGGCCATCCTGGATCACGATGATCTGGTCGGCCATGCGCACCGTCGAGAAGCGATGCGAAATCAGGATCACGATGCGGTTGCCGGCGATCTCGCGGAAATGCTCGAAGATCGTCGCTTCGGCTTCGGCGTCCATCGCGGCAGTGGGTTCATCGAGCACCAGGATGTCGGCGCGTGAGCGCATGAAAGCGCGCGCCAGCGCGATCTTCTGCCATTGCCCGCCCGACAGTTCGCGGCCGTCGCGAAACCACTTGCCGAGCTGGGTATCGAAGCCGGCCGGCAGTGCCTCGATGAACTGCGTTGCCATGCCCTTGTCGCTCGCCTCGCGCCAGCGTTTCGCGTCCTCGAAATGGGTGACATCGCCGGCGCCGACATTTTCGCCGACGCGCATCTGGTAGCGCGCGAAATCCTGGAAGATCACGCCGATGCGCTGACGCAGAGTGGCCTCGTCCCAGTCAGCCAGGTCGGTGCCGTCGAGCAGGATGCGGCCGCTGTCCGGCGTGTACAGGCGAGTCAGCAGCTTGATCAACGTCGTCTTGCCGGATCCGTTCTGCCCGACCAGTGCAAGCGATTCGCCCGGGCGTATGACAAGGTCGATGTCGTGCAGGGCCGGTTCGTCGGCGCCGGGGTAGGTGAATGTCACATGCTCGAAGCGGATGCCTTCGTCCGGGTGGACGCCAGTTTGCGCCACGCCGCTTGTGTCCGGCACTGGGGTCTCTAGATACTCGTACAGTGTGGACAAGTACAGGTTGTCCTCGTACATGCCTCCAATTGCCGACAGCATCGCCGACACTGCGGCCTGCCCTTGCCGGAACAGCATCAGATACATGGTCATCTGGCCGAGCGTAATGCGCCCGGCCACCGTGGTCACCGCGATCCAGGCATAGGCTCCGTAAAGCGACACCGTGCCGATCAGGCCGAGCGCAAACCCCCAACTGTCGCGACGCACCGCGAGGTCCCGGTCCGCGCCGTACAGCGTGTGAAAGATTGCGCGATAGCGTTCGAGCAGCAGCGGTCCGAGCCCGAACAACTTGACTTCCTTGGCGTGGTCCTCGCGCGCGAGCACCGTTTCCAGATACATCTGCATGCGCGTTTCCGGTGAGCGCCAGCGGAACAGGCGAAAGGCGTCACCGGAAAACCGCGTTTCGGCCAGGAACGCGGGCAAACCCGCCAGCAGCAACACCACAACCGCCCACGGCGAAAAGCGGAAAAGCAGGCTGCCATAGCTGAGCAGCGAAATCAGGTTCTGGCCGAGGCCGAACGTGCGTGTGACCAGCGACAACGGTCGGCTCGACGCTTCACGGCGTGCCCGGGTCAGCTTGTCGTAGAACTCCGAGTCTTCGAAATGCGCGAGTTCGAGAGTCAGCGCTTTTTCGAGGATCATCATGTTGACGCGTTGGCCGAGCTGCGCGCGCAGCAGCGACTGGCACAGCGACAAACCGCGCTGCGCACCGGCCAATGCGGCGACCAGCAGACCTTCGAGGGCGACCCACTCGAATACCGGTATCAAATCGGCATGGCCGCCGGCGCGAACCGTCTGCGCGCCGGTCACCACCGCGTCAACGATCTGCGCACCGACCCAGGCGACTGCTGCGGGCAGCAGACCGGCGACCAGCGTAATCAGCGCGAGCGCGATGGTCAGCGCCCGGCTCGTGCTCCAGACCAGCTCGAGCGCGCGCCGGCTGTAGCGGAACACGCCGAGGAAGCTGCGTGGGAGGTCGGCCTGCTCGATTGGTCGGGATGGTGGTGGCATGCGGATACGTGACGAGGCCGAGACGGATCCCGGCCTGCGCGGACAACCGCGAGCTAACGGGTGACGACGGCGTCAGGCGGTTTGCGCAATGCCGTGCAGCGCGTCCCTCGAGGCGCGTTCGATGATGTGATCAGGCCCGAGCAAACGTTCGATGCGGGAAAAAACGTCCCACCGCGAGAACGGCTTCTTCATGAAGTCGTCGGCGTCGAAATGTCCGGCGTGGAATTGCCTTGTCACACGCTCGCTGCCACTCATCAGGATGATCGGAATGTCGCGCGTCAGCGCATCGTTGCGCAACAACTCGAGCGCAGCGAATCCATTCATGCCCGGCAACACGATGTCGAGAAAAATCAGCTGCGGACGTACACGTCGTGCGAGCGCGACGCCGTCTTCCGCGGCATTGACGGTAAAGGTCGCGTAGTGATTTTGCTGCAGCATGCGTTGCAGCACCGTGGTGACGGTTGCGGAATCCTCGACCAGCAGAACCCGTGTCCCGTCACGCGCACTGACTCGTCTTCCGCGTCGGCGATCGGAGGAAACATCCGCGATGGTCCCGAAACATCGCTGCAGCACGGCTGCGGTACTCATCGGTTGGATCCTCGCGCAACGTGCGCATAGTCTGAGCCCGATGGGGCGCCAAAGCAATGGGTTCCCGTTGGGCGACCGAGCAGCCGGCAATAGCAGCGGATCAGGAGCCGGCCGCCTTCGCCGCATGCAGCCGCGGTGATGGCGGCGTTGCCGGTGCTTCCAGTGCGGGCGATTGGTCGTGCAGCATTGCCTCACGCACGATCCTGATCGGCGCGAAACCCTGACGCATGAAATTGTTGTGGAACTGCATCAGGTCGAAGTTCTTGCCCTGCCGAGCCTTGAGGTCGGCGCGCAATTTCAGGATCTCGAGCTTGCCGAGTGTGTAATAAAGATACGTCGGATCGGCGCTGCCGCGCTTGGTCTCGACTTCGCCGACTGCGCGCGATTGATATCCCTCGTTGACGAAAAAGTCGACGGCCTGATCCATCGTCATCTGCCCGGTATGCATCTTGATACCGACGATGAAGCGCGCGTTGCGCAGCAGCGCATCCTGCAACTGACCGAGGCGCAGCAGCAATTGCCGGCGCTTGTCGTGCGGATACATCGACTGTGCGAGACCCTCGTCGAGCATCATCTGCTCGCAGTAATGCGCCCAGCCCTCGACATTGGTATTGGCGCCGAGCAGCTTGCGCACGCGATCGTCCAGCTGGTGCATCCACAGGAACTGGATGTAGTGGCCCGGATACGCCTCGTGCGTCGCTATGCTGGTGATGACCGGATAGCTGAATTGCGCCATGAATTCCTTGGTCCGCCTGGCGCTCCAGGCCGGGTCGGGCAGGGTGACGTTGAAGTAGGCTTCTTTGGCGACTTTTTCGTACGGTCCCGGTGTATCCATCGACGCAAACGTGATGGCGCGCATGAATGGCGGCGTTTCCTCGACGATCGGCCGCACGTCGGAGGGAATCGTGATGATGTGCTTGTCTTTGATGAAACCGATCAGGTGACCGAAGGTGTCGCGGAAGCTGTCGAGCAATTTGTCGGATGGCGGGTAATCGGATGCGAGTTCGGCCAGTACTTCGCGTGGCGTCTTGTCCGCATCGAGCTGCTTGGCGACCTGCGCGAACTGTTGCTGGTTGGCGTGCATGTTGGCGGTGTCGATCGCGATGAGTTGATCGAGCGGCAGCGTGACCATCTCGTCGTACTTGAGCTTCTTGCGGAAGGTGTCGGCGCCGATGCGGAAATCGCCATGCGAGCGCGGCAGCAGATCCGATTTCAGCCAGGTTTGGTAATCCTGCAATGCCTTGACGACGGCGGCGTTGCTGCTTGCGAACTGCTGTTTCAGAGGGGTATCGGCAACATCGGCAAAGGCGGCCGGCACGTCGTCCCGGAAGAAATGCACGAGTCCCGGCATCTGCTCCAGCGCGATCTCGGTGTAGATCTTCGGCGGATTGTCGAGATTGCGGCGCGCGGCTGCCAGAGCCGCCGGCATCTTTTCCTCGCGTGCGATCAGAGCTGCCAGGCGGTCCGCCGGCGTCGCAAACTTGCGTGACATCAGCGTGAACGCGCTGCTGGTGATGCCGCTCGAGTAGTTGTCCGGATTTTTCTGCCACGGGCGGACGGTTGCGAGCGTCAGCAGCGTGCTCTGGATGTTGTTGAGCACCAGTTGACGATCGCCGCGCACGCGCTCGCCGAGCGGTTTCGGGTCGACCGCATTTACCTTTGCCAACCACTCCTTGAGCGCCTTGATATTGGCTTCGACGCCCGCACGCGAGTAATTCTCGAGCTTGCCGTCATAGGCATGCAGCCCTGCCGAAGTCGCCGCCGTCGGATTGGTCGGAAAGTAATAGGTGTCGAAATAGCGATCGGCCAGATGCATGAAGGACCGGTCTGCGTTCGACGTGGCAGACGCCGCGGACGGTGCATCCTTCGCGGCAACCGATCCGGCCAGCGCCAGGCTGGTCAGCAACAGAAAGCTGGCGCGCGTGAGCGGGTTCATGGCTGATCTCCCTGCAACGTGGATGTTGCGGGCGGCGTCGTTCCGTCGCGATAGCGCGCGAACCAGGCGAGGATCGCCGACGCCTTCGCCGCCGACTGCGAGGGCCGTGCGGCGAGTCCGCCGTGGTTGGCCCCGGGTACCTTGATCAACGCGGTCGGAATGCTGCGCAGTTGCAGCGCGGAATAATACTGTTCGGCCTCGCTGTCGGGCGTGCGGTAGTCCTTGCTGCCGACGATCACCAGCGTTGGCGTCTTGACGTTGCCGACCAGCGACAGCGGCGAGCGCGCCCAGTAGGCTTGCGGATCCTGCCACGGATACTTGCCGAACCAGTAGCGCGAGAAGAACGGCGTGTGATCGGACGTCAGCACGAAGCTGGCCCAGTCGATCACGGGCTTCTGCGTTGCCGCCGCGCGGAAGCGGTCGGTCTTGCCGACGATCCACGCAGTCAGCACGCCACCGCCGGAACCGCCGGTCACGAACAACTGGTGCGGATCGACAAAGCCCTTGGCGATTGCCGCATCGACGGCGCTCATCAGATCGTCGTAGTCGTGGCCCGGGTAAGCCTTGTCGATCTTGTTTGCGAACTCCTCGCCGTAGCCGGTCGAGCCGCGCGGATTGGCGTACAGCACGACGTAGCCGGCGGCCGCGTACAGTTGGTCGTCGGTCGAGAAACTCGGCCCGTAGGCGGCGAACGGGCCGCCGTGGATTTCCAGGATCAGCGGGTATTTGTGCGCGCTGTCGAAATCGGGGGGTGTCACCAGCCATGCGTCGATCGGCAGCCGGTCGAAACCGCTGACGCCGAGTTTCTCGACCTTGCCGAGTGTCTTGGGCCCGAGCAGATCGTCGTTGAGGTGCGTCAACCGGCGCGTCCTGCCGCCGCGCACGACGCGCACATCCGACGGGCGCGCGGTGGTGCCGCTGGTGATCGCGAGCGTGCCATCACGGGCGATGCTGAAATCGCCTCCGCTGTAGGGACGATCGAGTCCGGCGCCGGTCAGGTTTTCGGCGACGGTCCGGATCGAACCATCGAGACCGACGCGCGCGACGCGCACGCTGCCGTGTTCGCCGTAGTCGACGTAGATCGAGCGACCGTCGGCGGCCCATACCGGATCGCCGACGCTGCGATCGAGTGCGCCGGTCAGCACATGCGAATTGCTGCCATCGCGGTTCATCACGGACAGACGTGTGTTCTGATAGCCGAGGTACTTGTCTTCGAAACCGATGTACGCAATCAATTTGCCATCGGGCGATACGGCGGGCGAATTGTCCGGACCCTTGCGTTGCGTCAGCGTGCGCACGCTTCGGTCGGCGAGCGAGACTTCGTGCACCTCGGTATTGACAGGGTTGCGCTGCCAGTCGGGTGACAGGTTTGCGCTGAACAATAGCGAGTGCCCGTCGGGCGACCACGACAGCTGACCGCCCGCATTGCGTGCGCCGAAGGTCAGTTGTGTCGGCGCGCCGCCGTCGGCGGAAACCCAGAAAATCTGATCGTAGCCGGGCTTGGCATAGCCTTCGTCGTCGGTGCGATAGACCACGGCATCGATGACCTCCAGCGGGGTGGCCCACTTTGCGCCCTCGGGTTTCTTCGGCGCGCTGCCGAGTTTCATCGGTGCGTCCGGCACCAGCATCGTATAGGCGATGCGCGTGCCGTCCGGCGACCATGCAATGTCGTGCGGTGTATACGGCAGTCCGGTCACGCGCGCCGTCACAGCGCTTGCGATCCAGCGCACATGGAGTTGCGCGCCGCCACCCTCCATGCTCGATATGTACGCGAGCTTGCTGCCGTCGGGCGACCAGCGTGGCTGGCTGTGCGATCCGGCTCCGGCGACCAGCGGACGCTGACTGCCGCTCGCGACATCGATCAACCAGATTGTCGAGCGCGCGCGATCGGTCATGATGTCGTTGGAACGCCGCACGTATGCGATCGATTTCCCGCCCGGAGCGATTTCGGGATCGGTGGCGACTTCCAGATTGAACAGATCGGCGCCGGTGAGAACGCGCGACGGTCCGGTTGCCGGCGTCGCATGGGCGCCGCCGCAGATCGCCACGGCAAGCGAGAACAAACAGCAACGAACAAGCATGTGCGCATCTCCCCGAAAGCAGCCGGCATTGTTTGCAGGCACGGCATGAAACGCAAGAGCGAGCGGTCGCGTTTCGACCCCGCGAACTCTCAAAGTCTTGGTAGGATGGGTGGAGCGCAGCGATACCCATCGCGATGGATTGCAGCCGCATGGATTTCGCCGCGTTCAACCTGCACTGCGTGTTTCCCCGCGCAAGGGCTGCCTTGCGTGCGACATGAGGCGTGGGTCGACAACGCACATTGGAGATACCTTGCAACCGACCATTTCCATCACCGGCCTCAGCAAGACCTACGCCGGGGGCTTTCAGGCGCTCAGGAACATCAATCTGGACATCCGTCGTGGCGAAATCTTCGCACTGCTCGGCCCCAACGGTGCGGGCAAGACGACCTTGATCGGCATTGTTTGCGGCATCGTCAATCCGACTTCGGGCACGGTGCTCGCGGATGGCCACGATGTCGTCACCGACTATCGCGCCGCGCGCTCGATGATCGGTCTGGTGCCACAGGAATTGTCCACCGACGCGTTCGAAAGCGTATGGGCCACTGCGAGCTTCAGTCGCGGCCTGTTCGGCAAGGCTGCCGATCCGGCACATATCGAAAAGGTACTCAAGGCCCTGTCCTTGTGGGACAAGCGCGACAGCAAGATCATCACGCTGTCGGGCGGCATGAAACGCCGAGTGATGATTGCCAAGGCGCTTGCGCATGAACCGGCGATCCTGTTTCTCGACGAGCCCACCGCCGGCGTCGATGTCGAGTTGCGCCGTGACATGTGGGAAATGGTGCGCTCGCTGCGCGCGACCGGCGTCACCATCATCCTGACCACGCATTACATCGAAGAGGCCGAGGAAATGGCCGACCGCATCGGCGTGATCAGCAAGGGCGAGTTGATCGTGGTCGAGGAGAAATCCGAACTCATGGCCAAGCTCGGCAGAAAACAGCTGACCCTGCATCTGCAAAGTCCGCTTGATGCCGTGCCCGACTCACTCGACGGCTACCAGCTCGAACTGTCGGACAACGGCAACGATCTGATCTACACCTTCGACGCGCAGGGCGAACGCACCGGCATCGCCGGTTTGCTCAAGCGCCTCGGCGAACTCGGCATCGACTTCAAGGATCTCAATACCAGTCAGAGTTCGCTCGAGGATATCTTCGTCAGTCTGGTGCGGGAGCCCCGATGAACCTCCATGCAATCCGCGCGATCTACCTGTTCGAGATGCATCGTACCTGGCGCACCTTGCTGCAGAGCATCGTCTCGCCGGTGATCTCGACATCACTTTACTTCGTTGTGTTCGGCGCGGCGATCGGCTCGCGCATGACCGCGATCAACGGGGTCAGCTACGGCGCCTTCATCGTGCCGGGCCTGATCATGCTGTCGTTGTTGACGCAGAGCATTTCCAATGCCTCGTTCGGAATCTTTTTTCCCAAGTTCTCGGGCACGATTTACGAGATCCTGTCGGCGCCGGTTTCGGTTTTCGAAGTTGTCGCGGGCTATGTGGGAGCGGCGGCCAGCAAGTCGATCATTCTCGGCTTGATCATCCTCGTCACCGCGCGCGTGTTCGTCGCGTTCGACATCGCGCATGCGGGGTGGATGCTCGTGTTCCTGGTGCTGACCTCGCTGACCTTCAGCCTGTTCGGCTTCATCATCGGCATCTGGGCCGACGGCTTCGAGCAACTGCAACTGGTGCCGCTGCTGATCGTGACGCCATTGGCGTTTCTCGGCGGCAGTTTCTATTCGATCAGGATGCTGCCGCCGCTGTGGCAGAAGATCACGCTGTTCAATCCGGTGGTCTATCTGATCAGCGGATTCCGCTGGAGTTTCTACGGTGTCGCCGACGTCAGTGTTGCCCTCAGCCTCGGCATGACACTGGTGTTTCTGGCCGGTTGTCTCGCCGCCGTGTGGTGGATTTTCAGGACCGGTTATCGACTCAAGGTGTGAGTTCGATCTCGGCGCGCGGCGTTGACTTCCGTTCGGTATCGGTTCAGGATCCGCCCCGAGGCTTAGTGCGTGGTCGGGCGTCCGGCGGACGTGCGCACGCGATCGACGCGCTGTGAATTCGACACCACTGGCCTCGCGCCGGAAATCTCCGGCAAGGCAATCATATGGTGTGGCGCGCGACGACGGCGCCTGGTAGCGGCAATATTGACTCGGGGAGATTCTCGATGGCACTGATCAAACACGTGACGGCATTCGCCGCCGCCCTCCTTCTGTTCGCAACCGCGTCGGCTTCGGCGCAGCAACAAGCGAATTCCACCCAAAGCCATGTGCAGGTCGTTCATTCGTACAAGAACGACGTCTCCGCACCGCTGTCGCTGATGCAGCAGCCCTACGTCGGCAAGGGCGAGGGATCAGAAGCGGCCCACGAAGGCCCGGAAAACCCGCCGGTGCCGCGTCACCATAT
Source organism: Rhodanobacteraceae bacterium (assembly GCA_049583635.1). Lineage (GTDB taxonomy): Bacteria > Pseudomonadota > Gammaproteobacteria > Xanthomonadales > Rhodanobacteraceae > Dokdonella_A. The sequence continues at coordinate 30,347 of JBAUWF010000111.1, forward strand.
CGACAGCCCCGATCCGGTCGTCCAGAACACCGCGGTGCCGACGCCGCTGATTCCGAGCCCGATTCTCAATTTCGACGGCATCGCGTTTCCCGGCGTGAATTGCAACTGCGCGCCACCCGATACCGATGGCGAAGTGGGCGCCACGCAATTCGTGCAGATGGTCAACGAAGGCCTGCAGGTATTCGACAAGAGCAGCGGCAATTCGGTGATGGGTCCGATCGCCATCACGTCGCTGTGGAGCGGATTCGGCGGCGTCTGCGAAACAGCAGGCGATGGCGATCCGGTGGTGCTGTACGACCAGCTGGCCAACCGCTGGCTGGTCAGCCAGTTTGCAGGAAGCGGCACACCGACCGACGAATGCGTTGCGGTGTCGACCACCGACGATGCGACCGGCACCTACAACCGCTACGGTTTCCATCTCGGCACCAACTTCTTCGACTACCCGCACCTCGGCGTATGGCCGGATGCGTACTACATGTCGATGAACGTGTTCAACTCGGGGGGCACGGCCTATCTCGGTCCGCAGCCGTTCGCGTTCGACCGCACCGCGATGCTCGCGGGCAATCCGGCAACCTTCATCACCACCGGAATTCTCGGCAACACCCACAATCCGATTCTTCCGGCCGATCTCGACGGTTCGACGTTGCCGCCTGTAGGCGCACCGAACCCGTTCGTGGAG
>JBAUWF010000112.1:0-5809 GCA_049583635.1 Rhodanobacteraceae bacterium
CCGTGCTGCGCGCGACCATCACCGATCGCATGCAACCCGGCGTCGTCTACACGACGTTCCATTTCCCCGATTGCGGCACCAACGTGGTGACCACCGAGAACTCGGACTGGGCGACCAATTGTCCGGAGTACAAGGTGACTGCGGTACAGGCGACACGCGTGACGCAGCCGTCGGACTGGCAGCAGCGCCATCGTGCATTCGACGAGGTGCAGCAGCGACTGTTGCGCGAGCGGCGTGACGTGGCCCACCCGGATTGAATCCATGGCGCTGCCGCGTGCACATGCTGACGCAGGTGAGGGCAACTCTGGGTTGTCGCAAGCGCCGATGGCGGGCTACGCGCGACGCGCGGTGCAACGTCGCCATGCCGGTCGCAGCGTCGGCGCCGACGACTGCATCGCCGAGGAAATACCCGTCGCACTGATCTACAACGAGCGTGCGCACGCGGTGATGATGGCGACACCCGCCGATCTCGAGGATTTCGCGCTGGGCTTTTCGCTGAGCGAGGCGATCATCGATTGCGCCGATGAACTCGAGGGTCTCGCCGTGCAGCACGTACTGGAAGGCATCGAGGTGCGCATGACGATCGCGACGGCGCGCGCGGATCATCTGGCTGCGCGCGCGCGCAGCCTGCCCGGCCGCAGCAGCTGCGGGTTGTGCGGTGCCGAAACCCTCGAAGCCGCGATCCGCCACCCACCCGCGGTTGGTGCTGGTCCGACCATCGATGATGCAGCGCTGCAGCGGGCCCTCGCGCAACTGCGCGAACGCCAGCCGCTCAACGTCGCAACCGGCGCAACACATGCCGCCGCGTGGAGCGATCGCGACGGTCACATCCGGTTGCTGCGCGAGGATGTGGGCCGCCACAACGCGCTCGACAAGCTGATCGGCGCGATGATGAATGCCGGTCTGGACGTAGCATGCGGATTCCTCATCATCACCAGCCGCGCGAGCTACGAGATGGTGCAGAAAGCCGCTACGCTCGGCATCAGTGTGCTGGCCGCGATCTCGGCCCCGACGGCGCTCGCGATATCCCTGGCCGAGGAGACCGGCATGACCCTGATCGGTTTCGCCCGCGCCGACGGCTACGTCACCTATGCGAACGCATGGCGTCTGGACCGCACACGACAGGCCGACTCGCCATGAGCATCGAGCGATTGGTGCAGATGGCCAACGATATCGCGAGTTATTTCGAATCCGAACCGGACCGTGACGCCGCCGTCAACGGCGTCGCCACGCACCTCGTGCGCTTCTGGACACCGCGCATGCGCGATGAAATCTGCGCGCACCTGAACTCCGGCGGCAGCGGACTGGTCGAGCTCGCGCAGGCCGGCGTGGGGCGGATGAGCGCGCAGCGCACCGCTGATTCCGCCGCCGCGCCGGTCGAACGACGTCCATGACGCGGACCTGCGGCAGCGCGCCCATCGCACCTTCTCCGACACCCAAAAAGCGGATCGCCGGGCACCGTGCATGCATGCCGATACGCCTGTCGGCGGCGCACCCTCTGGCGCCGCCGCGGTGTTTCTGGCTCAATGGCCGCATGTGTACCGCTTGGTGGCGCTCGGCTGGGCGTCTGGCGAACCGGCCCGGAACCCTGGAGACATCGCAATGACGCATCGCAACCGTGGTTTGCAAATCGTCCCGATCCTCGCGACCCTGCCCTTGGCCGTGCTGATGGCACTGGCCAGTTCCAGCGCTTTCGCGAGCGCGTTCCAGCTCAAGGAAAACAATGCCAAGGGACTCGGCCGCGCGTTCGCCGGTTCGGCCGCCGCGCCGGACGATGCCTCGGTCATCGTCAACAATCCGGCGGCGATGAGCGAGATGAAGACATCGGTGTTCCAGGCCGACGTGACCGCCATCAATTTCAGCACGCACTTCCACGGCGGCGGCACCGATGCGCTCGGGCGGCCTCTGTCCGGCGGCCTCGGCGGCAACGGCGGCACCACCAAGCCGGTACCGGCGATCTATGCCGCCACGCCGATCAACGACCGCTGGCATGTCGGCGCCGCCTTCAGCGTGCCATTCGGATTCCAGACCGACTACAACGGCAACTGGGTCGGGCGCTACAACGCCCTTCAATCCAAGCTGCAATCGCTCGCACTGACGCTGTCGACATCGTATGCACTGAGCGACACCTTTTCCCTCGGCGCCAGCGTCATTGCCCAGCGCACCAATGCGACCCTGAGCGAGGCGATCGATCTCGGCGCGGTACTTGCGGCCAATCCGCTGTTGCCGCCGGGTTATTTCCTGCCACAGGGCGCCGATGGCTTCGGCAGGCTGGACGGCAACGACTGGGGCTACGGCTGGCAGGCCGGCCTGTTGTGGAAGCCGACGCCGAACGACAATATCGGCTTCAACTACCACTCGCAGATCGATCACACGATCTCCGGCGACGCGAGTTTCGTCGTTCCGGATACGGTCGCGCAGGTCCTGCAGTCGAGTGGCAGCAGCGCTTTTCAGGGTAGCAAGGTCCTCGCCGATTTCAATACGCCGTGGTTCGCCACATTGAGCTGGTGGCACACGCTCGACGAGCGCATCAGCTTCGGCGCCGACCTGAGCTACACACACTGGTCGAGCCTCAAGGAACTGCGCGTGCGCTTCGCCAATCCCGAGCAACCCGATTCGGTCGAGACATTCAACTACGAAAACACGCTGTTCGGCTCGATCGGCATGGATTATCACCTCGACAACACATGGACCGTGCGCGGTGGACTCGCGATCGACGGTACGCCGACGCATGAAAGCACGCGCGATCCGCGCGTACCGGACGGAACGCGGCGCTGGGTCACGTTCGGCATCGGCTACAAGCCGAGCGAGCGCACCGAGTTCAACCTCGGCTATGCGCACCTGTTCGTCAACGACGGCCACATCGCTGCCACCACGACCACCGGCGACACGCTGATCGGTCATTTCCAAAGCGACGGCAATCTGCTGTCGGTGTCGGGCAAGTACAGCTTCTAGCGATCTGCCGAATTCGGTCGTCCCGGCGAACGCCGGGACCGGATGTCGTCATGTCACGCGGGCGCTGCGTGTAGTTCTGCAAGACCGATATGACCTTTGCTTGTCCGCGGGCTGCCGACGCGGTTACGGCCCGGCTCGGTATCGTGCACCGGACCATTGCCTTTCGGGACATCGCGACAGCCGCGTCAATCGGTCTCGTCCCGCTCTAGCCGATCGGACACGGGAAGGCAGAACTGACCTTTCGCGCTTGCGAGACGCCTTTCAGAAAACCTGCTCTGAGGATTTTGTTGCGATCAGACCGCGCTGTAGCCACCATCGATCGCCAGCACCTGGCCGGTGATGTGCTTGCCGGCATCTGACGCGAACAGCAGGATCGCACCCTTGAGGTCCTGGTCGTCGCCCAGTCGCTGCAACGGCGAGTTTCCGATCAGGGCTTCTTCGCCGAGGCTCTTGATCAGCCCCTGCGACATCTTCGAAGGAAAGAATCCCGGCGCCAGCGCATTGACGGTAATGCCGTACCGGCCCCACTCCCCCGCCAGCGCGCGGGTGAAATTGACCACGGCGCCCTTGCTGCTGTTGTAGGCAAGGGTCTGCATGGCGCCCGGCGGGTTGCCGCGCAGACCGGCGATCGATGCGATGTTGACGATGCGCCCGTACCGGTTGGGGATCATCGAACGCTTGCCGATCTGCTGGGTCAGCAGGAACAGCCCGCGGATATTGAGGTTGAACACCTTGTCCCACGCTTCGATCGGATAGTCCTCTGCGGGTGCGCCCCAACTGGCTCCGGCGTTGTTGACCAGGATGTCGACCCGTCCGAGTTTCTCCATTGACGCATCGGACAGCGACACGATGTCGGCTTCCTTCGCTCCGTCTGCCGCCACCCAGTCTGCATCGATGCCGAGCGCAAGAAGATGCGCCTGGGCGCTCTTCAGTTCATCGGCCTTGCGCGCCGACAGCACCAGCCGTGCACCTTGGGTTCCCAAAGCCTCGGCCATCTGCAGCCCGAGGCCACGCGAGCCACCGGTGATCAACGCGGTCTTGCCGCTCAGGTCGAAGAGGTTGTTGTCAGCCATCGTCAATGTCCAGCGTGCGAAGAGCCCGTGGTCAAGTCTACTTTCATGGCATCGAAACCGCAGGGCGTATCTTCGAATGATGCCGCTGATGCGATCGTGCCTGTCGGGCAGATGCCAGAGCGCGGGGCCAACCCAGGTCCGGTGCTGTGGCGTCTGACGGTGTCTGCATTCGGTCGACGTACTCTCAATTGTCGCTACGAATCAGCAGGCTGCAGCAGGTCACCGCGCCTTCGGCTTTCTGCAACTCCGAGACGTCGACAGTGCTGACCGCGAAGCCCGCATCGATCAGCCGCTGGCGCGTGCGCGGGAAGTTTGCCGGCATCAGCAGCGCGTCGCCGACCCGCACGATGTTGGCGGCGTGCGCTTCGGTGGGGTCGACATCGATCATGCGCAGGTGCGCGAACTGCGTTCGCTCGACCCAACCGGGTTGCAGCAGCACGCAGTCGTCGGCCACCTGGGTCACCGCCGATTTCAGATGCAGGCAATCGCGGGTTCGCACGCCGATCACCTCATAGCCGTACTCGCGCAGCAACTGGCGCAGTTGCAGGATGCCGTCGGGATTGCTGCGCGCGGATTGCCCGACGTAGAGCGTGCGAGCGATGCGCAGCACGTCACCGCCGTCGAGGGTTGCCGGCGCCTCGATAGCCAGCAGCGCGCGATACGTCCGCAATGCGGCGGCGACGCTGGGCACCTCATCGCGGCGCGACGGCGCGCCGGGACGGGTCAATACGGCAATCTCGTCGAGCACGATGGCGGTGTCCTCGACGAATACCGCGTCCGGCAGTGTCGGTTCGGGAGGTAGCTCGAACACGCGACAGCCGAGTGATTGCAGGGCCTGCTGATAGTCCGCGTGCTGGGCAACGGCGCGCTCGAGGTCGATCGGTTCGCGCGCCAGGTAGGACAGTTCACACTTGGCCAGCGTCGGGCTGACCTCACGGACAAGGGCGGTCCACATGCTCTGTTCCCGGAAATCTGCGCTTTGGCGTGGCGATCATCATGACTCAGGCCGTTCCGGCCGTCGACGCCGTGCAGCTTGCGGCGGATCAGGTGGAAGATCGGCTGTTGGCGGCATTCCGCCGTATGTCTGCCCGGAAGCGGGAAGCCTTCGTGGAGTCGATGTTCTTTTGGGAGGGCGCTTTCAAGCCAACCGCTTGGATGGCTTCGACGTTCCCGGCAATGGGTATCCATGCAAACGTCGAAGACACGATCTTCATTGCGGGTGACGCGCGAGTCCTTTCCGTCTGCCGTGTCGCCGACGCGATATTCGCATCGGGATTCGAATGAACGTGCACTTCGCGCGGCCGACTGATGCCACTCCGGTACACTTCACAACCACAGCGCGGATGGTCTTCAAGCAAGAGCAGGTCATTCGAATGCTGCGATACGAGACCTGACCCCCAGTTCCTTTCGTCAAGCGCACACGTGCTGCGTCCGCGTGCGACTTGATCAGAGCATTCCTGGCCGGAATTGCTCGCTTCGCAATGGTGATCGTCGCATGGGGATCCCGGGATTCCCATGCGACTGGTCTATCGATGGCCGTTCGGGCCGCCGCCCCTGTCCTTCTTGTCCTTCTTGTCTTTCTTCTGCCGTTGTTGTTGCTGATTCGACGGCCTCTTCGGCGCTTGTGCCTGCTTCTTGCCGCGCGACTGCTGCTGCGCCTGTGCCTGCTTCCTGGCGCGCGTCTGCTGCTGCGCTTGTGCCTGCTTCTTGCCGCGCGCGTCCTGCTGCGCCTGTGCCTGCTTTCTGGCGCGCGTCTGCTGCTGGGCCTGTGCCTGCTTCCC
>JBAUWF010000113.1:0-1992 GCA_049583635.1 Rhodanobacteraceae bacterium
GTACGAAGCGCTGCGAACATCGGCATTGCGCACGGTCGTGGCGACCAACGAGTTGTCCGCGGCGATGATGGCCAATGGCTATTACCGCGCATCGGGGCGGCTGGCCGCTCTCGTTACGATTCCGGGGCCGGGCTTTACCTGGGCGATGACCGGCCTGGCCGAGGCGTATCTCGATTCCGCCGCACTGCTGCATCTGGTCGGCCAGCCCGCTACTGCGCCGGGCGAGCGCTTCCAGCTGCAAGCAATCAATCAAGCCGCGATGGCCGGAGTGGTGGTCAAGTCTGTCCAGCCGATCGAGCGAGCACAGGAGATCGCATCCGTCCTGGCCACCGCACATGCGCAGGCATTGGGTGGCGAGCCAGGTCCGGTGCTGATCCACATTGCCCGCAAGGTGCTCGACGAGCGCGTGACCGGTAGCACGACGCCACCGAGCGCGCCGCCGATCGCGGTCGACCACTCCGATGTCGCCCATGTCGTGCATGCGCTGGCCGCGGCAAAGCGTTGTGTGGTCCTGGCCGGCCAGGGCAGCTTCGGAGCTGCCGATCTCGTCGCGCAAACAGCCGAGCGGCTATCGGCTGCGGTCGTGACCACAACGTCGGGTCGGGGCGTCGTTGCAGAAGACCATCCATTGTCGCTGGGATTCGAACTGGGTGGCACCGGCGCCGCGACGCTCAACGCACTGATCGTGGCCAGCGATGTCGTGCTTGCGATCGGCTGCAAGTTCTCGCACAACGCCAGCCGCGGATTTCGTCTTCGGATCCCGCCGGACAAGCTCATCCACATCGACGCTTCGGCCGAAGTACTCAACGCGAACTATCCCGCAGGCCTTGCGATTTGCGCCGATGCGCGAGCGTTCCTCGCCGAGTTGTTGACCGGACTTGATGCGCGGGATGCGCACCAGGACGGATTTGGCGCTGCTGAGATTGCGGACTTTCGCGAGCGTGGCCGCGCCGAAGGCGCAGGCGAACAGGTCGAGCCGCGTATCCATGGCGTGCCGGGCGGCAGACCCGAGGCGTTCTTCGCCGCGCTGCGCCGGGTCATGCCGCGCGCATCCTGCCTGGTCACCGACTCGGGCCTGCATCAGGTGCTTGCGCGCCGTCATTTTCGCGTGCTGCATCCGCGCGGTTTCATCACGCCGACCAACCTGCAGTCGATGGGTTTTGCGATCGGCGCCGCCATCGGCGCGTGTCTGGCCGATCGGGAGCGTCCGGTCGTGGCACTGATCGGCGACGGTGGACTCGCGATGTCCGGTCTGGAACTCCTGACGGCCGTGCGCGAGCGCTTGCGTCTGACGGTGATCGTGTTTGTCGACGGTGCCTATGGGCTGATCCGTGCGCAACAGCTCGACATGTCCGGCCATGCTTTCGGGACGGTTTTTTCCGGACCGGACATGGCAGCATTGGCTGAAACGGTTGGTGCTGCGCACGTACGCCTGCGCGATGATGCGGACGCGGTATTGCATGCCGCGCTCGCATCGCGGCGCGTCACGATCATCGAAGTGGCCCTCGGCGATTCGCTGCCGATGCACTGGATGCGCGCCAAAGGCGTCGCGCGTAACGCGCTCGGGCCAACCGTGAAGCGCTGGTTGCGGAAGTTTCTGCGCCGAGGATAGTTGGTTATCCCGCATCGTGAACGCATGTCGCCGCGATGGCTATTTGTATGCGTCCGTGATACGCGCTGCTACCGCGGCATTGTCGAGATGCCGATAGCTTGTGTCCTCGATGGACTCTGGGTATGTTTACGCGCGCTAATCGAACCTTTGGGCTGTCAGCCCACTCACGATGGAATTGCATCCGGAACCCGCCATGTCCGTGACCGACCGGAACGCCATCCTTGCATCGCTCTACAACGTGATTGACACGATCAACGAGCAGCTTCCCAAAGTGAAGAAACTTGCCAAGTCGCCCGATCTCATCCTTATGGGCCCGGGAAGCGCTGTCGATTCGCTTATCCTGATGAATTTTGTCGTCGAAACCGAGGCTCGTCTCGCAG
>JBAUWF010000114.1:0-10250 GCA_049583635.1 Rhodanobacteraceae bacterium
CCGCTGCCCTGGATGGCACGAAAATGGACGAACAAATCGTCGCCACTCTCCGGCGTAATAAAGCCAAAACCCTTGGCGTCATTGAACCACTTCACGGTGCCGTTTTGACGTTCCGACATATCTTAAACTCCTTGAAACAGACAATAAAAACCACGACCGCGGGACATCCGGGCCGAGACTGAAGTTGCAGGGAGCAAGCGAGACGGAACGATGCAGTGGATCAATGGATCGACCTCATCAGGCCACGATTCACAGTGACCCTAGCAACACAGTGGCGCCAACGTACACGATCCTGAACGGAAAATCCACCGCTATTTCAAACGGGTAGGTCCGGGTGGATACGGGCGGACCCTGCCCCCGGCGCCGTACCGGATCCGGCGCCCGGCCCAAGGCCGGGCGCGCCCGATATGGTGTTTGCGCAGCCTGTTAGACTGGCTCGACCACCCGCGGGAGCGAGCATGGCCAAACCCAACTACCAATTCGAGAAACGCCAGCGTGATCTGGCCAGGAAGAAAAAGCAGGAGGAGAAGCGTCTGAAGAAACAGCACAGCAAGAACGCGGCGGCCGACGAACCGGCGACACAAGAGCCGCAAACACAGCCCTCGACATCGCAGGAATAACCAGCGCCCGGGCTGGCAAACGCCGGCCATCAGCGGGCCTGCCCTTCGCACCGGGTCCCGGTGGAGTCGAAACACCACACGACCTGTCATTCGCGGGCTTCGCTTTGCGCGCTCGATGCAGCGCTGCGCCAAGGGTGCCTCTCATATCGCATCTTCAGCGGGTTGCTCGAAGTTTCGCTTTTCTCGCCTTCGGTAATGCTGTCGCATCAGGCGAGAAAAGCGAAACGGCAAATCGCGCCGCTAACCGAAATGCGGATGCAGCAACTGACCGAGAAAGACTGCGGGCACGCGCGGCTCCATGATGATCGTGAACACGACACCGTACAACGCGCCCCACAGATGCGCGCTGTGGTTGATCCGCCCGGCGCTGCGCCGATCCATCACGATCGTGTAGGCAAGGTACACGACCGCAAACACGATCGCCGGAACCGGCAGAACGAACACATAGATGGTCGCCCACGGTTGCAGCAGGATGAACGCAAACAGGACCGCGGACACGGCGCCGGATGCGCCCAGACTGCGATAAGCCGGATCGTGCCGGTGCTTGACGTAGGTCGGCAGTATCGACGCCAGCAGCGCGGAAAGGTAGAACGCCGCAAACCCGGCCTGGCCGATGTACGAGGTGAAGAAGCGTTCCATGGTGCCGCCGAAAAAATACAAAGTGAACATGTTGAACAGCAGGTGCTGCCCGTCGGCGTGGACGAATCCATAGGTGACGAGCCGATAGACCTCGCCGTTGTTGGCCACCGCCGGCGGCCACAGAATCAGCTTGTCCACGAGGCTGCGGTTGGAGAATGCGGCCAGCGAGACCAGACAAGTAATGGCTATGACGCTGAGGGTGACGAGCATGCGTTTCCTTGGGGGAGAGGTGCCTCGGCGCGCTTCGCGGCCGCTGCCTCATGCCACGATCATACGACGGAATGGCGGCCCGCCGACCCGGCGTGGCATTGCCGAAGTATTCAGGTGTGCCGGCATCACGTGGATTGAACATCGCGACATGTTACTGTCGCCGTCAAAGCGACCGGCGACGGCATCCCCGTGCTTGCCGGAGCGCCGAGTACCTGCTGGAGACGATGTCATGCCCACTTCCAGGCCACGCACCATTCTCTGCTGCGGCGTCGTTGCGATCACGCTGGCGCTGGCAATGGTTTCGCCGGCCGGCGCCGACACGCCGCCTCGGGTCGACGGCGTATGGCAAACCGCCCCGAGCAAGAGCACCACCGCCACTGCGCTGAAGCTCGCCCGCTATCCGCAGACCGCCGTTGCCGTCACGCGCTTCGCGCCGATCGACGCGAGCCGGGTGCAGCGCACGCTTGCGAAGCGCAATCTCCCCGGACCGCTGCAGATCGGCATCGCACGCGACCGGGCGAGCGAATCGGACAGCCCCGCCGTTCCCGGCTTGCAATGGATGACGGCAACCGACGGCGGTCGTGTTGCGCGCATGCAGGTCACCTCGCCGGATGCGCGCGCTCTGCGTGTCGGGATACAGGTGAATGCAATAGCGAATGGAACCGAATTGCGCGTGTTCGGATCAGCCGACCCGGATCGCATCATCGGCCCGATGACGGCGGCGCAGATTCGTGCCTCGCTCGTCGCCAACGCCATGTACTGGACACCGCATACGGACGGCGAGACCCAGACCCTGGAATGGTATGTGCCCGCCGACCAGTCGACCAGCGGCTTGCACATTCGCCTGACCGGCGTGTCGCACCTGCTGGCTGCCGCCGACGATGCCTTCCGGCTTCCGCAAACAGCATGCGCCAACGGCACCGGACCGGACTGCTCGGCGCCCTGCGAGGTGGATGTGGCATGCGAGCAGAATCCGAGTGCCGGCTATCAGGCCGCGGTCGCAGCCGTTGCACAAATGGAGCTGGTCGTCGGCGGCAACGGATACCTTTGTACCGGCACGTTGCTCAACGACACGTCATCCTCGCGCACCCCGTATCTCTATTCGGCGCACCACTGCCTCGATGACCAGACCAGCGCGAGCACGCTGAATACGTTCTGGTTCGTCGAGAATACGCATTGCGGTGATCCGATTTCCCTGTCGCCGGATTTCACCGAGCGCACCAATGGCGCCGACATCCTTTACGACGATCCGTCATCGGATGTCCTGCTGCTGCGCCTGCGTGACAACCCGCCCACCGGGTCCTTCTTCCTCGGTTGGGATGCGACGCAGGTTCCACTCGGAACCGATATCGTCGAAATTCACCATCCCCTGGGCGACGTCAAGAAGATCAGCCGCGGCACCGTCGAACGTTATATCGACACGGCGACGGACCCGGACGCAGGCGTGACCGTCCACAACCTGAGCGGGGTGTCCTACACCAGCGGCATTGTCGAAGGCGGCAGTAGCGGGTCCGGTCTGCTGACCCGTCGGTCCAACGGCAACTACTATCTGCGTGGAGGCCTGTTCGGGGCGTCGACCGATCTGAGCTGCGACGTGGTCGGGCAACCACCGTCGAGCGGAAACGAGTCCGGATTTTCCCGATTCGATCTGGCCTTTTCCCATCTTGCCCAGTACCTGGCACCGACCGGCGCCAGCTTCCAGATTACCGCCGGCATCACCGGAAGCTGGTTCGATCCCGCCCAGTCCGGACACGGCTTCAGCATCGAAGTGCTCCCCGGCAACGTGATGCTGCTTTACTGGTATGTCTTCGCGCCGAACGGTGGTCAAGCCTGGATCACGGCGGTGGGTCCGATCGACGGCAACACGGCCGTGCTCGACGCCTCGATGACTCTCGGCAGCGGCGGGCGCTTCCCACCGCATTTCAATGCGTCTGCCGTGCACAACGAGCCGTGGGGAACGATCACGTTGAGCTTCACCGACTGCAGCAACGGAGAGGCAGGCTGGCAACCGATCGTCGCCGGTTACCCGGCCGGATCGATGCCGATCACGCGCCTGACGCAGCCGGACGGACTGTCCTGCCCGTAGCAAACGGGACTGGCTGAAGCCCTAAGAGGTTGCTGAAAAAGTTCTGTTCAGCAACCTGCCAATGCGAGTATTTCGGCGACGGATCAAACGTCACCGTACGCGCCCGCGACCGGAACCGTGTTCGGCGGTCCAGTCTTCGGCATCGCGCTCGAACCACGCAAGCGGACCGTGCGAGGCGTACGCCGGATGCGCGAAGCTGCGCTCGCCGTTGCGGCGCAGGCCGCTCTTGAGCAGCACGCGCTGTGAGGCGACATGGTCGAGATCCGTGATTCCGGCGATCCGCTGCAGACCAAGTTCGACGAATCCGTAGCGCAGGATCGCGACGCTCATCTCGGTCGCATAACCGTTGCCCCAGTACTGCGGGAACAGCACGTAACCGACCTGAATGATCGACTCGCCCCGGATGTGATTGAGCGGGTGCAAACCGATGCATGCGCCGCTCGACCGCTCGATCGTCGCCCACACGCCGAGACCGGGATGCGCATCGTAGTAACCGAGGATGCGGTCCCCGAACAGTTCAACCGATTCGTCGCGCGATTTCGGCCCTCCGATGTGTCTCATCGCGCGCGCATCGGCATGCAATCTCATCACCACATCCAGATCGTCGGGTGTGAAACGGCGCAGTGCAAGCCGCGCGGTCGCCAGTTGATCATCAGCGTGTTTCATCGCTCGGGGCAACCGATCGGTATGGTCTCACGCGTATCGGCGCGAAACGCCGGCAGCGTGCGCGATCGCATCGGTGGCTGCCGGCTTGCCCGACCCCGACCCGCGTGAGCGCAGCCATGCTGCGTAATCGTCGAGATCACCGCCGAACGCCTCCACCCTACCGTCGGACACGCGCCAGAATGTATCGCACACGAGACCGGTCAGATGGCGGTCGTGCGACACCAGCACGATCGCACCGGAAAAATCGCTGAGCGCTTCGGCCAGCGCCTCGCGCATGTCCAGATCGAGATGATTGGTCGGCTCGTCGAGCAGCAGCACGTTGGGGCGACACCATGCAATCAGGGCCAGCGCGAGACGCGCGCGCTCGCCACCGGAAAACGAATCGACCATCTCGAATGCGCGCTCACCGGCGAAATTCCAGCGGCCGAGAAAGTCACGGAACTCCTGCACGCTCACCGCCGGCGCGAGTTCGCGCAGATGGTCGATCGGCGTCTGTCCCGCGTGCAGCGATTCGACCGTGTGCTGCGCGAAATAGCCGAGTCGCAGATCCGGATGCGCGGTGCGCTCTCCTGCGAGCAGCGGCAGTTCACCGACCAGGGTTTTGACCAAGGTCGACTTGCCCGCGCCGTTCGGACCGAGGAGTCCGATGCGATCGCCCGCCTCCAGACCGAAAGCAACCTTGCGCAAGACGACGGCGATGTCGCCGGATCCGCGGCGGCCGTCTTCATGCAGTTGTTCGACATCGCTGCCGGTGTAACCGGCTTCGACACGTTGCAGCTTGATCAGCGAGTGCGGCAACTTGACCGGTTCGGGAAACGCGATGCGGAATTGGCGCTCCACTCGCACGGCCTCGGTGCCGCTGAGCTTGGCCAGGCGTTTCATGCGCGACTGCGCCTGTCTGGCCTTGCTGGCCTTGGCCTTGAAGCGATCGATAAACGCTTGCAGATGCGCGCGCTCGATCTGCTCCTTCTCGAACGCGACCTGCTGCAACCGCAATTGCTCGGCGCGCTGGTGCTCGAAACTGGTGTAGTCGCCGCTGTAAAGTTTTGCGCGACCTTCGTGCAGGTGCAGCGTATGCGTGCAGACGCCATCGAGAAACTCGCGATCGTGCGAAATGATCAGCAACATGCCCGGGTACTTGAGCAGCCACTGCTCCAGCCACAGCACCGCGTCGAGGTCGAGGTGGTTGGTCGGCTCGTCGAGCAACAGCAGATCCGACGGCGTCATCAGTGCGCGCGCAAGATTCAGGCGCCCGCGCCAGCCGCCGGAAAACGCCGACACCGCCTGCTCATGCGTATCCGAGTCGAAGCCGAGCCCATGCAGCAGACGACCGGCCCGGGCAGTCGCGTCGTAACCCTTGATCTCGGCCAGTCGCTGGTGCGCCGCAGCCACGGCATCCCAATCCTCGGCCGCCATCGCCGCCGCCTCGGCGGTCAGGATCGCATGCACATCGCTGTCGCCCGAGACCACGAAATTGATGGCGGAATCCGGCAGCGACGGCGTTTCCTGCGCAACACTCGCGATGCGTATGCGCGCCGGCAGATCGAGGTTGCCCCGATCCGCTTCGATATGGCCCTGAATTGCCGCGAACAGGCTGGACTTGCCGCAGCCATTGCGCCCGACCACGCCAACGCGCGCGCCGGCATGCAGCGCGATATCCACGTCGGACAGCAGCAGGCGTCCGCCGCGCCGCAGCGCGAAATTTCGGAAGGCAATCAAGGAAGAGTTACCGCTGTCGAAAAAATTCGCGCTTGCGCACGACTCGATCCGATATTATCGCTTGTGCGCCGTGTACGAGGCAAACCGATTTCGGCGTTCGCGGAATTTTCCCGCGCGGGGCGGTTGAAACAGTCCCGGACGGACTCTCGGCATCCTGCTAGTGCTTCGTCGTCCCGTTGTCGAGTTGGTCGAAATGGGCGATCGCATTGAGTACCAGCGCATAACTGCCGATCGTCTCGCCGCGCCAGATCGGATTGCCGGCAAACAACAGCACGTGGCCCTTGCCGTAACGCGCATCGACCACGGCCGCGCGCTCGGCCATCTCCGAACCACCCTTGAGCAGACCCGAGATCAACAGATGTTTTGCGGCGGCGAAACGCAGGATGACGCGCGGGCGCTGATCGGGCGGAATCAAGAACGGATTGTTGCGTTCCTGCTCGGCGTTCAATGGCAACGCCTGCCATGGCTTGGCCTCGGGCAGCGCCGGGGGCCTGGCAAAGGGCCGTCCCTGCGGAATATCCACATCGTCGGGGCCGCCACGTCCGGTCGAGCGCTCGAAATCCTTCTTGTTCGGCAAGTGACCGTCGCCGCTCGACAGGTTGGAAATCTTGAAAGATTCACCTTTGGCGCTGTAGAGCGCCAGTCGATCGCCATAGCCGGCAGCAATCGGGCTCGCGCGATCGACAAAGCGCGCCTCGAGCACACTGCCGACGACCTTGAGCTTGTCTCGCGGTGTCACGAACACGCCGGGCGCCAGGCCCTCGTCGATCGCGAATTCAGCCGTGTCTTCCGAGGTAACCAGCAGGCCTCCCGCGCGCAAGAATTGCTTGAGGTGATCGACGCCGGCGGCTCCGAGGCCGGGGCGAATATCCTCGGTCGAATCGATACGCCCGATATTCGGCGTGAGTTTCGTCGTCATCCACGGTAGCGGATCGCCCCACATCGGCAAGCCGTCGACGATGAGCCGGGTACCGCCGCGCCCCACCGGACCGAACAGGATCACATCGTACTTCTTGCGCAAATCGGACGTGCGCGCGACATCCTGCGTGCTTATGTAGTCGTAATGCACACCCAGCTCATCAAGCGCCATGCGCCACCAGCCTTCGGTCTGCGTGCTGAGCCAGGTGTGCATGATGGCAACTCGCGGGAGTTTCGCCTTCGCCACGTCGATGCCCGGCAGCCCCGCGGGCACGGCGATCGGTTGCCTGACAACGTGCATCGGCGCCTTGAGAATGGCCCTGTCGGTGACGCGCACCACATCGACATCGAACAGATCGCCCATCGACCAGCCGGTATCGTCGTAGGGATGTTGCTGCGGATCCTTCGGGGACCAGTACTGGCGATCGAGCAGTGTGTCGGCGATGCGCGAATACGGCTGATCCATGCGCACCACGTAGCTGCCTGCGGCGAAGCTGCGCGATTCGGCTTTCTTTTCGTCCGTTGTTGATTTGTCTTCCTTGTCCCCGGCGTTACCAGTCTTGTCGTCCACGCCGGAATCGTCCTCGGGCGCGGGCACCGTCACAGTGACCGCGGCGCTCGTGCGACTTACCTCGGCATGCTGGCGTTGCAGCAAACGCAGCAATCTCGCCTGCGCACCCGTGCGTTTTTCGTCGGCCGCAAGCACATAGGCAGCCGGGCCACCGTCCTGCGGCTTCTCGATCGAGCGCTTGCTCTTCAGATAAAAATTGTGCAGGAACAGTTGCGCGTTGTCGGCGAAATAGTTGAGCGTCGTCAAAAGGCCTGTCTGCTCGTAATTGTTGTTGTCGCGCTGCGACCAGGTGACTTCGGGCAATGGTGGATTGGGCTTGTACCAGGTGCGCTGGTACTCGTCCGGATCGAGAATGCGCTTTTCGGTGTCGGCGCCGCCGTTACCGAAGGTCTCGTACAGGCGGCTGATGCCGTTGTGCATCGCCGCGATGAACATCAGATAGCTCGGACTCCAGGTATCGAAATCGCCGTGTGTGAACACGCCGGGCATCCCCAACTTGGTCATTTCCTGCACGTTGTTCCAGCCGAGCTGTTGCCACTCGCCGGTAAGGATCGGATCGATCCACGCGTTGTACGGTCCGTCGCCGATGGTGTTGTCATACAGGAACGGAACCGACTCGTGCAGATCGTGCAGCACCTGCGCGTGCCAGCCGACATAGGTTTCGAGCACGTTGCGCGTCAGGTCGAGCGTCAGCGTCATCGCGTCGCGGTTGTTGTCGTGCGCAACGTAATGCCCCCAATACATCAATGGCGGATAGTTCCGATCAGGATGCGCGCGATGCCAGTTGTACAGATCGACCATGCGATCGCGGCCATCCACTTCGACGATCGGCGTGATCAGCGTGATGACGTGCGAGCGGATATTCCGGATGTACGGCGCGTCGTCTACGGCGAGACGATAGGCCAGTTCCATCAGCGCGGTCGGTGCACCGGTCTCGATCGAATGAATGGCGCCGGTGATGTAGTAGATCGGCGTCGACCGGGCAACCAGCGTCTGCGCTGTCGCATCGTCCATGCCGATCGTGCGCGGATCGGCGAGCTTGGCGAGGCGCGCCTTGTTCGCATCGAGATCGGCCAGCAGCTTTTCGTCGGCCACCGCGACCGCGATCATCTCGCGGCCTTCCTCGGTCCGCCCGATCGAGAACACCTTCACGCGCGGGCTCGCTTTTTCGAGCGCGCGGAAATAGCGATACACATCGGCCGAGTACGGCAGATGGTTCGGCGCGCCGGCGATGTAGCCGAGTACCTTGGCGGGCGTCGGCACGGTCGGCGAGGCCGGGAGGTAGTCGGTCAGCGGCGCATTGAACGATGGATCGGTGGTGTATTCGTGAATCCGGTCGGTGTATGCCCGATCGATCGCCTGCGTCGCGTCGCGCGCATACTCAGGTGCGCCGGCCACATCGGCGCGCGCCGAATCCACAACACCGAGACCGAGCACGACGGCCAGTACCAACAGCGGCGAACGATGCATGGGCAGGTTGCTCCAACCGGGTTTGGACACGACAGCTTAACGATCGCCCGCGCGCCGTGAGTGTGCCCAAAGGCATGGCTGATCATGGGCGCAGCCATACAATGGACCAATGAAGTCATTGCCCGAACCCACTCTGCGCGCCCAACGCGCCGTGATCACCGGCGTGGCCGGGTCGCCCGAGCCCCCGGCAGCGGACGACCCGCCGCCACGGCGCCCGCAGGAACCGGACCCGGCGGATTGTTGCGGCGAGGGTTGCGTGCACTGCGTGTTCGACGTGTATGACGAAGCGCTCGAGCGCTATCGCCGAGCGCTCGAGCGATGGCGTGAGCGGCATCCCGAATGAAGACCGTCCATCGACGACTGGATTTTTCAAGGTTCGCTTAACCCCGTTCGCCACGCTGGTGCGTTCAATGCCATGACTTCCCAAGAGGCCATGCCCGATGAACGCCAAAGCACTCCTTCGTTGCATCCTGATCGCCATCGTCGTCGCCGTTGCCGGCTGCACGACATCTCCGAATCCGACCAACCCGCCCGGACAGCAGCCGCCTGCTGAGCCGCATGCGACAGTGAAATCCGAATCCCCGGCGAAACCACCGCAGGTATCACCGACTCCGATACCTGCGCCCGGGCCGCTCGCGCAACGCAATCTGGCCGCGACACCGACGCCACCCGCAGCGGACGCGATCCGCTCGCGGGAACTCAAGGCATCGAACGAGGCCTTCGCACAAGGCTTCGTCATGTCCGTGCCGCCGCAACCGCTGCCGGGCACGATCAATCGCGAGAATTACACACACTACGACGACAATCCGGTGCACGCGGTCGCCGAGGCACCGGTATCGACTTTCAGCATCGATGTCGATACCGGCTCCTACACCAATGTGCGCCGCATGCTCGAGGAGGGTCGCCTGCCGCCGGCCGATGCGGTGCGCGCCGAGGAGTTCATCAACTACTTCGACTACGCCTACGCCCCGCCGGCGGAACGCCGCACGCCATTCAGCGTAACCACCGAACTCGCACCCGCGCCGTGGAATGCGGAGCGCCAGTTGTTGCTGGTCGGCATCCAGGGCTATCGCGTACCGGTCGCGCAGATACCGGCCGTGAATCTTGTGTTCCTGGTCGATACCTCCGGTTCAATGAACGAGCCGAGCAAGCTGCCGCTGCTCAAGGCGTCGCTCAAACAACTGGTGCCAAAGCTGCGCGCGAACGATCGCATCGCAATCGTCACCTACGCCGGCAGTGCCGGGCTGGCGCTGGCGTCGACGCCCGGGGACCAGCATGCCCGCATCGCGGCAGCAATCGATGCCATGCAACCGGCCGGCTCGACCAACGGTCAGGCCGGGATCGAACTGGC
>JBAUWF010000115.1:0-3546 GCA_049583635.1 Rhodanobacteraceae bacterium
CACTACTACATGGCCTCCGGCATCCACGCGCAAAGCGTCGCGGCCGAATTTCTGGAACATGCCAACGAGGAACAGCAGCATGCGGATCAGATTGCCGAGCGCATCACTCAACTGGGCGGTGCGCCGAACTTTTCGCCGGAAGGTCTGCTCACGCGCAGTCATTCGGACTATGTCGAAGGTGACGATCTGGCCGACATGATCAAGGAAAACCTCGTTGCCGAACGCATCGCGATCGACAGTTACCGCGACATCGTCGATTACCTGGGCAATGCCGATCCGACCTCGCGCCGGATCATGGAGGAAATCCTTGCGGTCGAGGAGGAGCACGCCGAGGACATGAGCACGCTGCTCGAGCAGCTCGGACGAAAAGGCGAGCCGCCCAAGCCGGCGCCGCGCAAGACGACCAAGGGCAAGACCGCCGGCAAGAAGGTCCGCCACTAACCGGCGCTGCGTGTCGGTGCGGCATGCGGCGCCATGAGCGCGCGACGTGATTATCTCGTACCGCCATCGCTTTATTTTCTTTGCGGTGCCGAAGACCGGCACGCATTCCGTACGCCGAGCGTTGCGCCCGCATCTGGGTCCGGAAGACCTCGAGCAGGTCGGCTTGTATGAGCCGAAGCGCTTTCCGTTTCCGGAACTCGCCGCGTTGCGGCACGGACATATCAGCGTGCGTGAGGTGGTGCCGGTAATCGGTGCAGATACGTTTGCCACGTTTTTCAAATTCGCGTTCGTGCGCAATCCATACGAACGCTTCGTCTCGTACTGTGCATTCATGGGCCGCAATACGGGAGATTTCGAGCGTGACCCAAGCGGTTTCATGAAACACATCGTCAAGGTGGTCCAGCCCGTAGACCATATGCTCTATCGGCCACAGTCGCGCCTGCTGATCGATACCGATGGCCGCCTGGCGGTTGATTACCTGGGGCGGACCGAGACGATGCAGACGTCCTGGGTGAACATTTGCGCGAAAATTGGCCTGCCGACGAGTATGCTGGATACGACCAACGCGTCGGTGCACGGCGACTACCGGCAGTACTACGACGACGAGTTGCGCGATCTGGTCGGTACCCTGTATCGGGACGATCTGGAACTGTTTGAATATGAATTCGAGAATCCTTCCGCCCAACCCGCGCAAGACGCTGTCGGTGCGACCGCTCGGGCCGGTTGATATCGATGCGCTTCGCGAGGACATCCTCGCGATTCCGGAATCCGTCTGGGAGCGCGAAAACGCGGAGAAGCCGAACCGCTTTGGTGCGCTGGATCGTACCCAGCACATCATTTTCAGGTTCGTATCGAATTTCGACGATTGGCGACAGTCGTACGAACGGCCACTGTGGGGTGAGTGGCGCGAGCGCATCGAGCCCGTACTTCGGCAGGCCACGGCGGCGTACGGATACCCGCACGGTGAATTTCCACGCATCATGCTCGCGCGGATGGCGCCCGGCGGGATCATTCACCCGCACGTCGACGCCAATCCGGCCGCGCGCTGGCCGCACAAGATCCACGTGCCGATCCAGACGGATGCGCAGGTGCGGTTCTACGTAGAGCCGCAGGAATACTACCTGGAAGCCGGCCAGGCGTACGAAGTCAACAACATGACACGGCACGCCGTACGCAACGACAGTGAAACCGATCGCATCCACCTGATCTTCGAGTACTACGATCCGGATCAACCGACGTCTCATACGTCTCACAGTTCGCCAGCGTAACTTCGTGGCGCTGTTATCAGGCAGGCGTTGAGCAGACGGCAGGCTGAGCCAACCGTCGGCGCATTGCAATCGCTTGCGACAGGCCGTCTCAGGCACAATGGTATGTCATTGGCGGCCGCTTGATCGTGCGTCGGCCGCCGGTTGCCGTGTCATGAAGGAGAAACCTGTGTCCACTGTTGCCGGTTCGACTCGATCCTCTGTGCACCGTCGGCGCTGGCTGCGTCTGGCCGGCGTGCTGGTCGTGGTCTATGTCGTTGTCGTGCTCGCACTGATGTGGTGGTGGAGTTACGAGCCGCCGCATTTCGACGTAGCCCGCGTCGCGCAGGAGCGTGTGGCGGCAAACGACCAGAAGGTGCTGACCGGGACCTTGACCACGAGCACGCTGATGGCCTGCGTCGAAACGCTGCTCGACAAGCGTGGCGGTTACATCAGCAACGACAGGTTTCCGCCCGGCGTGCTGATGGACAATGTGCCGAACTGGGAATTCGGGGTGTTGACCGCAAGTCGCGATCTGGTGCGTGCATTGCGCAACGATTTCAGTCGTTCGCAGACGCAGTCGACCGAAGACAAGGACCTGCAGGAAGCCGATCCGCTGCTGAGCTACCCGAACGACCGCTGGCTGTTCGCCAGTTCCGAAAGCCAGTACCGCAACGCACTTGCGCATATCGGCGCCTATCTCGGACGGCTTGACGACGACGACGAAGGCAACGCCCAGTTTTATGCGCGCGCGGACAATCTGGCCGACTACCTGCAACTGGTATCGACGCGGCTCGGTTCGTTGTCGCAACGCTTGTCGGCGAGCGTCGGCCAGATCCGCATCGATACCGATCTTGCCGGCGATCGCAATGCCAAGCAGTCGACGCCCGGGCCGGGAGCACGCGTGATCAAGACGCCGTGGCTCAAGATCGACGACAACTTCTACGAGGCGCGCGGCTATACCTGGGCCTTGCGCGAACAGCTCGAGGCGATGCGTGTGGACTTCGGTGCGGTGCTGCGCGACAAGAATGCAATGGTCAGTCTCGAACAGGTAACGCGCGAGCTCGATGAATCGCAAAAACCGATGTCGAGTCCGATGATCCTCAATGGTGCGCCATTCGGCCTGTTCGCCAATCATTCGCTGGTCATGGCCAACTACATTTCGCGCGCCAACGCCGCGATCATCGATCTGCGCGAATTGCTCAAGCGCGGCTGACAACGTCCGCTGCGCCGATCCACGCGAAACCCGCCGATTCGAACGAATGCCGACCTCGAACTGGAAGGATATTCTGCGGCATCCGCTCTTCGCGGGTTTGCTGCTGTCGCTGCCGATTGTGTTTCTGCTGCCGCCGATTCCGATCGACGAAACGCGTTACCTCGCGGTCGCCTGGGAGATGCATCTCGGCGGCAACTTCCTGGTCCCGCATCTGAATGGCGCGTGGTATGCGGACAAGCCGCCGCTGCTGTTCTGGCTGATCAACCTCGGCTGGGCAGTCACCGGCGTGCATGCCTGGACCGCGCGTCTGATGACGCTCCTGTGTTCGGGCGCGAGCGTGCTGTTGTTGCGCGGGCTCTGTCTGCGGCTCGGAGAATCCACGGTCGCGGGGCGTCAGGCGATGTGGTTGCTGTCGGGCACGATCTATTTCGCGATCTTTGCCAACGCGATCATGTTCGACGTGCTGCTTGCGACCTGTGTCCTGCTGGCGCTGCATGGCGTGCTCGATCTCGAAGCCGGTCGCAGCGCGCGTGGTGTGCTGGTGACCGGCGTCGCTATCGGGCTCGGTATCCTGGCCAAGGGGCCGGTGATGTTGCTCGACTTCGGCTTTGCCGCGCTCGGTGCGTTCTGGTGGAGCGATCGGCT
>JBAUWF010000116.1:0-59159 GCA_049583635.1 Rhodanobacteraceae bacterium
CACGCGCTTCGCCAACTCCACGCCAATCGTTATAGTGTTCATGGAGACTTCCTCTTCTGCTGACGGTTGTGAACACCATCATGGCCTTCGAGGCCGTAAGGGGAGGAAGTCTCTTTGTACTCGCTCACCACGCGACGTGCCACGGCGTAGCTCGAACGTAAGACCGCATATGACTCGCCCGCTGCCCTTGTCAACCTCAAGCCAGGCTTTCGGCCTTCTCGGCTGGCTGCTGGTGGCATTTGCCGCCGCTGCCGTCGGCGGGTTCGCGTCGGCAGGCGCCGGTGAGTTCTACCGCGATCTTGCTCGCCCTTCCTGGGCTCCGCCGGGCTGGCTGTTTGGACCAGTCTGGTCGGTTCTGTACGTGCTCATGGGCATCTCTGCCTGGTTGGTTTGGCGAGCGCGCGGATTCGCAGGCGCTCGAATTGCGCTCCTCGTCTTCATGGTCCAGCTGGCTGCGAATGCACTCTGGACCTGGTTGTTCTTCGTGTGGCGCCAAGGCGGGCTGGCCTTCGCAGAGATTCTGCTGATTTGGGCTCTCATCCTCGCAACCATCGTCTTGTTCTGGCGCGTCAGTCGACTTGCAGCAGTCTTGTTGTTGCCTTATCTGTTGTGGGTCTCGTTCGCGTCAGCGCTTACGCTCGCCGCCTGGCGGCTGAACCCGGGGCCTTTGGGGTGAGGTCCGAGCGAATACGGTCCAACGTTGGGCGCCACGGGAGACGCTGAGTCACGGGCCACATCGTGGGCACCTTTATTGCATCCCCTGCCGATCGTTACGGCAAGTCCGTCCCGCCGACGGGCAAACTGTTCAAACTGCCCTGGCGACCATCGGTCACCGGAAGATGGCGTGATGGACGAGGAGTGGTGATGTGGGACAAGCAAGCCTTCATGAAGCACATCGGACGGGCCCAAAAGCCGAGCGAGGCGAGGTCGGATGACCACCGCGCACCCCGGACGGATGCCGGTCTTGTTCATCGGGCATGGCAACCCCATGAACGCGATTGAGCACAACGCGTTCCGTCAGAGCTGGCAGGAACTTGGGCGGAAGTTACCGAAGCCCAAGGCCGTCTTGTGCGTCTCCGCCCACTGGGAGACTCGTGGCGTTTACCTGACGGGGTCCGGGAATCCGGAAACGATCCACGATTTCCATGGCTTTCCGAAGGCGCTGTTCGATGTGCAGTATCCCGCGCCGGGCGATCCGGCGCTGGCTCACAGCATCAAGGACCAGATCACTTCCCTGGACGCCCGTCTGGATCCGGAGCGAGGGTTGGACCACGGTGCGTGGAGCGTCTTGATGGCGATGTATCCGGAGGCTGACGTTGCGGTAGTGCAGTTGAGCCTGGACACCGGCCGACCGGGCGCTTTTCATTACGCCCTTGCACAGGAGTTGAAGCCTCTGCGCGACGACGGCGTGCTTGTCCTCGGCAGCGGAAACATCGTTCACAACCTGAGTGTGTTCAGCTTTCACAATCCGAGTCCCCTGGACTGGGCGGTGCAATATGACGAGGAGATCAAGAAGCGAATCCTGGAGCGCGACCATGAGGCATTGATGTCCTATGAAACCGTTGCCCCCAACGCCAAACTCGCTGTACCGACCCCGGAGCACTATTACCCGCTGCTCTACACCCTTGCCCTGCAAGACGCCGGCGAACCGGTCGGCTTCTTCAACAGCACTGTATGGAGTTCGATCTCCATGACCTCGGTTCTAATTGGTGAAGCCAGGTGACGTCCAACAAGGCGCTCCGGCCAACGGCGAAACCGCTGCGCGGTTGGGACGCGGCTGAGCTGGGCCGTTTGGCTGCTTCGGGAGGACGCAATGCGATGCCTTGGGTATTCCATCAACCTCCCGTCGGACGGCTGCTGCGATCATCGCGCAATCATCCCGGTCGAAGACTTGCATCGCCATGCGCCCGAGAACCTCGCACAGGCCGCATGGATCACCCGCATGGAAAACAGCACCAAGGAGATTGGGCGCTGATCGTGCCCGAGGCCATGAAGATGGCCGGGACCCTGCCGGATCGTGTACTGGCACATCCCGCGCTGCTCGACGGCGACTTCGGCGGTTTCCCGGTCGATCACCTCACCTACAGCCTGCAGACCGCCACCCTCGCGCTGAAAGCCGGACGGGACGAGGAGTATGTGGATTGCGCCCTTCTTCATGACATCGGCGATACGCTGGGCAGCTTCAACCGTCCCCACATTTCCGATAGATCGCACTGCCCCGCCCGGCCGCGTTGAACGGAGATCATTGTGCTGAAAAGCCCGTGCCTACCACTATTGTGCCTTCTGAGCGTCCTCACAATCGGCTGCCAGCGTTCGTATCTGCGTCTGCGAGGAGACCGACTCGTCTCTAGTCACGAGCTCAAAGTGGGCATCGAGCGACCGGCCGGCTTTCATCTCGCCAAACCCATCAACTATCAACCTGCCTTCTCCGGTCATCCCTTCGCCGTGTCACTCGCAGCTTTCATCGGCCGGCGCGCCTTCATCATGTTCCACGCCGAGCGCGTACTCGACAAGTCTGGAGCCTCCAACTACTCGAATCTCGACAGCTACAAACTTGACGGTCAGCAGTTTCGCACCAGAGTCCAATGTGCCGAACTCACGCACAGCGACGTGTCCGACGAGCACGATCTCAGTTTCCTGGCCCAAAACGGCTTCGACCCCACGCCGGCGATCTACTTGCGCCAGCTCTTCCAAACCACCGGTGATCACAACGCCGAAGTGGTGATTTCCTACGGAGAGCGGGTTGGGTCGTGCCCAGACCCTGCCTCTGATCCTGTATTCCGCTCTCAGTTTGATAAACGACTTATCGCTGTCGTTCATCTGTCGTCACCGACCTAGTCAATGGAATGACGTTTTCGATGGGTTCACAGTGCGCAGCGCATACGCATTCATCCAGGCGGACGCGCTGACGCGCGCCGCTTGACTCAAGTGTTGGAGCAACTTCTGATCGTTCAATCCCATGTCCAGTTTATTGACTCAAAGCGAGTGTCTCGGAATTGCGTTGTGGCAACGCGATGAGTATACGAGCATGCACTGCGCGCGCGTTGAATCGTTATGTCGGATTCTAGGGTCGTTCTGCGATTTGAGCAGTCATGAGCGAAGTCTCCTGCCGGTTGCGGCAAAGCTCCATGACCTCGGCAAGATAGGTATCACGGCCGATGTGCTGTTCAAGGATGGTCCCTTGGATGCCGCTGAGTGGGAGGTAATGAAGCGCCACTCGGAACTTGGCCAGACTGCGTGCGACTCGATTCCTCATCCCCATGCACGGTCCTTGGGAATTATCGTGCGGCATCACCACGAGGCCTTCGACGGAAGCGGCTATCCGGATGGGCTCGTCGGCACGGCAATTCCGATTTGTTCACGGATCATCTTGCTGGCGGATTGTTATGACGCAATGACCTCAGCTCGTTCTTACCGCCACTCGCTCGCTCATCAAGAAGCGATGCAGATCATGCACAGCGAGAGAGGCAAGAAAAGTGATCCTTTGTTATTCGATTGCTTTGCAAGGATGATGGAGACACGGCAAGCAGCTCGGGATGGTCGAACAACCCATGCAAGCCGAAAGCCGCTTCGCGGCTCGGCCTGATTCGCCCTGCCTACTCCTCTTCGTTCGGATCGCGATATTCCTTCGGCAGGTGATGCGCGATGCCCTTGTGGCAGTCGATGCAGGTCTGGCCTGCCTTCTCGGCCGCCATGTGCCTCTTGTAAATCGACTGTTTCTGGATATCCCCGCTCATCGCATCGAAGCTGTGGCAGTTGCGGCATTCACGCGAACCGGATGCCTTCATGCGCGCCCATTCCTCCGTCGCGAGCTCCATGCGATGCGACTCGAATTTTTCTTTCGTGTCGATATAGCCGGTGAGCTTGCCCCAGATCTCCTGGCTCGCCTGGATCTTGCGGATCAGCTTGTGCGTCCAGTCCCTGGGCACGTGGCAGTCCGAACATATGGCACGAACGCCGGTCCGGTTCTTGTAATGGATCGTCTGCTTGTATTCCTGGTAGACGTTGTCGCGCATTTCGTGACAGCTGATGCAGAAGCCGAGCTTGTTGGTCGCCTCCATGCCGGTGTTGAATGCGCCCCACCAGAGGACACCGGCGACAAATCCGACCACCAGCAGGGCCAGCACCGAAAACCGCCTGCTCGGTGTACGCAGGAACGCCCAAAACCGCCGCAACGCTCCGGGATTCTCTTTGCTCATTGGTTCGCTCCGGTCGAAGGCCGACGATGGCGCCGACGACCGCGCCGGAGCGCGCTCGTGGCAACCGGGATTTCAACTGCAGTATCGGCTCGCACGGCTCAGCACGTTGGTCTTACTGGAACGTGTAACGATATGCCGCGAAGACGGCGTTCTCCGAATAGTTCGGTGCCTGCTGGCCGGTAGGTAGCAGGCTCGTTGGCGTATATCCGAACTGATAGGCGTTGTAGTAGTAATCGTTCGATTTCAGCCGCTGATACAGATAACCGACCAGCACGCCCGAAGCTTTGTTGATCAGGTAGGTGCCGGTCAGCTTCAGCTGCGTCAATTCGCTGTAGATGTTCGGCGAATCGCCCTGGTTTCCGACCGCTGGATTGATGTTCGGCCCCAGCGTGGTGTAGTACTTGGACTTGCTCAGCGAGTAGCTTAAATCCTCCATCAATTCCAGCTTGCCGCCCATCAGGCCCTTCTGTCTGCCGCTGACGCCGATGGCGTTGTCGCGGTCGACAAGATCGTTGCTCCAGAGCGTCGTGCGCAACGTGACTGCATCGCGGCCACTCGCAGTCAGCAGGGTGCGTGATCTGCGCTGCCAGCTGGTATAGGCGGATATGGAACCGCGATCCGAATAGCTGTAGGTGGCGTCCAGGTTGGCACTCGATGACTCGCCGTTCTGCACACCCAGCGTCGAGCCGTAGTCGTCCTTGGTGCGCCGGCCGTTGAGCCCCAGCGTGATCTTGCTCGTCACCTGCCAGTTGATGCCGCCCTTGAACAGGTTCTCGTTCCGGGAGGCATCGAAGTAGGCGAGGAACCCGAAGTTTTCGAAGCCCTCGCTATTGGCCTGCATCGGATTGTAGAAGGAGTTGTTGACCGTCGCCCGCCGGCGGCCATACGTGTACGCCGCATAGAGATTGACCGTGTCGCTGGCCCTCAACGTGTATTTCGCTCCGATCCGGTTCTCCTTGTCCTTCGGAACCTGCACGCAGGACGCGTCGGTGTAGTAGCCCGCATTCGTGTCCGAAAGGACGCCTTGCGCGTTGTTGGCGAGCGCATTGTCGCAGCGGCGATCCATTCCCTCGTACTCGTAACCGACATGCAGACGCTGCCGCGAGTCGAACCGATAGTCGCCGCTCAGCTCCGCCTGGTAGCGTTTGTAGCTCATCGGGATGTTGACGACGGTTTGCTCGTCGCCGCCCAGGTTGAGGAACGTGTACGTGTTCGACGCTGTCTGGTTGTCGCGCTCGTTGTACTTGAACCCGGCCGTGAAATTGAGCGCCCGCGTCGCTTGATTGGTGAGCTTGAGGTCGGCGTGCTTCATCACCACGACGCCATCCAGTGAATTCACGGGCAGCACCGGAACCGTATCCGGCGTGGTCGTGTAGGTTCCCGCGTAACTGTCGTTTTGCGTATTGCGCCCATACGAGAGGCCGCCGACCAGCTTCGTCGCCGGACTGAAGATGTACCCTCCGGTGAAGTTGAGCTGGTGGAAATCGTTGCTTGGCGGCGTGCTCATCGTGCTGATCGGGAACGCCGCGCCCGGCGAAGTTCCCGTCGGCGGGTCCGGCGCATCGCCGGTGCCGCCCGAAACGAACGGATTCGACCAGGAAATACCCGAATTGTTGTCGTGAAACAGCGAGCCGTAGTAGGCAGCCGTGGCGTACGCGTGTGTGCCGACCCAGTTCAGCGCGAGATTGAACGTATCGTTCTTGTAGTCGGTCGGATTCAACAGGATCGCGACGCGCTCGCCGCCGTACCTGAATCCGCCCATGTCCCGCAGATCGTACGCATCGGTACCCGAACCGATGAGTTTGGCGCCGGACTGATCGAGCCGTTTGTAGTCGAACCTGAAGCTCCACTGCGGGCTGAACGCGTAGCCGAAGCCGAAGCTCGTGTTCTCGCGCTCGGTGTACACGTTCTCCTTGTGGAACGATGCGAGCTGATTTGCCGTGAGTGTCTGCGTACCGCGGCTCGCGCTGGTGATGACGCCGTTCGAGGACGACGTCGTCGTGTTGATCACGCCGAAGTCGGGCGGCAGCGTGAATACGTTGTCGCCCATCTTCCCCTGGAATGGCGTCTGATAGGAGCCGTCGGTCGTGTAATGGCGCAATTGGTCGTAATCGACGTCGAAGCTCCAGTGACCCTGATTGGTGACTCCCGCACCGACGTTGCGCGAAGTCGTGCCGAGATTCGTTCCGCTCGCCTCCCAGCGCGTCGTGCCGGAGCCCTGTCCGTAGCTGTCGCCGCCGCGTATATCGAATTCACCCAGGAAATAGGCACCTGACCTGTCCATTCCGTTGTATTCGCCGAACTTCGGCGATCCTGTCGAAATGCCGATCAATCCGACCTCCACGTAATTGGTCGGGCACATCAATGCTTTCACATCGTCATTGTTCTCTGCATCCTGCGCGTGCACCGCGAGCGGCAGCACACACCCAAGGGCCAACGCGCTCCGCACGGCCATCGCAATGGCGCTCGCGGAGAGAGATGTTTCAGCCGTTTTCATGGCAACCCCCAAATGACCCGTTAGCGATGCAGGAACGCGCCGGCCGGCGAATTCGAACCGTGAATCATCACGTGACAGTTCATGCACGAGCGCCCGACCGCGTTCGAGTTGGGACTTCCGCCTGCCAGCGCTCCACCGGCCTGGATGCCGCCCACTGCAGTGCCGTACGGCGCCTGACTGTTGTGCGGGCCGTCGTGGCATTCGTCACACAGGAACGGCGGACGCGACTTGAGCAATGGCGTGATGTTCGAACCGTGCGGGGTATGGCAATTGGTGCAATCCTCGTTGACCGGCTGGTGCTCCCAGAGGAATGGGCCGCGTTTTTCCGCGTGGCACATGGTGCAGGTTTCGGTGACCGTGTTCTTTACCAGCAGATAGGGGCCCGCTGAACCGTGCGGATTGTGGCAATCCGAACAGGCCATCTTGCCGACGTCGATCGGGTGGGTTGATATCTGCTTGATCTGCGCGCGCTGGTCCTGGTGGCATTGGAAGCACACCCCAGGCTGCAGCGCCTTGACAAGCATCGGGTCCGTCGCGTTGTGGATGGTGTGGCAGTTCGCGCACACGACATCGTTGACCTGATGCTGGCTGCCCGGCCAGTGCATGCGAAGACCGGCCTTGTGGCACGTGAGGCACACCTCGGTCTGCGACCGGGCGTCATTCGGCGCGTATCCCGCACTCGTATGCCTGGAGCCGAAGATCACGTCCGGGGCCGGGCGCTCCTTGCCCGAGACGCTTCCCGCCAGATGGGCCCTGCTCTCGCCGTGACAGGACTGACAACTGGGGGTCCGCCCGTCGGCGATCACGCCGTGAGGCGTCTGGTAGATCGCCAGAATCGGCTTGGCTTCCGACTCGTCGTGGCACTTCGTACAGACGCCGTCTTCCTTGAGACGCTGCTCTCCCACGGCGCTTGTCTCCGCCGCAACTGCGGTCGAAGCGAGCAACCCCAAGAACGCACAGAGCAATCCCACTGACGCCAGGCGTTTCATAATTTTTTCCCCAATTGCCGAAGCCGGCAGGACGTAACCTCGCAACTCCCGTGATCCGCTTCCGTGCGCTCTCGCGTCAGAGCGACAAGATCCAGTCCACCAGATTCTTGATTTGCGCCATGTCGTGCGGCGGGTCGGTCTTCACGATCTTGTGCGCTTCCTCGTGACCGTCCGGAAACTTCGCCATTTCACCGGAGGTGATGTGCTCGATCAGGCGAGCCTCGGCGCCCTCCTTCCCCTTGAACTTCTCGGCCACCTTCTTGTATGCCGGACCGTCTTTGTCCTTGCTTACTGCGTGACACCGGAAGCAATTGTTCTGGCGCGCCAACTGCTTCGCTGCCTCCACGTCGACCGCGCCGGCCGTCAGCGAGAAAGCCAGTCCTGCAGCCATCGCGAACAAAAGCAGACAATCACGGCGAACGAGGTGACGCATTTTCAAGCTCCTCCGTAGACGAATGCCGTTCAGGCCGCGTTTTGCGACTCGCCCCGAAGTGCGGGGCTGCACGCGACGACTCTAAACCGGCATGAAAAAAGTGCAAAAAACGATGTACCTCTCTGTACCGTATAGCAAAGCGGGGCGAATCATCATTTGACCTAGATCAACTTTCCCGGAATTTGCTGGAATCTCGCGTCCGGATCCCGTCTTGCGGCATCCCGCAAGCGCGAGGCGGACTGAGGCGGTGACGGCGGGGATCAGCGTTCGCTTATGGCTGGTTTGCCCCCATTGTAGAAACCCGCACTGCTCCACCGACCGGCCGCTTGGCCAACGTCTCATCTTTTGAAAGTTTCGGCCCCGTGCCTACTCCAGTCTGTGCGCTACCGAACATTATAGCGCGAAGTCTATGTCTGAGGTCGACGGTTCATGAAAAGAGATCGCTCATCGGCGCACCATGCCACCGCTGCGCCAGCGATCGGTTAACCTCGGGCAAGGACCGACCGAACCGGGCCAGCCCGGCCAACGCACGGCGTGGGTTCCCGGTCCGTCGAGGCGGTGCTAGCCTCGCATTCGGAATCAAGGGCGTCGGTGTGTACCGGGGCGCGATTTCCGGAGCGCGCACATGAACTACAAGGGCAGTTGTCACTGCGGGCAGATCTCGTTCCAGATCGAGGGCGATCTGGAACAGGTCATGCAATGCAATTGTTCGCATTGCAGCCGCAAGGGTTATCTGCTGTGGTTCGTGCCGCGCAGCCAGCTCGAACTGATGACGCCGGAAGCGGTTCTCGCGACCTACACCTTCAACAAGCACGTCATCAAGCATCACTTCTGTCCGACCTGTGGCTGCGCGCCGTTCGCATTCGGAGAACGCTCGGGCGCGGCGATGGCCGCAATCAACGTGCGCTGTCTGGAGAACGTGGACATCGCGTCGCTGCGCACGGTGCCGGTCGACGGGCGCTCGCTATGAAGCCGCGTGCTACCGTCGGTTGGGCTGGAAGGTCACCTTGCCGCTCCCCTGGCGCGAGCGTCGCAGTCGTTCAATGGAGGATTTCGCGTGTCCGGTAGATCGGCTTCCGTTGCAATCCTCGTCGGCGGTTTCATTGCCGGCGCACTCGACATCGCCTACGCGATCGTATTTTCGGGTTACCGGGGAATATCGCCCGAACACGTGCTTCAGGGTGTCGCCAGCGGCGTTCTCGGCGCAGGCGCCTACGCCGGCGGTTTGAAGACGGAGGCATGGGGGCTCGCGCTGCATTTCCTGCTGGCGTTCCTGTTTGCGACGATTTTCTACTGCGCCAGCCGTTTCCTGCCGGTTCTCGTGCGTCATGCGGTTGCGAGCGGCGTGATCTTCGGCCTGTTCGTGTTTGCGGTGATGAACTTCATCGTGCTTCCACTCTCCGCTTATCCATATCCGATCCGGTTTTCATGGCTCGGCAGCGGGACCAATCTGCTGTCGCACATGTTCCTGTTCGGCGTTCCCATTGCGATTGCCGTTCGCAAGGCGTCTCTCCCCGCATTCACCAACGGAGCGCAAGCGATCAATCGGAGATAATGACCTGCTTCACGCTGCAGCACGTTCGTCCGCCCATCACGAACGTCACGCATGAGACGACTCAGCGAACGACATCCGGCCTGACCTTTGATGGCTGTCCTTCAGCGCCCATGAAATCGACGACGCTCACCGATCTGCATTCCCGTCGCCTGCGACTGCGGCGATTGCATGCGGAGGACGCGGCCGCGCTCAGCGCCTATCGATCGCTGCCGAATGTCGCGCGGTTCCAGTCGTGGGCTTCGTTCGGCATGGACGATGCGGCGAAGCTGATCGCGGAGCAGGCGGATCTGGTGCCGGACACGCCGGGCACCTGGTTTCAACTCGCGATCGTCGAGGCGTCGTCCAAAATGCTGATCGGCGATTGCGGTCTGCATTTTCGCGCCGATGACACGAGTCAGATGGAGATCGGCGTTACGCTGTCGCCTGCGCACCAGCGGCAGGGCCTGGCCACCGAAGCGCTGACCTGCCTGTTCGATTGCATCTTCGCCACACTCGGCAAACATCGCGTGGTGGCGATCACGGACGTTGACAATCTTGCGGCAGCCGCGTTGTTCCGCCGCCTCGGTTTTCGTCAGGAAGGCCACTTCGTCGAGCACGTGCGGTTCAAGGGCACCTACGGCAGCGAATACCTGTTCGCGCTGCTCGGCAGAGAGTGGCTGGCGCGCCGCGAGGCACGGAGTTGATCGTGGACACGCAAGCACCAAAACGCATACCGGCGATCATCGAAGGCTTGTTTACCACCGTCGCGATCGGTGTGCTGGCCTACATCACCGCGGCCATCGTGCATGAAGCCGGCGGCCACGGCGCAGCGTGTGTCGCGCTGGGCGGACATCTCGTTTCACTGAGTTCGCTGTTTCCACAATGCACATTGCAGCGCCCGATCATCGCCATTGCCGGGCCGCTGGCCAATATTCTGTGCGGCCTCGTCGCAGCGGCATTCGCCGGCAGGTTTGCCAGGCACGAAGCATTGCGGCACGTGCAGCTGTATTGCTGGCTGGTCGCCGCGTACAACCTGTTTTTTGGCACCGGCTATCTGGTCTTTTCGGGCATCACCGGCCATGGCGACTGGATATTCCTGTTCGGGATCGCGGGCGTGGGCACGATGGATCGCGTCGTGCTGATTGTGGCGGGCATCGCGGCGCTCGCCGCGTCGATGCGCGTGCTCATGGCGACAAGACCGCGGCTGATGCACGACAACGAGCCGCTGGCACAGCACGATCTCACGCTCACGATCTACGTTGCTGCGAGCATCGTCTCCGTGGCGGCCGCGGCGCTTGATCCTGCCGGACTGCGGGCCGTTCTGGCGCTGCCCCCGGCCGCGCCGTTCGCCGGACTCGGACTGCTCTGGCTGCGCCACGTAGCACTCCGACGGGCCTTCGCGCCTCGGGCGTTGGCAATCGGCGTGTCGTGTCATCGTGGCTGGCTTGTCGCCGGGACGATTGGCGTCGCATTGTTCATCGCGGTGCTCGGACCGGGGATTCGTTTCACCTGATGCCCGTCGTATTTCTTACTGCATGCAGGTGCATTCATGCACAGCAGTGAACCGCCGTACGTGCGCCGGGCCGGCATCGCGGATGCCGCGCAAATCGCGCGGTTGGCAACTGAGCTCGGCTACCCGTCGACGGATCGGGAAATGCGATCCCGCCTCGATGCCATGTTGTCTTCACCGGACCATTTCATCGCGGTGGCCGAAGACGCCGGCATGGTGATCGGCTGGGTGGCCGGCGAGGCGCGCCTGTTGCTCGTTGCCGGCAGAAGAGCGGAGTTGATGGGCCTCGTTGTCGGTTCGACAGCCAGACGCCGCGGCATCGGCAACGCGCTGGTGCGGGCCGCCGAATGCTGGGCCATGGAACAGGGTTTCGACTCGCTCACGGTGCGCTCGAATGTCGCAAGAGCCGAATCGCACGCCTTCTACGACCGCATCGGCTACACCCGCCGAAAGACACAACACGCGTATATCAAGACCCTGCCAAGGCGCCGGGATCAGGGCATGGCTGGTTGAATCCGAACCGCATCGCCGATGGCTGCGGATGCATGTCGACAAGGCGCTGGTGCGGTCCGGTCGATTCGACGGGCCGGCGGCCGGGACGGCGCGGCCGCGACCGCTTGCGAACGATTCGGAAAGTTGGCCGACCCGCCTCAGGCCGCCGCCGAGCAACGGATGCCGCGCTGCTCGCAGACACCATCAAGCAATGCGTTGAGCGCATCGCACGCGTCCGAAATCGCCGCGTGGATCTTCGGTGCGACGGCCGGATCCTTGCGCACCGCCTCGCTCAGGATCGTCTTTTCCGATTCCGCGTGCCAGGCGTCCAGGGTTTCGTGGGCTTCGAAGAAGCCCAGGGCCGCCTTGGTATCCAGCTCGTAGTTGGACTTGAGTCCTTCGATCTTGGTTTTCGCCACGGCGGGTTGCTGCGCTTCGTAGGCATACAGTGCAGCGAGTCCGCCACGCCAATCACCACGCGACAGACGATCGAACGTGGCGAGACATTTATCGGTACCGGCGTTGAACTCGGCATTCTGCACCGATTCGCGCGAGGCACCGACCGCGCCCGCAAAGGCCAGCCAAAGCTCCGGATGATTCTGCGGGCCGGATTCCTCGTGCGCGAGGTTCTCGACCAGTGTCTGACGCACCTGCAACTCCGGGCAATTTGAATGCACCGCGCTGATGTAGCGCGGGAAACGCGCTTCCTGCCAATAATACTGTTGCGCGTAGTGCGCGAGATCATCCCGTGTCAAGGTGCCCGCCGTCCAGGCGAGGTAGAACGGGTGTTTCAAGAGCGACTTCGCTTCCAGCAGGTTCTCGATTTCACGCCAAAACGGATCGGTCACGGATGCACTCCTTCAGCGGGATTGATGGATGTGGACAGCCCCTTTCGTGGCACCGGGTCAGCGGCTGCTGTCGACGCGGCCAGCTTACACTTTCGACCCCCGATTGCGCGACAATATCGCTGCAATCATTCCCCCCCGACACCGGCCGGCAACGATGATGTTCCCGACGCATGACGGCTGTGCCTGTGGGCCGCGCATCGCCTTTGCGACAAGAAAAACACCATGATTCTCGGATTGCGCAGCGTCATCTATCCCGCACCCGACCTGGCTGGCGCCAAGGCCTGGTACCGGCAAGTCCTCGGAATCGAACCCTATTTCGATGAGGCGTTCTACGTCGGATTTTCAGTCGGCGGATTCGAACTCGGGTTGATTCCCGATGCCGTGCCCGGACTGGCTGGCGCGCAGCCCCTGTGGGGCGTAGCCGATGCCGATGCGGAACTCGCGCGACTCCTCGAGCTCGGCGCCAAACCTCTGCAAGCGGTTATCGATGTCGGCGGCGGCGTGCGGGTTGCAGCGGTCGAGGATCCGTTCGGAAACCGCTTCGGCATCATCGAAAATCCCGGCTTCGATCCCGTCGCGGTGAAATAGGGAGAAGACATGGCTGACGAATATCCGGTCTCGTTGGAAGGCGGCTGCACCTGCCGCGCCGTGCGTTATCGCATGACGAGTGCGCCGATGTTCGTGCACTGCTGCCATTGCCGCTGGTGCCAGCGCGAAACCGGTACGGCATTCGCGCTCAATGCGCTGATCGAAGC
Organism: Rhodanobacteraceae bacterium; assembly: GCA_049583635.1. Classification (GTDB taxonomy): domain Bacteria; phylum Pseudomonadota; class Gammaproteobacteria; order Xanthomonadales; family Rhodanobacteraceae; genus Dokdonella_A. The sequence continues at coordinate 13,258 of JBAUWF010000116.1, forward strand.
GGATCGGGTGGTCCTGATCGAGGGGCGACCCGAGGTCGTGACGACGCCGTCAAACAGCGGCAAGGGCCAGAAGATCAGCCGCTGTCCGGATTGTCGCATCGCCGTGTGGAGCACCTACGCCGGTGCCGGCGATGCATTCCGCTTTGTGCGCGTCGGCACGCTCGACGAACCGGACCGGCTGCCGCCCGATATCCATATCTTCACCGCATCGAAGCAGCCGTGGGTGGTGATTCCGGCCGACATGCCGGCGGTTGCGGAATACTACGATCGCGACAATCACTGGCCCGCCGACAGCATCGCACGGCGTCGTGCCCAACTCGCGTCCGTCGCAACCGGTTAGGATTCCGTCGGATCGCGGATCACCAGCAACCGGATTTCGGTCATGTCCTCGATCGCGTAGCGGATTCCTTCGCGGCCGAGTCCGGAGTCCTTGACGCCGCCATACGGCATGTTGTCGACGCGGAAGCTCGACACGTCGCCGACCACGACGCCACCGACTTCGAGCCGGTCCCAGGCGCGCATGACCTTGTTGAGATCGTTGGTGAACAGGCCCGCCTGCAGGCCGAACATACTGTCATTGACCGCGCCGAGTGCGTCATCGAACGCGCGGTACGGTTGCAGCAGCGCGACCGGACCGAACGCTTCCTCGCAACTGACCTTCTGCTTTGGATCGACACCTTCGAGTACCGTCGCCTCGAGCATCGCACCGTCGCGCTTGCCCCCGCAAAGCAGCTTTGCACCGGCCTCGACCGCCTCCTGAATCCAGCCGTCGAGGCGTTTGGCTTCCTTCACGTCGATCATCGGCCCGACAAAGGTGTTTTCGTCCTTCGGATCGCCGGCTACGAGTTTCTTCGTTGCGGCAACGAAGCGATCGCGCACCTCGCCGTAGATGTCCTCGTGAACGAGAATCCGCTGCACGCCGATGCAACTCTGACCGGATTGATAGAACGCGCCGAAGATCAGGCGCTCGATCACATAGTCGAGCCGATCGCGCTGGTCGGCGTCGACGATGCACGCGGCATTGCCGCCGAGTTCGAGTACGACTTTCTTCTTGCCGGCCTTGGCCTTCAATCCCCAACCGACCGCCGGCGAACCCGTGAACGAAAGCAGCTTGAGGCGCTCGTCTGTTGTGAACAAATCGGCACCGTCACGATGCGCCGGGAGAATCGAGAATGCGCCTTTCGGCAGGTCGGTTTCGGCCAGCACTTCGCCAATGATCAGCGCACCGATCGGCGTGCGGCTCGCGGGTTTCAATACGAACGGACAGCCGGCAGCAATCGCCGGCGCAACCTTGTGCGCGGCAAGGTTCAACGGGAAATTGAACGGCGAGATGAAAGAACACGGCCCGATCGGCACGCGCTTGGAGAATCCGCGATAACCCTTCGCGCGTGCGGAAATTTCGAGGTTCAGCACCTCGCCGTCGATGCGCACGGCCTCCTCGGCCGCGATCTTGAAGGTATCGATCAGACGCGTGACTTCGCCCTTGGCATCCTTGATCGGCTTGCCGGCCTCGATGCACAACGCCATCGCCATCTCGTCGAACCGTTCGCGAAAGCGTTTCACGCAATGCTCGAGCACCGCCTGCCGCTGATACGGCGCGAACGCGCGTAGCGGCGCTTCGGCCCCGACCGCGGCCGCGATCGCCGCATCGATCGCCTTGGCGTCCGCCAAAGCGACCCGCGTCGCGACCTTGCCCGAATACTTGTCGGTGACCTCAAGATCGGTATTCGGCTGTTCTGCCTTGTTCGCGAGATAGTACGGGTATGTCTTGTTGAGCATGTTGTCTCCACATGAACCGGGCGCCAGCCGGCTTGGTCAAAGCTTCGCGCTCAATTCGCGGATCTCCTTGTTGAGCACGCGGTCATTGTCCGAATAATCAACCGGTGTATCGATCAAATGCACGCCGGGTGTCGCCAGGCACTTTTCGAGCAGCGGCAGGAATTCGGCTGCCGAGGCGGGCCGGTGGCCGTGCGCGCCGTAGCTTTCCGCATAGGCGACGTAATCCGGATTGCCCATGTCCATGCCGAAATTCGGAAAGTTCATGTGCGCCTGTTTCCACTTGATCATGCCGTAGGCGTTGTCGCGCAGCAGCAGCACCGTCAGATCGAGTTTGAGCCGCACCGCAGTCTCGAGTTCCTGCGAATTCATCATGAAACCACCGTCGCCCGCAATCGCTACCACCTTTCGGTTGGGGTGCACGATCTTTGCGCCGATCGCCGAAGGCAGCCCCGCACCCATCGTCGCAAGCGCGTTGTCGAGCAGGAACGTGTTGGGCTCGCGGCAATGGTAGTAGCGAGCGAACCAGATCTTGTACATGCCGTTGTCGAGGCAGAGGATGCCGTCGTCGGGCATTGCGCGGCGCACGTCGGCGACCAGACGTACCGGATACATCGGGAACCGATCATCGTCGGCACCTGCGGCAAGATGCGCAGTAAGGCGCTCGCGAACCTTGTCGAAATAGCCGAAATCCCAGTGCTGCTGCGGCTCGATGCCCTGCTTGAAGCGCCAGATCGAATTGGCGATGTCGCCGACAACCTCGATCTGCGGGAAGTACACCGAATCGACTTCTGCCGGAACAAAATTCACGTGGATGACAATGCGCTTGCCCTCGCGCATGAAGAACGGCGGCTTCTCGATCACGTCGTGACCGGCATTGATGATCAGATCGGCGTGATCGATTGCGCGGTGCACGAAATCGCCATCGGACAGGGTGGCGTTGCCGAGCCACAGCGGGTGGGTTTCATCGAGCACGCCCTTGCCCATCTGCGTGGTGAAGAACGGGATGCCGGTGTGGTCCACGAACTCGCGCAACATCTTGCTGCAAAGCTTGCGATTGGCGCCGGCGCCCACCATCAACAACGGACGCTTGGCCGCGAGGATGGCCTCGATCGCATGGTGCACGGCCTTGTAGTCGGCCACCGGCCGCCGGCTGTAGCTCTTCGGGATCAGCATCGAATCCGAATCGTCGCGCGCAATGTCTTCAGGCAGTTCCAGGTGTACCGCGCCAGGACGCTCTTCCTCGGCACGCCGGAATGCCTCGCGTACCCGCGCCGGAATATTGTCGGCCGAGGCCAACTGCTGGGTGTACTTGGTCAGCGGCCGCATCATGTCGACCACGTCGACAATCTGGAAATGACCCTGCTTGGACAGCTTGATCGGCTTCTGTCCGGTGATCATCAGCATCGGCATCGCGCCAAGCTGGGCGTACGCCGCGGCGGTGACCAAGTTGGTCGCGCCCGGCCCGAGCGTCGCCAGGCACACGCCGGCATGGCCGGTGAGACGCCCATAGGTGGCGGCCATGAATCCCGCGCCCTGTTCGTGACGTGTCAATACGAGCTGGATCGAGGACTCGCGCAACGCCTCGAGCAGGTCGAGATTTTCTTCGCCCGGGATACCGAAAATGGTGGTCACGCCTTCGGCTTCCAGCGCCTTGACGAACAGTTCAGCGGCTTTCATTGGCATCCCCCTCGATTGGCTGGCGGTCGATTGTGGCGGTCAACAGCGATCGGCGCAATTCGCGCGCGTTGAGGTGGGCGCACCAACTAATCGAGGGCGCGCGTTTCATGACCAATGTGCGCTTGGTAGTCCGCGCCGCGGGTTCGCGTTGCCGCACGCGATTCGCGGGCCATCGGCCCGAACGGTCGCGAAGATCCGTGATGGAGCAAACCCAAGTCGAGTGGTCGTGAACGCCGGTCAATTGCGCCAAGCAGCGCCGAATGGCTGCGAACTGGACAGATTGGTCGGCTTATCGCAGACTAGCCGCCCCGCGAGGCAAGCGATCATGCGTGTCATTGGACCTCGCATCAGAGGGATGGTCGTTGGCCCGCATCCTCGTGTTGCACGGACCGAACTTGAATCTGCTCGGCGAACGCGAGCCGGAACGGTACGGTCGCACCAGTCTGGCCGAAATCGATGCCGGCCTGTCGGCGACCGCGAATGAAGCGGGGCATCAACTGGTTTCGTTCCAGTCCAATGCCGAGGGTGCACTGATCGACCGCATCCAGCAGGCACGCGCAGACGAAGTCGCGATCATCATCATCAACCCGGGCGGATTCACCCACACCAGCGTGGCGCTGCGTGACGCGTTGGCGGCGGTCGCGATTGCGTTCATCGAAGTGCACTTGTCGAACCCGCTCGCACGCGAAGCATTCAGGCAGCGGTCCTTTTTTTCCGATCTCGCTTGCGGCGTCGTCATGGGTTTCGGCGCGGACAGCTATCGAATCGCCCTCGATGCGGCAATCCGGCGGCTGGCAGCGGAGCCGGCCTGATCGCTTGAACCGCGCGTGCCGTCACGAACGCCGATCTTTCAACCAACTGCACACCAATCCGGCACCGCTCTAGCAGAAACACCACAGGGTCTCATCATGGATTTGCGCAAGATCAAGAAACTGATCGATCTGCTCGAAGGATCGAACCTCGCCGAACTGGAAATCCGCGAGGGAGAGGAAAGCGTGCGACTGTCGCGAATTGCCAAGAGCGCACCGACGCCACTGGCGTCGGCAGCACCGCCAACCACAGCCCGCAGCGATGCGACGCCATCCGCGCCGAGTGTTGATCGCGCGCAGCCCGCTGCAGCCGAGGGCGACAACGACTTGCCCGCCGGGCATATCGTGCGCTCGCCGATGGTCGGCACCTTCTATTCGGCACCGAATCCGCAGGCGCCGGCGTTTGCCAAAGTCGGGCAGAACGTCAAGGCCGGTGACACGCTGGGCATCATCGAGGCGATGAAGATGTTCAACCAGATCGAGGCTGATGTCGACGGCATCTTGCTCGCCATCGCCGCAGAAAACGGCGAGCCGGTGGAATTCGACCAGCCGCTGTTCGTGATCGGAAAGAAGGACTAGCGCCGTGCAATCTCGTGTCCGCCACGACACTGCGGCCGGTCGGCCAGTCCACGCCGCACGCGCGCTTTGCAGCGCGCGTGCCGTTCCCGGTCGCTGATCGACATGCTTGACAAGGTCGTCATTGCCAATAGGGGTGAAATCGCGTTGCGCGTGTTGCGCGCCTGCCAGACGCTCGGCATCCACACGGTCGCCGTACATTCGACGGTGGATCGCAATCTCAAGCATGTCGGCATGGCCGACGAATCGATTTGCATAGGCCCCGCGCCGGCAGCCGAAAGTTATCTCAATGTGCCCGCCATCATCGCCGCCGCGGAAGTTACCGATGCGAGCGCGATACACCCGGGTTACGGTTTCCTGTCCGAGAACGCGGACTTCGCCGAGCGTGCCGAGCAATCGGGCTTCGTGTTCGTCGGGCCGACCGCTTCGGTGATTCGCCTGATGGGCGACAAGGTGCAGGCGATCAAGGCGATGCGCGAGGCCGACGTGCCCTGTGTACCGGGATCCGACGGGCCGCTGGAAGACGATGCGGCCGCAAACGCGCGCATTGCGCGCGAGATCGGCTATCCGGTAATCATCAAGGCAGCCGGCGGCGGCGGCGGTCGCGGCATGCGCGTGGTCCACACCGAGGCACACCTGGCCAATGCAATCGCGATGACGCGCTCCGAAGCCAAGGCCGCGTTCGGCAACGATCGCTTGTACATGGAAAAATTTCTCGAGAATCCGCGCCATGTCGAAATTCAGGTGCTGGCTGATGGACAAGGCAACGCGATCCATCTGGGCGAACGCGACTGTTCCATGCAACGGCGTCACCAGAAGCTGGTCGAAGAAGCACCCGCTCCGGGCATCACGGCCGAACAACGTGCCGCTATCGGAAAGGTCTGTGTCGATGCATGCCTGCGCATCGGCTATCGCGGCGCCGGAACATTCGAATTTCTCTACGATGGCGGCCACTTCTATTTCATCGAGATGAATACGCGTATCCAGGTCGAACACCCGGTGACCGAGTTCGTCACCGGCGTCGATCTCGTGCGTGAACAACTGTTGATTGCCAGCGGCGAAAAATTGTCGATCACCCAGCATGACGTCCACTTGACCGGTCATTCAATTGAATGTCGCATCAATGCCGAGGACGCCGAAACGTTCATGCCGAGCCCCGGAACGGTCAAGCGGTTCGAGACACCCGGCGGACCCGGCGTACGCGTGGATAGCCACATGTACGACGGCTATCACATACCGCCGAATTACGATTCGATGGTCGGCAAGCTGATAGTGCATGGTCGTGACCGCGCAACCGCGCTCGCGCGCATGCGTATCGCACTATCGGAAATGGTCGTCGAAGGCGTCAAGACCACGATCCCGCTGCACCAGCGCATCCTGTCCGATGGCGAATTTCAACATGGTGGCCAGAATATTCACTATCTCGAGAAACACCTGCTCGCGCAGAGACAGGGCTGACGGCCGAAGGCGCGAAAGCGCGGATCGCTTGCCGATTGAATCTCTGCAACGCACCCTGTCTATCGAATCGTGCCAATCTCGCAGCATCCGCCGATCTTGGCACCGTCACCCCTCGCCCCTCAGTTCCCAGCCTTCGGTTCTTGAACATGCCGTGGCTTGAACTCTGTGTGACCGTTGGTTCCGATCAGCAGGCCGCGATCGAAGCGGCACTCACGGATCTCGGCGCCTTGTCGATCACGCTCGAGGACGCCGAAGACGCGCCGATCCTCGAGCCGGCGCCGGGCGAAACCCCGCTTTGGCCAACCATTGCACTGTCCGCGTTGTTCAAGCCGGAACGCGGTCGAACCGCGTTGATCGACGCAATGGTGGAACGTGTACCGGAACTCGCACGCAGCCGGCTCGTGTGCAACGAGATCGCCGACCGCGATTGGACACGCGAGTGGATGGACCGCTTTCAACCGATGCGATTCGGGCGGCGCCTGTGGATCTATCCGTCCACGATCGAACCGCCGACTGACAACGATGCAGTCGTCGTTCGCCTCGATCCGGGCCTCGCGTTCGGCACCGGTACGCACGCGACGACGGCGTTGTGCCTGGAATGGCTCGATGCGATCGAACCTGCCGGTCGGTCGGTGATCGATTACGGGTGCGGTTCAGGCGTGTTGGCAATCGCCGCACTGAAGCTCGGTGCGGCGCACGCGCTCGGTGTCGACAACGACCCCCAGGCGCTGATCGCCAGCCGCGCCAATGCCGAGCTCAACAACGTTGACCGCCGTCTGGCACTTGCCGCGCCGGACAATGTCGGCAGCGCCCGATGCGACGTGCTGGTTGCGAATATTCTCGCCGGCCCGCTGTGCCAACTGGCCTCGCGCTTCGCCAGCTTGCTCAAGCCGGGCGGCCTAATCGCCTTGTCCGGAATCCTGCACGGCCAGGAAGACGAAGTCATCGAGAGCTGCAGCGAATGGTTCGATGATGTGCACATCGTCGCGCACGAAGGCTGGCTGCGCGTCGAAGCCGTCCGCTGCGGATCTACGAAACGCAACGCCGATCCGCTACTCTGATCCGGCTCAACCTGCCGTCCTCCGTCTTTGTCCTGCGACCCCTGACATATGTACACGCAGTGCCCCGACTGCTTGACGGTTTTCAGCCTCGACACGGTCGCGCTGAGTGGCGCCCACGGCAACGTGCGGTGCAGTCATTGCGGCGCGCTGTTCGACGCTTTGCGCTCGCTGGCCACCGAGCTTCCACCCGAACCGATCGATCGTCTGGCGATACATCCCACGCTGGAAGTCCCGCCACAGCTTGAATTGCCGGTGTTCCGACCGAACGTCGAACAAGGCGCTCTCTTCCACGATCCGGACGAGCGCAAGCGTGCGCAACTCAGGCGTTCATCGCCGCCCACTTTTGCACGCCGGCGACGTCGCATGACGCATGCGCGCACGTGGCCGTGGCTTGCCGCCAGCGCGCTGCTGCTGTTGACGCTCGGCGCCCAGGTGGCTTGGGCGAAACGCACTCAATTGCTCGACAATGCGATGCTGCGGCCGTGGCTCGACCAGATTTGCGCCGCTACCGGGTGTCACTTGCCGCTGCGCCACGACCTCGCCGCCCTCGCCTTGGTGTCGCGCGACATCCGGGCACATCCGTCGGTCCCGGGAGCGCTGATCATCTCGGCGACACTGCGCAACGACGCCGATTTCACGCAAGCGTTTCCGATCGTCGAAATCACGCTATCGGATCTTGACGACAACCGCGTCGCGATGCGCCGTTTCCGGCCACGCGAATACGTCGGCGACAGCCGCCTGATCGCCAAGGGTCTGTCTTCCGGCGCAAGCGCCGCGTTGGTGTTCGAAGTAGCCGATCCCGGTCACAATGCCGTGGCATTCCAATTCGCGTTCGAATAATCGTCGGACGCGTGGTCGCATCTTCAGTGCTTACATGAGGTATGCCGCGCAAGTCACGATGCACGCGCATCGCCTCGATGACGCGTCGAATTTTCGTGTCGTGAGGGCTTATCAGCGCGCGGCCGCAGCGCTACTATTACAGGTCCACGGTCAGCGTGTTGCCTGCATCACTGCCGATCAAATTTTTCCCCGGGGGGCCTTGCTGTTGTGAACTCGGTCAGTGTGTTGCGCGCCGAACCGCTGCATGATCCGGCTTTGCAGCCGGCTCTACGTGAATGCGTGGTACGCGCGATCCGGCGTTATCTCGCCGATGTGGATTCGGAGCCTGCGGAAGGACTGCACGCGCTGGTCGTGCACGAGGTCGAGTTGCCGTTGTTTCGCGAGGTGCTGGCTTGGTATGGCGGCAACCAGAGCAAGGCAGCAGCGGCGCTCGGGATCAATCGAGCAACCTTGCGCAAGAAGTTGCAGCATTACGGTCTGGCGGCGGAGCGCTGATCGCCCGGTGGTTGCGTTTTTCCTGCGCACCTTCAGTGCGACGACCCTCCAAGGAGCAAAATCCGCGCAAGCGGCGATTCCCCGCATGCCGACATCCTTGCACGACCCCATCGGGTCCTCGCGAGGCACTGACTTGAAAACGCCTTGACTCGATCGGGAGCACAGCGAGAACCCTGCCACGACTTGTGCGGAGTTTCTCTCATGCGGCGTGACGACAACGCCCGTTATAATCGCGCATCCACGCGCTTGCCGAAGCCATGCCAGAAACCAACTGCGTACCCGTGCGGCGCGCGCTGATCAGCGTCTCCGACAAGAACGGCATCGTCGAATTCGCACGCGCGCTCGCAGCGCGCGAGGTCACGCTGGTTTCCACTGGTGGTACAGCCGAAGCCTTGCGCAGTGCCGGCATCGCAGTCACCGATGTCAGCGCAGTAACCGGATTCCCCGAAATCATGGATGGGCGTGTAAAGACTCTGCACCCGGCCATACACGGTGGCCTGCTGGGTCGTCGCGGCATCGACGATGCCACTATGCAGCGACACGGCATCACGCCGATCGATCTCGTCGTTGTCAACCTGTATCCGTTCGAATCGGTGACCGCGCGCGCGGAATGCGGCATCGACGACGCCATCGAGAACATCGACATCGGCGGACCGGCCATGTTGCGTGCGGCCGCAAAGAACCAGCAACATGTCGCGGTCGTCACGGATCCTGCCGACTATCCGAAAATCCTCGCGGCGCTCGACCGCGGTGGCACCACACTGGCCCTGCGGCGCGCGCTCGCCGCCAAAGCCTATGCATCCACTGCACGCTACGATGCCGCCATCGCCGACTGGTTTGACCGGCATCTTGCCGGCGACTCCGCCACTGCCGCCGCAAGCGAGCCGGCCGCCCGTGTCGACGAACGTTTTGCGCCGGTGCTGCGATTGACCTTCGATCGTAAACGCATCTTGCGTTATGGCGAAAACCCGCATCAGGCGGCCGCGCTCTATCTCGAAGCCGACGCCACCCCAGGCAGTGCCGCCACGGCACAGGTGCTGGCCGGCAAGGAGCTGAGCTACAACAATCTGGCCGACGCCGACGCCGCACTCGAATGCGTCAAGTGTCTCCCGGATGCGCCGGCCTGCGTGATCGTCAAGCACGCCAACCCCTGCGGGGTTGCAATCGGCGATACCTTGCTTGCCGCCTACGAGCGCGCGGTGGCGACCGACCCGACATCCGCCTTCGGCGGCATCATCGCGTTCAATCGCGAACTCGATGCGATCACCGCGAAAGCCATACTGAAGCGCCAGTTCGTCGAAGCCGTCATCGCACCCGAGGTAAGTGCCGCCGCAGTCGCGGTATTCGCCAGAAAACCAAACGTGCGCGTGCTCGCCAGCGGTGCATGGCCACCTCCCGCAGCGGGCGCGCTCGACTATCGGCGTATCACGGGTGGCCTGCTGGTGCAGGATGCCGATCGCGATCCTCTGCGCGCGGACGGCTTGCGTGTCGTGACCAGACGCCAGCCCGATCGGCAGCAACTCGACGATCTCGATTTCGCCTGGCGTGTCGCAATGTTCGTGAAGTCGAACGCGATTGTGTATGCAGCCGGGGCGCAAACGCTCGGCATCGGTGCCGGGCAGATGAGCCGGATCGACAGCGCCAAGATTGCCGCGATCAAGGCGGCCGATGCACACCTGGATCTCGACGGCAGCGTGATGGCGTCGGATGCGTTCTTTCCGTTTCGCGACAGTGTTGATACGGCCGCTTCGATCGGTGTGCGCGCCATTGTCCAGCCGGGTGGATCGATGCGCGATGCCGAAGTCATCGCGGCGGCCGACGAGCACGACATGGCAATGTTGTTCACCGGCATACGACACTTCCGGCATTGATGGCGGCGCGTCCGGAGACGTGATGGGGGATCTGGCCGAATGAAGGTGCTCGTAGTCGGCGCAGGTGGGCGCGAACATGCGCTGGCCTGGAAACTCGCGCAATCGCCGCGCGTGGACGAGGTTATCGTCGCACCCGGCAACGCGGGTACCGCGAGCGAGACAGGTGTACGCAACGCGCCCGTTGCCGTCGACGATCTCGACGGTTTGCTCGCACTTGCCCGACGCGAGCAGGTGGCGCTGACCGTCATCGGTCCGGAGGCCCCGCTGGTTGCGGGCATCGTCGATCGTTTCCGCGCCGCCGGGATGCGCTGCTTCGGACCCGGGCGCGTGGCCGCACAACTCGAAGGCTCGAAAGTCTTCGCCAAGGAATTTCTCACGCGCCACAACATCCCCACCGCGCGCTACGCCGTTTACAGCGAACTCGCACCGGCACTTGAGCATGTGCGGGCACAGCGACCACCGATCGTCATCAAGGCCGACGGCATTGCCGCGGGCAAAGGCGTGATCGTCGCGCTGACCCTTGCCGATGCCCAACAGGCGCTGCACGACATGCTCGGCGCACGCAGCTTCGGTGCCGCATCCGCGCGCGTCGTGATCGAGGAATTTCTCGAGGGTGAAGAAGCAAGCTACATCGCGCTGTGCGACGGCGCGCATGCGTTGCCGCTGGCGACGAGCCAGGATCACAAGCGCCGCGATGAAGGCGATCTCGGGCCCAATACCGGAGGCATGGGTGCGTATTCGCCTGCAGCACTGGTAACGCCGGCGATCGAGCAACGCATCCTGGACGACATCATCCAGCCAACGCTGGCGGGTATGGCGGCCGAAGGTGCCGCATTCACCGGTTTTCTTTACGCCGGGCTCATGATCGACGCCAACGGTGCCCCACGAGTGGTCGAATTCAACGTGCGCCTCGGCGATCCGGAGGCGCAGCCGATCCTCATGCGGCTCGAGTCGGATCTGGCCGAACTGGTTGACATCGCGCTCAATGGCGGCCTCGACCACGCCGAATGCCGCTGGAGTCCGCAGGCGGCACTTGGTGTGGTGATGGCCGCGCACGGTTATCCCGGCCGCGTGCGAAGTGGCGACGTGATCAGCGGGCTCGACGCCACCAAGGATGCGCAGGTCAAGGTGTTCCAGGCGGGAACGCGCCTGGTCGATAACGCCATCGTGACTGCCGGCGGACGCGTGCTGTGCGTGTGCGCACTCGGCAATGATCTGGCAACTGCGCGTCAGCGCGCCTACGCCGCAGCCCGTGATATTCGTTTCGACGGCGCTTATTACCGGCGTGATATCGGTCACCACGCACTGCGTATCCGTAGTGCGATGCCCTGACCTGCATTTCCGGCGCGGCGTGTGCCCCAACGGACCGCCGACACTCTCGTCGCCGCACGCAGAACCGTTCGCTGTGCGACACGCTATTTGGCCCCGGCCTTGGCCTTGGCTTTGACCGGTTGTGCAGCCGGTTTCGGATCGGGGGCCGGGCGCGGCGGGTGGAACAACACATTGGCGCTCGGCCACGGCCGTTCGGGTATCTGGTGCGCCTCGAATTTCTTGAGGAACTCGCGCGACTCGATCGCCGCACCACGACGTCCATTACGCAGCAAGTCGAACATCGCCGCACCCTGGGTCTTGACCGCGTCGTCCCATTTGCCGTTGGCCGCCAATGCGAGCGCATAGGCCTCGCCCACTTGCGCGGCGTTGCTCTTCCGATAGAGCTCGCCGCCGTAGTCGAGCGCCATGCGCTTCTCCTCGGCGTGCGCTGCGCTGCAAGTGCTCGACACGCGCATGAACAACTGCATCAGATATCCATAGTCGGGGCGCTTGGCCAGCCCGTCGTTGATGGCCTTGAGCGCCACCGGGCACCGACCGGCGGCAACCTCCGCGGCAACCAGATGCGCCCAACCCTCGCCCTTGTCGGGTTGCGTGCGCGTCAGTTCGCCGTATTGATCGGCCGCCGCCGCCGGACGCGATGTGCGCATCAGCAGATTTCCGAGTGCGCGGCGCGCATCGCCGAGTTGCGGATTGATCGTCAATGCTTTCCGATAGGCCGCTTCGGCGCCGACGTCGTCGTGATCCATGTCCAGCACCCAGCCGAGACTGAACTGGGCCAGCGCATTGCCGGCTCCCGCCGCGACCGCGGCCCGCGCGCGCGTTTTTGCTGCGCTCAAGTTGCCGGCGGCGGCTTCCACGCGCGCATACAGGCCGAGCAGCACCGGATCGTTGGGTTTGAGCTTGAGCGCGTCATCAAGCGCACGGCGCGCTGTGGCGTAATCATTGCCCTGCAGGTTCAGGACGGCCACCGCCACCTTGGCGGCTACCACATCGGCCGGCTTGTTCGAAGCGGTCGATGCCGCCTGCGGCTTGCGGACGATACCGCCACCGAGCGGATCGGCCAGCCCGGGCGCACGCTTTCCGGCCTTGGCACGCGCACTCGCGGCGGCGCCCGGGTTACCCGCAGCGGCGTACCCTTGAGCCAGTTCCGCGTACACGCGATCGGCTCTCGGATCGAGTTTGAGGGCATGGTTGAACTGTTCGATCGCCTCGTTGTAGTGCTGCTGCCGCATCGCGATCCTGCCGGCAGTCTCGAAGGCGGCGGGTTGATCCTGGTGTTTGGCCAAATAGTCTGCGAGCATCTTGTGCGCGGCGGTCAGATCGCCTTGCTGGATGCGCGCGTCGGCCGCCGCAAGGCGTATCGGCAGGTAATCCTGATTGAGCGCATAGGCGTGCTCGAAATAACTCAGTGCGTCGGCTTCCTGATGTCGGGCACGCGCGATAATGCCCTGTACGTAGACCCACCTGCCATCCTCGGGCGCGAGCGCGGCGGCGTCGTACATCGCGATCGCCGCCGCGTCGTAAAATCCGGCGCCCGCGTATGCAGCGCCCATCAAAGCATAGGTTTCGGCCAGCGGTGCACCGATCAGCTTGGCCTTGACTGTCTCGAATGTCGCACGCACCTTGCGCAGACTTTCGGCCTGCGCGCCCGGCAGCGCGGACAGATCGGGCGTTGGCACCGGCTTGACCAAGGCTTCGGCCACCGCCGATGAAACCGTGCCAATCAACGCCAACGACAACAACAACAACAGTATTCTAATCTTATCGGGCATCACGCAGACCAAGGCCGCAAGCGGCCGCCAATGACAAAAGGTTGGGAAGTGTAACCGCTCGACGCGCACCGCACACCGACCGACGTCGGCGCATGAAGTTCGCGGGCAATGGTTGATCGTGAAGCGGGTGTCGGCCGCCTTGTTGCGCGCGGTTTTCTCCGCTCCTTGCTAGATTGCGTCAATCCGGGGGTTGCCGATGGCCAGCCACAATCCGTTTCGTCTGCTGTACACGCGCCGTTTCGCACCGTTTTTCGCGACTCAGGCACTCGGCGCGTTCAACGACAATGCGTTTCGCTATGCGATGCTGGTGCTGGTCGCATTTCACTTCGGGCTCGACGAGCGCGCCGTGACGTTCTATTCGAATGTCGGTCCGGCGCTGTTCATTCTGCCGTTCTTCCTGTTTTCCGCGAGCGCCGGTCAACTGGCCGAGAAGTACGAGAAGACCCGCATCATCCGCTATGTAAAGCTGTTTGAAATCGGCGCGATGGCACTGGCAGCGATCGGCTTTCACGCGCACAGCGTTGCCTTGCTGCTGATCATCCTGTTCCTGATGGGCCTGCATTCGACCGTGTTCGGGCCGATCAAGTACGCGATCATGCCGCAGGCGCTCGAACCCTCGGAACTGCTCGGCGGCAACGGACTGGTCGAAATGGGTACCTCGCTCGCGATACTCATCGGCATGGTTACCGGTGGCTCACTGATGGCGCTCGGTCGTTTCGGGCCAACGCTGGCTTCCGTACTCGTGCTGGTGATTGCGCTATCCGGTTATCTGGTCAGTCGCGCGATCCCGGCGGCTCCGGCAACGGCGCCGGACCTCGATTTTTGCTGGAATCCATTCACCGAGACGGTGCGGGTGCTTGGAATCGTCGTGCGTGAACGCAGCCTTTTCGTCGCAGTACTCGGTATCTCTTGGTTCTGGTTCTTCGGCGGCGTATTCACCGCGCAACTGCCCAATTACACCAAGCTGTACCTCGGCGGCGCCGATACGGTGTCGATTCTGGTCCTGACCCTGTTCTCGATCGGTATCGGCGCGGGATCTCTCCTCTGTGAAAAGCTTTCCGGCGGCCGAATCGAAATCGGTCTGGTGCCATTCGGCGCGCTCGGGTTGACGATATTTGGTGTCGATTTGTATTTCGCGCGACCCGATCCGATCGGCGCACATGATTTTGGCTCCTTGGCATTCCTGACAGCGCCCGGAAGCTGGCGCATTGCGCTCGATATGACCCTGATCGGCCTGTTCGCGGGGTTTTATATCGTGCCGCTGTTCGCGCTGGTGCAAAGCCGCGCCAAGGCGAGCGAGCTGTCGCGCATCATCGCCGGCAATAATGTGTTGAACGCGCTGTTCATCGTCACTGCGGCCGTGTTTTGCATCGGCGCGAGCAACCTTGGCGCATCGATTCCACAGCTATTCCTGATCACGGCGCTGGCGAATCTTGTCGCTATCGCGCTCCTGTGTGCATTCGAGCCGGAATTTGCGCATCGTTTCGTCGCCTGGATGCTTCGCCGATCTGCGACCGACTCCAGGTCAGCGGACCCAGCTGGCCAGTACCAGCAACGCGATCACCGCAAGCCAGGTCAGTAACACGCGGCGCAGCACGGTGCGCGCATCGGCGAGTTCGATCATCGGATCGCTGATATCGGCAGCGTAGCCATCACCGGCCAGCACATCGGCATCCACACCGGCGCGCGCGAGCGCACCGAGAAAGCCGAGATCGAGCGTGAAGTAACCGCGCCCGTGCGCAGCATGGTAGTTGCGCCAGGTGGCAAGCACGGTATCGAAGTCCGATACCAGCGCGAGTGTCAACGCCATCAGGTGCGCCGGCGCCCAATCCAGTGCGGTCGCCACTCGAACGAAGCGGTCGTGCTCGGCGCTGTCGAGCGATCCGCCAAAGCGTCCATCGCGCGCGATCAACTGGACAACGCGGTAGGCCAGGGCTCCGACCGGACCAAGCAGGACGAACCAGAACACGACACCGAACCAGCGCGTCAACGCCGCAGCAAAGCTCGCCTCGACCAGCGCCGCCGCTTCGAGCGGTACCACGTCGCCATCTGTTCCGGCACGCAAATTCTGCACGGCCGAGCTGCGGCGCACGTTGTCCGGCGCCTTGAGCACCGTGTCGACATCCGCCTCCAGTTCGCGCGGACCCCAGCAATAGAACAGCACGACGACGGCGAATATGAAGGCGGGCAGGCCGAACTGGACGTCCCTCAGAAGCAGCTGTATCAGTCCACACACGACGATCAGCAGGACCGGCACCAACCATGCCAAGCGCACTTGCCGCTCGCTTTCGGTGGGTCCGGACCAACGCTCAAGCCAGATATGCAACCAGGAAAAATCGCGCAGGCGCGCGAGCTCGGGCGCCGCATAGCTGGTGGCCGCGACCAGCAGTACAGCCAGGAGGGTTATCGCCATCGGAATATCCCCTGTGAGGCAAGTTCACCTCATTGCGTTGATTGTAACCATCTGGCGCCGGGCTCGCGTTCGGCGCACGCCGCGTGCCATTGCAACACACATCGGCAAACGCCTCACCCCGCGCCCGTAACCAGGTCGGACAGCTCCAGACCCGCCACCCGGCGCAACCAATCCTCGATCAATCGATACGAGACCGACAGGGGCGCCGAGACCCGCAGATCGCCGCTGTCAATGCGCCGCGCCAGATCATCGACCTCGAACCATCTGGCGTCGGACAGCTCTGGTCCAAGTCGTATATCGCGATTGTCCGTCGAAACGTTGAAACCGATCATCAGCGACGACGGAAACGGCCAGGGTTGCGAGGAATGGTAGTCGCAACCGACGACATGGACGCCGGCTTCCTCCAGGACTTCGCGGCGCACGGCATCTTCGAGGGTCTCACCGGGCTCGACGAACCCGGCAAGCGTCGAATAACGTCGTTCGGGCCAGGTCGCCTGACGCCCGAGCAGGCAGGCGCTGCCTTGACTGATCATCATGATCACGGCCGGATCGACGCGCGGAAAATACTCGATCGCGCAGCGTGCATCGGAACATGTCGCGCGATGGCCGGCACAGTCGAATCGAAGCGCTGCCGCGCAGGCCGAGCAATAACGCGTGCGTGAATGCCAGTGCGCGAGTGCGCGCGCGTAAGCAAACAACCCGGCCTGAAACGCATGCAGGGAAAGCCCCGCACTGCGCAGATCGAGAAATCCGCCACCGCACTCGGCAGCAATGCGCTCGGCATGCTCCAGATCGGCCTGCAAGAAGAAATACGGCCCGGTTTCGTCGGCGCCGAGATAGCTCGGCAGCGGTTCCGGCGCAAGCTCGGATCGCTCTGCTGAATCGAGTAGATGCAATGCAGCGACATCGGCTTCCACCAGCGCGTATCCATCGAGCCGGACAACCAGGAAACGAGCACGGCTGTCGGCGAGTTGCGCGGCCAGCCAGTCGACATCATTTCGCTGCTCCGCGTGCCGCTCCAGCGCAAGCCCGGCGAACACATTGGCACTGCTGCGCGAATCGGCGCTCACGCCAAACGTTATCCGGACCGACTCGGCTCAGGCGGCAAACGAGGAACCGCAGCCGCAGGTCGACTTCGCATTCGGATTGCGGATGACGAACTGCGACCCGGCCAGCGTTTCCGAATAATCGATCTCGGCGCCCATCAGGTATTGCAGGCTCAGCGGATCGACCAGAAGAATCACGCCATCACGCGTAACCGCAAGATCGTCCTCGGCGCGTTCTTCGTCGAAGGTAAAACCGTACTGGAATCCCGAACATCCGCCACCGCTGATGTGAACGCGCAGATTCAGCGCCGGGTTGCCTTCTTCCGCAATCAATTCGCCGACCTTGCGCGCGGCCGCAGTCGTGAACACCAGCGGCGCCGCTCCGGCATCGAGATAGGTGGGTGTGGCTTCAACACTCATCGGTGTGGGCCCTCAGCGCGGTACGTGGAAACGGCCGCAATCGAAACATCGTGCCACGCGCGCGACTTTCAAGCCTCGGCTACGACAAGTTCCGGGCGCGACAACTGCCGCGGAGCATCGCTCTGATGCATGATCTTGCCATTGATCTGCGCGCCGGCCGCCATTTCCAATACCGCATAGTAGACGTTTCCCTCGACCCGCGCCTTGGGCGCAAGTTCGAGCCGTTCGGTCGCTACGATGTCGCCCGAAACCTCGCCGTTGATCACGGCGTTGGAGGTACGGATCTCACCGTTGACGCGACCTTTTTCGCTGAGTGTCAGCACGGCATCGGCCCCGTCCGCGGTGATCGATCCTTCCACCATGCCATCCAGATGCAGCCCGCCGCTGAACTGCACGTCGCCGCGAATTACCGTACCTTCGGCAATCAGCGTGGTAATCGCCGCGAGCGGTTTGCTGGTGCGCTTGTCATTGCCGAACATCATCGCTTTCCTCACCCTTGATCGCGTCTTCCCAAGAGAATACCTGTTCGAGGTGACCGAAGTCGCCGTCGGCCGTCACACGAACGCGGTTCGGGTCGAAACCCTGCGGCAACATGATGGTACCTTTCATCTGCTGGAAATACTTGAAATCGAACGCAAGGCCGTCCGCTCCTTGTTGCTGAGTCAGCTTCGGCCAATCGAGCTTGGCCAGCTTGCCGTCGCGCACGCCATCGATTGCAATTCGCAGCCGACCGCGGGTTTGCTTGCCGCGCTTGAAGTTCTGCGTGAGTGTGGCGACAAAATTCCAGGCATGCGACCGGGCCATCGGGGTCAACTTGATGGTGTGCACGGACAACCCTTCGCGTTGTGCCCCACCGACCAAGCGCCCGTAAAATGCCAGATCCGCGCGCAGGCCGGCGATTTCCTCCTCGCGATCACCAAGTGTCTGTTGCAGGTCGGCGACGGCTGCTTTGGCCACTTGCTCGGACCGCTGCAGTACCACGACACGATCCTTGAGCATTTCGTTTTCGCTGCCGAGCGACTTGATTCGGGCGTGCTCCGAAGTCGCAGAACCGGAACGCGCGAGCGCCGCGCCAAGCAATCCGGCGAGGATCAGGCTGCCGAGCCAGACACCGGCGAGCATCAGCCAGATGCGTCGCCGGCCAGCCGGGTCATGCGAACGGATGACGAGAAGGGAGGGGATTTTCACCATCATGGGCGCCGCCGCGGCGAGCAGCCGCTTATAGCGATCAGGGTCGGCACACGTCAACCCGTTACTATACGCGGCGAGATGGACACCGTGCCGAGGTAGCTTCATGTTGTGGTTGAAAGCGTTTCACATCGTCTTCGTCGTGACCTGGTTCGCGGGTCTGTTCTATCTGCCGCGATTGTTCGTGTACCACGCCGAAGCGACTGAACCCGTGGTGCGCGAGCGCTTCAAGGTCATGGAGCGCCGATTGCTCGTCATAACGCATATCGGCGCCGGCCTGACCGTGCTCTCGGGCCTGGCGACGCTCGCCTGGTTTGCGCATGCAAGCAGCATGTATCTTCAACAGGGTTGGCTGCAGGCAAAACTGGGCTTGGTGCTGCTCCTTCTCGTGTACCAGGCAATGCTGGTACGAATGACCCGACAGTTCGCGCACGACCAAAACACAAAGTCCAGCCGCTGGCTGCGAATCTTCAACGAATTGCCCGCGCTGGCGCTGATCGCAATTGTGGTGCTGGTCGTCGTGAAACCGTTCTAGCAGGTTGCTGAAAAGACATTCAGCAACCTGCCAGGGAAGAGCACAATCCGACCTGGAAAATTTTCCGGCGCGATTGACATTCTTCGGCAGCGCGATGCGCCGCGGACCGGACCGAACTCGCACCCGGTTCAGTCGTCCACCTTGGTCTGCAGATACGGCACTTCACCGAGTTGACCAATAAGGTCGCGTTGCGTCTCAAGCCAGTCGATATGCTCTTCCTCGGACGTGAGAATATCGGCCAGCAGCCCGCGGCTGACGTAATCACCCAGGCGCTCGCAGTCGGCGATGCCTTTCCTGAGGTCGGGAACCGCTGCTTGCTCGAGCTTGAGGTCGCAAGCCAATGCTTCTGCAGGTGTCTCGCCGACGCGTAACTTGCCGAGCTGTTGCAGGTTCGGCAGGCCTTCGAGGAACAAAATCCGCTCGATCAGACGATCGGCATGCTTCATTTCGTCGATCGACTCGTCGTATTCGTGCTTGGCCAGTTCCTGATAGCCCCAGTTGCGATACATGCGCGCGTGCAGAAAATACTGGTTGATCGCTGTCAGTTCGTTGTAGAGCGCCTTGTTGAGGTGCGCGATGACTTTGGCATCTCCTTTCACGATGTTTCTCCGATGCGGGCGAAGCGCCGCCTGACGGCGGCGCCTTGACAAAGACCAATCAGTGAACGTCCGGGACTATAACGTTCGAAGCAAGATCACGAGGAAACGAAAATCGCACGCATTGGCATGCGCAGCAGCGATTGCGCCAAGAACCGGCGGCAAGATTTCCGGGTGTCAGGCGGCGATCGCGATCAATGGCATGGCAAACGCGCGTGAACGCAGGGCGTCATCAAGCATTTCGCCGGCCAGGTCAACACAGCTGCCGCAACAATCGCCGCAACCGGTGCGGCGTGAAAGTTCGTCAACCGTTGTTACGCCTTCGCGTACAGCTTGGCGAATCGCGCGATCGGTAACCGCATTGCAGATACAGACATACATCGGGGCAAGCCAAATCAATACCGGGAACCCGGATGCCAATGTAATCGCGAATGCGAATGATTGTCAACCAAAATGAGCCGGGTGGGCAGCAAACGTTGCCACGCCACTGTTCGCCTTTAAGTCGACCGGCTAATATCCAACTGGTTCTGTCTACCCGGATCTCTTCGGTGCGCTTCCTTGACAGGCCACCAGCCTGCCTGCGTCGGCTCGCCTTGATCTGCACGCAGACAGAGCCGGTGCCGCCTGCGTTGAATAGGTCAGAGCATCCCTAGCTCGTCCCGGCAATCGCGGCCGCGCCCGGCGGTCCGACCCGCCGCTCGCGCAGGCGCATGTCGCAGGCTTTCTCGGCCAGCGACACCAGGTGGCGCAGCGCCTGTTCGTATACGCCGCGTTTGAAGTTCACGACGTGCTCGACCGGATACCAGAAATCAACCCAGCGCCAGATGTCGAATTCAGGTTTCTCGCCATTGTCGAGGCAAAAATGGGATTCATCGCCAACCAGGCGCAGCAGAAACCACACCTGCTTCTGCCCGATGCAGACCGGCCGCTCATGAGGACGTACGAAACGCCTCGGCAGACGATAGCGAAGCCATCCGGGGGTCGCGCCAATCACGTCGACGTGTTCGGCGCGCAAACCGGTTTCTTCCTCAAGCTCGCGGTACATTGCTTCAATCGGCGTCTCGTCGGTGCGCATGCCACCTTGCGGAAACTGCCAGCCGGAGCGCCCGACCCGACGCGCCCAGAACACAAGACCCTCTTTATTGAGCAACACGATGCCCACATTGGGGCGATAGCCATCCGGATCGATCACGGCGCGATTCCTCCGCGGTTTTCGCGATTCTTCCACAGCGCGCGCACCAGCAGCAAGGCACGACGGCGGGAACGCGCACCCATCCGGCTTGACACGCGAACCCCGCACACTAGAATCGCACGCCCTTGCGGCATCGCTTGCGCGATCACGAGGCTATGTAGCTCAGCCGGTTAGAGCACAGCACTCATAATGCTGGGGTCGGTGGTTCGAGTCCACCCATAGCCACCAATCGCCTGTTCCGACGCATTCCAACGAAGCTGAATAGCTCGCCCGCACCGCAGAGCTGCGGGGCTTTTTGTAACCATAAGGTCCCAAGGAGGACCATTGCAGCGCGGCGGGCGTGGGGATGGCATTGGGGGGCTTCCCACCTGGTGCCCGTTCTGTTGATAAAAGCACCCCCATCCGACCGTCGCGACTACTCTGAGGGGATCAAGACTCAACCGGCGACGATTGCATTGCCGCCGCGGGGTCCCTTTGACGGGCACTTCCTGGGGCGGTTTCGACCGATTCGACTTGCCAACCGAGAGAGCAGGTGATGGTCGCGCGCACGGGAAAACCGAGGGCCTTCAAGTGCAAGAGATCCAAGCCCGGCAAACACTTTGATGGCGGCGGACTATTTCTGCACGTTACCGATGCAGGGCGCTACTGGCAGCCGAAGTATCGCTTTGCAGGCAAGGAGAAGTTTTTGCGCCGGGCGTCTATCCCGAGGTCTCGCTGAGCAAGGCACGCGCGCCGGGACGAAGCACGGGGCATGTGCACGAGGGCCGCGATCCCGCCCGACCCGCGGAAATCCGACCGGCCGAGTGGTCGCAGTTCGATCTCGATACCAAGGAACCCAGATATTCGGTGCCACCCGCAAACCGCAAGCTGCGCAAGGCAGAGAAGATTGATCCAGATCAAGATGGTGCCCTCGCGACGCCATTATCTTCACGATCACTTCGAATGGTCGATCCGCCCCTGCTTGGGAAAACGCAATATGACTACGCTGGTGCTCCCTCGTCGTCGATTCCTGGTTGATGCAGCGTTGGCCGCCGCCTTGCCGAAAGGGACGGTGTTCGGCTTGGGCCAGGAAGTCAGCTTGAGGGCGTCATCCCAATCGTCACTCCAGCGGATGCCGCTATGGGGGAGATCCCAGTGACAGCTTTGATTGCAGTTTTGCGTCGCCACAAACGGCCACCTTTCCCGCCACTTGCGGTGCTGGTTTTGATGTCGTTATCGCTCGTTTCGGGGTTGTTTCTGGTATTGGCGATGCTCTGGCCCGCCGAATCCCGGGCGCTGCCCGTTTTCGCCCGCCAAACCGGACAGAACTGCGTAGCCTGTCATGCGGGCGGACAGTTTCCGGAGCTCACCCCTTACGGCCGCCTGTTCAAGCTCACCGGCTACACCATCGGCAAGCGCACGCTGCCCTTGGCCGCCATGGCAGTGATCAGCGATTCAAAGGTGGTTAATACTTCCAAGAGCGATGACCCCAAGGCCGATTTCCAGAAAAACAATTCGTTGATCTTCGCGACTGCCAGCGCGTTCCTGGCCGGCAAGGTTACCGACAACATCGGCGCTTTCCTCCAGATCACCTACGACAACTACGCCAGCCAGTCGGCCGATGGCAACTTTCACGGCCACAGCGGTGCGGACAATATGGATATACGTTACGCCGATCGCTACATCACACCGAAGAGCGATCTGATCTGGGGCGTTTCTGCCAACAACAATCCTTCACTTGCGGATCCGTGGAACACCGCCGCGGCATGGATGCAATACGTGCCGGTGCCCAGTCCGACCAGCAGTCGCTTCATCGACGGCACCGCTCCGTATCCTGGCTTTGCAGCTGGCGGCAATATTTCCGGCATCAACGCCTACGCCTTCTGGAACCAGATGCTCTATGTTGAATTGGGGGGCTACCGCACCGCCGAAGGCCTCACTTCATTCATGAGCGCTGGGGTGCCAAGTGCCGAAAAAACCAAATTGCAAGGAACAGATCCCTATTGGCGGGTGGCCCTCAGCCACGCGTGGGGACCGAACAACATCATGATCGGCACTTCCGGCATGATCGCGCGCGTCTATGACGATCCGCTGGACACTTCTGACCCCACCAGCGTCCACCATTTCAGGGACATCGGCATAGATTCCCAGTACCAATACCTGCTCGATCCCCACAGCTTCACCGCGCAGTTGGCCTATATGCGCGACCGCCACCGCTACCCGGATTTCCTGGCCAACCAACCGGTGGAAGACGTGAACGGCGATCCGCTGCCCAACACCAACGCAACGGATACGACCAATATACTGCGCGCCAAGCTGACCTACATTTACGAGGCCAAGTACGGCAGCAGCATTTCGCACTTCAGCCAAACCGGCACCACCAATTCGGCGCTCTACGATCCGACCCGCGTCTCCGGCAACGTCTCGGGCAATCCAGCCGTAAGCGGCTGGACTTACGAGGCGTTCTGGACTCCGCTGCAGTATGTGCGAATCGGCATCCAGTACACGGCCTACGATAAATTCAATGGCGCCTCGCACAACTATGACGGATCGGGACGCAACCCAGCCGACAACAACTCGCTGTTTCTGTATCTGTGGGGAGCGTACTGAATCTTGACCTCGGTGCAGCGCATCTTGCGGCACAGCGATCGACCCGGCGCGCAGCCGATGCCAGGCTCTTGGAGGGCGGAATGAACACAACTCGCTTGGTGCTGACAGCGCTCCTGATTGGATCAGCGTCTGCCGGTTGCGCGAATCTACAGCGCTCGCGCGATACCGCGAATCCGAATGTGTCCGGCGACACGCTGGCGCTGCAAGTGTGTTCGAATTGCCATGGGCCGACCGGAAACTCCATATCGCCGAATTTTCCCAATTTGGCAGCGCAGCAGGCGACTTACATCGTCGCGCAATTGCATGAGTTCAAAGGTCACAGCCGCGAGGATCCCGCTGGCTTCGAGTACATGTGGGGATTGAGCCATAACCTGACCGACAAGCAAATCCAGGAATTGGCCATGCATTTCGCAGGTCTCAAACTGGAGCGACAACGTGTCGAAGGCAGGCCGGAGCGCATCGCGGCGGGGAAGGCGATTTTTACCAGCGGTATCCCGGCCAAAGGCGTTCCACCGTGCGCCACCTGCCACGGTCCGGAAGGCTTGGGAAACGCCGTGGCCCCGCGCATCGCCGGACAACACGTCGCCTATTTGATCAAGCAGTTGGAGGTCTTCCAGCGGACCAACCAGCGTCCGCAAGCGATCCTCATGAAGCCGGTCGCCCACGAACTCACCCGGCAAAACATCGAGAATGTAGCGGCCTACCTGCAGGCGATGCCGAACCAGTAGCCAAATTTGCGCGCGCGCCGCGACATTGCTGCTGCATACATGGTTCCAGGCTCAAGCGCGACTTCGGTCGACTCGATAACAGCGTCCCAGGTGCACGCGAAACACCGGAGCTTGGGTGAATGACGACATCACATATTCACCGCACCCACCGATCTGGATGGCTCCGCGCAGGCGTACTCGGCGCAAATGACGGCGTGCTGTCGATCGCCGGCCTGTTGCTCGGCGTCGTAGCGACGCACATGAGTTCAAACGGAATCCTGGCGACGGGGTTTGCCGGGCTCATTGCCGGAGCGCTATCGATGGGAGCCGGCGAGTATGTATCGGTCAGCTCCCAATACCACCACCTTCCCGGCTTGCAGTCGAGTCGGTTCGATCGCGACGGTTACTGCCCTGCGAAGTCCCGACAGGATGCCATCACGCAACCTTGTCGGGCGAACCGGGGCGCGTGAGAATTCGGCATGGAAATTTTCAAGACCTTTCAGATTGAGGCGGCACACCGGTTGCCCAATGTGCCGGTCGGCCACAAGTGTGCGCGTCTGCACGGTCACTCGTTTCGGATCGACATATTCGTGCGCGGTCCGCTCGATCCGCAACTCGGCTGGGTCATGGATTTCGCGGACATCAAGGATGCGTTCTGGCCGCTGTTCGAGCAGCTCGATCACCGTTGCCTCAACGAGGTCGACGGGCTGGACAATCCCACCAGCGAAAATCTTGCCCGCTGGATTTGGGGCCGGCTCAAGCCGCGCCTGCCCCTGCTCGCGCGAATCGTCGTGCATGAAACCTGCACTTCGGGATGCAGTTTTGACGGCGGGCCGGATCAGAATTGAAGTACCGACCGATTTTGCGGCGTCGCGTCAAGCGCGTCTTGATGAATAACATGTTGATTTATCACACTAATATTGACCATCTTCTCAACTTTACGAGATCTGTCCCACAAACATGTTGCATTGCAGCATATTGCCTGCTAGAGTGGTCTCACTTTCCAGCAAACCCATAGAGAGGCAACCACCATGTTTGATCAGATCAATTCCCAAGCTCTGGCCTTCAGCAAGAGCTACACCGATACCTTCGCCAAGATGCAGAGTCTGACCATGGAAGGCTTCGAGCGCATCGCCGCCCTGCAGATGAAGGCGCTTGAGAACCGCATGAACGCGACGGTCGAGTTCTGTTCCGAGGCATCCGAAGTGCGTGACTTCGAGGGCGCACGGGCCATCTGGCCGAAGGGCTTCCAGCTGGCCAAGGAAAACGCCGAAACGCTGTATGCGACCGGCCAGGAAGTCGTCGGCGTGACGCTCAAGACCAACGAGGCTCTCGGCGAACTGGTCAAGGGCTCCATCGAAAGCGCCAATGACAACGTGACGCGCCAGGTCAAGGCCGCGACCACGAACAGCAAGAAGGCGCGCTGATTCCCGCATAAAAAGAGTTGCGTGGAAACAACGCGGTAGCCTTCTCTCCCCATCGCTGCTGCGTTGACTCAAGGCCGGACGAGCAATCGTCCGGCCTTTTCTTTGCGCGAGTCTGGTGGTCGGTCCCTGCCCGCAAGGGTTGCGCACATCCTTGCCCCCCATTCACCCGGGACAGCACCACTACCCGAAGCGTTAACAGGCTCCAATCGGTGCGCTTGCCCGGAAGCATGCCAGTTCCGACTCGATGCAGTGCCTGATCTGACCGATCTGGTCATTTTTGGACAGAAAACGTCGTCGTGCGATAACGCCCTCGCGACCATCCGATCAGCCAGCACGATCGCCCATAGCCTTGTCCAATGCGGGTTTCATGGGTTGGCACGCCCTTTGCTCCTGGTTATATCACCCGAACCAGGAGCAAACACCATGAGCAGTGTAGCCGCGTTGAACTTCAAACCCTTCTTTCTCCGTCATGACTTGATGATGGAACTCGGACGCCTCGAAATGGCGATCGAAAATGCACGCGAACAGCCGGCCGCAAACGACACCGTCGGCCAACTCGAGTCGCGCTTTGCCAGAATCAACGACGCGCTGAACAAGCTGCCTGCCTGACGATTTCACCGGGAGGGACGGGGGCCGGGGCCGCGCCTAGCGCGGCCCCGTTTTTTTGGAACGCTCCAATGCGCCACCGGATCGACGCGGCCGGTATCACTCAGACGCAGGCGGCGCTTGCAAACAAACCGACGACACAGAAAAAAGCAAGTGCCCAAACCATGCTGCGCAGGGTAGCCTGGTTGGCAATGTAGCAGGCTCCGTAGGCAAGCCGCAGCGCCACGAACGCCAGTGCAAGTGCGTCGATACGGCCTTGCGCCACATGCAACTGTTCGGCAACCAGCACGCCGGCGGCAAACGGCGCAAACGCCTCGATCGAGTTCAGATGCGCCCAGTGCGCGCGCGCAGGCGCACCCGCAAGGCGGGCCTGGAAATCGCGCGGTGCCGCGTTGTCGAACCGGCGCCGGCCGAGACCCTTGGCGATCCCCGTGAACACGAGCGGCAGCAATGCGGCCGCCAGAATGCACCAATAAGCAACAGGCATCCAAATACTCCGGCTTGGCGTTGCCGCATCATCGCCGAGCCGCGTGTACAACGCCACCCGCAAATCTGTTACGGGTCCTCTGAATGCGCCCGCATCCGCACGGTCCGGGCTGTCGGCTTGCAACGCGCACCTGGAATCGATCCCGCAGGTGAAGTCAACCAGGAGGGCGGGCCACGGGTATCTCGATCCTGTGAGATTCTTTCTGTTTCGGCGCCGTCCGCGCCGTACCTGGAATCGAGTGGGCGGAACGGACTTTCGCTCGGGAAACCCGTGCGCTCATCCGCCACACTCCCGGCTTGCGGCAATGCAGCAGGCACTGCTATCCTAAGCGGCTCGATTGTGGAAATTGTTGCGCCATCGCGGACTGGCGGCGATGCGCTCGGATAACTGCGCGTGATCAATAACTTGGCTGCCGGCCGCCAGCTTGCGGGTCGGCTGATGCTGACACAAATCACCTGCGCGTTGA
This sequence comes from Rhodanobacteraceae bacterium, assembly GCA_049583635.1. Taxonomy (GTDB): domain Bacteria; phylum Pseudomonadota; class Gammaproteobacteria; order Xanthomonadales; family Rhodanobacteraceae; genus Dokdonella_A. The sequence continues at coordinate 40,600 of JBAUWF010000116.1, forward strand.
TCGCCGGCGCCGCGTTCTTGTTGGCGCAAGGCGCGTTGGCCGGCATTGCGGCCATGTGCGGCGGCGTTGTAGTTGCCTTTGGGACTTCGGCGATGGCAGCGTTGAGTTTGGGAGGAGACATCGCCGACGGCGGGACAATGCTTGCGCGCATGCTGGTCGGCCTGCTGTTCAAATGGATCGTGGTGCTGGGCGGCGTCCTCGCGTTATTGCTGCACTGGCACCTTCCGGCACCGCCGGTGTTGATCGGGATGGTGGTGGCGTTGCTGGCAAACCTGATTGCGTTGAAGCGCTTCTGATTGGAAGGGGCTTTGATAGGCAGCGGCTCCGATCGGACCGCTGACCAAGGCCCAAGATGACCGGATCACATTGACGGATTTGTTCGGATATGGCGTCTGAAGGCGGCCACAACAGCAGCAGCTACATCCTGCACCACTTGACTTATCTCAAGCTGGATCTGCGCACGATGACGATCGATCCAAAAGCCACCGGCTTCTGGGTGCTCAATCTCGATTCCGTAGTGATTTCGGTGCTGCTCGGCCTCGCGTTCATATTCATGTTCCGTCCGATCGCCAAGCGCGCTACCAGCGGCGTGCCCGGCAAATGGCAGAATTTCATCGAGGTTCTGTTCGAGTTCGTCGACAGCCAGGTCAGGGACTCGTTTCACAAACCGTCCAGATTCGTCGCACCAATGGCGATGGCGGTTGGTTTCTGGGTGTTCTTCATGAACTTCATGGACCTGTTGCCGATCGACCTGCTCCCAGGCCTGGCCGGCAGCGTCGGCGTCGATCATTTGCGTGTCGTGCCTTCCGCCGACCCGAACATCGCGCTCGGCATGTCGCTGACGGTATTTCTGATCGCGCTCTGGTACGGCTTCTACAGCAAGGGCTTGAAAGGGGTTGGAGCCGAATCGCTGTTCCATCCGTTTGCCGCCGACAATATCCTCGTGAAGATCTTGCTGATGCCGATCAACCTGCTGCTCAAGCTGGTCGAGGAGCTGGCCAAGCCGCTGAGCCTCGGTCTGCGACTGTTCGGGAACATGTATGCCGGCGAAGTCATTTTCATCCTGCTCGCCTGTCTCACACTCAATTATTCGGCTGCCAGCGTCGGCAACAATCTCGCATTCGTGGCGCAGGTGTTGCTGGCTACCGGCTGGACGCTTTTTCACGTGCTGATCATCTCGCTGCAGGCGTACATCTTCATGGTCCTGACCGTCGTCTACATGTCGATGGCGGGTGAGCAACATTGATCGTCACGCACGGCCGTACCACTTCTTTCTCAACCCGAAGCAATATGGAGTAGCAACATGGATATCAGCGCATTGGCAAGTGTGGAAGGCCTCACCGCCCTCGCCGCCGGCCTCATGCTCGGCCTCGGCGGCATCGGCGCCGCGATCGGCATGGGCCTGATGGGCGGCCGGTTTCTCGAGAGTTCCGCGCGCCAGCCCGAACTGGTGCCGATGCTGCAGGGCAAGATGTTCCTGCTGGTCGGCCTGATCGACGCGATTCCGATCATCGGCGTGGGTATCGCGCTGTATCTGATCTTCGTCGATCCGTTCTCGGCTTCGGTGCTGTCGCACGCTTCCGGCCAGTGACCGATTCGTCCGCGCGTCCCGTGAGGATTTAGACCGTGAGCCTCAATGCAACGTTGATCGCCCAGATGATCACCTTCGGGATCCTCATCTGGGTCACGATGAAATTCATCTGGCCGCCGCTGGCCGCGGCCATGAATGAGCGTTCCAAACGCATTGCCGACGGTTTGAATGCGGCCGAACGCGCGCGCAAGGAACTGGCCGATGCCGACGCGCGTGTCGCCGAGGAGATCAAGCAGGCCCGCGCCGACGCGGCGTCGATTCTGGACAGGGCGCACCAGCAGGCAAGCCAACTCGTCGAAAAGGCCAGGCAGGATGCGATCGCCGAAGGCGACCGCCAGAAAGCGATCGCGCGAGCCGATATCGACAATCTGGCCAACAGTGTGCGCGAACAATTGCGCGGACAACTCGGCACCCTGGCCGTTGCCGGTGCGGAAAAGATCCTCAAGCGCGAGATCGACGCCAATGAGCACCGCGCGCTGATCGACCAGCTAGCGGCCGAAATCTGACATGCAGCAGCCGCTGACTCTGGCCAGGCCGTACGCACGTGCCGCTTTCGAGATCGCGTCGCAGGACGGCGCGATCGATGAATGGGGGCGCAAACTGGAACTCGCGGGCACTATCGCTGCCGATCCACGAGTGACTGCGCTGTTCGGCGATCCGCATGTCAGCGAGGACGAGTTCAAGACCCTGTTTCTGCCCGAGGGTGAAGCGAACGATTCACGCTTTGCGGCGTTCATCGGCCTGCTCGCGGAAAACGACCGCCTGCCGGCCCTGCCGGAGATCGCCATGCTGTATGCCGCGCAGCAGCGCGATGCGCAGCAGGTATTGAAAGTCAATGTCACGAGCGCGGCGCCGATCGATGACGGTGAACTTGCCAGGCTGAGCTATGCGCTGAAGCAGCGCTTCAAGTGCGATATCGAACTGACCCGCTCGGTCAATGCGGACTTGATCGGCGGCGCAATCATCGATGCCGGTGATGTAGTCGTCGACGGCTCGGTGCGCGGTCGCCTCGCGCGGCTGGCGACGGCATTGACGAAATAGATCGGTGCGCAGCGAGCGGAATCAAATTCGGGTGCGCCGCTGACCGCTCAAGGTTGACCGCTCACAAGTAAATGCAAATCCGCGGGCCGCACGTTGCGACACGCGAATCGAGGAAACGGACCATGGCCACCACACTCAATCCCTCCGAAATCAGCGAGCTCATCAAGAGCCGCATCGAGAAGTTCAAGCTCACCGCCGACGCACGCAACCAGGGCACGCTGACCAGCGTCTCCGACGGCATTGTGCGCATCTACGGACTAAACGACGCGATGGCAGGCGAGATGATCGAACTGCCGGGCGACACTTTCGCTCTCGCGCTGAACCTCGAACGCGACTCGGTCGGCGCGGTGGTACTCGGTGACTACGAGCATCTGTGCGAAGGCCAGACCGCCAAGACCACCGGGCGCATTCTCGAAGTGCCGGTCGGTCCGGAACTGCTCGGCCGCGTGGTCAACGCACTCGGCATGCCGATCGACGGCAAGGGTCCGGTTTCGGCGACCCGCACGAGTCCGATCGAGAAAGTCGCACCGGGTGTGATCTGGCGCAAGTCGGTCTCGCAACCCGTGCAGACCGGTTACAAGTCGGTCGATGCGATGATTCCGATCGGTCGCGGCCAGCGCGAGTTGATCATCGGTGATCGCCAGACCGGCAAGACCGCACTTGCTGTCGACGCGATCATCAACCAGCGTGGCACCGGCATCAAATGCATCTACGTCGCGATCGGCCAGAAGCAGAGTTCGATCGCGAATGTAGTGCGCAAGCTCGAGGAAAACGGCGCGCTCGAACACACCATCATCGTCGCCGCGTCGGCGTCCGAATCGGCGGCGATGCAGTACATCGCTCCGTATTCGGGTTGCGCGATGGGTGAATATTTCCGTGACATCGGCGAAGACGCTCTGATCATCTATGACGACCTGACCAAGCAAGCCTGGGCCTACCGGCAGATTTCGCTGTTGCTGCGCCGTCCGCCAGGCCGCGAAGCGTACCCGGGCGACGTGTTTTACCTCCATTCGCGCTTGCTCGAGCGCGCCGCGCGCGTCAACGAGGGCTATGTCGAAAAAGCGACCGACGGCGCCGTCAAGGGCAAGACCGGCTCGTTGACCGCATTGCCGATCATCGAAACCCAGGCCGGTGACGTGTCGGCGTTCGTGCCGACCAACGTGATTTCGATCACCGATGGACAGATTTTCCTCGAGACCGATCTGTTCAACGCCGGTATCCGGCCGGCCGTGAATGCGGGCATCTCGGTGTCACGCGTCGGCGGTGCGGCGCAGACCAAGATCATCAAGAAGCTCTCCGGTGGTATCAAGCTCGCGCTCGCGCAATATCGCGAGCTCGCAGCATTCGCGCAGTTCGCGTCGGATCTCGATGCGTCGACGCGCGCGCAGCTCGAACGCGGACAGCGCGTCACTGAATTGATGAAGCAGAAACAGTACGCACCGCTGTCGATCGCGCAGCTCGCTGTGTCCTTGTTCGCAGCCGAGAACGGCTATCTCGACGATCTCGAGATCGCGAAGATCCTGCCGTTCGAAGCGGCACTGCACGAATACATGCAGAACGAGCACGCCGATTTGATGCAGAAGATTGTCGACAGCGGCGACTGGAACAAGGAATTCGAGGGCGCGTTCAAGGGTGCTCTGGACGAATTCAAGAAAACCGGAAGCTGGTAGTGATCGACAGGAAGATCAGTCAATGAAGCAGTTCACCTTGCGCGCCGCCGTCGAGTCGGCGCCGCGATCGACGCGAAGCTGAGGCAGACATGGCCGGCGCCAGGGAAATCCGAACCAAGATCAAGAGCGTGCAGAACATGCGCAAGGTCACGCGCGCGCTGGAAATGGTCTCGGCGTCGAAGATCAGGAAGGCGCAGGAACTGATGCGCGCCTCGCGACCGTATGCGCGCCTGATGCGCCAGGTAATCGGCCATATCGCGCACGCGACGACCGAGTACAAGCATCCGTTCACGATCGAGCGCCCCGAGATAAAGCGCGTCGGCTATCTCATCGTGTCGACCGATCGCGGGCTGTGTGGCGGACTCAACGGCAACTTGTTCCGCACCCTGCTTGCCGACATTCGCAGCTGGCAGGAGCGCGGCGTGGAAATTGACGTCGTGTGTGTCGGCACCAAGGCCAACGCCTTCTTCAAGCGGCTCAACGTCAACCTGATCGGCAGCGCCAGCCATCTCGGCGAGCGACCGCAGATCGCCCAGTTGATCGGCGTCATCAAGGTCATGCTCGATGCGTACACCGATGGTCGCATTGATCGGTTGAATCTGGCCTACAATGATTTCGTCAACACGATGTCGCAAAAGCCGTCGATCGAGCAGCTGTTGCCGCTACCGCCATCGGACGCGATCGAGACCGCGCATGCGTGGGATTATCTGTACGAGCCCGATGCCGAAACCGTGCTCGAACACGTCCTGAAGCGCTACGTGGAGTCGCTGGTGTATCAGGCGACACTGGAAAATCTCGCCAGCGAACACGCCGCGCGCATGGTCGCGATGAAGAGCGCGTCGGACAATGCGACCAAGACCATCGATTCGCTGACCCTGATCTACAACAAGGCTCGCCAGGCCGCAATCACGCAGGAAATCTCGGAGATCGTCAGCGGCGCGGCGGCGGTATGAGTGCGATCGTCCATGATCGCGAGAAAGATCAAAAAGCGGCCATCCATGGCCGCACTTTTCACGACAGCGCCGTTTCTTTGCGACGCTGAGACGAACAAGAGTTTATTCGGAGCCAGTCCATGAATCAGGGCAAAGTCGTACAGATCATCGGCGCGGTCGTCGACGTCGAATTCCCGCGCGATTCGGTACCGAAGGTGTATGACGCACTGAAGGTCGCGAACACCGACATCACGCTCGAAGTGCAGCAGCAGCTCGGTGACGGCGTTGTGCGAACGATCGCGCTCGGCTCGACCGATGGACTCAAGCGCGGCCTTGTCGCCGACAACACCGGCGAAGGCATCAAGGTGCCGGTCGGTACGGCGACGCTTGGCCGCATTCTCGATGTGCTCGGCCGTCCGATCGACGAGGCCGGTCCGGTCAACGCCAAGGACCACTGGGAAATCCATCGCCCGGCACCGAGTTACGAGGAGCAGGCCGCAGCCGACGAGTTGCTCGAAACCGGCATCAAGGTCATCGACCTGATCTGCCCGTTCGCCAAAGGCGGCAAGGTCGGCCTGTTCGGCGGCGCCGGCGTCGGCAAGACCGTCAACATGCTCGAACTCATCAACAACATCGCCAAGGAACACGCAGGACTGTCGGTGTTCGCGGGCGTCGGCGAGCGCACCCGCGAAGGCAACGATTTCTATCACGAGATGGCCGAGTCCGGGGTGATCCAGCTCGACAACCTGGCCGACTCCAAGGTCGCCATGGTCTACGGACAGATGAACGAGCCGCCCGGCAACCGTCTGCGCGTCGCGCTGACCGGCCTGACGCTGGCCGAATACTTTCGCGATGAAACAGACGAAAAGGGCAAGGGCCGCGACGTACTGTTTTTTGTCGACAACATCTACCGCTACACGCTGGCCGGCACCGAAGTATCGGCACTGCTCGGACGCATGCCGTCAGCGGTCGGCTACCAGCCCACGCTGGCCGAGGAAATGGGCCAGCTGCAAGAGCGCATTACCTCGACCAAGACCGGATCGATCACCTCGATCCAGGCCGTGTACGTGCCGGCGGACGACCTGACCGATCCGTCCCCGGCAACGACGTTCGCGCATCTCGACGCGACCGTCGTGTTGTCGCGCAACATTGCGTCACTCGGTATCTATCCGGCCGTGGATCCGCTCGATTCGACCAGCCGCCAGCTCGATCCGAACGTGATCGGTCAGGAACACTACGACACGGCACGCCGCGTGCAGGGCACGCTGCAACGCTACAAGGAATTGAAGGACATCATCGCGATCCTCGGCATGGACGAGCTCAGCGAGGAAGACAAGCTCGCCGTCTATCGCGCGCGCAAGATCGAGCGCTTCTTCTCGCAGCCGTTCCACGTGGCCGAGGTGTTTACCGGTTCGCCCGGCAAATACGTCTCATTGAAGGAAACCATTCGCGGCTTCAAGATGATCGTGGACGGCGAATGCGACGATCTGCCGGAGCAGGCGTTCTACATGGTCGGTGGCATGGACGAGGCCTTCGAGAAGGCGAAATCGATGGAGAAGAAGGCCGCCTGACGGGCCAAGGGATCGGAGATCACGGCGATTGCCTGAGAGTCGGCAAGCGGCCATCCTCCGGAATCCCCGATCTCCGCCGAATCAAGCGATATGGGAGCACCATGACAACAATCCGCTGCGACATTGTCAGTGCCGAGGAGGAAATCTTCCACGGAGACGCGCACATGGTCGTCGCCACCGGTGAGATGGGCGAGCTTGGCATCGTACCGCGCCACGCACCTTTGATCACGCGGCTCAAACCGGGTCAGGTGCGCGTGCTGCTGGAGAACGGCGATGAGCAGTTCTTTTATGTGTCCGGTGGCATTCTCGAAGTACAACCGCAGGTCGTGACGGTGCTGGCTGATACCGCGGTGCGCGCGAAGGATCTCGACGAAAACGCCGCGCGCCAGGCCAAGGAGACGGCCGAACGCATGCTGGCCGATCGCAGCGATGCGATGGAGATCGCGCAAGCGCAGGTACAACTGGCACAGGCAATGGCACAGCTGCAGGCGCTGGAGCGCTTGCGCCGGCAGATGAAGCGCTAGTCAGCGGCAGCACCAAGGGTTTTGCCCCGCTTCGAAATTGGGCTAATGTTCGCCATTACGCCCGTGCGTCCCGATGGAAGCTGCCATGACCGCCGTTCCGCTGCATGTGATTGTTCTCGCCGCCGGCGCGGGCACGCGCATGAAATCGGCCAAACCCAAGGTGCTGATGCCGCTGGCCGGCAAGCCGATACTCGCGCATGTGCTGGATACGGCGCGTGCGCTGCAGCCGGCGCGCATCCACGTGGTGCATGGGCATCTTGGCGAGCAGGTGCGTGCAGCGGTGACCGATCTCGGTGATATCGAGTGGGTGCATCAGCCCGAACAACAAGGTACCGGTCATGCCGTGCGGTTGGCCATGCCGGGCGTGCCGGACGCAGCGCGCGTCCTGGTCTTGTTTGGCGACGTGCCCCTGATCGGAGTCGCCACCTTGCAAAAACTGCTCGCGGTCAAGGGTTCACTGGCCGTCCTGACCGCAGAGGTAGACGATCCACGCGGCTATGGGCGCGTTATCTTGGACAACAATGAAGAGCGCGTGCGCGCGATCGTCGAGGAGAAAGATGCCACGCCGGAGCAACGCGCGATCCGCTGCGTGAACAGCGGCGTGATGGTAGCCGACGCGCACCGCTTGCGCGGCTGGATCGACAATCTGCCCAACAGCAATGCGCAAGGCGAGTTTTATCTGACCGACGTATTCGCGCAGGCCGACGCGGAAGGCGAACCGGCCCGTGTCAGTCCGTGCAGCGAACCGGAGGAAGTGCTCGGCGCCAATGACGGATGGCAACTGGCCGCGCTTGAGCGCCTGTATCAGGGACTGCGCGCCCGGGCGCTGGCCGTCTCCGGCGTGCGTCTGTCCGACCCGACCCGCTTCGATCTGCGCGGCGATCTGCGCGTCGGGCGCGATGTCGAGATCGATATCGACGTGATACTCGAAGGTCTGGTCGAACTCGGCGACGAGGTCCGGATCGGCCCGTTCTGTTACATCCGAAACTCGCAGCTGGCCGCCGGTACCGTCGTGCGGTCGCATTGCAACCTGGATGGCGTGGTAACGCACGGCGCCTGCGTTATCGGGCCGTTTGCGCGCCTTCGACCCGGCACCGAACTGGCCGAGGCGACGCGCATCGGCAACTTCGTGGAAATCAAGAACACGCGATTCGGCACCGGTTCCAAAGCCAACCACTTGAGCTACATCGGCGACGCGCGCGTCGGCAACGAGGTCAATATCGGCGCCGGCACGATCACCTGCAATTACGACGGAGCGAACAAGCACACAACGCGTATCGAAAACGGCGCTTTTATCGGTTCCAACACCGCGCTGGTCGCGCCGGTAACGATTGGACATGACGCCACCATCGGTGCCGGTTCGGTCATCAGCAACGACGCGCCGTCGGAAGAACTCACACTCGCCCGCTCGCGCCAGATCACAGTGCCCGGTTGGCAACGGCCGAAGAAAGCCTGACAGCAACGGCGCAATCCGCCGTGGTCAACGTGGCTTTGGTCAGTCGAATGCGCGCGGGCTTTTGCTAGACTTGCGCGCTTTGCTTCGCGGACCCAACCATGGATGCTGCCCCGCTACCCCGCATCGAAGACGCACGCGTGGCCGTGATCGGACTCGGCTACGTCGGCTTGCCGCTGGCAGTCGCGTTCAGTCGATCTGTGCCGACGGTCGGATTTGACATCAACCGTGCCCGCGTCGCCGAGTTGCGCGAACGCCGCGATCACACGCTCGAGGTGTCCAGCGAAGAACTGGCGGCGGCTTCCGGGCTCGAATTCAGCGCGGATCCGACCGATCTGGCCCGCTGCAACGTCTTCATCGTCACGGTGCCGACGCCGATCGATTCATCACGGCGCCCGGACCTGCGACCACTCGAAGGGGCCAGTCACACCGTTGGCAAAGCAATTCGTCCCGGTGGCATCGTGATCTACGAATCGACCGTGTATCCGGGCGCAACCGAGGAGGTCTGTGTGCCGATCGTCGAGCGCGAATCGGGATTGGCCTTCAATCGGGATTTCCATGCCGGCTACAGCCCGGAGCGCATCAACCCCGGCGACAAGCAGCACCGGCTCGAAACCATCGTCAAGGTCACCTCGGGATCGACCCCGGAGGCGGCAGACTTCGTCGACGCGCTCTATCGTCGCGTCATCACCGCCGGAACACACCGCGCGTCGAGCATTCGTGTCGCCGAAGCTGCCAAGGTGATCGAAAATACCCAGCGCGACCTCAACATCGCACTGGTCAACGAACTCGCCCTGATCTTCCATCGTCTCGGCATCGATACCAGTGAAGTGCTGGCGGCGGCCGGGACCAAATGGAATTTTCTGCCGTTCAGGCCCGGACTGGTCGGCGGGCACTGCATCGGCGTCGATCCGTATTACCTGACCTACAAGGCCCAGCAGATCGGCTACCACCCCGAAGTGATCCTGTCGGGGCGGCGCATCAACGACGGCATGGGCGAGCACGTCGCCCAGCGCGTGGTCAAGCTGATGACGCAACGGCGCATGCATGCCGCGGGTGCGGACATTCTCGTGCTGGGCCTGGCGTTCAAGGAAAATTGCCCTGATCTGCGCAATACGCGCGTAATTGACGTGATCAAGGAGTTCCAGAGCTACCATGCCAACGTCGACGTCTACGATCCGTGGGTCAGCGCCGACGAGGCACGTCACGAATACGGCCTCGAGCTGACCCCGACATTGATCCCCGGCAAGTACGATGCCATCGTCCTCGCCGTTGCCCATCGTGAGTTCATTGAACTTGGCGCCGATGGTATTCGGGCGCTCGGCAAGCCCGGTTGCGTGTTGTTTGACGTCAAACAGGCATTGCCGCGGGATCGGGTGGATGATCGGCTTTGATCGGTTTCCCGAACCGCCGAGACTCGCGCGGGGCGCATTCACGAATCGCCGGCGCAAGCGCCGCAGATGAACATGGCTGCCATGCGGTTGCGGTTTTGTTCACCGCCGGCCGTTTCGAGCACAAAGTGCAAAAACTGCCTTCGGCGTGGCGGGCGCTGCGTCGCCTGTGTGGCATGGATTCTGCATATTGTTTTGGATCGAATAGCGCCCCCATTGGAAGTCAGGGATTTGCTGAAGCCAACGACACCACCACGGATTGACGCATGCGTGTCCTGATCACGGGGGCTGCCGGCTTCATCGGCGCGGCGCTGAGCGAACGATTGCTCGCGCGTGGCGACGAAGTGCTCGGCTATGACAACGTCAACGCCTACTACGACCCGAGCTTGAAAGAGGCGCGGCTTGCCCGGCTTGCGCCACAACCGGGCTTTCGCTTGGTGCGCGCCGATCTGGAAGATCGACGCGCGCTGGACCACGCCTTCGCCGAGTTTCAGCCGCAGCGCGTCGTCAATCTCGCAGCCCAGGCCGGCGTGCGCTACTCGATCGAAAATCCATACGCCTACGTCGACAGCAATCTGGTCGGTTTCATCAACGTCCTCGAAGCCTGCCGGCACGGCAGGGTTGAACACCTCGTTTACGCCTCGTCGAGTTCCGTTTACGGCGCCAATCGCAAGCTGCCGTTCTCGGTGCGCGATCCGGTCGACCATCCGGTCAGCCTGTATGCGGCGACCAAGAAGGCCAACGAGTTGATGGCGCATACCTACAGTCATCTGTATGGGTTGCCGACCACCGGCCTGCGTTTCTTCACGGTTTACGGGCCATGGGGAAGGCCGGACATGGCGCTGTTCCTGTTCACCCGCAAGATTCTCGCCGGCGAGCCGATCGAGGTGTTCAATAACGGCAAGCACACACGGGACTTCACCTACATCGACGACATCGTCGAGGGTGTGATCCGAACGCTCGACCGCGTAGCGGCGCCGGACCCCGATTTCGATCCACGCAATCCGTCACCCGCGACCTCGAACGCGTCGTATCGCCTTTACAACATCGGCAATCACCAACCGGTGGAACTGGCCCGCTATATCGAGGTCCTTGAAGCGTGCCTCGGGCGCAGCGCCGAGAAAATCCTGCTACCGCTGCAGCCTGGTGATGTGCCGGATACGTGCGCGGATGTCGAGGAATTGACCCGTGATACCGGCTACCAGCCGAGCACTCCGGTGGAGCAGGGGATTGCGCGCTTCGTCGAGTGGTACCGCGGTTATTACGCCGTCTGACGGGTGCCGCGAGCTTCCGGAAGCGCCACCAAAGCATGATAATGTTAACGATTCCCAAACAGATGAGTAGAGCCATGAACACTTTGCTGCGACTGCTTGCGCTATCGGTCGTCCTGACTGTCGCTGGCTGTGCCACAGGCATGACCGGATCGACTCAGGCTCCGCCCGGGGTGAATCCGGAAACCCAGTCCGTGGCGGCCTATCACATCGGCGTCGACGATCAGGTCCAGGTCTCCGTCTGGCACAACCCCGATCTCAGCGCGAGCATGCCGGTGCGCCCGGACGGCATGATCTCGGTGCCGCTGGTGGGCGACGTCAAGGCCGGCGGCAGGACGCCCGACGAAGTCGCCGCCGAAATCAAGGACAAACTCGGCACCTATGTGCGCGATCCGCAGGTCACCGTAATCCTGACGCAGCTTCGCAGTCACGAATATCTTTCGCGCGTGCGCGTCACCGGCGCCGTGCGTCAGGCCGTGTCGATACCGTATCGCCAGGGCATGACCGTACTCGATGCGGTGCTCGCCGCCGGCGGCGTCACCGAATTCGCGGCACCCGACGGCACCGATCTGTACCGAAAGCAGGGTGACAGCACCAAGGCCTACGCGGTCCGGCTGGACAAGATCCTGCAGGATGGGGATCTGTCGACCAACTATCCGGTGCAACCGGGTGACGTGATTACCGTACCTTTGCGCGCCTTCTGATCGCACGCTCCAGTCCCATGGCCAATGACATCGTACCGCTGCGCGAGTTGACCTCGGTCCTGTGGACCGAAGGGCGCGGTCGGCGGCTTGCCCTGTGCATGATTTTTGCGGCCATCGCACTGAGTGCACTCGTGGCTGGCGTGCTGTGGCCAAAGAAATACGTCGCCTCGACGACCATCCTGGTGCAGGAAAGCGACATCATCAAACCACTGCTGGAAGGTCGCGCCTCTACCACTGGTGTGGCTGATCGCGCCGGCATCGCGCGTCAGGTCATTTTCAGCCGCAAGTCGATGGACGACATTCTCAAGACCGGTGGCTGGATGGATGAACACCCGACTCCGCTGGAACAGGACCGCATCATCGACCAGATCCAGGGACGCACAACGGTCACGGCACCGCGCGTGAATCTGTTGCAGATCACCTACTCGGATTCCGACCCGACGCGTACATTTGTGGTGACCAAACGCATGGCCGCGCTGTTCATCGACGAAAGTCTGAAATCGAAGGAGCGCGAAAGCCGCGACGCGTTCGAATTCATCGACAGCCAGGTCGAGGCGTATCGCGACAAACTCACCACTGCGGAAAACAAGCTCAAGCTATATCGCGAAGCGAACGTCGACGCACGCCCGGGCAGCGAAACCGATACCAATACCCGTATCAGCCAGTTGCGTACCCAGGTGGAAACGGCGCGCATGGATGTCATGGAGGCACGTTCGAAGGAAACGGCCCTGGCGGCGCAACTCTCGGGACAATCGGAGGTGACCGCAGTACAGACGCGCGAGGGAATTTACCAGGCCCAGCTCGCTCAGCTGCAGGCTCAGCTTGACAAGCTGCTGCTGACCTACACCGACAACTATCCGGACGTGATCCGGGTGCGCCACCAGATCGCCGATCTCAAGGAGCAACTGCAGCAGGCCACGGAACAGAAACAGAACGCCAAGCTCGCCGGCACGCCGACGGCGCTCGACCAGAACGTGCAGTTCAATCCGCTGTATCAGGAACTCAAGAGCAAGCAAGCCGAAATTCACAGCACGATTGCGGCGGCGCAATCGCGCATGAGCGCCAGCGAATCCCTGCTGCAGCAGGAACTCGACCGCAGCAAGCGCATTGCCAATTCCGAAAACGCACTATCCGAGCTGACTCGCGACTACGACGTGAATCGGGATATCTATCAGGACTTGCTCAAACGCCGCGAAAACGCACGCGTTTCGATGAATCTGGATCAGGCCCGGCGCGGCCTCACGTTTCGCATCCAGGACCCGGCCATGATGCCGCTGCGTCCGTCCGGTTTGCGTTTCCTGCACTTCGGCCTGGCCGGACTGTTCCTCGCGATAGCAATGCCGCTGGGGCTGTTGTTCGCCTTGGCACGCTTCGATCCACGCGTCCGTTCAGCCGCACAACTCGAGCGGATTTCCGGGCTGCCGGTGTTGGCCACCATTCCGGTTTACCAGACGCGACGCGACCGCGTGCGCGAGCGGGCACGCACCTCGCTGGCCGCGCTGATCATCATAGCCGTCATGACTGCATACGTCATAGTGTCCTGGCTCAAACTCAAGAGAATGCTATGAGCGGTGCCGAGGGAAACGAGCAGGCGCCGGATCACGTGGGCAACGCGCTCGAAGCGGCGGCCAGTGCCCTTGCCCAGCGTACGTCGGCGAGCCGCTCTATTGCGCGCATGGTGGAACCGGGTACGCTGGCGCAACGCCAGCTCGAAGAGCGCAGATTGATTCATCGCGATGAATCGATGCGCAGACAGGCCGATGCGTTTCGTGAAATCCGAACGCGTTTGCTGGCCATGGGCGGAGAGCAGAACTTTGTCACCATGATCGTGCCGGTCAGTTCCGGCTCCGGAGGCAGCTTCGTGGCCCGCAACCTGGCGGCGGCGTTCGCCTTTGACGAGGCTCGAACCGCATTGCTGATCGATTGCAATCTGCTCCATCCGGCACAACACCGGGCGTTTGGCACCGATGGGTCACCCGGTCTGATCGACTACCTCGATCATCCGGCGATTGGTATTGAACCCATTCTGTACCGGACCGGAATTCCACGCTTGCGATTGATGCCGGCGGGCAAGGCCCGCGAAATGAGCGGAGAATACTTTTCCTCATTTCGCATGCGTGCGGTGCTCGATTCGTTGCGCTGCCGTTATGCTGATCGTTACCTTTTTCTCGACGGGCCTGCGACCAAGGGTTCGCCGGATGCGCGTATTCTTTCCGACCTGGCCGATTTTGTCGTACTCGTCGCCGGCTACGGGCGCGATACTGCGGCAGCGGTCAGTCATGCGGCCTCGATCTTCGATCCGAACAAGTTTGCCGGAGTGGTCTTCAACCACGCGCCATGAGGGCGCGAGCCCAGAGGGGAGTCGAGCCATGCCAAAACGTCATCTGCTCGCACGCACGGTGATTGCCCTGTCGATGCTGCTTACTTGCGCAGTAGATGCGGCAACGTTCGACTATCAGGTCGGCATTGGCATCGAACACAACGACGATGTCAACCTAAACGAGACCGCTCCGGTCGGTTCAAGCATTCTGATCCCGTCGTTCGGATTCACCTTGAATCAGCAGGGTTCCACCATTCAGGCCAGCGCCAACGGGCTGTTCGAATACCGCAATTATCTGGGGGGTGCGTTCGCCGACGAATTTCGCAATCGACTTGCCGGCCAGTTCAACTGGACGGTGCTGCCACAACGCCTCGATCTCACGGTTGAGGATTACCTGGCCGAGCAGCCGATCGATACGCTGCAGCCTAATACTCCGACCAACCTGCAACAGACCAATGTTTTTGCGGTCGGACCAACCTTGAATTTCCGCCTCGGATCCACCGGGCGTGGGCAGGCCGAGCTGCGTTATATCAACAGTTACGCGGACCAAACCGACGATTTCAATACCAATCGCATCAGCGCCGCTTTTCGCGCGATCGAGGAACTCAGCCCGAGCAGCGCGATTTCCGCCAATCTGGTCAACGACCATGTCGACTTCATCGCGGCCGGCGCTGGCCCGAACTACAATCGCTCCAGCGCCTTCGGCCGCTATTCCCGACAATGGGCGCGATTCCATCTGGTCGCGGACGTCGGCTATTCGTGGATTCGCTATTCGAACACTTTCGAGAACCGTTCAGACCCGTTGGCGCGCGCGAATCTGGGCTGGCAGCTCAATCAACGCAACGGCTTCACGCTGGATCTGTCCCACCAGATTTCCGATGCCGCGTCCGGCATACTGGCCACGGGATCGGATCTCGGCATTGCCCTCGGGGCGGCAATTCCAAGCAGTATCGATGTTGGCACCGCAGCAGTCACGGCCGCGCCGTACATCGAGAATCGAATCGGATTCGGTTACACATACCAGGGTGCGCGCACGACGTTCACGGTAGCGCCGATCTATGACAAGCTGACGTACTTCAACCAGACTCAGCCCCAACAAACCGGACGCGGCGGTGCGCTGTCGATCACTCGGCGTCTGAGCCCGCTGCTGACTTTCGTCTTCAACGCATCCGCCCAGAACATCAGTTACGCCGGGCTCGATCGCATCGACAAGACGCGAACCCTGCAAGTTTCTCTGCAGCGTCAGTGGTCGCTTCATTGGTTGAGCAGCGTGGAATACACGCGCTACACGCGGGACAGTAACGCCGTTGGGGAAAATGGTGCCCAGAACATCATTTTCCTGGGAATCACCTACCGCCGGTGAACCAATGCAGCCTTCCCAATGAACCGCTGAAGTCCGTTCGCGCCAAGCGACTGCCGGTGCGGAATCAGTAGCACGATGAATCCCATCCTGGTAACAGGGGGCGCCGGTTATATCGGCAGCCATGTAGTCGCGCAGCTGCGTGCACGCGGCGAACGAGTCGTGGTCCTCGACAACCTGAGTACCGGATTCCGCGAATCGCTTCTCGGCGCGGAACTGGTGGTCGGCGATGTCGGCGACCGGCCTTTGGTCGATCGCGTACTCAAAGCGCATCGCATCGATACCGTGATGCATTTTGCCGCACATACTGTGGTGCCGGAGTCGATGACCGACCCGCTGAAATACTATGGCAACAACACCTGCGCGACGCGCAACCTGCTGGCGTGCTGCGCCGATGCCGCCGTCAAGCACGTCGTATTCTCGTCCACTGCCGCCGTTTACGGCATGCCCGCATCGGGAACAGCGGACGAAGACACGCCGACGCAGCCAATCAATCCCTATGGCAGCTCCAAACTGATGAGCGAGACGATGTTGCGCGATCTCAGTGCGGCATCGTCATTGCGCCACGTCATCCTGCGCTACTTCAACGTCGCCGGCTGCGATCCGCTGGGTCGCATCGGGCAATCGACGCCGAATGCGACGCTGCTGATCAAGGTCGCTTGCGAGCACGCTGTCGGCAAACGCCCGCAACTCGCGATCTTCGGCACGGACTACGACACACCGGACGGCACCTGTATTCGTGACTATATCCACGTCGACGATCTTGCCGCGGCGCACCTGAGCGCGTTGGACTATCTGCGCGACAATGGCGCATCACTGACGCTGAACTGCGGTTATGGGCATGGGTACAGCGTGCGCGAGGTTATCCAGGCGCTTGAACGGGTTCACGGCCGGCGTCTGCCTGACGTCGTCGAGTTTCCACGCCGCGCCGGCGATCCTCCCGCTCTGATCGCGCGCAGCGACCGTCTCAAGGCGATCCTTCACTGGCAACCGCACCACGATGACATCGAGTTCATTGTTCGCACCGCGCTGGACTGGGAACGCAAGCTGGCGCACGTCTGATGCGCCGAATCGCCCTCGTTACGCCCATGCTGCCGGTCCCGCACGATCGAACGCGCGGTCGCTACATCCATGAAACCGCGCGTTCGCTGTCTCGTATTGCCCAAGTGCGCGTGTTCTTCATGCAGCCGCGCTATCCAAACCTGCCCGGACTGTCGCCGCGCAGTTTCCTCAAAGGCAGCGTCGGGGAGGATTATCGACTCGCGGATATCGAGGTCGAGGCATTCGAATACCCTGCCATACCGGGTCTCTCCCGCATCACGAACGGGTGGGTCGCCGGACGCGCCCTGACGCGACGCATCCGCACGTTTGCACCCGATATCGTTCTGGCTTACTGGGTCTATCCCGACGGCAACGCCGCACTGCATGCCGCACGTCGCCTCGGCGTCCCCTGCATCGTCGGCGCGCGCGGCTCGGACATCCATGTGCGCTCCGGCCTCAACTCTCTCATGACCCGTCGCACGATTGCCGGCGCGGATGCGCTGCTGACAGTGAGCCGGGCAATGCGACGCACGGCGATCGATCAGTTCGGGGCGGATCCCGAGCGCGTACATACGATCACCAATGGTTTCGACACCGATATCTTCCATCCACGGCCGCAGCAGGCCATGCGGCAACGGCTTGGCATCCCGCCGGATGCGCGGGTCATCATCTACGTTGGACGCTTTGTCGAATCCAAGGGCATGCGCGAATTGATCACCGCATTTGCGCGACTCGGCGCGCGAGACGAAAGGACACGCCTGATCCTGGTCGGCGACGGCGTGATGCGCGATGCGCTCGTGGCGCTCATAGCCTCGAGCGATCTGTCCGATCGCGTCCTGATTCCGGGTGGCTGCGAGCCGGAACAGGTCGCCGAATGGATCGCGGCTTCCGATGTGCTGACCTTGCCGAGCTGGTCCGAAGGCTATCCGAATGTCGTCGTCGAGGCGATCGCGTGCGGCCGACCCGTGGTGGCGACCGATGTCGGCGGAACGCGCGAGATCGTATCCGCCGTCAACGGAATTCTGGTCCCGCCACGCGATGCCGACGCGCTCGAACACGCACTGGCCGATGCGCTTGCCGGAAAATGGGACGATGGCGCAATCGCTGCGGGCATCAAACGTGATTGGGACGACGTCGCGAAGGAAACGCTCGGCGTATGTGAGCACATAATCGCCACGCGCGAAGGACACGCATGACATGTCATCATGCGAGCCGCATGTTCGGCACGGAAACATCCAGGCATCTGGAAATCCTCGCGGACCGAACCACCGCTGCATACGGCAGTAGCGCAGTCACCTGATTCGATTGGAAATTCATGATTTTTGCCGCTTACCTCTTCTTGATTGCGCTGACGTTTCTCCATCCGATCGAGGCGTTTGTTCCCGAGCTCGCGGCCTACCGCCCAGTGCTCGTTTTATCGCTGGTCGTGCTCGCGTTCGCAGCATTCAATGCGATCGGCAGCGGGCGAATGGCGGCACGTCCGCGGCATCTGATCCTGTTTGGCAGTTTTATAGGCATCATTGCCTTTTCCCGTGTTGCTAATGGCTGGACCGGTGGTGCGATCGACGCGTTGATCGACTTCGGCGCCACGGCGGTGCTTTTTCTGCTGACCATCCTTGTCGTTACGACCGCTCGTCGATTGAAGGTTACTTGTACGCTCATCGCGTTGTGCATGTTGGTGCTCGCTGCTG
>JBAUWF010000117.1:0-4931 GCA_049583635.1 Rhodanobacteraceae bacterium
CTGACGCTCAGAAGCCGTGGCGCAGGAACCCACCGTCCACCGCAATCGATTCGCCGCTGACGTAAGAGGCGGCCGGAAGACACAGGAATGCGACTGCCGCCGCCACTTCTTCCGGTTCGCCGACGCGTGCCATCGGCGTGCGCTCGATCACTTCCTCGAAATAATCCGGGTCGGCAAGAACCGGTTCGGAACGCTGGGTGCGGATGTACCAAGGCGCGACCGCGTTGACGCGAATGCCGTCGGCAGCCCATTCGCAAGCGAGATTGCGCGTCAACTGGTGCAGTGCCGCTTTGGTCATGCCGTACGGAGAGCCGGTGCGTATCGACGTCAGACCCGATACCGAGCCGACATTGACGATTGCCGCATTCGCGTGCTGCACCAGATGCGGATAAGCGAGCCGGGACATCTCGAATGCCGACACCAGATTGGTGTCGATCAGCATCCGAATTTCGTCGTCCGTATATTCCAGCGTCTTCTTGCGGATATTGGCGCCGACATTGTTGATCAGCAGCGACAATGGCACACCGAGATCAGCGATCCAGTCGAATATCTCGAGACGCTGCTCGCACTCGGTGATGTCGGCCGCGAAAAACCCGAATTCAGCGTGCGGAAATTCCTCTGCCAGATCGTCGCAGATCTGTTCAAGCAGGTTCTCGTCGCGCGCGGTGAGCAGCACCTCGGCGCCGAGAGCGGCCAGTTCGCGCACACAAGCGAGGCCAATGCCCTTGCTTGCGCCGGTCACCAGCGCCACTTGTCCATCCAGTCGCCAGCGTGATGGATTCACTTGATCGCCCTCGGCTGCTGACGCAGACTTTACCGCATGCCACGCTTTTCGGAGCAGCCCATGATCCGCGCCGCCTTCTTGCTCGCCCTCCTGTTTGCGCTGACCGCGTGCACTGACGCCACGAACGGTGATGGCGCAAACCCGACCACCACCGCCGCGGCGAAAAAACCCGTCGCGCACCAGAAAACCGTGTTCGACGCACAGTTGAAAGCGCTCGACAAGGCCCACGGCGTACAGAAGACCCTGGATCAGGACAAGGCGCGTACCGATCAGGCCATCAAGGACAGTGGGGGCTGAGCTCTGCGACCTCGTTTTGTGTGATGTCGCAATGCCGTTCATCGACCGACGCCCCGCTGCAGACTCGTCCCGGCAGCCTGCTAGACTGCGCTTGAAGCGTGGCTGACGGCGCCAACGCAAGCCAGCGAGGAGCAAGGTGCGACCCACCGATATCCGCAATCCCGACGTGTTCCACAAAGTGGTCGATTGCCAGTGGGCGTGTCCGGCGCACACGCCGGTTCCCGAATACATTCGCCTGATCGCAGCTGGCCGCTACACCGACGCCTACCTCGTGAACTGGGAATCGAATGTGTTCCCGGGCATTCTCGGGCGCACCTGCGACCGACCGTGCGAGCCGGCCTGCCGTCGCAGCCGCGTGGAGGAGAACAACGGCGAAAAACCGGAACCGGTCGCAATCTGCCGCCTCAAGCGCGTTGCCGCCGACAACAAGCGTGATTTCAACGCGGTGCTGCACGAGCGCATGCCCGAACGCGGGCGTGCGCGCAATGGCAGACGCGTCGCCTGCATCGGTGCGGGCCCGGCCTCGCTGACCGTCGCGCGCGATCTCGCGCCGCTCGGTTACGAAGTCGTCGTGTTCGAGACCGACGTCAAGGGCGGCGGTTTCATGCGCACACAGGTACCGCGGTTCCGGTTGCCCGAGGAAGTCATCGACGAGGAAGTTGGCTACATCCTCGATCTCGGTGTCGAATTGCGCGGTGGCCGCCGCATCGATTCGCTCAAGGCGTTTCTTGCCGAAGGCTATGATGCGGTGTTCGTCGGCTGCGGTGCGCCGCGCGGTCGCGATCTGGATCTGCCGGGCCGTGACGAAGCAGCGGACCGCATCCACGTCGGCATCGACTGGCTGGCTTCGGTCTATTTCGGCCATGTCACGACAATCGGCAAGCGCGCGATCGTGCTCGGCGGCGGCAATACCGCGATGGACTGCTGCCGCTCGGCCAAACGGCTCGGAGGCGAGGATGTCACGGTGATCGTGCGTTCGGGATTCGAGGACATGAAAGCCTCGCCGTGGGAAAAGGAAGACGCGATGCATGAAGGCATCCCGATTCTCAATTACCACGTGCCCAAGGCTTTTCTGCACCACGACGGGGTGTTGAGCGGCATGCGCTTCGAGAAAGCGCGCGCGGAATACGATGCAGACGGCCGCAGGCGCCTGATTCCGACCGGCGAGGACGACGTGCTGGTGCCGTGCGATGACGTGCTGGTGGCGGTCGGTCAAGAGAATGCATTCCCATGGATCGAACGCGATGCCGGTATCGAATTCGATCGCTGGGGCCTGCCGGTGCTGGACAAGGTGACGCTGCAGTCCTCGCTGCCGCATGTGCTGTTTGGCGGCGACGCCGCGTTCGGCCCGAAAAACATCATCTGGGCGGTCGCGCACGGTCACGAGGCGGCCATCACGATCGACCGGCTGCTGTCCGGCGAGGATGTCGCCAAGCGACCACCTCCGACGGTCAATCTGGTGTCGCAGAAGATGGGCATCCACGAGTGGAGCTACGACAGCGAGATTTCGCCGGAGGAACGCTTCAAGGTGCCGTGGGCCGATACCGCAAAGACGCTCAACAACATCAATCTCGAAGTCGAACTCGGTTTCGACGTGGCGACCGCGTGGCGCGAGACGCAGCGCTGTCTCAATTGCGACGTGCAGACCGTATTCAGCGAGAACATCTGCATCGAATGCGATGCCTGCGTCGACATCTGTCCGATGGACTGCATCAGCTTCACCCACAACGGCGATGAGGACGAGGCCGCCTTGCGCACCCATCTGACGGCGCCGGCACTGAATCTGACCCAGGATCTGTATGTGTCGGGCCCGCTCAAGACCGGTCGCGCGATGGTCAAGGACGAGGACGTGTGCCTGCATTGCGGCCTTTGCGCCGAGCGCTGCCCGACCGGCGCCTGGGACATGCAGAAGTTCCTGCTCGAGATGGCGCAGGCCGGTCCGGCATGCAGCGGGAGCGCAACCGCGCGCGCAGCATGAACAGACTGGACGAGAGCGGGCTTGACAAGGGCAAGCCTGACAACAGTAGTCGCGACGTGAAACTTGCGCGCGCGCAGCCGATCGCAGCGATCAACGATTTCGTCGTCAAGTTTGCCAACGTCAACGGATCCGGATCGGCGTCGGCGAACGAACTGTTCGCCAAATCGATCCTGCGCATGGGCGTGCCGGTCAGCCCGCGCAACATCTTTCCGTCCAATATCCAGGGCCTTCCGACCTGGTATGAGGTCCGGGTCAGCGAAGCCGGCTGGCTGGGTCGACGCGGCGGTGTCGATCTGATGGTGGCAATGAACCCCCAGACCTGGGATGAGGATCTGGCCGAGATCGAACCGGGCGGCTGGCTGTTCCACGACAGCACCAAGCCGCTGCCGGCCTCGAAATTTCGCGACGATATTCAGGTCATCGGCATCCCGTTGACCGAAATCTGCAATCGCGCCTACACCGACCCGCGTCAGCGCCAACTGTTCAAGAACATCATCTACGTCGGCGCATTGGCCGATCTGCTCGGCATCGAGGCCGCTGTCGTCGAGGCGCTGATCGGCGAGCAATATCGATCCAAGCCGAAACTGCTCGAGCCCAACATCGAAGCGCTCGGTCTCGGCCGCGAGGCGATCGCCGCGGTCCGGCCCGCAGCGTTCGGCCTCGAGGTGCGGCGCGCCGATGCGGTCGGCCAGCACATCTTCGTCGACGGCAACAACGCGGCCGCGCTCGGCTGCGTCTACGGCGGCGCGACCGTGTGCGCCTGGTATCCGATCACGCCGTCCTCGTCGCTGGCCGAGGCGTTCCAGAAACACGCGGAAAAACTGCGTGTCGATCCGGTCGATGGCAGTCATCGCTTTGCCGTGGTGCAGGCGGAAGACGAGATCGCCTCGATCGGCATGGTCGTCGGCGCCGGCTGGAACGGCGCGCGCGCGTTCACCACGACCTCCGGCCCCGGTGTGTCGCTGATGACCGAGTTCCTCGGCCTCGCCTATTTTGCCGAGATTCCGGTCACCATCATCAATGTGCAACGCGGCGGCCCTTCGACCGGCATGCCGACGCGCACACAGCAGGCGGATATCCTGTCCTGTGCGCACGCGTCGCACGGCGATACCCGCCACATCCTCCTGTTTCCGGAGGATGCACACGAGTGCTTCGAATTCGCGGCCTGCGCGTTCGATCTCGCCGATCGCCTGCAGACGCCGGTATTCGTGATGAGCGACCTCGATATCGGCATGAATCAGCGCTTGTGCGAACCATTCGACTGGGACGACGCGCGTGCGTACGACCGTGGCAAGCTGATCAGCGCCGAAGCGCTCGAAGCCGGCGTGGCGTTCGGGCGCTATCGCGATGTCGATGGCGACGGCATCCCGTATCGCACACTGCCGGGGACGCATCCGACGCGCGGCGGTTATTTCACGCGCGGCACCAGCAAGAACGCCGATGCGCGCTATTCCGAGTCCGGCGCCGACTATGTCGAAAACATGCAGCGACTCGAACGCAAATTCGAAAGCGCCAAGGCCGTCCTGCCGCAGCCGATCATTACCGACAGCGCCGAGTCGCGCTGCGATGGCGCGGTATTTTTCGGCTCGACCAGTCCGGCGATGGCCGAAGCGATGTCGGTACTGCGAGCGCGCGGCATGGCGCTGGACACCTTGCGTGTGCGCGCCTATCCGTTTGCCGACAGCATCGGCGCCTTCATCGCGGCGCACAAGCGCGTGTTCGTCGTCGAGCAGAACCGGGACGGCCAACTTCGCAGTCTTCTGATCGAACAATTCGGCACTGATCCGGCCAAGCTGCTGCCTGTCCTTCATTTCGACGGCACGCCGATCACCGCACGCTTCATCGCCGCCGCCATCGGCGAACGCCTCGACC
>JBAUWF010000118.1:0-48878 GCA_049583635.1 Rhodanobacteraceae bacterium
CACGCGCTTCGCCAACTCCACGCCAATCGTTATAGTGTTCATGGAGACTTCCTCTTCTGCTGACGGTTGTGAACACCATCATGGCCTTCGAGGCCGTAAGGGGAGGAAGTCTCTTTGTACTCGCTCAAGCGGAGCGCCAACGGCAGGACGCCAGCGCCCACCTGGCTCGAACGTTATGCATCTTGCTCTGTCACCAAACCGCAAAGCTAGCCTGCTGTTCGCCCTGTCTGCGATCGGACTGGCGGCTTGCGCCGGTCTAATCGTCGAGCCACTGGTTGAGGCTGGTGGCGTTCGGGATCTGGCATCTTCGCCACAAATGTGGTGGCCTTTTTATGCGGTCGCTCTTCCAGCACTCGTGGCGGGCGCATGCTCTCTTGTTCTCTGGCAATCGGACGCGGCTCATGTGCGCCTTACGGTTTTGCTCTTTTCTGCGGCAGTAGTTGCCTTCCTTATTGGGTTCGGTATCTACGTCGTGGCAATCATCTTCGGTGCGCCGGTAGGAGCTCTTCTCATATGGCATCGCAAGCAAAGCGCATAACCATTCGCCCAAACGGACCGCTGCGAATCGTTGCGGTAGACTCGAATTTTTCGCGGTAGCAGCCGCTTGGCTCAAGCGTTAGCTTTCTAAACTCGCGCACGTTTCCGCCACGAGGGAAAATGATGATCAAGTCCGTTGTCGCTATTGTCCTCGCCATTTCGGCGCTTTTCTGCGCGCCGGCAAGCGCTCGACAACCAGAGTCCGTGGCCGTCGCCAAGGCAAAAGCATCCGCAATCCAGTGGCTCGCGCTAGTCGACACGGGCAAGTATGTTGAGAGTTGGCAGCAAGCAGCCGGCTATTTTCAGTCATCTATCAGCGAAACGTCGTGGCAACGCGCCGTGGGAAATGTGCGCAAGCCTTTGGGCAAGGTCAACAGCCGTACGCTCATGTCCGCTGACTTTACACACACGTTGCCAGGCGCTCCAGACGGCAACTACGTCGTTATTCAATTTGCCACCCGGTTCGAACACAAAGCGAGCGCCATAGAGACTCTCACTCCTTTGCAGGAAAAGGACGGCTCGTGGAAGGTGTCTGGTTACTATGTGAAGTAACTGAGGCCAACTATTCGCTCAAGGAGACCACTGCGAGGGGTTGCGGTAACATCATGCGGTACGCGACAGCGGCTGCTTGACTCAAGTGTTGGGCGTCAGAAGAGCGGTTCATCCATATCACCATGACACTTCGAATCGCCTCTTGTAGCTGCGGCCAGTTGTCTGCCAGAGTCGCTGGAGACTTGGTCCAACGCTGATCTACTTGGCTATCCAGGTTCGCGAGCAGAACAGAGCCAACCGCAGAGTCTCGCTTGACTTGCTCAGCACACCAGCGGAACGAAGTTATTGGAACAATGAACGAAAGCCCGGATATTGGTGGTTGTACGTGGGTGGCGCCGTTCTGGCTCCGATCAGGGACATTTTAGGGTTAAGCTCGATTTGCCGGTCGTATAGCCCCTCACTGGATAGCTGGATCGCTCGGGGGAATTGGTGCTGGCAATGATTGAAACAAATAGACTCATTCTTCGGAAATTCACCTTGGATGATGTCGAAGGATACTTTCGGTTGAATTCAAATCCCGGTGTTGTGAGATACACGGGCGACGACCCTTTCAGTTCTCTTGAGGACGCTCGCCAAACGCTGCTCAAAGCACCATTGCGAGATTATGACATCCACGGCTATGGTCGGCTCGCTTGCGTCAAGAAGTCCTCCGGGAAACTAATCGGCTTTGCTGGTCTGAAATATCTTTCCGAAATGGATGAAGTGGACCTTGGATACCGCTTTTTGACTGAGTACTGGGGGAAGGGGTATGCGACTGAGTCCTCGGTTGCCGTGATGGACTATGGTCGTAATGTTCTTGGCCTTGGACGAATTATTGGGATAGTACAGCCAGGTAACGTCGCTTCAGCAAAGGTTTTGCTGAAGCTCGGGATGCTTTATGAAAGGAAGGTGAAGTATGGGTCTGAAGAATCAGAGCATGACTTATATGCGACGCGCTTCTAACAACACGCTCCAACCGTCGCATAACTCGCTGTGCTCGTAGTGCACGGCTGAGCGTAAGCGTCAAGCTGCAATAGCGCTTCGCTCATGGCAGCGCGTGTTGCCTTGGCGCGCGGCAGTGGCGATCGCTTCGGCGTCGTTGCGGTCGTTCTTGGACGTGCGGCGCTTGCAAAGCGGCGTAGCGAACCACGCCGCCATCGGACGTGGCCGCAGACCGACCTCCAGACAGCGCCTCCCAATGATGCGCACCGATGCACGCCTCCATCGCCACCACACTGCCCGCCGGCAACTGCGCCAGCCACAGCGCAAACACCTCGCGGCCCAGATCACGTCGCGCCAGCACATGGCCAGCCGCATCGACCTCACACACTTTGAGAACACGCTCTTCGCCAAGTCCCACGCCTATCGTTATAGTGCTCGTGGAGACCTCCTCTTCTGCTGACGGTTTTGAACACCATTACGGCCTTCGAGGCCGCAAGCGGAGGAACTCTCTTTGAGGCGGACGGTTTCGCCGCCGCTTGACCCCAGAGAACCTCGTATGCGAACTCTCAGTCCAGAAGAGGCCAAGTCGTACTACGACAAGTTCGGCAGGAAGCAGGACAGCCAGGCTTTTTACGAGAACCAAGCCCTTGAGGAACTGACGGAACACGCCGACCTGCGCGATGCCCGGTCGGTCTTTGAGTTCGGCTGTGGAACAGGTCGCTTCGCGCTTGATCTGCTTCGACATCACCTCCCCACGACGGCGAGGTACGTCGGCACTGACATCAGCTCCACCATGGTTCGGCTCGCTACCGAGCGGCTGGCACCGTTCGCCCCGCGTGCCTCCGTTGCGTTGGCCAGCGGCAAGACTGCCCTACCGCTGGAGGACGCGTCTGTCGACCGGTTCATTGCAACCTACGTCTTCGACCTCTTGCCTGCGTTGGATCAGCGGGAGTTGCTCGCGGAAGTGGCACGTGTCCTGAGGCCCGAAGGCCTGCTCTGTCTGTGCGGAATCACGCCGGGCGTGACCGCATCGTCCCGGTTGGTCATGGGCGTTTGGCAGTGGCTCTTCGCGCGCAACGCAAGTTGGGTAGGAGGGTGCCGCCCGGTTCGGGCCGCGGAGTATCTTTCAACCGACACCTGGCACACCCGGTATCGAACGGTCGTCACGGCGTGGGGCGTCGCTTCGGAGGTCGTTATCGCTGCACCACCGTCGCAGCTCACCCGTGCCTGACCCTCGGCCCCACCTCACTTCGAACGTCGGGCAGTGTAGTAGCCCGCATTGTGAAACTGAGAGGCAAATGCATGGAACAGATTGCAGAAGGTTCGCCACGCCCCAATGCGAGGACTATCGGTGTCGTCTATCTGTCCTATTTTCTGATGGCGTTCCTCGGCGGGTTCCTCGCAAAGGGACTCGTGGTTCCCGGCGACGCCGCAGCTACCGCGAACAGCATCTCGGCGCATGAGGCTTTGTATCGGTCAGGCTTCGCCGTTGGTCTCATCGCGAACTTGATCTACATCGCTGTAACAGCTCTTTTCTACAGATTGTTTGAACCGGTGAACCGGACCTTGTCATTACTCGCGGCGTTCTTCAGTCTCGTGGGATGTACGATCCAGATCTTGGCCGGCCTCTTACAACTCGCCCCGTTGGTCGTTCTCGGAGACAGCCAATTGTTGAATGCATTGACGGTGGAGCAGTTGCAAATGGCAGCGCTGCTGTGCCTCAAACTGTATTCCCAGGCATTCAGCATCTCCCTCGTGCTGTTCGCTCTATATGACCTCTTGGTCGGTTATCTCATCTTCACGTCAACGTTCCTTCCTCGAATCATTGGCGTCTTCATGATGTGCGCCGGTGTGGGCTGGCTGACCTTTGTATGGCCGCCACTTGCCGCCACACTGTCGTCCTACGTTCTGCCCTTCGGCGCTTTGGCGGAACTCTTGTTGATGCTCTGGCTCCTCGTGAAAGGCGTGGACACTTCAAGGTGGCGAGAGAAGGTAGGCACTGGAAACGTCGCCCGAACATGATTGAGGCGCGGCCCAACAATTCATTCCTCCGGACCGCCTTCGGCGGCCGCTGGATTCAGACGTTGGGCGGTGCGGTGCTGCCGCACCGTTCGTGCGACCTACTCCTCAAAGCGACCAGTGGCATCGCGATCGCGGTCGTATCGTTTCGAGAGCGAGAACGGCGGCAACCAGGACTCGCGACGGACGATCCAGCTTTCGTAGGTTGGCGTCAGTTGGTCAGGGGCGTCCAGAGATCCCAGGTTCACTTCGATTTCGTCTGCGCTGCGTCCGAAAACAGACGAGCCGCAGCGAGGACAGAAATGCCGCCCGGCGTAGTCGCGTGTTTCGCCATCGATCGTTACCGCATCCTGAGGGAATATCGCGGACGCGTGAAAAAGAGTCCCATGATGCTTGCGGCAGTCGAGACAGTGACAAAGGCCGACCCGGTATGGGAGTCCCGACGCCACAATTCGGACGTCGCCGCAAAGGCAACCGCCAGTGAATCGGTCCATGCTACGTCTCCTCTAAATCACGCGGTCGGACTGTTTACAACAAACCCCGTCGGGCGTCCATGAAAGATGCGCCAGCCGCAGTGACGCCTATAACCCCCTCGCCCAAAGCGGAGCCCAACAGCGGGCCGCCAGGCGCGGTCTGGCGCTACGCGGTACATTTTCGCCCAGCCGGGCCTCGCGTCCTGCCGTCGTCGCCGGCCTGGCTCGAACGTTGGGCATCGTCATGTAGTTTCGTTTTCCCCAAGGGGAGAGTTCACATGTGCTACAGACGATTTGTTGGTGCAATTGTGCTTTGCATTTTGGCACTAGCCTGCGCGGAAACCATCGCAGCGGATTCAAGCAACCCTTCAAACAAGCACTTGGGACAAAAAACCATGAGCAGAGTCACAGGCATCGGCGGCATCTTCCTTAAAGCAAGGGATCCGGCGATGTTGCGGGCCTGGTACAAGAAGCATCTTGGCATTGACGTTCAGGAATGGGGCGGCACGGCGTTTCGTTGGGTGGATGGTTCGGGCCATCCAACTGCCGGGACAACCGCTTGGTTCGTCGGAGATGGCAAGAACTTTGCCCCAAGCACTGCATCGTTCATGGTCAACTACCGGGTGTCCGACCTACCTGAACTCTTGGCCACGCTGCGTGCTGAAGGATGTGACGTATTGGAGAAAACTGAGGAATCGGAGGACGGCAAGTTTGGCTGGGTCATGGACCCCGAGGGCAACAAGCTGGAGCTCTGGCAACCGCCCGACGGCCAATGAGTGCAAGTGTCTCCGGCCGGATACCGTCAGTGCGGCCGGGACCTTCGCCCGAGTCGAAGCTCAGCTAAAGCCTGGGCCGCTGATTGTTCCGGGTATCGAGAAGGGATTGTTCATGGACAGTCTGGAAAAACACTATTCAGCCTGCGACATCGAGGCGCGAATCCTGGCGGCACTCCGCGGGGCCGGCTTGAATCCCGATCAACTCCTGTCGCCCGAGGCGCTGGGCGCGCTCGACCATTTCCATACGGGCGGACTTCGCGCTTCACGCGAGTTGCTGGAGTTGGCGCAGATCCGGACCGAAAGTCGCGTTCTCGATATTGGAGCCGGGCTGGCCGGCGCCGCCAGGCTGCTCGCTTCCGCGCTGGGTTGCCGCGTCGACTGCCTCGAAATGTCGCCCGATTACTGCATCGGTGCAGCACTGCTGAATCGACTGACCGGCCTGGACGAGTGCATCAAGGTGTACGAGGGCAGCGCTCTCGATCTGCCCTTTCCCGACGATTCGTTCGATGTCGTCTGGATGCAAAACGTCGGCATGAACATCGCGGACAAGCGCAAGCTCTACGAGGAGATCTACCGGGTCCTCAAGCCGGGCGGCAGGTATGCCTTCCAGGAAATGGCCGCTGGAAAGGTGGCTACGTCCTACTTCCCCCTTCCCTGGGCCACCGACCCGGCCGACAACTTCCTTGTCTGCGCCGAAGAGATGCGATCGGTTCTCTGCGACAGTGGATTTGTCACTGAACTGCTGGAAGATACCAGCGATGTCCATTTGAGTAGAACAGCTGCGAACGCCACGCCCGCCTCGCACGGACAACTGGGCCTGGCGGTGTTCGTCGACAATCTCGCACAAAAGGCCGGGAATGCACGACGCAGCCTTGAGGAAGGTCAAGTTCGGCTTGTCAGAGGCGTCTTCCGGGCGAAATGAGTAGCGGCACGAGCGCCCGAACACATGCGCAACTCATCATTTCGCCGGGCTGCTCGAAAAAGCCGTGGAGTCAGGCATGATGGGACCTGTCGTCCGGCAATTCGGTCGACACGGATATTCCCGACCCCGCTCCTTCGTCGCGCCGCCGGGGTTGCAAGGCAACCTCACGCGCTACGTGTCGGTAGCGCGGTCCCAACATGTGGCGCAAATCAGGAGTCTTTCGATGAAAATGCTATTTACGGTCGAGTTCCCGCATGAGCCATTCAATACATTGGTCAGGACCGGCAAGGCAGGCGAGGTCATTGACCGGGTTCTGCAGTCCATAAAGCCCGAGGTGGCCTACTTTACGGAGCATGAGGGTCATCGCGGCGGCCTGTTTGTGGTGGAGGTCAAAGATGGCTCGGAAATTCCTGCCATTGCGGAACCTTTCTTCCTCAACTTTGAGGCCAACTGCAAGTTCCGCATCGTGATGAGCCCCGATGATCTGAAAAATGCCGGGCTCGATGAGCTTGGCAAGACATGGGCGTGAGTTGCAATTCCGGTCGGCTGAGCATGGGCGCACCACCGGCATTCAGCCTGACAAGTTTGACATGTAGGCCCGAATGGGCGCTGCCATTTCATCCAGGCTGACGCGAATGGGGCCCGCCACGCGCCATCGACATTGGTCGCCACAGCATGCGTCTTTGGACATTGCACCCCAAGTACCTGGACCCGCAAGGTCTGGTTGCACTATGGCGAGAAGCTCTGTTGGCCAAGGCTGTGCTTCGCGGTGAGACGCGAGGCTACACGCACCATCCACAGCTTAAGCGCTTCAAGTCGCACCATTCTCCGCGCCTGGCGATCAACGCCTATCTGGCAGCAGTCCACGCTGATGCAACGTTGCGTGGCTACACATTCGATCGAACCAAGGTGGGCCCGGTCCGTCGCGTCACGCCTGTTGCCGTGACTTGCGGACAGATCAGTCATGAGTGGGAACATCTGCTTCAAAAGCTGGCTGTCCGCAGCCCGCTGCATTTCGAGCGGTTGCGGAATGTTGCCAGGCCGGCCTGCCACCCGCTGTTTCGGCCGCGTTCGGGGCCGGTAGCGTCATGGGAGCGGCTGTCGTCGTCGGACCACAAAACCAGCCGGCTTGAATGAACCAACAGACACCGGAAGAAACCGCCATGATCATCGGCGCGCATGCAATTCTTTACAGCGCCAGCCCGGACGCCGATCTCGCGTTCCTGCGCGACGTGCTCCGCCTCACCCACGTCGATGTCGGCGGCGGCTGGCTGAACTTCGGTTTGCCGCCGGCCGAAGTGGCGGTGTACCCGTCGGAAAAGAACGCACAGGAGTTGTTCCTGATGTGCGACGACGTCGCCGCGTTCATCGCGGACATGCACGAACACGATATCGCATGCAACGACGCGCACGACGCGCCGTGGGAACGGCTGACGCAGTTGACGCTGCCGGGCGGCGGCAAGATCGGTGTCTATCAGCCGCGGCATGCGAGACCGAGGCGACGAGCGCCGGCCGGGGATAAAAGCATGTCTGCAGTGTCTGACCCTGACGGGCATCCGGCGGTGTGCATGACGCCGCGGCGCGTGCGCGCCGACGTCGGCCGGTTGTGTGCGTCGCATAGCGGTTGAAACGCGCATGCTGGCGATGAAGATCGCGATCGCCGCCGCCGTCTTCGGCGTGCTGGCCTTGATTGCGTATGTCGGCCGGCGTATGCAGGCACCGCTCAGGGCCCAAGCCCTGTTTCGCGTGTGTACGGACGACGGCGGCATTGCGATGTGCGATCCGCGCGGCGACAGGCGCCACATCGAGTGGTCCGCGCTCGCGCAGGTCGCAATCCACACTACCGAGGGAGGGCCGCTCGAACCGGATGTTTTGTGGTGCCTCGAGAGCGATGGCGCGAAGCGCGCGATCGTATTTCCGGGCGGCGCCAGCGGGAAGCGGGAACTCATCCGGGCACTGAACGAGCGGCTTCCCGCATTTCGCAACGAGGCATTGATCGAGGCAATGGGCTCCACCGCGAATGCGCGCTTCGTGTTGTGGCGACGCGCGACCTGACGTGGTTCACGCAGTTGCCCGACGCTGTGACGCTCACGTGGCAGAATGGGCACGCACTCGATTGGTTTCTGGCCATCGGATATCGATGCACTCTCGCATCACGACGGAGGGTACGGTCATGTTGGAACATCGTCAGATCGGCAACACCAACATTCTGGAACTGACACTCGACGGGGCAATGAGCCGCGATGAGTTCACCCGGGTCGCCGCGAAGATCGAACAGATGCTTGCCGAGCACGGCAAGCTGCGCATTCTCGAGATCATCCGCGACATCGGGGCGATCGAGCCGTCGGCGTTGTGGGAGGATTTCAAGTTCAGTCCCAAGCACCTCAAGGATTTTACTCATGCGGCCGTGGTCAGCGACCACAAGTGGATCGAATGGATGACGGCGGCGGTGAGCCCGTTCATTTCGGCGAAGGTGCGCTGCTTTCCGATGGATCGGATCGAGGATGCGCGACGCTGGCTCGAATCGGACGCGAACTGAGGCAGCGGCGCGCGGCCGCGTTTCGTGCACGACCGCGATTCGCCGCCGACCTTTGCGTGAGGCGGCGGCGCTCACGGACACCGCCCGTGCGCCGGGAGCACCGATTGCACAGAACTAGTGCAATTTGGCAATCAAATTGCACCTATTTGGCGCAAATGTGTAGCGCGACGCCCCGAAAGAGTATGCTTTTACGCGCAGATCTGGCGTCCCGAATGTGGCACGGCACTTGCCTGATCGATGCGTCTTCAACCCAACCCGAGGTGGCCCATGTCGTCCGTCCATTCCGTACTCAAGCTCATCAAGGACAAGGAAATCGAGTTCGTGGATCTGCGTTTTGCCGATACTGCCGGCAAGCAGCATCACATCACCTTCCCGGCCCACGCCATCGACGAGGCGGTGTTCGAGGATGGCAAGATGTTCGACGGTTCCTCGATCAACGGCTGGAAAGGCATCAACGAGTCCGACATGGTGCTGATGCCGGATCCGGATACGGCGCTGGTCGATCCGTTCACCGGCGCGGCCACGCTGCTGTTGACCTGCGACGTGCTTGAACCGACCACGATGCAGGCCTATTCGCGCGATCCGCGCTCGCTTGCGCGGCGCGCCGAGGCCTATCTGCAATCGAGCGGCATTGGCGACAGCGCGTTCTTCGGTCCGGAGCCGGAGTTCTTCGTTTTCGATTCCGTGCGCTTTCGCAACGATATGGGCAGGGTGTCCTACGAGATCGAATCGGAAGAGGCTGCATGGTCGTCTCATCGGCGTTTCGAGACTGGAAATTCCGGTCACCGACCCGGCGTGAAGGGCGGCTATTTTCCGGTGCCGCCGGTCGACTCGCTGCATGACCTGCGCAGCGAGATGTGCACCATCCTCGAACAGATGGGTATCACGGTCGAAGTGCACCACCACGAAGTCGCGACCGCCGGCCAGTGCGAGATCGGCACACGCTTCAATTCACTGGTGAAAAAGGCCGATGAATTGATGACGATGAAGTACGTCATCCGCAACGTTGCCGATCGCAACGGCAAAACCGCGACCTTCATGCCCAAGCCGATCGTCGGCGACAACGGCTCCGGCATGCACGTGCATCAATCGCTGGCCAAGGACGGCAAGAACCTGTTCTCTGGCGAGTTGTACGGTGGCCTGTCGCAGACTGCGCTCTACTATATCGGCGGCATCTTCAAGCACGCGCGCGCGATCAATGCCTTTTCCAATTCGACCACCAACAGCTACAAGCGCCTGGTGCCGCACTTCGAGGCGCCGGTGATGCTGGCCTACTCGGCGCGCAACCGCTCGGCGAGCTGCCGTATTCCGTTCGTGCAGAGCCCGAAGGCGCGTCGCATCGAAGTGCGCTTCCCCGACCCGATGAATTCCGGCTACCTGACTTTCAGCGCCTTGCTGATGGCGGGCCTCGACGGCATTCTCAACAAGATCGATCCGGGTCCGCCGATGGACAAGGACCTGTACGATCTGCCGCCGGAGGAGGAAAAGAAGATTGCGACCGTGTGCCACGCGCTCGACATGGCACTCGATTCGCTCGACAAGGACCGCGCGTTTCTCAAGGCCGGCGGCGTCTTCAGTGACGACTTCATCGACGGCTACATCGCGCTGAAGATGCAGGAAGTCACGCGCTTTCGAGCCGCAACCCACCCGCTCGAATACCAGATGTATTACTCGCTTTGACAAGCATCGATCCGCTCGCGCCCAAATTCCTGGTTCTGTACGTATTTCTGATCTCCATCCTGTACGTACATTTTCGCGGGCGCGTGCGGCTTCGGTTCTACCGGCAGCTATTCAATCATTCGGCGCTTCTGGCGCCGTACAACGTGCTGATGTACGCGTTCTCGTCGGTGCCTTCGCGCCCGATCCTGGATGTGCGCCAGTTTCCCGCGCTGAATCCGTTGCGGGAAAACTGGCGCACGATCCGCGACGAGGCCATGTCGCTGTTTGACGAGGGCTACATTCGCGCCGCGGAAAAGAACAACGACGCGAGTTTCAATTCGTTCTTCAAGGAAGGCTGGAAGCGTTTCTATCTCAAGTGGTACCAGGACGCACTGCCGTCGGCGGCAACGCTGTGTCCACGGAGCGTGGCGCTGGTCAATGCGATTCCGCAGGTGAAGGCCGCAATGTTCGCGCTGCTGCCGCCCGGCAGCCATCTCAATCCGCACCGTGATCCGTTCGCAGGTTCGCTGCGCTATCACCTCGGGCTCATCACGCCGAATTCGGACAACTGCCGCATCTTCATCGATGGCCAGCCCTATTCCTGGCGTGACGGGGAGGACATCGTGTTCGACGAAACCTTCATCCACTCGGCCGAAAACCTGACCGACGTCACGCGTGTGATCCTGTTTTGCGACGTCGAACGTCCGTTGCATACCGCGCCGATGCGCTGGATCAACCGCGGTGTCAGCAGCCTGCTCGGCCGCGCAACGGCAACCCAGAACCTCGAGCATGAACGCGTCGGCGTGGTCAACCGGTTGTACGGTTTCGCGCATGCGGTCGGTGTGCAACGCAAACGCTTCAAGCGTGCCACGCCGCTCGGTTATCGCGCGACCAAGATCGTCCTTGCCGCGCTGGTCCTGTATCTGCTCTGGCGCTGGTAGGTAGGCAGCCCGGGTCGGTGCCTGGCGCAACCCGAGCGAGCCGTGCTTCATGAGCGCCGGTCGCAAGGAATGCCAATGGCCGATTGCCGCACGCAATGCACTAGAATGGTGCAATGCGCCCGCCGTTTTCGTCCGCGTTGCACACGTCTTCTCCGATCCTCACGGAAATTCCAGCGTTGTGTGCGACCGGTCTGGGGGTACTGGATCGGGCATCGCGGCTACGCTGGGTGAATCCGGCGCTCGGCGAATTGCTTGGTTCGGCGGGTCGCCGGTTGCACGGTGAACCGTTAAGCCGTTTCGATGCGGCTTCGCCAACGCTGTCGGACGCGGCCATGCGTGCATTCGCGGCGCAACGGCGTGTGCTGATGCGCGCAGCGCGCCTCGCTGGCGCCGAAGGTGAAGTCGTCGCCGATCTCGCATTCACGCCGCTCGATCCCGATCGATTGCTGCTCGAGCTGACCCCTGTTTCGCAGCCGTACGCCGGAGCGTCGCGCTTGTCGGCGTCGTTGCGCGGCTTCGCGCATGAAGTGAAGAATCCGCTGGCCGGCGTGCGTGGCGCCGCGCAGTTGCTGTCTCGCCGTGTGCAGGCCCCCGATCTGGCCGAACTGACCGGCGTCATCATCGCCGAAGCGGATCGTCTTGCGGCGCTGGCCGACCGCTTGTTGCGGACGGGTGGCAAGCCGCGCCTCGCGCGCATGAATATTCACGAATTGCTCGAACGGCTGGCGAGCCTGATCGCCGCCGAACCGAACGCGCCGACGGTACGGCGCGACTACGATCCAAGCCTGCCGGCATTGGTCGGCGACAGCGATCGGCTGCATCAACTGCTGCTAAACCTTGCCCGCAATGCGATCGAGGCGAAGGCGCGGAACATCGTTCTGCTGACTCGTGCGCAACACGGCACGCGTGTCGGTGATCGCGGATCGTGCCTGGCCTTGCGCGTGGAGGTGCAGGATGACGGCTGCGGCGTGGCGCCGGAACTTGCCGATTCGCTGTTTCGCCCGCTGGTTTCGGGACGCATCGACGGCAGCGGTCTCGGATTGGCGCTGGCCGCGGAAACCGCACGCGAACACGGTGGCGAACTGCGTTACGCGAGTCGCGCTGGCGCGACCGTATTCACCCTGCTGCTGCCGCTGAGCGTTCGAAACGAACCATCATGATGACCAAGCCCGCCGTGTGGATAGTCGACGACGACCGCAGCGTGCGTCTGGTGCTCTGCGCGGCGCTTGCCGAGGCGGGTTTCGAGGTGCGCGAGTTGACCGATGCGGATGCCGCAATTTCGGCTTTCGAGCAGGCGCGTCCGAGCCTGCTGTTTACCGACGTGCGCATGCCGGGCACCGGCGGCCTGACGTTGCTGGAACGCATCACCGCCATCGAGCCGCGTTTCCCGGTGATCGTGATGAGCGCGTTCACCGATGTCGCTTCGTCGGCCGCCGCCTATCGCCATGGCGCGTTCGATTACCTGCCCAAGCCGTTCGATCTCGATGAAGCGGTTGCGATTGCCGAGCGTGCGCTTGCCGCCGCGCAAGCGGCGCCGGCGGCACCTGCGCCGGCGCACGCCGAGGAGTCCGGCCTGATCGGTCGCAGCCCGGCCATGCGTGCCCTGTTTCGAGCGATCGGCCGCGCCGCGGCCAGTGATCTGGGCGTGCTGATTACCGGTGAGACCGGTAGCGGCAAGGAACTCGTTGCGCGAGCGCTGCACCGCGAGAGCGCACGTGCCGACCGGCCGTTCATTGCGCTCAATACCGCGGCCATCGCGGCCGAACTGCTCGAATCGGAGTTGTTCGGTCACGAGGCCGGCGCCTTCACCGGCGCGCAGCGGCGCCGCGTCGGCCGCTTCGAACAGGCCGCGGGCGGAACGCTGTTTCTCGACGAGATCGGCGACATGCCGGCGTCGCTGCAGACTCGCCTGTTGCGGGTACTCGCCGCGGGCGAGTTCTATCGGGTCGGCGGGCGCGAGTTGCTGCGCGCCGACGTGCGCGTCATCGCGGCGACCCACCAGGATCTCGACGCACGCGTCGCGCGCAGCGAGTTCCGCGCCGATCTGCTGCATCGGCTCGACGTGCTGCGTTTGCACCTGCCGGCGCTGCGTGAACGTCGCGAAGACATCGCGCTGCTGGCCCGGGATTTTCTCGCCCGAGCTTCGGTCGAGGCCGGCACTGACGCCAAGCTTTTTTCGCCGGCCGCGCTCGATCTGTTGCGCGAGCAGCCGTGGCCGGGCAACGTGCGAGAGTTGGAAAATCTGTGCCGCCGCGTCTCGGTGCTGAATGCGTCGCGCGAAATTGGTGTCGATGCCGTCGCATCGCATCTTGGAACGGGGCGGTCGACGGCGCGTCTGGTCGCCGGTGAACCGGCAGGCGGCGCGGACGCGGCGCCGACACAGGTCGATTTGCCGACGCCGCCCGACTGGAGCGAAGCGTTGCGGCGTTGGGCGGAGGGACAACTCGCGGATGGCGCCCGGTCAATCCATGCACATGCACGCGCCGAACTTGATCGCGTGCTACTGGGCGCCGCGCTCGCGGCGCACGGCAATCATCGACAAAACGCGGCCAAGGCGCTCGGCCTCGGTCGCAATACGCTGACGCGCAAGCTGGGCAGTTCGCGCAGCCGGGGAACCAAGTGATGAACGAGACCATTTGCGTGCGCGACGCGCGTGCCGCCGATCGCGATTTCGTGGTCGAATGCAACGCCGCGATGGCTTCGGAAACCGAGGGCAGGACGCTCGAGCGCGCGGTGCTTGCCGGCGGCGTCGCGGCGGTCTTCCAAGAACCGCGCCGCGGCTTCTATCTGGTCGCCGAACGTGCCGGCGTGCGCGCCGGCTGCCTCATGATCACGACCGAATGGAGCGATTGGCGCAATGGCGACTGGTGGTGGGTTCAGAGCGTGTATGTGATACCGGGCGCGCGTCGTCATGGCGTGTTTCGTGCGCTTTACGTCGAGGCGGAACATCGCGCGCGCGTGGCTGCGGATGTGATCGGACTGCGACTCTATGTCGAACGCGACAACCGCGCCGCACAGGCGACCTACCAGCGAATGGGCATGCACGAGACGCCCTATCGCGTGTACGAGTGCGGCTTTGGTGAAGCATGATTCCGGCGTCGACGGCGATGACAGGCAAGTGGTCCGCTGCGTCGACTGCAACGGACGTCCTCGCCGCCTCCGCGCATTCGATACGCGACGATGGTTGCGGCCTGACCATATGACATCGCGAAAATCAGCGGCCGCGCTTTCCGATCGTGCGCGGCGCAATGCGAGCGACGCCTGGTCGCTTTTCGCATTCCCGTTGCTGGTTGCGCTCCTGCCATGGTCGCTGGGCTTTTGGTTGCTCAGGCGGATTGCTCGGCGTAAGGGGGCGCGCGTGGCCAGCGTCGAGTCCGCCTGGAATGCGGCGCGGCAATTTCTACCGGACGCGGATGAGCAATCCTGGAAACATCATTTCCAGTTGTTGCGGCTGGTCGAACGCGTTGACACCTGGCTGACGCTCCTGCGCAGTGAACGCTGGTGGCGCGGTCGCACCCGCGTGGATGGTGCCTGGCCTCCTGCGGGACAGCCCTGTGTGTTGTTGACCTATCACTGGGGTGCCGGGCATTGGGTCTGGATGCCATTGCGCGCGCACGGTATCGATGCCTATTTTGTTGCCAGACGGCCGCAGGCGACCGATCTCGGTGCAAGCCGTGTCGCCCTTTTTTACGGACGCCTGCGTGAGCGCGCGCTGGTGCGCGTCGGCAGTCTCGGGCCGCTGTTCATTGGCGGCAGCAGCGAACGCTTGAGTGATGCGTTGACCGCAAAGCACAGTCTGGTGGGAATGCTCGATGTGCCGGCGCAGGCCGGACAGCAGACCGTGCACGCGCGGGTACTCGACCGCGAGGCGCGATTTCCGACCGGTCTGGCACGCATTGCCGAGCGCAACGGTGTTCGCGTTGCACTGTTCAGTTGCGGCCTCGATTTCGATAGCGGATCGCGCAACCTGCGCATCGAGACACTCCCGGTCGAAGCAACCACCGGGCAAGTGCTCGAACGCTACGCTCGCCATCTGGACCGGTGCTTGCGCGAATCACCCGAAGCATGGCACCTGTGGTCGGAATCGGCATCGATGTTCGCAGCACCCGGTGCGAAATGACGGCGACGGGATTCGGCAGAAATGGTGGGCGATATGTATTGCTCGATCGATGGCAGCCGCGGGCGACCGATTCGGTCAGACGCGATCCGGTCAAAAGTGGTAGCCCTTGTACCGCGTATTGTGCGGTGGTCGCTCTTCACCGGCCGGGCGCATCGTCGTGTAGTAGTACATCGCGATCGATTGACGCAGGATGTGCTCGGGTGCCGCCCACGGATTCGGATGGCCGTGGAAGGTATCCGAGCGCGTCGCGAACACGATCGCGCGGTTGAACTGCGGCTCCACGCGGCGTACCAGATGCTCGGCACCGGTATCCCACAATTCGAGTTCGCCGCCGTATTCGCTGCGCCAGTCGGGAGTCAGATAGATCAACACGTTCAGGCGCCGATGTGCTTGCAGCTTTTCGTGCCAGTTGAAGTCCGCATGGATACCGAGATGATCGCCAAGGCGACTCAGGTGCAGACCAGCGCCGGTCAGATGCGGGTCCGGCAACAGGTGATCGATGCCGGTCAGCTGCTCGAGAAAGCGCACGAATACGCCCGCGTTGAGATCGTGGATGGCTGCACGCAGTGGTTCGGGGAAGCGTTCCTCGCGCGAGGTTCCGAGTTTCATTTCAAGTCCGCGCGCACCGAAGTGATCCCAGGCTACCGGATCCTCCGGTCGCGGAAACGCGCGCGCGAGTTCGTGAGCGCTCTGCGGCCTCAGAAAGTCGTCCATGACCGCATGCGGATACGGGCTCGCCGCTGCGAAATCGGCGGTGCGTTCGAACGCCAGCGACTCGAGCCTGTCAAGATCGAAAACGTAGGGCATACAATAGTTGCGTTCGGCAAATCCCGGGCCAACGGCGATGCGGCTGGGCTGTCCGGCCTCTCGGGTCAGAAGGCGATCAAGTTGTCGCTTGGCGAGAACTTGATCGCAGTGTGGAAGAATGCGGACGTTGGCGGGAATTCAAGATCGAGAATGGTACGGATCTACCTGCAGACGTGCGCGATGATAGCAGGCACACCGCAAGCCCTTATGGCAATGGATCCATCGTGAAACGAATCGGCATCATCGGCGGCGTGCGCATTCCGTTCTGCCGCCACAACACCGCGTATGCCGAGGTCGGCAATTTCGGCATGTCGGTGAAGACGCTGGGCGCTCTGGTCGAGCGCTTCGGATTGCACGGCGTCGAACTCGGCGAAGTCGCGTTCGGCGCGGTGATCCGGCTCGCGGCAGACTGGAATCTCGCGCGCGAGGCCGTGTTGTCCTCGGGGTTGGCGCCGACCACGCCGGGATTCACGACGGCACGTGCGTGCGGCACGTCGCTCGATAACGCGATCCTGGTCGGCAACAAGATAGCGACCGGTCAGATCGAGGTCGGCATTGCCGGCGGTTCCGATACCACCAGCGACGTGCCGATCGAGTATTCGCAGGCGCTGCGCCAACGTCTGCTCGCGGCCGAACGCGCGAAGAAGCCGCTCGACAAGGCGAAGATCGCGCTCAAGGATTTTTCGCTTGCGGAACTGAAACCAGCATTGCCCGGCGTCGCCGAACCGCGCACCGGCAAGTCGATGGGTGAACATTGCGAACTCATGGCGCGCGAATGGAACATTGCGCGTGAAGATCAGGATCGCCTCGCGCTGGAGAGCCATCAGAAGCTTTCCGCGGCGTACGAACGCGGTTTCTTCGATGAGCTTGTGGTGCCGTTTCGCGGCGTTGCGCGCGACAACGTTTTGCGCGCCGATACCAGCCTGGAAAGACTTGCCGCGTTGAAACCGGCGTTCGACAAGACCTCGGGCAACGGAACGTTGACCGCCGGTAATTCCAGTGCACTGTCCGACGGCGCAGCGGCGGTGTTGCTGGCGAGCGAAGACTGGGCGGCCGAACGTGGTCTCGACATTCAGGCCTGGTTGACCCACGCGCGCGTCGCGGCGGTTGATTTCGTGCACGGCGAAGGTTTGCTGATGGCGCCGACCGTGGCGGTGCCGCGCATGCTCGATGAAGCGGGTCTGAGTCTGCAGGATTTCGATTTCTACGAAATCCACGAAGCCTTCGCCGCCCAGGTGTTGTGTACCTTGCGCGCATGGGAGTCGCCCGACTATTGCAGGATCCGCCTCGGGCGCAGGGAGCCGCTGGGTGCAATAGACCCGGCCAGGCTCAACGTCAACGGATCGAGTCTCGCGACCGGACATCCGTTTGCAGCGACCGGTGCGCGTGTGCTTGCTACACTCGCGCAACTGCTGCAGGAAAAAGGTTCCGGGCGCGGCCTGATTTCGGTTTGCACGGCTGGCGGCATGGGTGTGACAGCCATCGTCGAGCGACCATAGCGAACCGCAAATACGTCCGCGACAGATTTTCAGGCAGGACAACATCGCACTCAGGGGTGCCGAATGGAAACTGCGAACCATGCACTGATCCTGACCGGCATGCTGCTGCCCGGCTTCGAGCCCGACACGGCATGGCCGGCGTTGGCGGCTTATTTCGGCGTTGAGCGTGAACGTCTCGACAAGCGCGTATTGCCGCGTGCGCCATTGGCCATCAAGCAGAGCGCCGACATCGACAAGCTGCAGGCGCTTGGATCGGAGATCCGTGCGATCGGTGCCGAGGTGCGGATTGTCGACGTCGACGCTCGGTCCAATCTGTTCGTATTGCTCGATAATCGCGCACGTGGACCGTTGCCGTACGCCTTCGTCGAGGAAGCTGTTCGGTGTGGTGACTGGCTTCCGAGCATCGATGTGGCGGAGGCCGGCAGCAGTGACTGGAAACCGTGGCGTCTGTTGAACGCTGGAGCGGATGCCGTCGAATCGACACCAGCGCCGCAATCCGATCGATCGGTCGCGGCACCGGCGGCCGATGCGTCTGCGGCGGAAGAAGAACCCGGCGAACCCTCTGCGGAGTCGCAAGCCGATCGGGCTGTCGCCGGACAGGAAGTCGGTGAATCAGCAGCGGCACCGGAAACCGCGGCGCCGTCGCAAGTCGTCGAAACGGCGGCCGATCCGCCATCCGAACCTTCGGTGCCGGAGCCGAAACCTGCCGAACCTGCGCTGGAACCGGAGTCCGAACCGACCTTGGTCGAGCCGATATCCGATGAAGCTGCCGCGGCGTTGGAGCGCGCTCGCGCCGAAGAATCGGAGCGCGGGGAATCTTGCGAGGCCGAATCAGCGCCGATGATCGTCCCCGATGCCGTTGCATCCCCGCCGGTGCAGGAATCCGGGCAGCGCGCGGACGTCGGCGAGACACCACCGATCGAAACGCCGGATGCGCAGGCGGATTCAGCCTCGCTGGCTCCTACGGTCCAGATGGAGTCCGTGCAGCCGGCGGGGCCACAGACCACAATATTGAGCGTGGAGGATTGGGCTGCCCTGGGGAGTGGCAACTCTCTGCGCAAGCAGACAGCCGTGCAGCAGGACACCCCGCACGCTGACGCGCGTCAGCGTGCGGTCGCTGACGCGTCGGCGGAGAAACCGGAAGATTCGTCCGGCGCAACCACGGCCGTCGAACCGGCCAATCCGGGGCTGTGGGAACGGATCAAGCGCTGGTTCGGCCGGTCACGGCCGTCATAGCATCCATTCGCGCTGCGCCGCCGCGCAATTCGGCGCAGCGAATCAGCTACCGAAGGTGAACAGCTTCGGGGCCCAACCGCCGCTGCCGCTGCCGCT
Organism: Rhodanobacteraceae bacterium; assembly: GCA_049583635.1. GTDB lineage: Bacteria > Pseudomonadota > Gammaproteobacteria > Xanthomonadales > Rhodanobacteraceae > Dokdonella_A. The sequence continues at coordinate 19,098 of JBAUWF010000118.1, forward strand.
GCCGTAACTCATGTTGCGGCGCTTGCGCATGCGCTCAAGCAATTCGACGCGACGTGCCTCGGCCCATTCGACGCGCTGCATGTTGAGCTCGGCCGGATCGATGCCGCGGCGATTGGCCTCCTCGGTGCGATATGTGACGAAATCCTCGTATGCCTCGAGTTCGTGTTTGAGTTCGCGCACGCACAACTCGATCATGATCGCGTCATCGAGGAATCCGAGCACCGGCACGTTGTCGGGAATGATGTCTTCGGGATTGGCGAAATAGGTCAGACACGACAGCACGCGGTGACGGTCTTCCTCCGGCAGCGCGAAACCCTCGTCACCGACCATCGCGATCATGCTGTCGAGCTTGCCGAGCCTCTCGGCAATGAATTGCGGCAGTTCGGTCTCGTGGCCTTCAGCCAGCAAGCGTTTGGCCGAGTCGGTGACTTCCTTCGGCGACAGATGGGCAGCTTCCTTGTACGCGCGATGCATGGCATCGACGAAATGTTCGAGATCGGCATCGCCGAGCTCGATCGTGATGACGATCGACATGGGAACGGCTCCACGAGGAAACAGTGCAGAGACTAGCCATCGCGCCGGGCAGCGTCAATCGGCAGCCGCCGACTGCGCGAGGCGTTCGCACAGCAAGCCGGCTCAACTCGGCGCTTCCGTGACCTCGATGCTGAGGGTCAGATCGACCTTGTCGCCAAGCGTGGCGCCGTGCGCCTGCATGCCGAAGGCGCTGCGGCTTATGTGCCCCGCAGCCCGCAACGGACAGTCGAACGCCGGCCTTGCGCAGCGGGCCGGCGCGATCAGGAAATCCACCGGATGGCTGGTCCCGTGCATGCTGAGCATGCCCGGCAGTGGACCGCCCTGGTCCAGTCGCACCAGCGGAAATGAATCGGATACGAAGTGAATCTCGGGATAATGTTCGGCGTCGAAGAACTCTTCCGAACGTACGCCCTGCTCGTAGCCGTGATTCGACATGTGCACGGCATCGACGTTGATCCGGGCATCGACTACCGCCTGGCTGCGAAAATGGTCGATGCGAACCGTGCCGTGCACATTGCCAAAGGTTCCGTGCACCACGAACAACCAGAAAGCCTTGACGCTGAATGCCGCGTGCGATTGCGCGCTGTCAAGATTGATGGTTTGGTAGCGGTTTTCGTCAGCCCGCGCAGCCGCGCCGACGAACAGTGCGAGCGCTGCCAACCAGATTGCAATGCGACGGGCATGCAAGTCGCTGCGGACCGACGATGGACGTCCGATGGCGCCTGCACGCGGATCCGATGTCGTGGGTTTTTTCCTCACGGCCACCAGAAATCGCGCACTTGCGCGGCCCCCGGTTCCAGCGCGGTGCTGTCGCGCAAGGTCAACCATGCGACCGCCGCCGGTGGCATGCCGCGACCGAAGCTCGACGCGCCTTCGGTCAGCAGCGCCACCAGATTTTCCAGCCCCGGATTGTGACCGACCAGCAACAGGCTGGCGGCGTCGGCATGTTCATCGAGTATGCGGATCAGGCTGCCGGGTGTCGCCCCGTAGATATCCGCCTCGCGGCAAATCTTGTCGATGCCGAGCGCGGCCAGAACCTGCTCGCAGGTCGCCAGTGCACGCACCGCGGGCGAGCACAGCACACGCTCGGGCTTGACATGGTGTTGCTTGAGCCATACGCCGGCCGCAGCGGCCTCGGCAATTCCCTGCTCGCTAAGGGGTCGGTCGAGATCGTCCTCGCTCGCGTCGGCGGCTTCGGCATCGGCATGGCGCAGCAGAATGATTTCGCGTGTCATGACGTGGCTCGGGGTAACACTATTATGGATTTCCGAAGCGCGACCGTTGGCGGGGGCATCGATCTGCAATCGCACCGATGTTCAGCGGAAACGCTTGAGCCAGCGCAGCAGCTTGCTCCAGTCGGCCTGGTGCGAGCGCACCAGTTCCGACCCGTAGTCGAAAATGCTCTTGCCGAGCGCCGAGGCGAGTACGTAGCCCTGCGTGTCGCGCAGTTCGGCTTCGATTGGGACCGCATGGGCGCGCATCTCGGTCAGCGCCTGCTGCGAAGCGTTGGTCCAGGGTTTGAGTCGATTGGCAACGAGTCCGATCGCCACCTTGCCGCGCTTGATCCTGGACAGTCTTGTCACCTCGGCAAGAAACGGCTCCGCGGCTTCGAGGTCGATCGTGGACGGCAATATCGGCACCAGAATCGCATCGACGTGATCGAGATAGTCACCCACCTCGGTCGCGCGAATGCCCGCAGCCGAATCGATGATCACGTACTCGCTGTCGTCCGGAACGTGCCGATGCCAGTCGCGTCGCAGCCCGGATAAAGGCAATACTGTGGCCGCAACGCCAGCTGCGCGTTTCTCGCACCAGCGCTGGCTCGAGCCCTGTCGATCCGCATCCACCAGCACCGTTTTCTTGCCGGCGAGCGCGTAATGCGCCGCCAGATTGGTCGCGATCGTGGTCTTGCCGCAACCGCCCTTGGAGCTTGCCACCAGGACTTTCAGCATCAAGGCATCCTTTTCGACAACGTGGTCGGCAAATCCCCGCGGAGGTTACACCCGGCCCGGGTGTTTGCAAAAAAGCGCGGCTATCGGCCGACGGCAGGATCGGACCGGCATTAATCCGTGTCGACCGCGACGGCCTGACCGTAGTCCGGTGCTTTCCAACCTGTCGGCGGTTCTGCCGGCAGGCCCGCATCCCGCATCAGGTTGCGATAAAAGGCGATCTCGCTGCCGCTTTGGCGCCAACGCGTTTCGAGATCGGGCAGCGCCCTCGCTGCACCTGCGGGATTCGGTTCCGACATCAGGTTGACGCGCAACCAGTCGAGGCGCCGCTGAGCTGCACGATCAGACGCGCTGAGCTCGCCGCCCTCCAGCGTGCGCAGCAACGCAAAGCCGATGCTCCGCGCGATCAGTGTCGTCGCGTGTGTTGCCATGACATGCGCGGCATCGTCGCACCAGGCGAAGCGCCGCCAGTCGCCACCGGTTTCCGTGCCGAGCGTGCAGGCCGACATCAGCGCCTCGTAGCCCGGCAGGGCCGTGGCCGCAACGATGGATTGGGCCGTTACGAAACGGGCGTAAGCAGCCAAATCGTCCGCTCTGCCGGTCAGCAATGCCCAGCTTGCAGGCGGCGGTGGTTGCGCGTCGTACACATCGAGCCACGCGCGGAGCAGTTCGTCGTAAGGCTCGTCGTAGCGCGAACTTTCGGCCATGCGCAAAAGCGCGTCGTCGACCGCCGCTGCATCGTGCCGGTCGGTGGCGATGGTCAGGGCGAGCAACCAGGTGGCGGCGTTGTCCGGTGCGAGGCGTTCGAGGTTGGCGAGCGGCTCGTCGGGCGATGGGCTCACCTCGCAGGTTGCACCGACCGCACGATCCGAGGCGACCAGCCATTGCACGAGAAAATCGTCCGGCGCGCGCTGCATCGCGCGATCGAGCAGCTCGTCCCGGGTTGGCCGCAGCGCAGGCGCGGCGTGAACGGCGCCGGTGAAAAGAAGCTGCGAGGCGAGGGCCCAGTCGCGTGGCCTCGCGCCGTCGGACAGCGCGTCGTACAGATTGTCTTGCCATGCGGAGTAGGCGGCGAATGCGGCCTTCGCCTTCGGCTCATCCGCCTTCGCTTGCTGCTTGAGCGTCGCATCGTCGTTGCCCAAATCGCTCACAACGCCTGCCACGCTCGTCGATGCGGCGCTGGAATGTCGGGCACCCGCGGCATCCGGAGGAGCCCCGGCGGCTTGCACGGTTGTAGCGAGCGCAATGATCAATAGCGTCGCAACGATCATGAATCCGCCCCCTCGGCAGCGATGGGCAAAGTTTACCAAGGAATGTCCGGACAGGTCCGGATGGCGCATCTCCCGCCGCCAACGGCAACGCCAATATCTTGCGACGCTGCCGTTGCGCAAGAAACCGATCGCACGAATGGCAATCCTGATTCAGGCGCTCTGCAAACGTCTATTCGTCGAACTCTTCACGCATGAATTCCGGACAGGCCAGTGCGGCGCGATGGATATCGGCGTTGTAGTAGCGCGTCTTGAAGCGCTTGGTGGCTGCGCCGCGTTCGCGGAATCCGGCAAGGTCGGCGCCCTTGCGTGCCAGCGTGCAGCTCCACCAGCCGGTGGGATAGCACGGTTGCGGAAACGAGAGCGTGCGCACGGCCTGAAAATCGGCCGCGCGCATTGCCGAGCGCATCGACTTGATCAGGTCCAGATGACCCAGGGGCGATTCGGACTGCTGCACGAGAATGCCGCCCTGCCGCAACGCGCGCTGGCAACTCGCGTAAAAGGCCATGTTGAAAAGCCCTTCGGCCGGACCGATCGGGTCGGTCGAATCGACGATGATCACGTCGGTCGATTCGGCCTCGCGGTCGGCCATGTAGCGGATGCCGTCAATGAACCGCAGCTCGGCACGCGCATCCGAATTCGCTTCGCACAACTCCGGAAAATGCTTCTCCGCGAGGCGCGTCACGCGCTCGTCGATTTCCACCTGAGTGGCGTTCTCGACCTCCTCGTGGCGCAACACCTCGCGCAGCGTTCCGCAATCGCCGCCGCCGATGATGACCACTCGTTTGGCGCATGCGTGGGTGAACAGCGCCGGGTGCACCATCATCTCGTGGTAGAGGAAGTTGTCGCGGCTGGTCACCATCACGCAGCCGTCGATGACCATGAGCTTGCCCCAATCGGTGGTTTCATAGATCTCGATCGTCTGGTACGGCGTTTTCTCCGCATGCAATCGTTGCTTCACCCGAAAGCCGATCGACGAGCCGGTGTGGACGTGCTGCTCGGTGAACCAGCTTTGCTCGGACATGAAGGACGCGCGCCGTATTCGAGTTTCTGGAATGATTGGGAAAGCTGTGCGCATTCCCTCACTCCCGCGCTGCCTGACCTTGGCGCGATCGGGAGTGCATTTGGATTTGCCATGCGATTGTAGCGGGTCCATGCCGGACCGACATCAGCACGCTGCCGGTCGCTACAATACGACGCTGCGCTTTGGCGCGACCGGCAGAGTCTGGAAACGACATGAGCAAAGCCTGGAGTATCGACGCAGCACGCCGCAGTTATGCCATGGGGCACTGGAGCGCGGGTTATTTCGACATCGATGCCTTCGGAATGGTCGTGGTGCGTCCGCGCGGCACCGACGACAAAGCGACGATTCGACTGACCGATGTGGTCGATGCCGCACATGAGCGCGGGTTGCGCCTGCCGCTGCTCGTGCGTTTTGCCGACATTCTGCGCGATCGTCTTGCGCGATTGCAGGGCGCGTTCGCGCGCGCCATGGCCGAGTTGAATTATTCGGGGGGTTATACGGCGGTTTATCCGATCAAGGTCAATCAGCAGAACAGCGTCGTCGGTGCGTTCACCACCGGCGCGGGTTTTGGCCTCGAGGCCGGCTCCAAGCCGGAACTGATGGCGGTCATTGCGCTTGCACGCGCGGGTAGTATTGTCATCTGCAATGGCTACAAGGATCGCGAATATGTGCGGCTCGCCCTGATCGGACGCAAGCTCGGCCTTGAGGTTTTCATCGTGATCGAAAAGCCGTCCGAGCTCGTTCATGTGATCGAGGAGGCGCGGGCGCTTGAGGTTACGCCGCTGCTCGGTGTGCGCATGCGACTGGCCAGCCTTGGCGCCGGCCGATGGCAGAACACCGGCGGCGACAAGGCCAAGTTCGGTCTCACACCACGCCAGTTGCTGGAGCTGCTCGACGATCTCGATCGCGCCGGTCTTTCCGATGCACTGCAACTGCTGCATTTTCACATGGGTTCGCAGATGTCGAATGTGCGCGACATCGCCGGCGGCGTGCGCGAGGCGGTGCGTTATTTTGCCGAACTCTCGCGCATCGGGCTCGCCATCCGTTATCTCGACGTCGGCGGCGGGCTCGGCGTCGATTACGAAGGCACGCGCTCGCGCTCGGACTGCTCGATCAACTACGGTATCGATCAATACGCCACAACCATTGTGCAGGCCCTCGCCGAAGCCTGCGCCGAACATGGCGTGGCGCCGCCGCATGTGTTGACCGAATCAGGCCGCGCGATGACCGCACACCACGCCGTACTCGTGGTCAACGTCAGCGCCGTCGAACCGGCGCCGGCCGGTGCGATTGCGCCCCCCGCCACTGGGGAACCGGCCGTGCTGCGCCATCTGCGCGAGATTCATGCGGATCTCGACCGGCGCCCCGCGCTCGAGCTTTATCACGAGGCCCAGTATCGACTGTCCGAAGGTTATTCGCTGTATGTCCTCGGCCAGTTGTCGTTGGCCGATCGCGCGCATCTGGATGATCTGTATCATGCGATCGTGCAGGCCGTGCGCGTAAGGCTGCGGCCCGAGGAGCGCGCACACCGCCAGGCGCTGGACGAGCTCGATCAGAAGCTGGTCGACAAGTATTTCGTCAATTTTTCGGTGTTCGAGTCGATACCGGATGTCTGGGCGATCGATCAGGTGTTCCCGATCGTGCCGATTGCGGGTCTCGACATCGAGCCCACACGGCGCGGCGTGATTGCCGATCTGACCTGCGATTCCGACGGCCGCATCGATCGCTACGTCAACGGCGACGGCGTTGGAGTCAGCCTGCCGCTGCATGCGCTGCAACCGGGCAAAGCGTATCGCCTGGGCATTTTTCTGGTCGGCGCGTATCAGGAAACCCTCGGCGATATCCACAACCTGTTCGGCGACACCGATGCGGTCAATGTGCGTCTGACCACGGCCGGTTACGAGTTCGATCACGTCAAACGTGGCGACAATGCCGACGTGATGCTGGACTATGTTGGCTACGACCTTGCCGCGCTGCGCGCAACCTATCGCGAAAGAATTGCGCGTGCCGGCATCAAAGGTGTCGCAGCAGAGCGGCTCGGTGACGCGCTCGAAGCGGGTCTGACGGCCTACACCTATCTGGCCGAAACACCGTGACAGATTCTGGAGAAACGGGGAGCCCGATGACTGACTCGATACGCGCGGGATTCATCGGGCTTGGGGCGATGGGTTTGCCGATGGCGAGACATCTAGCGCACGCGGGTCTGCTTGTCGCGGTCTGGAACCGAACGCGAGCGAAGGCCGAGGCGGCCGCGCGGCAACTCGACGTGGCGGCGCCGGTGACGGTCGGCGAGCTCGCCGAGAGTTGCAACGTCGTCGTCCTGTGTGTGCCGGCGGACGATGATGTGCTCGGTATCACCCGGCAGATCGCGGCGCATGCGCGGCCCGGAACGATCGTGATCGATCACTCGACCGTATCATCGGTGACCGCACGTGCCGGCTGCGACGCCATGCGTGCTGCCGGTGGCGATTTTGTCGACGCGCCAATTTCGGGCGGTGTCGAGGGCGCACAAAAAGGCACCCTTTCGATCATGGTCGGCGGCGATGCGGAAACGCTCGAACGTGCGCGTCCGCTGCTGGAGTGTTACGGCGCGCGCGTCGGTCATATGGGAGAGGTCGGCGCCGGCCAGAACACCAAGGCGGTCAATCAGGTGCTTGTCGCGGGCATTGCCGCAGCCGTGTGCGAGGGTCTGGCGCTGGGCGAGGCGCTCGGCCTGGATGCCGGGCGGCTGTTGCCGACGCTCAGTGCCGGTGCCGCCGGCTGCTGGTTTCTCGACAAGCGCGGTGCCAGCATGCTGCGCGATGAATTTGCCGTTGGCTTCAAGCTCGGTTTGCTGCACAAGGATTTGAACATCGTGCGGCAACTCGCCCGTGAAGCCGGTACCGATCGAAGCGTCATCGAGAAGGCGCTGGCCGACTACGCGCAACTGATGGCTCAAGGCCATGGCAATGAGGATATTTCGGCGCTGATTCGACTCAAACGCAGTGCTTGAAGCACTGCGCTTGTGCCGTCCATCACACAAACTCAACGCGCGCGGGCGATAATCGCGAGTCTCGTACCCCTGCTTGCTTTATGGAGTTCTCCATGTTCCCGCGCTGGATTTTTCCCGTTGTACTGTTGTTGCCGGCGGCCGCCTTGGCCGAAATCACCCCCCCGGACCTCCACCTCGAGCGGTTTCCGGACTCGAGCACCACCTTTGCACAACCGATCGCCGTGCGGGCACCGAACGACGGTAGCGGTCGCGTGTTCATCATCGAGCGTTGCAGCGATATCCGCATCGTCGAGAACGGCCAGTTGTTGTCCACGCCGTTTTTGTCGATTGCGCCGAGTTGTGGTGGCGAACAGGGAATACTCGGGCTCGCATTCGATCCGGACTTTGCCAACAACGGCACGTTCTACGTTACCTATACGGCGCCCGCCAGTGATCCGCGAATCGGAGCGGATCCCGACCAGGTACTCGCACGCTACACGGTGTCTCCGCCCAATGGCGATGTCGCCAATCCGACGGGAGAGGTGATCCTGCGCGTCCCGGATATCGCCAGCAACCATAACGGCGGCGATGTCCATTTTGGCGCGGATGGCTATATCTACTGGTCGATGGGCGATGGCGGTGTGCAAGGTGACCCGAACGGCTTTGCCCAGTGCACCGGTCGCAAGAAGGCAGACCAGAACCCCGCCTCCTGTCACGACACCAGCGGATCGGGTCCGAACTATTACCTGATGGGCAAGATCATCCGCCTCGATGTGCACGCGACCACGGCATCGGCGCCGGGTAACTTCTGCGGTTCGACTCCTGGTGCTTCAGCACCGTACGCGGTGCCGCCCGGCAATCCATTCGCCGACGACGGTGCGCACCCCGACGATTGCGCCGAAATCTTCAACTGGGGTTTGCGCAATCCGTTTCGGTTCAGTTTTGATCGCCAGACCGGCGACATGCTGATCGGTGATGTCGGCCAGAGCGCGTGGGAAGAAATCGATTACCAACCGGCCGGCAGTGTCGGTCAGAACTTCCAATGGAACGTCTGCGAGGGCTTTCACACGTATCCCGGCGGCGGCACCCCGTGCGCCGGACCTCCGGATAGCGTGCCGCCCAAGCTCAATTATTCTCATAGCGTCGGTTGCGCGGTTATCGGAGGTTACCGTTATCGCGGGCCGGTTACTCCGCTGGATGGGCAGTACTTGTTCAGCGATTCGTGCAGTGGCGAGATCTACGTCGTCGCAAATCCCGACCCGGCCTTGTCACCGTGGACCTACGAAACGCTGCAGGGGACTCCGGCGATGAGTCCCTACAGTTTCGGTGAGGACGCAGACGGCAATCTCTACGTTGCCGCCGGCGGAGGGCAGGTTTACCGGTTCGCGTCGGACGCAACCAGCGACGTGATTTTCCTCGACGGTTTCGATGGCAACTGACCGCTCCGGGACCTGAATGGAGAACATGATGTCAAGGTTGCGAACCCTGTTCCTGGCGCTCGGCGGCCTGCTGTTGTTCATTGGCGCCAATCTGCAAGCTGGCACGCCTGTGGACGTGCAACTGGTGCAATTTTCAAATGGGTCGCTGAGTTTTCCCGATGCGATCCGCGCGCCGCAAGACGGCAGCGGACGCTTGTTCGTACTGCAGCAGACCGGTGCGGTACGGATTCTCGACAGCAATGGTGACACGGTGGGTACCTATCTTACCGTTCCGGTCACTGCGCCCTCCCCCGATGGCGGTGAGCAGGGGTTGCTCGGCATGGCGTTCGACCCAAACTTCGGCATCGATCCGCAGCAGCCCGGTTACGGCGATTTCTATCTCGCGTTCACCGCGCCGCCCGGCGACCCGAAACTCGGCGCGTCGGCCGATCAGGTGCTGCGGCGCTATACAGTCGAAGACCCGGCTTCGAACGATGCCAGCTCTGCTGTGCAGACCGACATCATCCGACTGCCCGATATCGCCAGCAACCACAACGGCGGTGATATTCATTTCGGATCCGACGGCTATCTGTACTGGGGCATGGGCGACGGCGGCAGCGAAGGCGACCCCAACAATTTCTCCCAGAACACCGGTCGCAAGATCGTCGGCGGGCACACCTATTATCTCCTGGGCAAGATGATTCGGCTGGATGTACACCATCCGACCGCGGCTGCCGGAGACGACATGTGTGCCGCAACCCCCGGCATGCCGGCGCCCTATTCGATTCCGCCGGACAACCCGTTCGCGGGCAGCAGCACCGATTGCGGCGAGATCTGGTTGTACGGATTGCGCAATCCGTTCCGCTTCAGCTTCGATCGCGCGAACGGCGATCTTTGGATCGGGGATGTCGGCCAGAACGCCTGGGAGGAAGAGGATCTGCGCACGTTCGATTCAACCGACTCGTTCAATTACGGCTTCCGGTTGTGCGAGGGCAATCATTACTACAACCCTTCCGGAAGCGGCAGCGATTGCCCGCAGACGACCGGTACCACGCCGCCGGTCATCGAGTACAGTCATTCGGGCGGTTGCGCGACGACGGGCGGCTTCCGCTACCGCGGGCCGATCGCCTCGTTGCAGGGCACCTATGTCTACAGCGACTCGTGCAGCTCGACGATCTGGTTTGCGACGACCGACGGATCGACCTGGACATCCACTGTTTTTCCTGCGGCGCTTCCGAGCGGGTATGGCACCGTCGTCAGTTTCGGCGAAGATGAGGCCGGCAATCTCTATCTCGTGCACGAAACCCAAGGCAAGGTCTACGAGTTCACTTCAACGACCCCACCGATGACGTTTACGGTTACGCCGACGGCCGGGCCGCATGGCGCCATCGACCCGGATACGCCGCAGACGGTGGACGATGGCGCCACGATCAGTTTTGTGGTCACGCCGAATACGGGATATCAGATCGATGGCGTCAGCGGTTGCGACGGCGTGCTCGACCGCAATACGTACACCACCGGTGCGATCATGGCAGATTGCACCGTCACCGCGACGTTTGCGCCGGCAGCCGACGATCTGATCTTTGCCAACGGTTTCGAAGGGCCGTAGCGCGCACTGCTTGCAAATGAGCACGTCGCATCGGCGTAGCACGCCTTCATGCGCCAAGCGTGCTACGGCGTATTGGTTTCCTTCAACGCTATCGCGTTGATGCCGTTACCGGCGAGCGTTGCTTTTGCCGCTTCGAGCGCGCTAGCGCTCGGATACGGACCAAGGCGTACGCGGTTCCAGGTTTTGCCGTTGATCGTTACCGGTTCGATGCTGGCGACGAAGCCGAGCAACGCGAGTTTGGCCTTGGCCTCGTCGGCGGAGCCGGCATCCGGGTACGAGCCGGCCTGCAGCATGTAGCGAACGCCGGTGGACGCGGGCGATTGTGCGGTGCCGCCCGATGCCGTCGGTATGGCGGCTTGCTGCTCGGCACGTGCTTTGGCAGTCAGTTCCGCATCGGGGATCACGACTTCCATTTCCGGCAGCACCTGATAGAAATCATAGCTTTTCTTCGGCTTGATCTTGCTGTCGTCGGCGACCGCCGGCTCGCTTTCGCGCGGAACCGTCGCTTCCGGATTCGGTTGCGGTAGATTTCCCTTGCGCAGCATTGGCGCCCATTCCTTGACCAGCACGAGCGCCGACAGCAGCAAACCGAGCAGCACGCCGATGCCGAGCCAAACCCATGCCGGCAACGCCGGGCGATTGTTGCCGCGGGTTGCCTGCTTGCCTTTCTTTCGGGCGGCCATTACATGCTCTCCGGGGCGGATACGCCGAGCAAATCGAGTCCGTTCGCGAGCACCTGACGCGTGGCCTTGGCCAGCGTGATACGCGCATTGCGCAGATCGTCGTCGTCGACGATGAACTGGTACGTATTGTAGTAAGCGTGAAATGCGCCGGCGAGTTCGCGCAGGTACGCGGCAACTACATGTGGTTCCAGATTTGCCGCAGCCGCTTCGACGATCTCAGGATAGCGCGAAAGCTCGAACATGAGCGCGATCTCGTGTTCGCTGTCGAGCCGGTCAAGACAGACCAGACCGTTGTTGCGGTTCCATACCAGAGCGCGCTCGCCCAGCTGGCGCTCGACACTGCAGATGCGCGCATGCGCGTACTGGATGTAGTACACCGGGTTGTCGTTGGTGTGCGCGCGCGCAAGGTCGACATCGAACGTGAGTTGCGCGTCTGCCTTGCGCGCCAGCAGGAAATACCGTGTCGCATCGGCCCCGACCTCGTCGATCAGGTCGCGCAAGGTCACGTAACTGCCGGCGCGTTTGGAAATCTTGATCTCCTCGCCGCCGCGCATCACGGTGACCATCTGGTGCAGCACGTATTCGGGCCAACCCGGCGGCACGCCGATATCGAGCGCTTGCAGGCCGGCTCGCACGCGCGTAATCGTCGAATGATGGTCGGCGCCTTGCTCGTTGATGACGCGTGTGAAGCCGCGCCTCCACTTGTCGACGTGATAGGCGACATCGGGCAGGAAATACGTGTACGCGCCGTCGGATTTTTGCATGACGCGGTCCTTGTCGTCGCCGAAATCGGTGGTCCTGAGCCACAGCGCGCCGTCCGCCGTATAGGTATGCCCGTGCGCGACGAGATCGTGCGCCGTCGCTTCAACCTTTCCGTCGGTGTAGAGCGAGGATTCGAGAAAATAGACATCGAACGCGACGCCGAATGCGCGCAGATCCAGGTTTTGCTCGCGACGCAGCCAGGCGACCGCGAAACGGCGGATGGCATCGACATCGCCGACATCCCCGCTCGCGTCTACGTCGCTCCCGTCCGCATGCACGCAGGCGCGGGCCCGGTAGGCCTCGGCGATCGCCTTGATGTAGTCGCCGCGGTAACCATCGACGGGCCAGCGCGGATCGTCCGGTTCGATGTCCCGGCAGCGCGACTGCACCGACAGTGCGAGGTTGGCGATCTGCTGGCCCGCGTCGTTGTAGTAAAACTCGCGCGATACCTGCCAGCCGGTCGCATCGAGCAGTCGCGCGAGGCTGTCGCCGACCGCCGCTCCGCGACCATGACCGACGTGCAACGGGCCGGTCGGATTGGCCGACACGAATTCGACTTGCGCCTTGCGCCCGGCGCCGGTCGCCGTGCGGCCGTAATCCACGCCGCGTTCGAGCACAATTGCGACCTCGTGGTGATACGCGGAGCGGGCCAGGAAAAAGTTGATGAAGCCCGGCCCGGCGATCTCCACTTTGACGACGTGTGCGCTGGGGGGAAGCGCAGCGACAATCGCTTCGGCGAGCTCGCGCGGCTTGCGGCCGCTGGCCTTGGCCAACAGCATGGCCGCATTGGTTGCGAAGTCGCCGTATTCGCGACTGCGCGTGCGCTCGATCGCGAACTCGGGCGCATCGCCAGCAGGCAGTCCGGCTTTCGTCCGCAGCGTCGCCAGCGCCTGTTGGACCAGATCACGCACTGCTTGTTTCACTGGGAGGCCCGCTGCAAAAACCGGGTATTGTAGAGACACCGATGACATTCCCGAAACCGCGATGGCATTCGGGCCGCTATGGGCTCTCGTCAGGGAAAGGGCGTTGCGGCATCGCGGTCGAACGACGTCCGGCGGCGCAAGTACCTGAAGCAACGGGACTCGATGAGGTGTGGATAAGTCTGTGGGCAACGTAGTGGCGTCAGCGTCGGTCACCGGTTCATGCCTTCAACCGAAATTATCGTCACCGCCCGGTTTCGGATTGTTTGGTAACAAAAACAATGGGATGTATGTGAATATTGGATGTACGGCTGATGTCAGGTGACGCTGATGGCGCACTCGCCGCGTTGTGTATAACGCAAAACTGGAACGCTAAAAAAATATTGCTCCGGCAAGGCCTTACGTATCGATCGACGCTGCGCACCGTACGATTCCGGACCGGTTCGCGGCGGTCGGCCCGGGTAGCGGCCGAATGCGATTGCGATCGTAGGTTGTCTAGATCCAGCCGCGCTGCGCAAGCGACGTCGGTGATCCGTCGCCGATCACGAAGTGATCGAGCACGCGCACGTCGATCAAACCCAGCGCCTCGCCGAGACGCCGGGTAATTGCGCGATCGGCCTGGCTCGGTTCGGCCACGCCGGAAGGATGGTTGTGTGCGAATATGACCGCCGCGGCGTTGTGCGCGAGGCAGCGGCGTACCACTTCGCGCGGATGCACGCTGGCACCGTCAATCGAACCGCGGAACAGCTCTTCAAACGCCAGTACCCGATGACGATTGTCGAGAAACAGGCAGGCGAAAACCTCAAACGGATAACCACTCAAGCGCGCCTTGAGGTAGCGAGCACTTGAACTCGGATCGGTCAGCGCATCGCTCGTGCGCAATTCGGCTTCGAGGTAGCGTCGTCCGAGTTCAAGTGCGGCCTTGAGCCGACACCACGCAACGCAGCCGATGCCGGCAATCGCACTCGGCGCGTCCAGCAGCGGTTTGAGTCCGCCGCTTCCCGCGAGCAGAGTGCGGCCGAGATCGACCGCACTCTGGCCGCGGCGGCCGGACCCCAGGAACACCGCGAGCAGCTCCGCATCCGACAACACGTCAGCGCCGCGCGCAAGCAGCTTTTCGCGCGGGCGCTCGCCATCCGGCCAGTCGCGGATGCTCATCGCAATGTCGGTTGGTTGGAGGTGGATTGGATCATGCAGGACAATGATAGGTGTGCTTCGGACGTCGATCAGCGGCGATCGGCGCATTTTTGAGTAAGCTACGGCTTCGAGCCAACGTGAGTGAGTTCCTACATGAGTCCCGCTTGCCCGTGAGCACCACTGCGCTGACAGACACGCGTGTGTTGCTTGGCGTGTCCGGCGGCATTGCCGCATACAAGTCGGCCGAACTGGTGCGGCGCCTGCGCGATGCCGGTGCCGACGTACGAGTCGTGCTGACCGATAATGCTGCCCGTTTCGTGACGGCGATGACGTTCCAGGCGCTGTCGGCGAATCCGGTGCGCAGCAGTCTGTGGGACGACGCGGCCGAAGCCGCCATGAGCCATATCGAGCTGGCGCGGTGGGCCGATCAGGTGCTGATTGCGCCGGCCTCGGCCGATCTGATCGCGCGCCTCGCGCACGGTCATGCCGACGATCTGCTGACCACAGTGTGCCTCGCCAGTGCCGCGCCACTCGTGCTCGCGCCGGCGATGAACCAGCAGATGTGGGCACACCAGGCGACACAGGCGAATCTCGACCTGCTGCGCGCGCGCGGCGTGCACGTGCTCGGCCCCGACGCGGGGAGCCAGGCCTGTGGCGATGTCGGGTCGGGTCGCCTGCTCGAACCGCAGGCGATCGTTGCGTCACTCGTCGCGGCGCGCGGGCCGCGTTTGCTGTCGGGGCTTGAGGTGCTGGTCAGTGCCGGCCCCACGTACGAGGATATCGACCCGGTCCGTTTCATCGGTAACCGCAGCTCCGGTCGCATGGGCTTCGCGGTTGCCGCGGCCGCGGCAGCCCAAGGTGCCAATGTCACCCTCGTGGCCGGACCGGTCGCGCTGTCAACGCCCGCCGGTGTCGAGCGCATCGATGTGCGCAGTGCCATCGAGATGCGGGATGCGATCGTTGCCCGCGCCGATAGACAGGACATCTTCATTGCAGCCGCGGCCGTCGGCGATTATCGGCCGCAAACGACGGTTGCCGGCAAGCTCAAGAAGAACGGCAAGCCGCTGAAGCTCGAATTGATCGAGAACCCCGATATCCTGGCCGAAGTCGCTGCATTGGCGAGACGCCCGTTTCTGGTCGGCTTCGTGGCCGAGACCGAAGCGCTTGAGCACAATGCATTACGAAAACTCAAGGAAAAGCGAGTCGATCTGGTTGCCGCCAATCAGGTCGGCCCCGATCGTGGGTTCGAGCGAACGGACAACGCCCTCCTGCTGTTGTGGGCCGATGGCCGCGAACAACTTGCGCTTTCCAACAAGGCAGTGCTGGCGCGCCAGCTGGTCGCGTGCATTGCGCAGCGCTACCGCGCGACACGTGTGGATAAGGGCCGCGCCTCGTGAACGTGGTGGAACTGAAAATCCTCGATCCGCGGATCGGCCGCGACTTCCCGCTACCCGAGTATCAGAGCGTCGCGGCAGCCGGCATGGACCTGCGCGCAATGCTAGATGAACCCCTGCATCTGGACGGTGGTGCAAGCGCCCTGATTCCAAGCGGCATCGCAATCCACATCGGGGATGCGTCCTTGTGCGCGATGGTCCTGCCGCGCTCAGGGCTCGGCCACAAGCACGGTATCGTGCTCGGCAATGGCACCGGTCTGATCGATGCCGACTACCAGGGGCCATTGCAGATTTCATGCTGGAACCGGTCGCAAACCGCATTCACAATCGATCCCGGAGAGCGCATCGCGCAGTTGGTTTTCGTACCGGTCGCGCGGGTTGCATTTGAACGCGTTTTCGAGTTCGCGCCGAGTGCACGTGGCGAAGGCGGATTCGGCAGCTCCGGGCGTCATTGATCAGGAGTTCGCAGCCATGAAGCTGGCACGCAAACGGACGAACGAGCGACCAAAACTCCGATTGCCGAGGATTGCCTGGAACTGGCGCGGACCGGCTCTGATCGGTCTCGCGACCTTGTTGCTGGCGTTGGGCGCTTTTCTGGTATGGCAAAGCTATCTGCTGCTGCACGAGCGCGCGGGTACCGCCGCCGCCGTGCGCGAGCGCCACGCCCTGGTGGGCGCGATCGGCGACGAGATCTCGCGCACGCGCGTTCGTATCGAGAACGCGCTTAGCAGGGATTCCGTGCAACAGGCGCTGGTCCCGGGAGACGATGCGTCGCGCGTCGCGGCGGCGGCGGCTCTCAAGAAAATCATGCCCGAGATCGAACAGGCCACGTTTTACAGTGCGGCAATGAACGAGGTGATCGAAGGCGATCTTGGACGCTTGGGTTACGGCAAGGCGGCCTTGTTGATGCAGGCTAGGCTCAGCGGCAAGGCGGCATCGGCGGAAATGCAAATCGGCCCGAAATCGGGTCCGCGGCTGGTATTCGCGCTGCCGGTGACCCACGACAACAGCGTAGTCGCCTATGCGGTTGCGGTATTGCCGTTTGCCCCGGCGCTTGCCATTTTTCGCGCAACGCGCCTGAGCGGCGCACGGCTGGACCTGCGCCAGGGCGATGGCAGCGGCGATTTTATTATCGCCAGCGTCGGCGACGGCAGCGGCAATTCGATCGCCGATCCGGGCATCCCGATAGCCGGTTCGAGTCTGCGTATCGGCAAGGCACAGCCGACTGCCTTCATCGTCGTGTCGCGAAATCCGTGGCTTCTGGGACTGTTGACTTTGTTGTGCCTC
The DNA here is from genome assembly GCA_049583635.1 of Rhodanobacteraceae bacterium. Taxonomy (GTDB): domain Bacteria; phylum Pseudomonadota; class Gammaproteobacteria; order Xanthomonadales; family Rhodanobacteraceae; genus Dokdonella_A. Next base: position 36,054 of record JBAUWF010000118.1, read on the forward strand.
CTCCTCGGATCCGGCGCCTTGTGGCTGCGACACGCCGGTCTGCAGCGCACGCTGGATCTGGTTCGACGCAAACCGAAATCCGCTGAGGACGAGACCACGCTGGCGCAGGCCCTGAAATCCGGTGATCCGAAGGCCCCGGTTTCTTTCGGTCTGGGGAAACCGCCTGCCTCGCGTCACGCCGCGTCGAGCGTCGACGCAGCCGATATCGATCGCCGCATATTTCGCAGTTACGACATCCGCGGCGTGGTCGGCGAAGGCCTGACCCCGGATGTCGCACGCCTTCTTGGTCGCGCGATCGGGAGCGAAGCGGGCGAACGCGGGCTCGCCGAGATCGTCGTCGGTCGCGACGGTAGGCTGTCCGGCCCGGATCTGGCGGCTGCATTGATCGAGGGGTTGCGCGCGAGCGGCATCGACGTGATCGATATCGGCCTCGCGCCGACGCCGCTGGTGTATTTCGCAGGCTACAAGCTCAACACCGGCTCGGGCGTCGCCGTCACCGGCAGCCACAACCCGCCGAATTACAACGGATTCAAGATCGTGCTAGGTGGCGAAACCCTCGCCGAAGCCGCCATCGAAGGCCTGTATGAGCGCATTCGGGCCGGTCGTTTCCGCGACGGCGCAGGCGGGCTGCAACTCGTCGACGTTGCCGAGGATTATGCTGCACGCATTGGCGACGACATTCAGGTTGCGCGCAGACTCAAGGTCGTCGTCGATTGCGGAAACGGCGTTGCCGGCGGGTTGGCACCACGCGTCATCGAGGAAATCGGCTGCGAAGTGCTGCCACTCTACTGCGAAGTAGACGGCAACTTTCCGAACCATCACCCGGATCCGTCTGACCTGCGCAACCTGAAGGATCTGATCCTGACCGTGAATCGGACCGGTGCAGACCTGGGACTTGCATTCGACGGCGATGGCGATCGACTAGGTGTGGTGACGACGAACGGAGAGGTGATCTTTCCCGATCGGTTGTTGATGCTTTTTGCGATCGACGTGTTGAGCCGCAATCCGGGCGCAACGATCATTTACGACGTCAAATGCACCGGTCACCTGCAACAGTTGATTCTGGAACACGGCGGCAGCCCGTTGATGTGGAAAACCGGGCATTCCCTGATCAAGGCCAAGATGCGTGAGACCGGCGCCGCACTGGCCGGAGAAATGAGTGGGCACTTTTTCTTCCAGGAACGCTGGTACGGTTTCGACGACGGTATTTACGCCGCGGCTCGCCTGCTCGAGATCGTGGCGAGCGATCCGGACAATCGCAGCGCCGCGGACATTTTTGCGAGTCTGCCCAAAGGCAAATCTACCCCCGAGCTGAAGATTCCACTCGACGAAGGCGAAAACCAGCACTTCATCGAACGTTTCCGTGAGCAAGCGGTATTCGAAGGTGCTCGCCTGATCATGATCGACGGCTTGCGTGCCGATTGGCCGGATGGCTGGGGCTTGGTGCGTGCATCCAATACCACACCAGCGCTGGTGTTGCGTTTCGACGCCGACAGCGTCGCGGCGCTGGAACGCATCAAGAGCGCATTCCGCGAACAGCTGCTTGCAGTGGATCCAGGTCTGTCCGTGCCGTTCTAGGAACGACTTGCATCAGTCAGCGTTGTCGATCGGCATCGGCGGCCGCTTTCAGTTCGCGATAGTGGGCGAGCTCGTCAGCGAACTGACGCACCGTTTGCGCGCGTTCGGCGACCTTGCGCGAAACGGTATCGCGTTCATTGCGCGTGCGCGCCCGCATGTCGCTGACCTGTCTGGCGAGGCTCGCTGGCACCGGCTTGTCGGCGCGATCGAATTCGGCCGCATGATCGAGCATGTCGGCCAGACTGATCTCCTGATTCTTCAGATCGACGCGTGCAGCCTCGATGCCCTTGTCGAGGTAGTCCAGTTGCTGCTGCTGGGCGTGCTCGAGATCGGATTCATTCGGATAGGCAGCCAGCAATTGCTGATCGGCGCGTGCGGTATTGCTGGCCTGGTCGCTGGCGGCCTTGTTCTTTTCCGCTGCACGGCGGGCGGCCGATCGTTCCTCTGCGGTCTGCGCACGATCGACGTGCTGGATCACGAGACCACTGGCGTTGATTACATCGTAGCCATGCATCGACGCATCGGCCGGCAAGCTGTCACTGTAGTGCAGGTTGCCCTGGCTATCACGCCACTTGTAACGGTGTCCGCCGCCTTGAGCCGCATTCACGACGGAGCAGGCGAGGCACAGGGCGACGGTGGTCAGGATATGGGGCAAGGTGCGCATTAACCTCTCCAACGCGGCGATTCAGTTCGAGCCTCGCACGGATTGCACTGGTACCCGATCGGTGGCACGAAGTTATTCGGGTGAATCCATTTGTTGCGCTTCATTCCACGCGGTCGGCTCGCGTCATCATGAGTATAAGGGAACCTCTGCACCAGCCGTGATAGGCGTTCTTGCGGCGCACCCCGTAGGGTCAGGAGGGGGCGAGTTCTTGCGTCGCGAGGACTTGATGGCGTTGCGGAAGAATTTCGGCGCATTGATGAATCGACTGGTCGGCTTGTGCGGACCTTGCCCCTGCACGGTGTTTCGCGAATAGCTCGTGCGCTTTACGCGCCATATCGTTGCCGATACAGACGCATGCGTTCGCGATGTTCGACGAGTGCCGAGTGTTCATCGCAGTAACTCAACAAGTCGGCCAGACGGGCGATGGCGACCACCGGGATGCCGAACTGCCCGGCTATTTCCTGAGTTGCGGAGCAGTGCCCCCGACCGCGTTCCTCGCGATCGAGCGCAAGCAGCACGCCGGCGGGCACCGCGCCGGCCGCGCGGATCAACGCGAGCGTTTCGCGGATTGCGGTTCCGGCTGTTATGACATCATCGACAATCAACACATGCCCGGCCAACGGTGCACCGACGATCATGCCGCCTTCGCCGTGGTCCTTTGACTCCTTGCGGTTGTAGGCAAACGGTATGTCGCGATGGTGGTTTTCGGCGAGAGCGATCGCGGTGGCCGCGGCGAGTGCGATTCCCTTGTAGGCCGGTCCGATCAACATGTCGAATGCGATCGATGCATCGGTTATTGCCGCGGCGTATGCGCGACCGAGGCTTGCAAGCGCGTGGCCGGAATCGAACCGGCCGGCATTGAAGAAATACGGGCTGACACGTCCCGATTTCAGCGTGAACTCGCCGAACGCGAGCGCGCCGCGCGCCATGGCCAGGTCGAGAAATTCGCGTTGGTACCCGAACATGTTCAGCTCCGGCGAAGGGCTTTGTTTGCGAGGGGCGCAGGTACCAGGGTATGCAGCATCAGTTGTTCCGGTCCGCCCGCTCCGCCGGCATGCGTCGGGCCGCAATTTTCGAACCCGGCGCGCCGATAGACGCGAATAGCCGCGTGATTGCGGCAAGCCACGTTGAGCACAAGCAGCGCGAGGTCGGTATGGCGCTGCCGCAAATCATCGCATACTGATGCGAGCGCGCGCGTGCCGACGCCACGTCGTTGCCAGGCTGAGTCGATGCAGTAGCCGAGCAGACCGACCCCCGGACGGTCGAAGGCTCGCAGCGTCACCACTCGCAGTCGGTATTCGAACCGGTAGCAGCCGACCACCACGCCATCGGCCAGGATCGCCATCATCTCCACCGTGCTGCGCGCGTCCGCGTCGGCCAGCATGACGTCGATCGGGCCTACCCAGGCGCGTTGAGCGCTGTCGAGCGTGAGCTCGAGCACTTGCTCGCGCAGCGTTGCGTCAACCGGTGCGACTGCAATCAACACGAACCTGCACTCCGCATGAAGTTCCGCTCATCGTATTCGATCCGAACACGCCGTTCGCGCCATTTGCTATTGTCCGCGAGTGTTTTTAACGAGGCACCTACCATAACTTGTGTAGCGTTTCCGTAATCCCGCCTCCTGTTTTCTGAACGCCGGTTTCCGATATGCGCATCGTCAGTTTCAACGCCAATGGTATTCGCTCGGCCGCGAGCAAGGGGTTTTTCGACTGGTTTACCGGGCAGGACGCCGATCTGTTGTGCCTGCAAGAGACCAAGGCGCGGGAACACCAGCTCGACGACAAGGTATTTCGTCCGCGCGGATACCGCGCATGGTTCAAGGACGCGACCAACAAGAAGGGCTACAGCGGCGTTGCGATCTATTCACGGCTCGAGCCGGACGACGTGCTGACCACCCTCGGCTGGGCGCCGTTCGACGAGGAGGGCCGCTATATCGAGGCGCGTTTCGGCAATCTGAGCGTGGTTTCGTTCTACATCCCGTCCGGGTCTTCCGGCGAGGCGCGTCAGGGCTTCAAGTTCGAGGTCATGGAGTGGCTGAAGCCGACTCTCGATGGCTGGCTCGCCAGTGGCCGCGACTACGTACTGTGTGGCGACTGGAATATCGTGCGCAGTCGCAAGGACATCCGGAACTGGATTTCGAACCAGAAGAACTCCGGTTGCCTGCCGCCGGAGCGGGAATGGATGAACGGGCTGTGCGAGGGTTCCGCCGGTGCGTTCGACAGTGGTTGGGTCGATACCTACCGCGTGCTGCATCCGGAAGGCGAGGATTACACCTGGTGGAGCAACCGCGGCGCGGCGCGCGCGAACAACGTGGGTTGGCGCATCGACTACCAGTTGACGGCGCCGTCCCTGCGCGACCGGCTGAGCGAGTGCGCGATCCATTCAGCACCGCGTTTCTCCGATCACGCGCCGTACCGGGTCGACTACGCCCGGTGACTAACCGGAGATGAGCCCGATTGCACCGGGCGACGCGAAACCGCGCAGGCCGCCGGTCTGGAAGGCCTTTGCGCATCCGGCCGCGTGGACGATGTGCTTGTTCGGGTTTTCGTCCGGATTGCCGTTCCTGCTGGTTGCCGGGACCCTTGCCTATTGGCTTAAGGAGAGCGGCGTCGTGCTTGCCGACATCACGATGATCGCAAGCGCCGGCATGACGTACGCGTTGAAATTCCTGTGGGCGCCGCTGCTCGATCACTGGTGTGTGCCCGGCGTTGCGCGGCTGGGCCAGCGGCGTGGATGGCTGTTGTTCGCGCAACTGGGGGTGATTGCGGGGTTGCTGGCGATGGCATTGCTGACGCCGGCGCACTTGACCCTGTTCATTGCCGCGACACTGGTCGTCGCGTTGTTCGGAGCAACCCAGGACATCGCAGTCGATGCTTACCGAATCGAGATCGCTCCGCCTGAAGCGCAGGGTGCGCTGGTTGCAACCTATTCGCTGGGCTACCGCATCGCATTGATCGTTGCCGGGGCGCTTGCACTGATTCTCGCCGATCATGTGGCCTGGCGCTGGGTTTATGCGGCGATGGCGTTGACGATGGGAATTCCGGTTGCCGCCAATCTTGCCGCGCTCGAACCCGAGGTTCATCGCATGAGCGCGCAGCGCTGGGGTGACGCGATGCGCTACGCGATCGTCGATCCGTTTGCCGATTTCTTCCGTCGCTACGGCTGGTTTCTGTTTATCGCGATTGTGTTGTTCATCCTGCTGTTCAAGATTCCGGAGCAGGCCACGATCGGCGGCATCATGAGTCCGTTCTATCGCGACATGGGGTTTTCCAAAACCGAAATCGGAACCGTCACCAAGATCTACGGGATCTGGATCGGCATCGTCGGCGTATTTCTGGGCGGCGCCGCAGTCGCGCGCTGGGGCGCGTGGCGATCACTGTGTGCGGCAATCGTGCTGTGTGGTTGCAGCAACCTGCTCTATCTGTGTCTTATTGCAAACCCGGGCAACCTGTGGGTACTCACCGGCGTCATTTCCGGGGAAAACCTCACGCTCGGCTTCCTTGGACCTCCGACGGTGGCGTTCCTGTCGTCGTTGGTCAGTCGCGAGCATACGGCGACGCAGTATGCGTTACTCAGTTCGATGGTGAATCTTCCCGGCAAAGTCCTTGGCTTCTTCGCAGGAGGTATCGCGGCGGCCACCGGCTATGGCACCTATTTCATCATCACGGTATTGGCTGTGGCGCCGGCAATGATGCTGGCCGCTTGTCTGTCGCCGCACTTGCGCCAATTGCCGGAGGTTCCGGCGCGCGCCGATCAGGGCGCCGAGTAAATCGCGCCAAGCACGCGCGCTCCGCGCGCTCCGGTGACCGAGGGCACATTGGCCGGGCGATGCGCGAGTCTTTCACGGGCAAGCCACGCGAACCCCATGGCCTCGACATGATCCGGGTCAATGCCGACGCTGGCCGTGGTAGACACCGCAATCGGCGCGAGATCGCGCGCGAGCGCTTGCATCAGGGCGGCGTTGTGAACGCCACCCCCGCACACGAATACGACGGATGCTTGGGGCGCAGCGCTGCGAACGGCTTCGGCTACGCTGCGCGACGTCAGCGCGAGCAAGGTCGCCTGAACATCGACTGCGGATGTCGCTTCGGGAAGGCGCTGGTCAAGCCAGTCCAGGTTGAACATCTCGCGGCCGGTGCTTTTGGGGGCCGGAGTTGCGAAATACGGATCCTCAAGCCATCGGGCAAGGAGGTCATGATTGATTTGGCCCTCACGCGCCCAGGCGCCATCGTGATCGCAAACCGTGCCCAGATGCCGACCAGCCCAGCCGTCGAGCAGGCAATTGGCCGGGCCGGTGTCGAATCCGAACACCGCTCGCGCTGGGTCAAGCACGGTGACGTTGGCAATCCCGCCGAGATTCAGGATTACGCGAATCGCGTCGTTGCCGGCGAGCATTGCCGCGTGAAACGCCGACATCAACGGCGCGCCCTGTCCCCCGGCGGCAACATCTGCGCGGCGAAAGTCGCTGATTGTGCAAAGACCGGTACGCTCGGCAATAATGCTTGGATCGCCGATCTGAAGCGTGAATGGATGCGCGCCGGTCGGACGGTGGCGCACGGTTTGCCCGTGTGAACCGATCGCGGCGATCGCATCGGCTGCGACGCCGGCATATTCGATCAAGGAGAGCGCGGCAGCGGCGAAGCATTCCCCGACTTCGACATCCAACGCACCAAATTCGTCCAGCGCGACCGAAGCGTTTGAATGGGTCAGGGCAAGCAGGCGCGTTCGCACATCTTTCGCATAGGGGACGGTGCGTGCCGCCAGCAGTTCAATTTCGGGATCGAAACGCACCAACGCCGCATCAATGCCGTCGGCGCTGGTGCCCGAAATAAGCCCGATGTACGCCGACGCCGCGGCCACCTTCAGCCGCGGCCGGACGGCGAGTGGTTTTCGGCGGCAGCAAGTTCCTGACGGGCGTCTATGGACTTGATCCGCGCGACAAACGGAGCCGTGACTTGGTGGAATTGAGCAATTTGCGACGCCGGCAATGGTTCGGGCTTCGGCATCGTCACCGTCAGCGGATTGTGCTGCACCCCATGCACGCGGACCTCGTAGTGCAGATGCGGACCCGTGGCGAGCCCGGTCATGCCGACATAACCGATGACATCACCCTGGTGCACGTGCTGACCGACCTTGATACGGGCGAAGCGTGACATGTGTGCGTAAGCGGTGCTGTAGGTTGCGTTGTGGCGAATCAGGACGAAGTTGCCGTAACCGTGTTCGCGACCACGAAAAGCAATGACGCCATCGCCTGCGGCGTGAATCGGAGTTCCCCTCGGTGCGGCATAGTCGACGCCCTTGTGAGCGCGCGTGTATCCGAGAATCGGGTGTTTGCGCCCGGAACTGAAAACCGAAGAGATGCGAGTGAACGCGACCGGCGTGCGCATCAGCGATTTGCGCAGTGGACGGCCATCCTCGCTGTAGTAGCTGGCGCTGCCATCGGCTTGCTTGAAACGGTACGCCGTGAAGCGCTTGCCCCGGTTGAAAAACTCTGCAGCGATGATGTCGCCGTAGCGCTGGAACGACCCATCGCGATAAACCTTGTCGTAGATCACCGTGAAACTGTCGCCGGGCCGCAGCTCGCGCGCGAAATCGATGTCGTACTTGAAGACGTCGGCCATCTTCAGCACCATCCCATCACTCATGCCGACCTTGTTCGCTGCATCGAACAAGGATCCGTAGACCACGCCATGGGCGTATTGGACCTGCTGCATGAGCGCGCGCGACTCTTCGCTGACATGCACCCCGCCGGCTGCGAATGTCAGCACCACGCGCTTGGCGTCGCCACGATCGAACCGCATCGCGGCGAGGCTGCCATCGGAGCCGATCATGAAGTCGAATTCGTCGCCCGGGTGAATGGTGCGCAGCGTCGAGGCGTCTGTCTGCGCGTCAAGCGCACGTTGCAGGTCGGCGGGACTCAGTCCTTGTTCGCGGAAAATGTCGGCCAGCGATTGCCCGGCGTGCACATGCACCACACGCCATTCGCCGTCGACACCACTTGGCATGTCTGGAGCAGATGCCGTCTCAGCCGCGACCGGAAGCTGCGGTAGACTCAGGTCAAGGGTGGTATAGGCGGCCGGTGCAGGATCGCGCCGCATCGCGTTCGCCCAGGTCGGCAGCACGACGCCGACAAGCGCAGTAAGCAACAGGGCCAGGCCGCCAAGTACCCAGTGCTCGCGCCGCCAGGAGATAGGCGCTGCCGCCACGTTCTGGGTGAACGTCCAGGTTGCCCTGCGTGCGTAGAAGTGCACATGGTGGTGCTGCGCCTTGCGCCGGATGGCTTGACGGCGGGCGCTGCTTCGGGCGGAGTGGGCCTTCAGTTCGATTTTGGTCACGATCGCGTTCCGGCGAATCGGCCGGTACGATACCGGTGCGGCGCAAGCCACGTCAACGCCAGAAAGCGCACGGTTTTGCGCGGTTTTTTGATTAACGAATAATTAACTGTGTCGTCACGTTAAGAATGGCCGTCTATGTGGCTATAGAATTCGTGTATGTGAACTGGAGCCTGTTTCCAACAGGCCTGCAGTGACAGGATGGGGCACTGATGACCAAGGTTCAAATGGCGTTCGATCTGATCGGTCGCGGCGCCGAGGAAATCATCAAGACCGAGGAACTGGAGGCACTGCTCGAATCCGGGCGTCCGCTGCGCATCAAGGCTGGCTTCGATCCAACCGCGCCGGACTTGCACCTTGGTCACACCGTTTTGCTGAACAAGATGCGGCAGTTTCAGGATCTCGGTCACCATGTGATTTTCCTCATTGGCGATTTCACCGGAATGATCGGCGATCCGAGTGGAAAGAGCACGACCCGCAAGTCGCTGACACGAGCCGATGTGGACGCCAATGCCGGGACCTACGCAAGTCAGGTGTACAAGATTCTCGATCGCGCGCGGACGGAGCTGCGTTTCAACTCCGAATGGTTCTCCGCGATGTCCGCGGCCGACCTGATTCGGCTGGCCGCAAAGCACACGGTCGCGCGCATGCTTGAGCGCGACGATTTCGCCAAACGCCATGCTGCGCAACAGCCGATTGCAATTCATGAGTTCCTTTATCCCCTCGTTCAGGGCTACGACTCGGTCGCATTGAAGGCTGATGTCGAGCTCGGTGGAACTGACCAGAAGTTCAATCTGCTGGTCGGCCGGCAGTTGCAGACCGATGCCGGCCAGCCGCCCCAGGTGGTGCTGACCATGCCGCTGCTGGAAGGCCTGGACGGTGTTGCCAAGATGTCCAAGTCCGTCGGCAATACCATCGGCATCGACGAACCAGCGATTGATATCGTCAACAAGACGATGAAGATCGGTGACGAGTTGATGTGGCGTTGGTACGAGTTGTTGAGTTTCGAGCGTTCGCTTGAGGACATCGCGCGCATGCGGCGGGGTGTCGACTCGGGACAGCTGCATCCGCGCGACGTCAAACTTGCGTTGGCGAGGGAACTGGCCGCGCGCTTTAAGGGCGCAGGCGAGGCCGATCACGCGGTAAACGCCTGGAATGCGATTGTCAGGGAGTCACGTATCGATGTGGATTTGCCATCGGTGGATATCGGAACTCCGGCGCAGGGAATCCGGATCGGCCCCTTGTTTGTCGCCGCCGGCCTTGCAACGAGCAACTCGGAGGTCATGCGCAAAATGAAGGAACGTGCCGTGCGCATCGATGGGGAACTGGTGGAGGATCGTGAGCTCGCGCTGCGTGCAGGGGGCGAGCACCTGTTGCAGATCGGCAAGCGTGCGTTCGCACGGGTACGCCTGATTCCGGCCTGATCCGGCACTGGCAATTCGTCTGCTTGCGCAATGTTGACGCTCATGCAGCAAAGTTGATGCATTTGCCAGCGACTCGGCCGCAGCACGCATCGGCACCCGATATACTCAACCGTTCGCCGCAGATGTCGCGATCGAACCCAGCGAGCCCGAATGCCCAAGCCTGTCGCCGATCGCTTGTCGAAATTGTCAGCCGCGCTGCGTTACATGCTGCCCGCATGGGGCGCGATCGCGCTGGCGGCTGCGATCGGTCGTCCATCGACGTTGATCCTTCTTATCGCAGCCAATGCGCTTGCCATGACGGCGGTATGCCACGCTCTCGGCTTCGACATGGAGGTCAATTTCCTGCGTAGCGTCATGCGGCGCGGTCTGGCCTACTTCGTTTTCATGACCGCATACAGCACGATCGTCGCCGCGCTATTGGCCGCCCCGGTCTGGTGGCTGGCGCATGGCGGCTCGCTTTTGTCTGCCTTGGTGATGTCGACAGCCGTATTGATGGCGTTGCTCGTGCTATGGCGCCTGTGGCCGGCTTTCGCGTTGCCGTTTCTGTGGGACGACGCCTATCCGCAACACGGGAAAGGTTCGTGGTTGTTGTCCGTTCTGCGGCGCTCCCTGACATTTGCGCAGCATCTAACCAGCGATCAGCGTCTGCTCTTCAGCCACGGGTTGCCGGCAGCCGCCGCGCTGTTGCTGCTCGCTGTCGGGGCGCTGGCGCTCGCGGGCCTCGGCGGCATGGTGCCGAGCGAATTTCGCGTCAGCGGTCTGGTCATATATGGCGTATTCGCATTGCCCTTGGGCAACCTTGTACTCGCCAATCGCTGTGTGCGCGCTTTGTTGAGCGCGAAGCGTCACGCACAGGAAGATCGCAAACGCCACCCGGCGACGCCGCCGAACGCAGATCCAAGCGTCAATCCGCTGTTGCCGGCGGACATGTCGCCCGGTGAACTCGACGCAGCATTGCTTGCCGCCGCGCGTGCGGGGCGCGTTGAACAGGGTCTGGTCGCACTGCAGCAAGGTGCCGATCCGAACACGTTGCCGTCGGCTGACGATCAGGACCAACGCAGCGTGTTGATTGTCGTCGTCACGTTGGCCGACTTGCGCCTGCTGCGTGCTCTGATCGCCAAGGGAGCCGACGTCAATCGTCGGCACGGTGGCATCACTGCGCTGATCGCGGCCACGCGCGACAGTTACCGGGGCCGTCCCGAAGCGGTGATGACCTTGCTTGCGAACGGGGCCGATCCACGCCTTGCCGATGCGGATGACAGCACACCGCTTCATCATGCGGCCCGCTGTGCCGAACCCGAAGTTGCTGCGCTGCTGGTGGATAGCGGGGCGCAAATCGACGCCGTCAATCGCGAAGGCGTGACGCCGCTCGGCGTCGCCTGCATGGGGCGCCATTGGCCGGTCGCGACCTTCCTGCTGACGCGCGGAGCCAGTCCCTCCCCGGCCGATGCCGTACCTGCGCTACATCTCGCCGCCGCCGTGGACGAGGATGATCCGGCCGGCATCGCACTGTTGACCGGGCACAAGACCGGAATCGATGCGCTGGGCGCGTTTGACCGAACAGCATTGCATGTGGCTGCGCACTGCGGGCATGTGCGTATCGTCGAATTTCTGCTTGCGGCAGGTGCAAACGCGGATCGCGCCGATCGCAACGGCACCACGGCGCTTATGGAGGCCGCCCGCGCCGGTGCCCATGGGGTTGTTCATGCGCTGGGCAAACGCAAGGTATCAACCAACAGCAAGGATGCCGAAGGACGTACCGCGCTGATGGTCGCCTGCCGGTCGCGCCGAGCGACCGAAGAGACGTTACGGGCATTGCTTGCAATCAGCGCCGATCCCGCCTGCGAGGATGCAGATGGAAAGCGCGCACTCGATCATGCGATCGAAACCGGTCGCTGGCAGATGGTGGCCTTACTCGATCCGACCTGCCCGCTACCGAGCAATATTGCAGACACCCAGCGCGATCGCGTGCTTGTCGACGGGAGGCATCTGCTGGATGCGCTGCGCTTTGGTCATTGGGACCTTGTCGAACAGATCGGGCCTGCGATCCGCGACTGGCCTTCCGCGGAGTTAGCCGAGCTGTATCTGGAATTGATTGACCCGACGCTGGCCGAAGCGCGTTGCTGGTTGCTCAATCGGGGCCTCGGACCCGATGCCGTCGTGACCGATGGACGCCGTCTCGCCGATGTTCTGATCGCCGCATTGCCTGATAGCTGCGTGGCCTTGGAAGATCTGCTTGCACGCGGCGTGCAGTTCGGTCGCGGGGATGTTGCGAGGGTGCTTGCTGCCGCAGCGCACGATGGCGACAGCACCGAATCCCTGCGCGCATTGGCGTGGAAAATGATTGAATGCGGCGCCGACTGGTGCGGCAGCCCATTCGATGCAACGACGGCATTGCATCTGAGCAACGCTATGGGCGATGTGGCGATTACCGGCATGCTGCTCGAGCGGGGAGCCGATCCTAATGCACGCGATGCGCAAGGATGCACGCCACTGCTCCTGGCGCTAAGGACCCGGCCAGCCGAGGCGCCGGCGCAGGTGCGGTTATTGCTGTTGCATGGCGCCGATCCGGAAATCGCGGATGCCTGCGGCGAAACCGCGCTCGGTCTGGCGCTCGCCAGCGGCGATCATACGCTTTCGCACTGGCTCGACTGGACTGGCTGGCGATTGCCCGGTCGCCCGCTGCGGCCGTCGGATCTGCCGGCGGCTGCCGCAGTTGGCGATATCGCCGCGGTGGATCATCTGCTGGCGCTCGGCTTCATGCCGGATTGCGAGGACACGCAGGGCGCCACTGCGCTGATACGCGCTGCCGGCGCCGGTCATGCGG
>JBAUWF010000119.1:0-55302 GCA_049583635.1 Rhodanobacteraceae bacterium
CCTTGAGCTTGAGACCGTTGCGAACGCCGCCGGCCATTTCGAGCAGATCGCGAAACGGCGTGCCGAGGCGCACCTCGTAATTGCCCGGCCTGCTGACATGACCGGAGACGGAAAACACCTTCGGCCCACCGTTGTTCGGTTTGCCGAGATCGAGAAACCAGGTCGCGCCATTGCGCAGGATCGCCGGGACCGACGCATAGGTCTCGGTGTTGTTGATCGTCGTCGGCTTGCCGTACAGGCCGAAGTTGGCCGGGAACGGCGGCTTGAAGCGCGGCATGCCCTTCTTGCCTTCGAGCGATTCCATCAGCGCGGTTTCCTCGCCGCAGATGTAGGCGCCCGCGCCGAGAACGTTATGAATATCGACATCGATGCCCGAGCCCTGGATGTTGCGACCGAGAAAGCCGGCCTCGTAGGCTTCGGCGAGCGCCCGCTCGCAATGCTCGAACGGCTCGTGATGAAACTCGCCGCGCAGATAGTTGTAGGCAACACTCGATCCGGTCGCGTAGCATCCGATCGCCATACCCTCGATCACCGCATGCGGATTGAAGCGCAGGATGTCGCGGTCCTTGCAGGTACCGGGTTCGGACTCGTCCGAATTGCAAAGAATATATTTCTGCCCGGGTGCGGTACGCGGCATGAACGACCACTTCAGGCCAGTCGGGAAACCGGCGCCGCCACGCCCGCGCAGCGCACTGTTCTTGAGCGCGGTCACGATGGTCGCCGGATCGGGTTTATCGGCAAGGATCTTCTTCCACGCCTGATAACCGTCGGTCGCGAGGTAATTCTCGAGGGTCCACGGTTTGTCGAAATGCAACGTGGTGTTGACGACTTGATGTTCTTCGGGAGCGGGACCGTAGGGCATGAGAGTCAGCAGTTATTCGAGGCCATCAAGGATTTCGTCGATCTTTTCGACGGTCAGATTTTCGTGATAGTGACCGTTGACGACCATCATCGGCGCGCCGCAGCACGCGGCCAGGCATTCTTCCTCGACCTTGAGATACACGCGACCGTCGCCTGTGCTCTCGCCGAGCTTGATGCCGAGTTTTCGTTCGCAATGACGCACGACTTCCTCGGCGCCATTCAACCAGCACGAAATATTGGTGCAGATCGCGACGTTGTTGCGCCCGACCTGCCGCGTTTCCAGCATCGAATAAAAACTCGCGACCTCGTACGCCCACACCGGCGGCAGATCGAGATACTTCGCGACCGCCGCGATCAGCTCGTCGGTCAGCCAGCCGGCGTTCTGCTGCTGCGCCGCGAACAGGGCCTGAATGAGCGCCGAACGCCTGCGCTCGGGCGGAAACTTCGCCGCCCAATGATCGATGCGCGCGCGCGTTGTGTCGTCGAGAACCGAAGCCGGATCGATATCCCTGACCTGTTCGTAGTTGCCGGTCGCCTTCATCGATCCACCTCGCCGAATACCAGATCGTAGGTTCCGATCATCGCCACGGCGTCGGCCAGCATGTGACCACGCAGGATCGCATCCATCGACGAGAGGTGCACGAAACTCGGCGCGCGCAGCTTCACGCGAAACGGCTTGTTGGCACCGTCGGATACGAGGTAACAACCGAATTCGCCCTTCGGCGCCTCGACCGCAGCATAGGTTTCGCCTGCGGGTACGCAATAGCCTTCGGTGAACAGCTTGAACCAGTGGATCAGCGCTTCCATGTCGTCCTTCATCTCGACGCGCGACGGCGGCGCGACCTTCAAATTGGTCACCATGACCGGACCCGGGTTCGTGCGTAGCCAGGCGACGCACTGCTTGATGATGCGGTTGGCCTGGCGCATTTCCTCCACGCGCACGAGATAGCGATCGTAGCAATCGCCGGTGACGCCGACGGGTATGTCGAAATCGACTTCGGCGTATTTCGCGTACGGCTGCTTCTTGCGCAGATCCCACTCGACGCCGGAACCGCGCAGCATCGGACCGGACATGCCCCAGGCCAGAGCCTGGTCGCGCGTCACGATGCCGATATCGATCGTGCGCTGCTTCCAGATACGGTTGTCGGTCAGAAGTTCCTCGTACTCGTCCACGCGCGCGGGAAACGCTTCCGTGAACGCGTCCAGATAATCGAGCATCGTGCCTTCACGCGCGCTGTTGAAGCGCTTGAGTTCCTTGCCCTTGTGCCACGGCGATTCGCGATACTGCGGCATCTTGTCCGGAAGATCGCGATAGACACCACCCGGGCGATAGTAGGTCGCATGCATGCGCGCACCTGATACCGCCTCGTAGCAATCCATCAGTTCCTCGCGTTCACGAAACGCATACAGGAACACCGCCATTGCGCCGAGATCGAGCCCGTTCGAACCGAGCCATAAGAGGTGGTTGAGGATACGCGTAATCTCGTCGAACATCGTGCGGATCCACAGCGCGCGTTCCGGCGGTTCGATCCCCAACAGCGTTTCGATCGCACGTACATATGCATGCTCGTTGCACATCATTGACACATAATCGAGACGATCCATATAGCCGATCGACTGATTGAACGGTTTCGATTCGGCCAGCTTCTCGGTCGCGCGATGAAGAAGGCCAATATGCGGATCGGCACGCACCACGGTTTCCCCGTCCATTTCGAGCACCAGACGCAGCACGCCATGCGCGGCCGGATGCTGCGGGCCGAAATTCATCGTGTAGTTGCGGATTTCCGGCATCGTTCAGTCCGCCCGCTGCGCATTGTCGGCCTGGCGCTCGGCGCCGGCCTGCTCATAGCGCGAATCGTCGCGGATCGCGCGCGGCACCAGCACGCGTGGCACGACCGACACGACGGGTTCATAAATCACGCGCTGCTTGCCCGGGTCGTAGCGCACCTCGACATTGCCGATCAGTGGAAAATCCTTGCGGAACGGATGACCGATGAAACCGTAATCGGTCAGGATGCGGCGCAGGTCCGGATGACCCTCGAACACGATACCGAAAAGGTCGAATGCCTCGCGCTCGAACCAGTCGGCCGATGGCCAGATACCGGTAAGCGACGGCAATGTCGGCAACTCGTCATCGGCGCAGTGGGCTCTCATGCGCATGCGCCGATTGGCGCTGATCGACAGTAATTGGACGACAACCGCGAACCGGCCGGGAATGCCGGTATTGCGTGGCCGATCGGCCCAGGCGAAACGCCCCGGTCCGTCGCCTTCGACGCCGCGCGAAAAGCCCTCGGACGACACATCGGTGGTATCCCATTCGACCTGTCCGTACGACAGAAAGTCGACACCGGCAATGTCAACCAGTTGCTCGAACGGACACAGCGCGTAGTCGCGCAGCGCGCATGCCACCGCAAGCCAGTTTTCCGGCAATACATCGATCGTTACCTCGCCGTTTGCGCGCGAGCAGCGCGAAAGTTTCTGGCCAAGCAGGGCTTCGAGCTTCTGCGCGCTTGTTGGTTCTTGCCCGTCTGTCATCGTGCGATCGTGTTGGTACGGCGAATTTTTTTCTGCAATTGAAGAATGCCCCAGATCAGCGCCTCGGCGGTCGGAGGACAACCGGGCACATAAATATCGACCGGCACGATGCGATCGCAGCCGCGTACCACCGCATAGGAATAGTGGTAGTAACCGCCACCGTTCGCGCACGAACCCATCGAGATCACCCACTTTGGATCGGGCATCTGGTCGTAGACCTTGCGCAACGCCGGCGCCATCTTGTTGACCAGCGTGCCTGCGACAATCATGACATCGGACTGGCGCGGACTCGGCCGGAAGATCACGCCATAACGGTCCAGATCAAGCCGTGCCGCGCCCGCATGCATCATCTCGATCGCGCAACAGGCGAGGCCGAACGTCATCGGCCACATCGAGCCGGTGCGCGCCCAGTTGATCAGTTCATCCATGCGCGCGGTCGCAAAACCGCGCTGGATCAGCGGGTTGTCGTCATCCGGGCGCAGAATGTCGTCGACCGGGCCACTCGGCGTCGGGTTGTGCATGACATCGGCAATGCGCGACGAGAGACTCACACCGCCTCCGGCGATCCGCAACGCGCAGCAACCATCAGTCCCATTCCAGCGCTCCCTTTTTCCAGACGTAGACGAAACCGAGCACGAGCAGGCCGAGGAACATGCCCATTTCCAGCAATCCGGTCAGGCCCAGATGAGCGAACACGACCGCCCACGGAAATACGAACGCAATTTCGAGATCGAAAATGATGAACAGAATCGCGATCAGGTAATAGCGCACGTCGAATTTCATGCGCGCGTCCTCGAACGCCTCGAAGCCGCACTCGTACGGCGAGGACTTTTCGGAGCTGGGGTGCTTGGGGCCGAGCAGGTTTCCGATCATCAGCAACGCAATACCGATGCCGCCTGCGACGATCAGGAAAATCAGAACCGGAAAATACTCGCTCAGCACACATACCTCCGCTGGATGCATCGGCACAACGCATCCCGGATCACAACAGTTCGCAATCGCCCACGAGTCGCGTCTGCGATTGCCCGGGTTCGGACCGACCGTTTGGTGCCCAGGGCGGGACTCGAACCCGCACAGCTTGCGCCACTACCCCCTCAAGATAGCGTGTCTACCAATTCCACCACCTGGGCGACGCTTTAGTGTCCGTCCTTGTCGCCGCGTTTCGGCTTCGCCTTAGACTTCGGTGTTTCGCCGCCCGCAGCCGGCGCTCGCGCTTGCGCCGCCGGCGAGGTTTCGACCGGCTCCGCTGCCACCGGTGTGGTCGCGGCAGGCGTGGTCGCCGCAGGAACGGTTTCGTCCGCGCGCGGTTTTGTCGAATCTGCCGCAGACATTGGCTTGGGCACCTCGCTGTCCTTGGCGGGGACGGACGGCTTGGTCTTTTCGGCCGGCACCGCGACGCCGGACATCACGCCCAGATCGCCGACCGCATTCGTATTTGAACCCGCGATGCGGCCTCCGAACATACCCATGCCGAGGCTGATCAGAAAGAACAGACCGGCCAGCACCGCGGTGCTGCGCGAGAGGAAGTTGGCCGATCCACGCGCTCCGAACACCGTTGCAGACGCACCGCCGCCGAAGCCGGAACCCGCATCCGCGCCGGCGCCGCGCTGCATGAGAATCAATGCAATCATCGCGACCGCAATCAGCACAAAAAAGACGTTTACGACAATGCTAAGCATCAGGATTCGCTCGTTACCGCCGCGCCGCAAATGGCAAGGAAATCGGCAGCGATCAGCGACGCTCCGCCGATCAGACCACCATCGACATCCAACTGACCGAACAATTCGGCCGCATTGGCGGGTTTGACACTGCCGCCGTACAGGATTCGCAGCGAATCAGCAATTCTATCATCCCGTCCACGCACTTTGCCACGCAAAAACGCATGCACCGCCTGTACCTGCGCGGACGTCGCGGTACACCCCGTACCGATTGCCCACACCGGCTCGTAAGCCAGAACGGCATCGCTCAAGGCTGCGACGCCGGCCTTGGCAACAATGGCATCGAGCTGACGACCGACCACGGATTCGGTGAGTCCGGCTTCGCGTTCGGCCAGACTTTCGCCGACGCACACGATCGGCATCAGGCCGGCCGCCTTTGCCGCGACAAACTTGTCGGCCACCAATGCATCACTTTCGGCGTGGTACTGGCGTCGCTCGGAATGTCCAACCAATGCGTGCCTACAGCCGATATCGACCAGCATCGTGGCGGCCACCTCGCCGGTATAAGCACCCTCGGCATGCGCGCTGACGTCCTGCGCACCGAACGCGATCACGCCGCCTGCACAATGCGAAATCAAGTCGGCAAGATACGGAAACGGCGGCAATACCGCCACATCGATCCCGTCCGGCCGGGCTGCCAGAATTGCATCGACCAGCTCGATCGAGCGGGCGCGTGAACCGTGCATTTTCCAGTTTCCGGCGATCAGCGGACGGCGCATCGAAATCAACGGCGAGCATTGGGCGCACAAGGATAGCGGCCGCCTCGCCCTGCTTCAATCGTGTCCGATTGAATCGTTCTGCCTCAATCCGCCCGGACAGGCCTGGCCCGGACAGTCGCACTGCTGCTCCGGCCGCACGCAATGGAAATGCACCTCCTGTTGCCCGGAGCGAACCGCAGCGCTGACATCGACGAACCGGCCATCGCGCCAGGCCAGGAAAATCGCGTTATGCATGGCACGTGCGTCAAGCCCCGGAAACAGGTTCAGATAGGCCGCCTCGATATCGCCTATCTCCAACCATGGTATGCGTTTGCCGTGGTCGTACGCAGGCAGCATCGGCGCCGCGTCCTTCGGCACCAAGGCTCCGCGTTCAACCAAATGGAACCATGGCGTGCTCTCGCCTTGAATCAGGCAATCGCGCACGCGCGCCAGTTCGGGCATCTGCGACTTGACAATCGAATCGGCAAACGGGATGAAGAACCAGCGCAGCGATGGATCGATACCGAGCAGATACACCTGACAATCCGAAGGCGGCAGCGGCGTCTTCTCTATGGCCGCTACGGCGGCGTCGGCGGCGACCTTTGCCGGCAGCGAGCCCGCATGAAACTGCCGGGCCAACTGGTGCGCGACCAAGGCCATCGGCCACATGATCGACACGGTTGCAGCAATTGCAAGCGCCCGCCACGCCCCCCGCGCAACTGCCGATTGCGTGCGCCAGAGCAGTGATCCGAGTGCCGCCAGCAGCAACCCGAAGCCACACAGCGAGAGGTAGTAGAAACGCGCAGCGAACGCCACAGGCCAGGCCGAGTCGGCCGCGCCAAGAACGATCGAGGAAACCCGCGTTGTCGGCGCCTGCACGAAACCGGGAACCAGCAACAGTGCGATGGCGGCCAGTATCAGCGCCGGCGTGTGGCCGTCGCGCCGCTGCCTCCAGACTTCGCGCACAGCGACAAACGCGAGCAGCAACCAGGCCAGGCTACCGGCGCCGACGAACGCGCGTTCGGTCGATGACAGGCGCGGCCAGAATGCGAGCAGCCGCACATAACCCTGCAACCATCGGATGAAACCCTGCGCGATGATCTCGATCAGTGGCGCGTCCTTGAGCAGCAAAGTCGCGCCGGGACCCTGCAGGAGCCATGCACGCGAAGCCAGCCAGGTGATCGCGAGCAGGGCCAATCCGAAAAAGGCGATACGCGGGCGCGTCCATACGCGGCGATCTTCGGCACGCGGCCATAACCACAACAGCGCGATCGGCGCGATGACGACGAGGCCGGTTTCCTTGGACAGGAGTGCGGCCAGGGACAACAACAAGGTCGCGACCAGATGCCCTGTCCGCTCGTCACGCCGGTAGCGAGATGCCGTGAAGATTGCGAGCAGGGAAAACAGCGAGGCGAGCAGATCGAAACGGTCGGACAACCACAACGCCGTGCCGATCCCGATCGGATGCAGCGCGAATATCAGCGCCGCGAGAAAGGCAGCCGCGCGCGCGCGCGTCAATTCGAATGCGACCGCGCCGAGCGCAGCCGTGACGGCCAGATGCAATGCCAGATTGCAGACATACTGCGGCATGCTGGCGGTGCCGAACAATGCCACCGTCAGCCACCAGAACGCCATCGTCAGTGGGCGGAAAAACAGGCTGCCCGGAAAATGGTCGTGCACGAAGATCGGCAACGGATTGCCGAGCATGCGCGAATAGGCCAACAGTCCGAAATCATCGAGCACAAAATAGCTCGACAGCGCGGGAGCGTAGATTGCCACGACAATCAAGGCACCAAGAACTGCCGCGCCCCAAGTCCAGAACCGATGCACTGCGCGGCTCATCTACAGCAGCCGGATTTCGCGCAGCCGCTCGCGCAGATATTCATCGGCGCTGATCGGCGTCGGATATCGGTTCGGGTGGGTCGCGTCGATGCATGATGGCAGAACCTCGATCAGGAAGTCCGGATTGGCATGCAGAAAGAATGGAATGGCGTAGCGTGAGCGCCGTGCACCGCCGCCGGGTGAATTGATGACACGGTGCGACGCGGACGGATACACGTGATTGGTCAAGCGTTGCAGCATGTCGCCGACGTTGACCACAATCGCATCTTCACCGGTTGTGATCGGCAACCACTCACCGTCGCGCGTCAACACCTCGAGGCCTTTGTCACTTGCACCAATCAAGAGGGTAATCAGATTGATGTCCTCATGCGCGGCGGCACGCACACTCGCCATCTCGGAATCCACAATCGGCGGATAGTGTACGGCTCGAAGAATCGAGTTGCCGCAATCGGTCTTGTCATCAAAATACTGTTGCGGCAATCCGACGTGCACAGCCAATGCACGCAACAAGCGCGTACCGAGCGTATCGAGCGCCTGATACAAGGCGTACCCCGCCGCGCGAAAATCCGGCACCTCCGGCGGCCACAGATTCGGTGCCATGACGCACGCATATCTCGAACCTTCATCCAGTTCGCGACCGATGTGCCAGAACTCCTTGAGGTCCGGCATCGTTGCGTCTTTCGCCGTCTCGATGCCGTATGGCGTATAGCCGCGCGCGCCGCCGCTGCCGGCCAGGTAATATTGAAGCTTGGTCTCGAGCGGCAACGCGAAGAAACGCGTGAACGCGACATAGGCACGCCTGATAAGGGACTGCTCGATGCCATGACCGCGGACGCAGAAGAACCCGAAGCTCCGGCAGGCGCCGCCCAGTTCGGCCGCGAATGCGTCCGGTTCGTCATCGTAACAGCGAATATCCAGAGTCGGAATCGACGGAGCCATGAAATCATCCGGCAAGATGAAGCGCTGCGCCGACGGGTCCGCCGGTACGCCTCACGGCGAGCCGCAACCAGAAGCATGATGATTTGCGCATGACAACCGGCGCATGCGGCAGTTCACGGCGGGGCGCGAAGAATAACCGTGCATCGCAAGGCGAACAACCATTTGTCGCCGAATGCCGGGATGCCTAACGGTTCAACGCAATTTCGAGGGTAGCGGCTTGCCCCACTCCCGGTATAGCGCAGCCTGCATCTCGGCAAGACGCTTGACGCGCGCATGCGCCGGGCCGTACGCCGCAATCAGATTGTCTCGTGCGCCGGAGAAGACTTGCGCTGCCTCCGCGTAGCGCCGTTCCTTCTGCAACGTCTGCGCCAGACCCGCCATGAACAGGCCGTTTTCAGGTCGGGTGAAGGGCAGTGTTCGCGCAGCACCTTCGACGGCCTCGCGATCCATGGCTTCGGCCTCGGCGTAGTCATTGCGCCTGCGTTCAAGTCCGGCCATGTTGTGCAGCAGGATCAGCACGTTCAGGTCGTCCTTGCCGAGCAACTCACGTTCGATTCCGAGCACACGCCGGAAAAGCTTTTCGGATTCGTCGAGCTTGCCCTCGAGCGAAAGGACCAGTGCCAGATTGTTCATGCTGTTGCGGGTGCGCTCGTGGCGCTCACCGAGCATCTGCTCGCGCGTCGCCAGCACTTCGCGAAACATCGGTTCGGCTGCCGCGTAGGCTTTCTGATCCTGCAACATGCTGGCCAGTTCGTTCAGCGCGTTCTGGGTCTCCTCGTGTTTGCGGCCGAAAGCATGCTCCCGCCCCGCGAGAACCTTGCGTTCAATGCCTATCGCATCGTCCAGATTGCCGCGTGCACGTTCGAGTTGCGCAAGATCCTGCATGCTCTGGAGCGTATGCCAATGCGCCGGCCCGAGCCGGTGCAGGTATGCCTCGTAAACCGATTGAAAGCGCACCCGTGCGTCGTCAAAACGCGCGAGCGACCGATAAGCCTCACCGAGGTCCGTGGTTGCGCCGAGCGTCGCATCGGCATCTGCTCCGATGTGCTCGGTCAGATGCGGCAGCAATGCCTCCAATGACCGCAGAGCGGCTTCAGGGTGTCCCTGTCGCAACGCAAGATGGGCTCGCGCGGCGTCCACCTCGAGCGCCTGCGCGGAATCGGCTCCGTGAATCGCAACGACATCTGTGGCCAGGGCGCGATAGCCTGCCGCCGCGTCATCGTAATGACTGTCTTCGACATCATTGTCCGCCAGCATCCGACGCAATTTCAGGGCTTCTCCACTGCGCGCCCCGCTGTCGAGGACTGTCAGGTCAAGTGCGCGTTGCAACTGACGGCGTGCCTGCGTGTGGTCGCCGATACCGAGATAGCTGCGTCCGAGCGTTGCTCGAACCGCCGCTTCTTCCTTCGGCCTGCCGGCGAAGCGTCGGCCTACCGATGCGCGTGCGCGATCGAGCACTTCGCGCACACGCAAATCCGGCTTGCGCGTCTCGTATGGATTCGCTGCTGCCAACAGATCGTCATTGAGAAAGCTGTTGACGGCGCGCGTCGTCGCCGCTTCATGCTCTGCACGCAGATACAGTGAGGATCCGACCACGCTCGCCAGCGCAAGCACCGAACAAAGCGCAAACAGCCAGCGGCGGCGCACGCGCCAGCGCGCGAGTTGTTCGCGCTCGCGCACAGCCAGCGCAGCGGCGGCACGCTCATCCGCTCGCTGCGCCGCTCGTTGCGCCAGGTTTCGCAGTCTGCGCGCCAGTTCGGCGACGTCGCCGAGACGTCGATCGGGATCGAGTTCCGCCGCCGCCGCGATATCCTCGCGCAACTCCTCGTCGTCGATATCGCGTTCCCAGCCTGGCGCCAACGGCCGGCGAAAGTCACCGACCAGAATCTGATACAGCATCACACCGAGTGCATAGATGTCCGCGCGCGAAGTTGCGACACCACCGGCGATCAACTCGGGCGCCAGATAAAACGGCGTGCCGCTGGTCGATTCGCCGTACGCCTGCGTCTGCGTCATGCCGAGCCGGGTGATACCGAGCGCGGCAAGCCGTTCTGGTTCGAGCGCGCGACCGCTACCGAAATCGGCGAGCCTGACATCGGGACAGCCGGTCCCCACCGGCACGAGGAGCACATTGGCCGGCTTCAAGTCCTTGTGCAGCACACCAAGTGAATGCGCGCCAGCGAGGGCATCGGCGGTGCGCGCGATCAGCTCGACACGAACCTCACGTGCAATGGCCGCAACCCCGCGCTGCGCTTCGCACCATTCGATCAGATTGCCGCCAGCGATGTATTCGGATTCGATGAAATACGGCGGCTCATCGACGTTCCAGTCGAGAATGCGCACCACGGCGGCGCGCTCGCCGAGGCTGTCGCGCAGTAGTCGGAACAGCGTGATTTCGCGCTTGAGCGCGTGCAGCCCGGCACCATCACGAGCAAATTTGAATACGCGGCGTTCATGCGTCTTCGCATGCTCGACCAGCCACACGCTTCCGAAACCGCCGCCATCCAGCTCGCGCAGGAAGTGCCAGTTCGGACGTGTCGGCAATGCATCGCCGATGCGCGGCGGTTGCGGCGCGATCGACGCGGAAGTCTCGCGCGCAGCGGCTGGACCTACCAGCCGATAGCCGTACCCGTGCACGGTGCGAATGACTGCCTGCTCGTTGTCGCGCAATGCGCTGCGCAGTTTGGTCACGCACTTGGCGAGCACGCCATCGGTGACCACGCGGCCGGGCCAGACTGCTTCGATCAATTCGTCCTTGGACAGTGTCTCGCCGACGCGGTGCAGGAAGACCCGCAGCAACTCATAGGGCTTGATCTCGAGCGCAACGGCACGTCCGTCCACACGCAATTCACGGCGCTGTTCGTCGAGCTCGGCGTATCCGAAACTCCACACCATTGGTGTTGCCGCCGATTCGTGACCCGCATCCATCGCGGTCCCCTCCGCACTCTGGCGCCATTCTACGGCGATCCGCTGCGGCTGACGGCATAAATCCTTCCGAAATCCTTCCACGAACCGTCAGGAATACCGGCAGCGACCGGCTCACACTGGCTGGCACTGGCCGGGGCCTCATCGCGACCAGGAGCGGCAAAAACCAGTCAGAAACTGTGTTCAACCCGCCTTGTATTTAACCCGCCTGGAGATCCTGATGGCTCGATCCTACCGGTCAGTTCCCGTCGCCGTATCGGCACTCGGGCTCGCACTGTCGTTCGCGATATCCGATGTGAACGCAGCAACCATAGCTGTCAACTCCAACGCCGACACCGCTGCCGACGAGGGCGTCTGCACGCTGCGCGAGGCCATCGTTTCGGCCAACACCAATACCGTCTCGGGCAGCAGCCCCGGTGAATGTGCGGCCGGCGAACCACTGCCTGCGGTCGATACGATCGCATTCGCGATTCCCGGCGCAGGCGTGCACACGATCCGGCCGACAAGCCAGCCTCCAGCAGTCACCGAGGCGGTGACGATCGACGGCTACACGCAGCCGGGCGCGAGCCCCAACTCACTGGCCATTGGCGACAATGCGGTGCTGCTCATCGAGATCGACGGCAGCGGATTCGACAACGAAATGTTCGACCTCCAGGGCGGCGGCTCGACCTTGCGCGGACTGGTCATCAACCGCGTTATTGCCACGTACCTCTCGCTCGACAGCTCGAACAACACGATCGAAGGCAATTTCCTTGCGACCGACGCATCCGGCATGAGCTATCTCGGCACCAACACCGACGTCATTAGGGTACAGTCCTCGAACAACCGGATCGGCGGTAGCGAACCGGCATCGCGCAACGTGATCGGCGCAACCGTCGCGTTGGGATCGTCCACGCTCTTCGTTCAGGGAGGTGGCACGCTGATCCAGGGCAACTACATTGGCGTCAATGCCGCGGGCAGCGGCCCGCTGCAACCCGACGATCGCTCCACCGACGCCATTTTTCTCATCGGCTCGGCGCCCGATACCATGATCGGCGGTGCGACGCCGGGAGCCGGCAACGTGATCCTAGCCACCAACGTCGGCATAGACCTGAGATCCACGAGTGCCAACGTCACCATACAGGGCAACTACATCGGGACCGATGCGACCGGCACGTTCGGTCTCGGTGGAGGCGTGGGCATCAGTGGCTCCGCTGCAGTACCCGCCCTCACGATCGGCGGACCCGAGCCGTTGGCCGGCAATCTGATCTCCGGTGGCACGGTCGGAATCGCGTTTTTCCAAGCCGAATCCGATCTTGTCGTCCAGGGCAACAAGATCGGCACCGATGCCAGCGGTACACAAGCGATCTCCAATTCCAGCGACGGCATATCCGGCGGCGGAGGGACGATTCCGGGCCTGATCGGCGGCACCGCGCCGGACGAGGCGAACACGATCGCGTTCAACTGTGGACGCGGGATCAACCTCCAATCCTCGACGGCATGGACGATCCTCGGCAATTCGATCTACTCGAACGGCGGTACCGGTATCCTCAATTCCGACGCCGGACCGCATCCTCCGCCGCAGATCACGTCGCTGTCGATCAACGCCGGCACCGCGACGGTTTCCGGAACGCTGGACGCGACCGCGTCCACGACATTTCGTATCGAATTCTACGGCAACGTCGTGTGCGACCCTTCAGGCGCCGGCGAAGGGCGCACCTTCATCGGTACCACCGATGTGACTACCGACGCCGACGGTCACGCAGTCTTCGGCCCGCTCGATTTCGCCGTGCCCGACGGCGAACCGGTGATCACGGCGACTGCGACCGACCCCGACGGTTCCACCTCGGCATTCGCTCAGTGCGCCGGCTCGTCGGACCGACTGTTTCGCAGCGGTTTCGAGCCGGCTGTCTGTGGTGGAGGATTCTAAGCGACAGGCCGTGGTGCGCGCCCCATGCCCGCGCCGCGACCCGTGCGACAACGCATCGCCACCTTGGTGTCTGCACGACAGTACTGATTCAGCGGCAGTCGAACTCGCACCAGACGACGCCGGTTTCATCGACATACTCCAAACCATACCGATCGAGATCCCGGCTATCGATAGTCGGAACGGAGCTGCCCATCGTGACCTCAAACGATAGTCGGCACCGCCCGCACGGCCGCGGCAAGTTCGTCGGCGAGTTGCGTCACCAGGGCAGCATCGTCCGCCTCGACGGTGACGCGCACCAACGGCTCGGTACCGGATGCGCGCAGCACGACGCGACCGCGCCCGGCCAGCGCATTCTGAACATGTGACAAGGTACGCTGTACGCCGGCCTGTGCGATCAGCTCGGCACCACCGGAGACGCGAATGTTCAACGTGGTCTGCGGCACTTTGTGCATGCCGCTTACCGCCTCGTCGAGTCGCTGCCCACGACGGTTCAGCACATCGAGCACCTGCAACGCACTGATGATCCCGTCGCCACTGCTGGCCCGGTCCAGGCACAGGATGTGACCCGAGGCTTCCCCGCCGAGCATGCCGCCATGCTGCTTCAGCAGCGCAAGCACGTGACGGTCGCCCACTTTCGCGCGGAGGAACGGCACTTTCAGCGCGGCCAGCGCCTGCTCGAGACCGAAATTGGTCATCAGCGTGCCGACCACCGGGCCGAGCAGGCGTCCCTTGTCGCGCCAGTCGGTTGCAAGCAGGTACAGCAGCTGATCTCCATCGACCACGTTGCCCGCACGATCGACCATCTGCACGCGATCGCCATCACCATCGAACGCGATGCCGAGATCGGCACCCGCAGCGACCACGGCCTGCTCAAGCGCCTCCGGTCGCGTCGAACCACAGTCGCGATTGATATTGAGACCATCGGGCGCAACTCCGATTGCGCTGACGTCGGCGCCGAGTTCGGCAAACACGCGCGGCGCAATCTGGTAGGTCGCGCCATGGGCGCAGTCGAGAACGATGCGCAGGCCGCGCAGGCTGAAGGCCTCCGGTACCGTGGACTTGCAAAATTCCGCATAGCGGGTCGCCGCGTCCTCGATACGGATCGCCTTGCCGATGTCCTCGGACGCCACGGTCGTGAATGACGCCTCGATCTCGCGCTCGATCGCGAGTTCCATCGCGTCGGCGAGCTTCTCGCCAGCGGACGAGAAAAACTTGACCCCGTTGTCCTGATGCGCATTGTGCGACGCGCTGATGACGATGCCCGCACTCGCGCGCAACGAACGTGTCAGATAAGCGACAGCGGGTGTCGGCATCGGTCCCAGAAGACGCACATCGGCACCGGCTGCAACCAGACCCGCTTCCAGCGCCGACTCAAACATGTAGCCGGACACACGCGTGTCCTTACCGATCAGGACGGTTGCCCTGCCGTTGCGCCCGGTCAGCACGGTGCCGGCGGCACGGCCAAGTTTGAGCATGAATTCAGCGGTGACCGGCCATTCACCAACGGTTCCGCGGATGCCGTCGGTACCAAAATATTTTCGTTCAGTCATTGCACGAGAGCGGAAGCGGAACGATAAAGGGTGAGGGCTGAATGGCGACGCGCGAGCCTGCTGACGGAGAGGCCATTACCCATCTAGGAATTCGAGTACATGCAGGTGCAACCATGATGCTCGCGACCCTTGGCCGTTGGCCCTGGGACCGGAGCCAGCAGTCCGGCTTTCACTCAGTCGCCCATCTGTTTTTGACGGTGTTCCCAACGCTCCTGCGCGTCCAGGCTCAACGTCGCGATCGGACGTGCATCGAGGCGATCGAGGCCGATTTCCTCGTCGGTCTCCTCGCAAAATCCATAGCGTCCTTCCTCAATGCGCTTGAGTGCCTTGTCGATCTTGGCGATCAACTTGCGGTAACGGTCACGGGTGCGCAGTTCAAGCGAATTCTCGGTTTCGCGCGTCGCGCGCTCAGCCTCGTCGCCGACATCACGCACTTCATCGCGCAGGCTTTCGATGGTCTGGCGCGATTCCTCGACCAGATCCTCGCGCCACTTGCCGAGCTTGCGGCGGAAGAACGCGAGCTGGCGCGGACTCATGTATTCTTCTTTCACGCTCGGCTTGTAGTTCGCCGGCAACTCGATGTGCACGTTGGTGGGCAATGCGTAGCGGCCTTCCTGCATGGTCACGCCGTTTTCTTTCGCCCCCTTCTTGGCGCGAGCCTTGCGTGACTTTGACGCACGCGTGCTCGACACGCTCGCCTGACGAGTCTTGGGCACCGAATTTCGCGATTTCGGTTTGGATGACCGGGTGCGCGTTGCAGTCGATTTTCTCGCCGTGACTTTTTTGGCCGCCGGCTTGTTCGTCGCAGCCGATTTCTTCGTGGCGGGGCTGCTCGCCCGGCTCGATTTTGCAGCGGCCTTGCGCGTTGCCGGCCTGACCGCACGCTTGCTCGTCTTCGCCTTTTTTGCGGCCGCGCCACTCGCTGTCTTGCCGGCCGCAGCCTTGCCTGCGCGCCTTGCGGGCTTCGCCTTGGTCGCGGCCTTGCGTTGCTTGCTCGCAAGAGATTTTCTTGCCTTGGGCACTTTCTTGCCAGTTGTCGCTTTGGCTTTCGCCATTTCCGTCTTCTACCTTGTGACTTGGCGGCCGGGTGTTATAGCCTAACTGTCATTCTCCGGCAACCGCCCGATGCCATTTTCGTGCATGCTTGCCGACCCGCCTCTGCACGCCATAGCAGTGTCCCGACCAATCATCTTGCTGCTCGCCTTGTACAAACGCTGGTTGAGTCCGGTATTCGGTCCGCGTTGTCGATTCCATCCATCTTGCTCCGATTATGCGCGCGTGGCGATCGCGAGATTTGGTGCAGCTCGCGGTGGCTGGCTCGCGTGCAGGCGCGTGCTGCGTTGCCAGCCACTGTGCGCCGGCGGAGATGATCCGGTGCCGCAGGCGTTCCACTGGCTTGCCCATGCACGCAACGGGAACATCCATGACTGACTGGCTGATCACCAA
Source organism: Rhodanobacteraceae bacterium (assembly GCA_049583635.1). GTDB lineage: Bacteria > Pseudomonadota > Gammaproteobacteria > Xanthomonadales > Rhodanobacteraceae > Dokdonella_A. The sequence goes on from JBAUWF010000119.1 coordinate 16,424, forward strand.
CGCCGAACTCGTCAATGAGGGTCACCGTCAGCACGCTGACTTGCGCATTCGCGACGGGCGCATCGATGCGATCGGCGCCGCGCTCACGGCGCGCAGCGGCGAGAAGGTGTTCGACGCGGCCGGGCGTTGGCTGCTCCCCGGCATGATCGACGACCAGGTACATTTTCGCGAGCCCGGCCTTGAATACAAGGCCGACATCGCAAGCGAATCTCGTGCGTGCGTCGCCGGCGGCATCACCAGCTTCATGGAAATGCCCAATACGCGACCGCCGGCGATCAATCGTGCAGCACTCGAGGAAAAGTACGCGCTCGCCGCGCACAAATCGATTGCCAACTACGCGTTCTATCTCGGGGCGACCAACGACAACATCGAGGACATTGCCGCGCTCGACCCCCTCGCCGCTCCCGGCATCAAGGTGTTCATGGGTTCATCGACGGGCAACATGCTGGTCAACGATCCGGACACACTCGATGCGATCTTTCGCCGCGCGCCGGTGCCGATCATCACCCATTGCGAAGACACGCCGATGATCGAAGCCAATGAAGCGGCCGCGCTGGCGCGCTTCGGCGAGGACATCCCGGTCGAGCAGCATCCGCTGATCCGTTCGCGCGAAGCCTGCATCAAGTCGACGCGCCTCGCGCTGGAACTCGCCGGACGCCACCAGACGCGCCTGCATGTCCTGCATATCTCGACCGCCGAGGAAGCCGCTTTGTTCGCGCCGGGACCGGTCGCGGGCAAACGCATTACGGCCGAGACCTGCGTGCACTACCTGCATTTCAGCGACGCCGACTACGCGCGCCTCGGCAATCTCATCAAGTGCAATCCCGCGATCAAGACCGCCGCCGATCGAGATGCCTTGATCGAAGCGCTGGCCGAAGGCCGTCTCGATATTCTGGCAACCGATCACGCACCGCATCTGGCCAGTGAAAAGTCACGGCCCTACAGGCAAGCTCCGTCCGGCCTGCCGCTTGCCCAATACGCGCTGCAACTTGCGCTCGAACGCGTGCACGACGGCACGCTGACTCTGGAGCGCGTGGTCGAAGCAATCAGCCATGCGCCGGCCATACGCTTCGACGTCAAAGAGCGGGGTTTTCTGCGCGAAGGCTGTTGCGCCGACCTCGTGCTGATAGACCCGAAACGGCCGCACACCGTGCGACAGGAGGAAATCCTGTCGAAATGCGCATGGTCGCCATTTGAAGGCTTCACCTTTCGCTCGAGCATTGACGCAACCTTTGTCAACGGCGAGCGGTTGTGGTTCGATGGTCGGCTCGACGACAGCCGGGTCGGGCAGCGCCTCGCGTTCAACCGATGACGCGCCATCGGCTGGCTGTCAGCGCGGTGTTCGGCCTGCTCACCGTTTCGATAGCTGCCGCCCCGCGCGATACAGTGACCCTGCCCGCGTATCTGCAACAGGGCCAACTCGTCATCGCACGCGCGCCGCCCGGGTCGCACGTGCGGTTCGGCGGGCGCGAACTGCGTGTCGGCAGCGACGGGCATTTCGTGTTCGGTCTCGATCGCGACGCCCCACGGTCGTTCAAACTCGATATCCGTTATCCCGACGGACACAACGAAACCGTACAGCGGACGGTGACACAGCGAACCTACCGCGTCGAGCGCGTCAACGGCCTGCCGCAGAAGACCGTAACGCCCGATCCTGCGACCGCCGCACGCATCGCGCGCGAACAGCAAGCGGTCGCCGAGGCGCGCACGCGCGATGATCCGCGCGAAAACTTCCTCGACGGATTCGAGCGCCCGGTCAAAAACGCTCGAATCAGCGGCGTGTACGGTAGCCAGCGCATCGACAACGGCGTGCCGAAATCACCGCACATGGGCCTTGATATGGCAGTGCCGACCGGCACGCCCGTGCACGCTCCGGCAGCCGGCATCGTCACGTTTGCCGAACCCGATCTGGTCCTGACCGGCGGTACGGTGCTGATCGATCACGGCTTCGGCCTCGACAGCTCGTTCCTGCACATGAGCCGGCTCGACGTCAAACGCGGCGATCACGTAAAGCAGGGTCAGATCATCGGTGCTGCAGGTATGACCGGTCGCGCAACCGGACCACATGTGCACTGGGGATTCAATTGGTTTGGCGTGCGACTCGATCCGGCGTTGCTACCGAAGACGCATCGTTAGTCTGGCTTGTTGTAGCGTCCGAGTCGGCTGGCTTACTCACCAGCTTCTCCTCGCATGATGTGACGCTATCGCCAGGGTTCCGCTCACGGCGAGGCGAACGGAACCCGTGCGACAGCATTACGTGAAGCGAAAGAAGTAAAGCGCCCACCGACGACAACTCCGTCCGCAGCGCACTACACGGTGTAGCCACCCGCCACGCCCTTCGTCACGACCGCGACGGCGTCATGCGCGTGCAGGCTTTCGCAATGGGTCGCGCGCAAGCGGAAATCGCTGATGCGCTCATCACTGTCGAGCGCAATGCGGATACGCCGCACCGCATCTTCGCAGAACATCAGATTGGCGCCGTTGAGCGCGGCGAAGGCCTGTTCGTCCTCGCGCTTGACCGCGGTCTGCACCGGTGTCTGCAATGCGGCTTCGACCATGTCGATGATATCGACAATCGGCAGATCGAATCCGGGAACCAGCTTCACGCGCACCTCGGCGATACTGCGCTGGCCGTGCGGCGTCGCGCAAATCCCTTGCTCGGTTCCGAGCCAGCGTCGCACGACCGCGTGCTCGAACGCTTCTTCATGCGGGAAATCCCGATCGAAGCGTTGCTGGATCAGTTGCCTTGCCAGGGCCGCCGACGCCGGACAGGTGCTCGAGTACATTACCTCGCAACCCATCTCCAAGCTGAAATCGCCACGCTCCAGCAAAGCGGTGACGCTGACGGGATAGGATTTCCAGCCGCTGTTGTCGCTGACCAAAGCCGGCCGCCTCAGAAGTTGTGCAAAACGCGCACGCAACAGCGCGCGATCAGACAGTTGGGCGTGGGATTCGAGAAAATCGCGCAACAGGCGGCGCAACGAGCATGGCGTCAGCGGTTCGGCCGACAACATCCGATCCAGATGCAGGTACAGCCGCGACATGTGAATGCCGCGCGCCGCCGATCGTTTGAGGTTGACCCAGGCGCCTACGCGCGCACTGGTTTGCACGCTGTCACCATCGGGCCCCGCGAGCAGGACCGGCATCACGATATCGTCCATGCCGACCCAGTCGAGCGCGCCGGCCGGCCCGGCGCGGACCTCGTCGGCGATATCGGGCAGTTTTTGCAGAGCACTTTCGGAAAACGGCATGAACTGGTTCCGAGTCTGAAGCGCGTGACGGCGGGAGCCGAACACATGGAGACGATCATCGTCGAGTCAATAGCTTATCAGCGAAACCTCACGATGCCCGCGCACGCCGCCACACGCTCCACGCCACGCGTGGCGACACGCTCCGAAATGCATGGCGCAACGCGACCAGCGGATCGCGCGCGCGCAGCGCCCGCCGCGCCCGCACCCGATTCGCCTCCATCGTGGCGACTTCGGTCAAGGCGAGATCCGCGACATCGGCAGCGATCACGTCGAAACGAGCGACCAGCGCCGACAGCATGTCGCATACGGCGGCGTTACGCGCAGATCCGGAACGCATCAACTCCGCGCGCGTCAGTTGATGACGGGCGAGCAGATCGAGCGGCAACGGCAGCGTACCTTCACGCATCCTGCCGTCGTCGAGGCGAATCAGTTCGCGCAGCGCGCAAGATATGCTACGTGACGCGGCAGTAGCGGTTGCCGAAACGCCCGCAAACATCATCGCTTGCACTTCGGCGAGCGGTGCCTGCAAAAGCTGGTGACCAGCGAGCAATGTGCTCAGATCACCCGAAGCGTCCACATCGCGCTGGCTCATGGCGCCGGCAATCAGCGCATTCCAAGGCGCGTGAGCGAACGCATCAATGCGGGCCAGTACACGTGTCAATGGATGTTGCGGCGTCCCGCGTGCCGCTGAGATCAATTCGCCGGCCCACCACTCGAGCTTGCCGGCCGCAACGGTAGCCTCGCGCACGTCGTAGGCGGCATGCTCAAGTTCCCGGGCGAGGCACGCGAAAGCCGATTGCACGTTGCGCTGATCGGGCGCCATAAAGCGCAAAGCCACCGCGAGTTCTGGATCCAACCCTGTCCATTTGGTCTCAAAACTCCCCAACCCGCCGAGGTCGCGCATCACGGAGCGAGCCCGAGCGGTCCAGGCAGTTCTTGCGGCGTGCCGACCACGATGTCAGCGCCCCAGGTCGCTGGATCGCCTCCGTCAAGATATCCCCAGGCTGCGGCAATCGTGCGCGTACCGGCGGCGCGCCCGGCCTGCACATCGCGCACGTCATCGCCAACGACAACCGCCCGCGCCACTGCCGCGCCAGCCAGTTCGCAGGCATACCGCACGGTTGCCGGATCGGGTTTTTTCACTGACAGGCAATCACCGCAGACCAGCGCCGCACAACGACCGGCAAGATCGAGTTGATCCAGCAGCGAACGCGCCAGCCAGCCGGGTTTGTTGGTCACGATGCCCCACGGAATGCAGGCTGCGCAGAGACGATCGAGCACGTCGCTGATCCCAGGGTACAACCGGGTATGTATCGCGATCCGCTGCGAGTACAGCTCGAGAAATCGCGGCAACAACGTCTCGATTCGTTCGCTGTCGGCACCCGGCAGCGCGCAGCCCAGCATCGCGCGTCCGCCTGCGGAAACGGAACGACGCAACGCCTCGGCAGGCGGCGGCGGCGAACCGATCTCCTCGCATAGTCGCGCCGCCGCGGCGATCAGATCGGGGGCGCTGTCTACCAGGGTGCCGTCCAGATCGAACAGCACAACGCTTGCGGATTCGCGCATGCTCATGATTGCCGCGTGGCGCAGGCCAGATAGTTGACCGCAACCCGGTGGCTCAGCGATGCTTTTCGTATCAACGGGTTATATGCAATACCGCACAATTCGTCGAGCACCAGGCCGGCCGCGCGCAGATCCGCCGCAAGCTCCGCCGGCCGAATGAACTGCTCGTAGTGGTGGGTGCCGCGCGGCAACAGTCGCAACAGATATTCGGCGCCGACGATTGCGGCGGCGAAAGCCGCCGGCGTGCGATTCAAGGTCGACAGGAACAGCCGACCGCCCGGCTTTAGCAGCACCGCGGCTGCGCGAATCACGCTCGACCGATCAGGAACGTGCTCGAGCATTTCGAGGCAGGCTATGGCGTCGAACCGACCGGGCATCTCGGATGCCAGTTGCTCGGCGCTGATCTCGCGATAGTCCACCACGAGGCCGCTTTCGTGCAGGTGCAGTCTGGCGACATCGAGCGCACTCAGGGACAGGTCAATCGCAGTCACCCTGCCGCCGGCGCGGGCCAACCCTTCGCTTAGAAGACCGCCGCCGCAGCCAATGTCGAGCACCTGCGCGTCCTTGAGCCATGTGCGTTCGGCGATCCAGGCCAGGCGCAGCGGATTGAGATCATGCAGCGCACGCGATTCGCCGTCCGGATCCCACCAGCGTGCGGCCAGCCGATCGAATTTCGCGATCTCGCCCGCATCGACATTGACCGGCCCTGTGATCATCTTGATCCGACTGTCGCAGCGCCGACGCTACCCACGGCTTCGCCAGCGAGGCGATCGCGCCAGCGCGCGGCCTTGTCGATCAGCTCGACCGGATCAAGCTCAACCAGCACTCGATCGCGCAGCTTGCGCACGCCCGCAATCCACACGTCGCTGACTTGCTGGCGTCCGCTCGCGTAGACCAGTTGCGAAACCACATTGTAAAGGGGCTGGCTCTCGACGCCGTCGAATCGCAGCGCCGTCAAATCGGCCTGCTTGCCGGGTCCGATGGAACCGATCTGATCCTCCCAGCCGAGCGCACGCGCGCCGTCCAGCGTGGCGGCGCGCAGTGTTGCCGCCGCGTTCAGTGCGCTAGCATCCTGCGCAACCACTTTGGCCAGCAGTGCGGCACTGCGCATTTCGCCAAACATGTCGAGATCATTGTTGGAAGCACACCCATCGGTGCCCAGTGCAACATTCACACCACTGCGGCGCATGGCCGCGACCGGACAGAACCCGCTGGCCAGCTTCATGTTCGACTCAGCGCAATGCACCACTGAAACGCCCGCTTCCGCACAGGTCTCCATCTCGCTGTCGGTCACCTGCGTCATGTGCACCGCGATCAGGTGGTCGTTGACGATGCCAAGTTTCTGCAGCCGCGCGAACGGACGCAGGCCGTGTTCACGTCGGCTGTCATCGATTTCCTTTGCCGTCTCGTGAATATGCATGTGCACCGGCAGATCGAGTTGATCGGCAAGTACGCGGATGCGATTGAAACTCGCGTCCGACACGGTATATGGCGCGTGCGGCGCGAACGCCGTTCCGATCAACGGATCGCCGTCGTATTCATCATGAACGAGAAGCGCCTTGTCGAAATATTCATCGCGACTCGCTGCCCATGCACTCGGGAACTCGATAATAGGCAAGCCGATCAGTGCGCGAAAGCCGAAGCGCTTGTACGTTGCAGCCTGCGCGTCGGGAAAGAAATAAAGTTCGTTGCAGCAGGTGCTGCCGCCGCGCAGCATCTCGGCAATAGCGAGTTCCACGCCATCGCGCACAAACTCGGCGCTCATGACTTCGGCTTCGGCCGGCCACACGTGTTCGGTCAACCAGCGCATCAATGGCAGATCGTCGGCCAATCCGCGCATCAATGTCATCGGATTGTGGGTGTGGGCGTTGACCAGGCCCGGAATCAGCACATGCTGACCAAGTTCGACACGTTCACGCGGAGCATACGCCGCGCGCGCATGGGCTGCGGGAACAACGGCGACGATCCTGCCGGCGTCGATTGCGACCGCATGGTCGCGCAATACCAAGCCCTCCGGTTCAACCGGCACGATCCAGCGCGCTTCAATCAGCAGATCGGTTGCGAGCGGCATTGCGTCAGGCATGCGGGCTTGCTGCTATTTGACCCGTCCAACGTACTCGCCGGTCCGGGTATCGACCTTGATCAACTCGTTCTGATTGACGAACAGCGGGACGCGTACGACCGCACCGGTCTCAAGCGTGGCCGGTTTGCCACCCCCCCCCGAGGTATCGCCACGCACGCCCGGATCGGTCTCAGTAATCTCGAGTTCGACGAAATTCGGTGGCGCCACCGTTAGCGGGGTGCCGTTCCACAGCGTCACAATGACGCGCTCGTTGCCCTTGAGCCACTTGGCCGCGTCTGCCACCGCTGCGCTGTCTGCAGCAATCTGCTCGTGCGTATCAGGATGCATGAAATGCCAGAATTCGCCGTCCGAATAAAGGAACTCCATGTCGGTATCGACGACGTCCGCGCCTTCGACCGTATCGGTCGATTTCATCGTCATCTCGACCGTGCGATTGGTCTTCAAATTGCGGTACTTTACGCGGGTAAACGCCTGTCCCTTGCCGGGCTTGATAAAATCCGTGTCGACGATCGTGCACGGCGCACCGTCCACAATGATCTTGAGACCGTTCTTTACGTCGTTCATGCCATAACTTGCCATGCAGCGCTCCTGAATACCGCCGCTGCAGGAGCGGCTGAGAGGTACGGATCGGCGCGGCACGATGCTGGCGGTGGTCCGCGGACCGTGCTCGACTTGAGTGGTGTGCCTAACCCGGAGTGCAATGATAGCCGTTAACCCTCGGCCGGCGCAGCTACCACGCTGGCAACGACTTTGGCGCGAGGCGGTTTCCGACCCCGAGGAACTGTTGCGTCTGGTCGGGCTCGAGCAGCTCGGTGCCAGCCTGTCGCCCATTGCCGACGCGCGCTTTCCGTTGCGCGTGCCGCGTGGCTTCATTGCGCGCATGCGACACGCCGACGCAAACGATCCTTTGCTGCTGCAGGTGTTGCCGCGCGCCTGCGAGTACGATGCAACGCCCGGGTTCGAGCTCGATCCGGTCGGCGATCTCGACGCGCGCAGCGCTGATGGCGTGCTGCAAAAATACGCCGGGCGGGCGTTGCTGATCACAACCGGCGCGTGCGCGGTGCATTGCCGCTACTGTTTCCGCCGGCACTTTCCGTACGCCGAGCAGACCGCTGCAGTTGGCCAGTGGCAGCCAGCACTCGCTCGTTTGCTCGAGGACACATCGATCCGCGAAGTGATCCTTTCCGGAGGCGATCCGCTGTCGTTGGCCACAACCAAACTGGCTGCGCTGACCGATGCCCTGACGGCCATTTCACATGTCCGCCGATTGCGCATCCATACGCGTCTGCCCGTCGTGCTTCCGGAACGGGTCGATCGCGAACTACTCGACTGGCTTGCCGCGCTGCCGCTGCAGCGCGTCGTCGTGCTGCATGTCAATCATGCCAACGAGATCGATGGTTCAGTCGAGCAGGCCTGCCAAGCCCTTCGCAAAACCGGTGTGACGCTGCTGAACCAATCGGTCCTGCTGCGCGGCATCAACGACGAGGTGCGGGCACTCGCGGATCTGTCCGAGCGCCTGTTCGCGTGTGGCGTGATGCCTTACTACCTGCATCAGCTCGATCGGGTTCGCGGATCGGCCCATTTCGAGGTCGCCGACGAGCGCGCATCCCGGTTGATCGGGGAACTGCGCGCGCTGTTGCCCGGATTTCTGGTGCCGCGGCTGGTGCGGGAAGTCGCCGGCGCGAACGGGAAGGTACCTCTATGAACGAGCCATCACAATGGAAAAGCCCGGTCGAATCCGGTACAACCACGGAAGGTCGCAGGCAAGCAACAGTCGTCCGGCCACCGACACACGACCGCGCCATGGATAATGCAGGCCGATTCCACATGCCACCTCTCTTGCAACGCATAAGCGACGCGACCATGACGCCATGAGCCGGTCAGACAACATGATCAGACTCTTGCTGGTGGATGATTCGGCCGAAGATGCCGAACAGGTGATCAGCTTGCTGCGCAATGGCGGAATTGCCGTGCGACCGAGCCGGGCGAGCAATGAAAAGGAACTCTTCGCGATACTCGACAAGCAGGTTCCCGACCTGATCCTGATCGATCTCGATTGCCCCGATCTCGGCGTGCGCAAGGTTGTGGAGCTGGCCAACCGCAGCGGCAAGGACATTGCGCTGATCGCCTATGCCCGCCGCCTCGACGATGATGCGATCGTGCAGGCCTGTCGCAACGGCGCGCGAGCACTCGCGTTGCGCAATTGCCCGGAACACACCGAAATGGTCGTGCGCCGCGAATTCGACGCGCTGACCATGCGGCGCAACGTGCGTCGACTCGAAGCGACGCTGCGCGAAACCGAGCGGCGCTGCGAGTCATTGCTGGATTCGTCGGGCGAACCCGTGGCCTATATCCACGAAGGCATGCACGTACGCGCCAACAAGGCTTATCTCGAAATGTTCGGCTTCGACGATTTCGAAGACGTCGAAGGCATGTCGATCCTCGACATGGTCGCGGCGAACGATGCCGATGAGTTCAAGAAACTGCTCAAACGCCTGTCCAAGGGCGAAGCGGCTCCCGATCGGCTGCAACTGAAGGCACAACGCGAAGACGGATCGACGTTCGACGCCGTCATGGAGTTCGCCGAAGCCAGTTACGAGGGCGAGCACTGTCATCAGATCACTTTTCATCAGCAAACCACCGATCCGGCGCTCGCCCATGAGATCGATGAATTGCGCTCACGCGATCTTGTCACCGAGCTGTACAACCGTCAGTACACGATTACCGCGCTCGAACGCGCAATTGCGGCGGCGGCGGCAGGCAGAAACGATCAGGCCATGTTGTTGCTCGAACCGGACAATATCCAGCATGTGCTCGACGGCGTCGGTCTGGGAAATACCGACCTGTTGCTCGGCGACATGGCAACGTTGCTGCGTCGTCATCTGGGTGAAGGAGACGTCGCCGGTCGACTCGCCGATCACAGCTTCGGGCTGCTCCTCGCCTCGCGCAGCATCGAGGGAACCAGGCAGCTCGGGGAAACCTTGCGTAAGGCCTTCGAAGAACGCATCTTCGAGGTCGGCAAGCAGTCGATCAGTTTGACGGTCAGCATCGGCGGCGTGCTGATCGGCGAAAAAAATGCCACCGCCGTCGCAGCGCTTGATCAAGCCCAGTCCGCGCTGCGCAACGCCCAGGTCGAGGGGGGCAATCGCGTCAAGTTGCTCGACCCGTCGGCACAGGACAAGGCAGTCGCCGAACAGAATCGCCATTGGTTGAAGCTGGTCGAGCAGGCGCTCGCCAACGACGGTTTCATGCTGTACTACCAGCCAATCATCAGTCTGCACGGCGCCGAAGGCGAATTCTACGAAATTCTGCTGCGCATGCAGGGACCGAACGAGGAGGTTCTGCCGTCATATTTTCTGCCGACGGCTGAACGACACGGACTGATGCCGGCAATCGACCGCTGGGTCATCGCCAACGCCATTCGTGCGATCGCCGAGCGCGAGTTGGCAGGGCACAAGACGTCGTTCTTCGTCAAACTCACACCGCAATCGCTGACGGATGAAACACTGCTGCCGTGGATCGCCCAGCGACTACAGCATGCGCGCCAGCGCGGCGACGCCCTGGTATTCGAGATGCCCGAAAGCAAAGTCGTTACCCATTTGAAACCGGCCCGTGCCTTCGTCAAGGGGCTTGAACAGCTTCACTGCCGCTTCGCGCTCGAACAATTCGGCTCGGGTCTCAATTCGTTCCAGCTGCTAAAGCACATACCCGCGCATTACCTGAAAATCGATCGCAATTTCATGGCCGAACTCCCGAAGAACAAGGAAAATCAGGAGCGCATCAAGGAAATCTGCGATCGGGCCCATCGCGCCGGCAAGCTTACGGTCGCGGAGTTTGTGGAAGATGCCGCCAGCATGTCCATCCTGTTTTCGTGCGGGGTAAATTTCGTCCAGGGTAATTTCCTGCAGGAGCCGGAGAAGATCATGGCGCACGAATTCACGGCGACCTGACCCATCTCAGGCAAGAGCCTTGCACAAGTCCCGGTAGGCTCCCTCACAGCTCCGACGTCGTGCCGCGCCCCATCGACCCAAGCGATTGAAGGGGAGAGCGCCCTTCGGGTCCACGCCGGTTTTCGTGGCGTTGTATCAGTGTCCGGCACGCAACGCCGCAATACGCTCCGCGATCGGTGGATGGCTCATCCACAGACGCGCAAAACCGCGTTCATCGGAAATCGCAAACGCCTTGATCGCCTTCGGCAAGCTGTTCTCGCCCTGGTTGCCGGCGAGTCGCTGTAACGCCGAGATCATCGATTCGCGCCCGGCCAGTCTCGCACCGCCTGCGTCGGCACGGAACTCGCGCCAGCGTGAAAACGCCATGACGATGATCGAGGCGAGCAGGCCGAGTACGATTTGCAGCACGATCACGATGCCGAAATACGCCAGGCCGCCGCCTTCACGGTTGCCGCTGATCATGCGGTCGACCACGGTGCCGATCACACGCGCCAGGAAGATGACGAAGGTATTGAGCACGCCCTGGATCAGGGCCATTGTCACCATGTCGCCATTGGCGATGTGGGTAATCTCGTGTCCGAGGACCGCCTCGACCTGCTGCCGGTCCATGTTGCGCAACAGGCCGGTGCTCACGGCGACCAGCGCATTGTTGCGGTTCATGCCGGTAGCGAATGCGTTCATGTCCGGCGCATCGTAGATCGCCACTTCCGGCATGCCGATTCCCGCCTCGCCGGCGAGGCGCCTTATGCCATCCATGAGCCGGGTTTCGTCTGCATCCCGCGGCTGTTCGATGACATGCGCACCGACCGAGCGTTTGGCAATCCATTTGGACATCGCCAGCGAAATGAACGAACCTCCCATACCGATCACGCCGGCGAGGATGATCAGGCCTTCGAGATTGATCCGACCATGGCTGTAGGTCGACACGTCGACCCCGGTCAGCTTGACCACGATGGTCAGCAGCAGCATGACCGCGAGGTTGGTGGCGATGAACAAGATCACTCGTAACATGGCTGGCCTCTCGTTTTGCACGGGCGCGTGCCGCACAACGCACAGGTTTGGGGGGCATCGCCTTGCGTTTCAAGAGAGGCCGAGCCGGCGTGCGGCAGTGCGCAAGGCTTTTTGCCGGATGCGCAGGCACAATACGGATCTGGCTCGACCAGCGACTTTGGACCACTGAATCCGGAGATACTCATGACAGCACGCGTAGCACTGGTTACCGGCGGTACCGGCGGTATCGGCACCGCCATCTGCCGGCATCTTTCAAGTCTCGGCCACAAGGTTGCGACCAACTATCGGGACCAGGCGAAAGCCAAGGCGTGGCAGGATACCCAACGCAAGGCCGGGTTCGACTTCACCATCGCCCACGGAGATGTCGCCGATGCCGGCGCCATGGAAACCATGGTTGCCGATCTCGAAGATCGAGTCGGTCCGATCGATATCCTGATCAACAACGCGGGTATCACGCGCGACACGACATTCCACAAGATGAGTGCGTTGCAATGGCAGGAGGTCATCAACACGAATCTCAATTCGTGCTTCAACGTGACGCGACCGGTGATCGAAGGCATGCGCAGCCGCAAATGGGGACGAATCGTCCAGATATCCTCTATCAACGGCCAGAAAGGACAGTATGGTCAGGCCAACTACGCCGCATCCAAGGCCGGCATGCATGGATTCACGATCTCGCTGGCCCAGGAAAACGCGAAGTTCGGCATCACCGTAAACACGGTTTCGCCCGGTTACGTGGGCACCGACATGGTGATGGCGGTCCCCGAAGAAGTGCGTGCAAAAATCGTGGCGCAGATTCCGGTCGGACGTCTGGGCAATCCCGACGAAATCGCCTATTCCGTCGGTTTCTTGACCTCGGAGCAGGCTGCATGGATCACCGGCGCCAACCTCGCAATCAACGGCGGCCATTACATGGGTTGGTAGCGCGCGGGCGGCGCCGACGTCCACCCGATTTGCTGCGCAGCAAACACAACTGGTGCGCTGCCGCATGACGTGCTAGCGTTGGCGAATGGGACAGGTCCGCATCATCAAGAAGTATCCGAATCGGCGCCTCTACGATACCGAGATCTCGAGCTATATCACGCTTGAGGAAGTGCGCCAGCTGGTCGTCGATGGCGAAGAGTTCGAAGTGCGCGATGCGAAGACCGGGGCCGACCTTTCGCGCTCGGTGCTTCTGCAGATCATCGCCGAGCACGAAGAGCGCGGGCAGCCGATGTTCACGACCCATCTGCTTTCCCAGATCATCCGCTTCTACGGCGACTCCCTGCAGGGCTTCATGGGCAGCTACCTGGAGAAGAGTCTGCAAATCTTTCTCGATCAGCAGCAACAGTTCCGAAGCCAGCTCAACAACATGCTCGGGCAGACGCCGTGGTCGATGTTGAATGATCTGACCGAACGCAACGTCGATTTGTGGAACTCGCTGCAACAGGGCTTCCTGTCCTCCGCCGCCAACCATGCGCGCGGCGAGAGCCCTGGAAACGACAAGGGCAAGAAGTCACGCAAGCCCTAGAACGACCCGCCGGACGTTGACACCCGCACCTCGCGTTCTTAACATGGCTTGTTTGTTGCGACGCAGCAACATCGCGCCGCATCGCATGCCGCACTGCACGAGGAAGGGATCGCATGAGTAACAAGCACGTGGCCGTCGTCACCGGCGGCATAGGGGGGCTCGGCACCGAGATCTGTCGACACCTGGCGCGCTCCGGCAAGCGGGTGGTCGCCGCCGACCTGGGCAGCCGCACCGATCGCGTGGGCGAATTTCGTGCCGAGACCGCGGAATTCGGATCGGATATCGCGTTCGAGTCGCTCGACGTCAGCGACTACACCGACTGCGGCAAGCTGATAGAACGCGTCGAAAAGACCCACGGTCCGGTCTCGATCCTGGTAAACGCAGCCGGCATCACACGCGACACGTCGCTGCGCAAGATGGCACCCGAGCAGTGGGGCGACGTGCTCAAAGTGAATCTTGAGGGCGTGTTCAACATGTGCCGCCACGTAGTCGAAGGGATGACCTCACGCGGATTTGGCCGGATCATCAACATTTCATCGGTCAACGGCCAGACCGGCCAGTTTGGCCAGACCAACTATTCCGCCGCGAAGGCGGGTATGCACGGCTTCACGATGGCGCTGGCACGCGAGACCGCGAAAAAGGGGGTGACCGTCAACAGCGTGTCGCCCGGCTATTGCAACACCGCGCTCGTCATGAAGGTCCCCGAGGACATCCGCAACCAGATCGTCGCGTCGATTCCCGTAGGACGCCTCGGCGAACCGCGCGAGATCGCGCGCGCCGTCGATTTTCTTGCCGCGGATGATGCCGGCTTCATCACTGGCGCCAACATTCCGGTGAACGGCGGCTACTTCATGGATTATTGATCGCCGAATCCATCGGCAAAGATCGGATCCACCGGCGTCGGATCGCTGCGTTCGCAATCCTGGGTCGGGATCAGTGCACCGGTGTCGATGATTTCAAAGTCGCTCGGGCGTACGCCAAACAGCGAGTGACTGTCGAAGTCCAGATCGCTCCATTGCGCGGATGTGTAGGTATCGGCGTCGGCCGTCAGCGGCACGTTGCCGCCATCGGCGAGCACCATGCCGTATTTTTTCAGAGTCCGCAGCACCGCCTGCGCGGCGGGATTGAAACCGCTGATGTCGAAGCCGGCTTTCAGACGCAGCCGAGATCCGTACGGTATCGACAGCTGGTCGGCGCTTCCTGGGCCGCCGATGTGGCTGGCCGGACGAACATAGTAGCCGGCGCGCATGCGCGCATTAGGCAAGATGAACCGGATCGCGTGACCGAGATCGCCATCATCGGCGATTGCGCCGGCCACCTCGTCGGCATTGATCAGCAGCGGCGCGATCGGGAAGCCTGCCGCATCGGCGCTGGTGCAACCGTCACCACGCCCCTCGGGTGGATAGACCACGCGCAGATTCCACACGGCCAGGCACAGGGAATGCACGCCGACCGCGTCAACGGTCGTGTTGTAGGACTCATACAGGCTGCCGTCGCGCACTACCAGCAGATGACAGTCCTCATCGCCGATGTTGCATGTGTAATCGCCGCTGCCCTCGATGCGCCCGCCGAACGGCAACGGCACCGGCTGCACACCGTCACAGTCCGGCAGGTAATAGCCCGGTTGTTCCACCAGGGGCGCGGTCGGCGACGCAGCGTCGGCGTGAAGTACGACGAGGGAAAAATCGATCTGGAAACGATCAGGGTGCGAGGCGTCGTTGGTTCCCCACCCCCCCTGCTGTTCCAGCCATTGCAGCATCTCGGCCGAATTCGAGCGCAACGGCGCCTGACTGACGTCGGCATACCAGGTGGCCTGCGGTGGAAACCGCGGCAAGGTCTCGGCACCGGCCCCGCCGAACCCGGCAAGTGCAACGATCAGGGGCAGAATTCCACGCATGGAACAATACGCTATCAGGCGCGCAAGTAACGGCGCGTGACCGCGCTCACGTTTCCCGACACGGATCGGCGCAGCCTACGGTCACCACACCAGATCCGCCGGCACATCATCATCGGCGCTCGCAGTCGAATCGCAAAGAAGTACCAGTGCATCGGCATCTATGGCCTGCGCCGCGAGCGCGATGTCGCGATTCACCAGCAAATAGCGCCCGAGCAGTTGCACCACGCCAAGCTCGCCCGCGTTGAGTCGCGGCAATTGAGAGGTGCTGACGTAAATGCGACGAATCCTGTCTCGATGTGGAAAATGACGAGGAATATCGGCGTCGGCCAGATTGAGTGCCTGCCCTTCCAGCAATTGCGCCAGCTTGCGCCTGCGTTCCTTCTTTTCGCGCGCACGCTGTTCGGCCTCGCGTCGAATACGCTCGCGCTCGTCACGTTCGCTACGCTCGCGCAATGCATAGGCCCTGGCCAGATCGATCTCGCTGCTACCGCGGTTCTCCTTGCGCTTCGCCGGCCGCGTGGCGCCCGGATCGTGCGCGGAACGCAGCGACTTCCTGATCTTGTTCGCAAGTCCACTCTTGAGCAATTGGTCACGTAGTGAATCCGACATCGTTCGATCGGTTCAGTAATGCGGTGGTGGCGGTTCGTGCGCCGCGCCGTGCGAAGCGGGTGCACCCAGTTCGCTCAGTTCGTTGCGCAGGCGCCGCAATTCCAACGTCAACCGCGCGATATTGCGGTCCTGCGCTACAACGGTGCCGTTGAGCGTGGTGACGGCATCGTCCATGAAAGCCAGGCGGATTTCCAGATCGGCCAACCGTTCCTCAATACTCGTACTCACGGGCGTTCAGGCCGATCGAGTCGCTCGACGAGGTGGCGACCGTGGCGTGCTCCGCACAGCCCGCGCGCCTCGCGCGCAGCCAAAGCGAGGTCGGCGGCCGCCATTTCCCGAACCAGTTCGGCAAACGAAGTCTTCGGCGTCCAGCCCAATTGCTCACGCGCGAACGTGGCATCCCCGAGCAGCGTGCCGACTTCGGCCGGCCGATAGTATTGCGGATGAATGCGTACAATCGTGGCACCCGGCTTCAACTTCGCTTCGGCATTGCTGACGGCGGCGACAACAGCATGTTCGTCGCCTCCGCTACCGCGGAATTCGAGTTCGATGCCGAGCTCGCGGGCGGCCAGCGTCACGAAGTCGCGTACCGAATGCTGAATGCCGGTCGCGATCACATAGTCGTTCGGTTGATCTTGCTGCAACATCAGCCATTGCGCTTCGACATAATCGCGCGCATGCCCCCAGTCGCGGCGCGCGTCGAGGTTGCCAAGATGGACGCACTGCTGCAATCCGTGCAACGTGCGCGCCAGTCCGCGCGTAATCTTGCGCGTCACAAAGGTTTCACCGCGAATCGGCGATTCGTGATTGAACAGAATGCCGTTGCATGCGTAGGCACCGAACGCCTCGCGGTAATTGACCGTGATCCAGTACGCGTAAAGCTTGGCAACGCCGTAGGGTGAGCGCGGATGGAACGGTGTCGATTCGCGCTGCGGCGATTCGCCGACCAGACCATACATTTCCGACGTCGACGCCTGATAGTAGCGGCAGCGATCGGTCAAGCCGAGCAGACGCATTGCCTCAAGGATGCGCAGCGCACCGAGCGCGTCTGCATTGGCCGTGTATTCGGGCTCCTCGAACGAAACCGCAACGTGACTTTGCGCGGCAAGATTGTAGATTTCGTCGGGACGCACGTCACGGATCACACGCGACAACGCCGAGGAGTCGCTCAGGTCACCGTAATGCAGGGTCAGTGCGGCACCGGGCTCGCCGAGTTCATGATACAAGTGATCGATGCGCTCGGTATTGAATGACGAAGCGCGACGCTTGATGCCGTGCACCTCGTAGTTTCGCTTGAGCAGCAACTCGGTCAGATAGGCGCCATCCTGGCCGGTAATGCCCGTGATCAGTGCGCGTTTTCGCTCCATATACCCGCCTTTCGGTGACCCTCGATACGCGATCGGTACGCCCGGCGATTGGCGTCAGTTCGATTGCGCCATGACGCTGCGTCCGCGCCCGATGCCGTAGTAAGCCAGCCCGGCACTTTCGACTGTCGCCGGCTCATAGATATTACGGCCGTCGAACACGGCCGGCTCGCCAAGCAGCTCCTTGATACGTCGGAAATCGGGACTGCGAAACTCCTTCCATTCCGTCACGATCACGAGCGCATCGGCGCCTTCCAGCGCGACGTACGGCTGGTCACAAAGCAACAGATCGGCGCGTTCCGCGTATAGTCGCCGCGCCTCGACGCCCGCTTCCGGATCATAGGCGCGCACGTTGGCGCCTGCCGACCAGAGTTGTTCAAGCAAGGTGCGGCTCGGTGCCTCGCGCATGTCGTCGGTATTGGGCTTGAATGCGAGTCCCCACAAGGCAATTGTGCGTCCGGCGAGGCGGTTTTCAAAATGACCGGCGATCATTGCAAACAGCTTGCCTTTCTGGTCCTCGTTCACCGCCTCAACCGCGCTCAAAATGCGTGCTTCGTATCCGTGCATGCGTGCCGTGTATTCGAGCGCCTTGACGTCCTTCGGGAAACACGAACCACCATAGCCCGCACCCGGATAAATGAAGTGATAGCCGATACGGGGATCCGAACCGATCCCCAAGCGCACATTTTCGATGTCGGCACCGACGCGTTCGGCGATGTTGGCAATTTCATTCATGAAACTGATCTTGGTTGCCAGCATCGCATTGGCCGCGTACTTGGTCAGTTCGGCCGACCGCACGTCCATGAGTACAAGCCGCTCGTGATTGCGATTGAATGGGGCATACAGGGTTTTCAGTGTCTCAATCGCCGTTACGCTGTCGGCACCAATGATGATGCGATCCGGCCGCAGGCAATCCTGCACCGCAGCGCCTTCCTTGAGGAATTCGGGGTTGGATACGACGTCAAACGCAATATCGGCGCCGCGGTCGGCCAACGCATCGGCGATCGTTTGCCTGACCCGATCTGCCGTGCCGACCGGCACGGTCGACTTGTTGACGACAGTCACATCGCGGGTAATCGCCCGACCGATGGTCGCGGCAACATCCAGCACATGCGAAAGATCCGCGCTCCCATCCTCGTCGGGCGGAGTACCTACGGCGATAAAGAGGATGCGGGCATGCCTGATCGCCGAATCGGCGTCGGTCGTGAAACGCAGCCTCCCGGCCGCACTGTTGTCGCGCACCAGCGTCGTCAGGCCGGGTTCGTAGATGGGGATTTCACCTCGTTCGAGCTGCGCCACCTTTTCCGCATCGACATCGATGCAAACCACGTCATTACCTACTTCGGCCAGGCAGGCGCCCGTCACCAGGCCGACATAGCCGGTCCCGAAGATGGTTACATGCATGCGAAATGTCCCATCAGCTGCGCCCCTGCCGTTGTGTCTTCGAGGCGAAGGCGGGTTGCATCAAGGCGGTGACCAGCCTCTCAACCCACGGCCTTCGCCGACCTTCTCACCGGGAGAGCCCGCCGGCAACGCCCGGTTTGGATGCCGCGCAAACGACGAAGGCGCGCCGAACCGCAGCGCGCCCTCTCGATATGGATGAGCGTTACTTGCTGCCGGATTTCTTCTTGACCGGCTTGATCATCGGCTTTTTGCCCGCCGGCATGGTCTTGCCCTTGGTCGCGTTGTTCTCGATGCCAAGCAGATCCACATCGAAAATCAACGTGGCGTTCGGGCCGATCGGTCCGGGCGCGTTCTCGCCATAGGCGAGGTCCGCCGGAATGAAGAATTTGTATTCCGAACCCACCGGCATCAACTCAAGACCTTCGCTCCATCCTTTGATCACGCCATTCAGCGGGAACGTCGCCGGCTGGCCGCGCTTGTAGGAGCTGTCGAACTCGGTACCGTCGATCTTGGTGCCCTTGTAGTTGACTTTGACGGTGTCGGTCGGTTTCGGTTTCGGGCCGGTGCCCTGTTTGATGACCTCGTACTGCAAGCCGGAAGCGGTCGTCTTCACGCCCGGCTTTTTCTTGTTCGTGGCGAGAAACGTCGAGCCTTCGGCCTTGTTCTTCTCGGCCGCGACCTTGCGCTCGGCGACGCGCCTGGCCTGCATCTGCTGCATGAAGGCCTTGCGCACTTCGAGTGCTTCCTCGGGCGTCAGCGAGGTCTTTTCGCCGTTGACGGTCTGCTTGAGCGCTTTGAACACAACGTCCAGGTCGATATCGTCCTTGATTTGCGACAGGCCGCGACCGATATCCATACCGACCATCGTGCTGACCTTGTTCTTGTCGAGGGGCACCGCTGCGGCGGCCTTGGCAGCCGGCTGCATCGGCTTCGCCGGGGGCGCCGCAAACGCACCGCTGATGCCGAACACCGCCGCCAGCGCGGTTGCAATAACTGACTTTCGAACGAAACGCGTCATATCTACTCCTGAAATCGTGTGGGAATCGGGGTCGTCATACCCTGCGGCGCTCAAGCGTCGACCGGGCTTGGCCACGTAGAGGGGGCGCCGTATTGTGGACGTGGCGCACGACCTTGGCAAACGGCATCGAAGAGATGGTTCAGCCGGCATTTGTCTTCCGGCACCCCTTGACATGGTGAGATTAGGTGTTATAGTTCGCTACAACACTACTTCATCAACGCCTCGAAGGAGGTCGTCCCATGCTGGCTCGCCTTGTCCTCGCACTCACATTATCCATCGGCTTGTTTGCCACCGGCTATGGACTTTCGCACATTTCGCGCTCCGCGCCGGCCTCGCTTCCGCCAACCGTCACATCCGCACCGGCGCCGGAATTGACAGTGCTGCCGACCATTCATGTTCATCCCGATCCAAATGCGACGCACTCCGCTTCAATGCAGACGTTGCCAACGGTGATTGTCCACCCGGATGCCGGGGACGTTGCAGCGATTGCACGCAAGGCACGCGCCGATGCGCGTATCGCCGCGCACGTGGTCGTCGCAATCACACCGATGCGCCTGCCCAACGCGGCGGCCGGAGCATCGCACGCCTCGCTGGACATGCCCTACTATTCCTTCGGCAAAGCTGCGCCGCGCACAAGCAGGGACTAAGCCGATGAGCATCACCTGGAACGACTCGACGCCGATCTACCGCCAACTGCGTGACCGCGTAGTGGCGATGATCCTTGATGGCGTCCTCACGCCGGGCGATCCGTTGCCCTCGGTACGACAGGTGGCGGCGGATTTCCAGATCAACCCGATCACCGTATCCAAAGCCTATCAGGAACTGGTCGATGAGAATCTCGTGGAAAAAAGAAGGGGTCTGGGCATGTATGTCAACGACGGCGCGCGAGCAGCGTTGCTGAAATCCGAACGGGAACATTTTCTCAGCGACGAATGGCCGGCGCTGTATGCGCGCCTCGTACGTATGGGGCTCGATTTGAAGCAATTGATGGAAGAGGCCAAGACGCACGAGGAGAAGGTGAAATGAATGCGATTGTCCATGCGCACAACCTGACCAAGCGATATGGCGCGATCGCGGCGCTCGATAGCGTCGATTTCGATATCGAGAGCGGGCGCATCGTCGGCCTGATCGGCCCGAACGGCGCCGGAAAAACCACCGCGCTCAAGGCCATCCTCGGTCTGACCGAGTTTCAGGGCGAATTATCGGTGCTCGGCCTTGATCCGCGCAGCAAGCGCGCCGAGCTCATGCAACAGGTCTGCTTCATCGCCGACGTGGCCGTGCTGCCGCGCTGGCTGCGCGTCCGCGAGGCAGTCGAATTTGTGGCCGGCGTACATCCGCGATTCTCACGCGACAAGTGCAAGGCATTCCTCGCACGAACCAAACTCAGGCCGGAAATGCGCGTGCGCGAACTGTCCAAGGGCATGATCGTGCAACTGCATCTGGCCCTGGTCATGGCGATCGACGCACGGCTGCTCGTGCTCGACGAGCCTACCCTGGGTCTCGACATCCTCTATCGCAAGACGTTCTACGAAAGTCTGTTGAACGACTATTTCGACGAGCAGAAAACCATCCTGGTCACTACGCACCAAGTCGAGGAAGTCGAACATATCCTGACCGATTTGATCTTCATTCGCGACGGCAAGATCGCATTGTCCGCCACAATGGATCAGGTCGCCGAGCGTTTTGCCGAAGTCATGGTCAGCCCCGAAAACGTCGAAGCGGCGCGGGTGCTCGGCCCGCTGCACGAACGCCAGATTTTCGGCAAGACAATTTTTCTGTTCGACGGGGTCGATCGCGCCCGACTCGCCGCACTCGGCGAGTTGCACAAGCCAAGCGTAGTCGATCTTTTTGTCGCCATCATGCAAGGAACCTACGCATGAACACGCTACCGCTGTTACTCAAGCGCGAATACTGGGAACACCGAGGCGGCTTCCTGTGGGCGCCGCTGTGGACCGCCGCTGTCGTCGTGTTGTTGACCATTTCCGGCATCGTCATCGGTGAAATCGTCGGCGCACGCGCCCACATCCAGATTGGCATGCAACTCAATCAGGCGCTCGCCGCGGTCACGCCGGACGATCTGCGCCAGGTTGGCGCCGCGCTCGACGGTTCGCTGTTCGTGTTCGCGAGCTTCGTCCAGATCGTGCTGGCATTCGTGCTGTTCTTCTACCTGCTCGGCGCCCTGTACGATGATCGTCGCGATCGCAGCGTGCTGTTCTGGAAATCGATGCCGCTGACCGACACTGCCACTGTCGCTTCCAAGGTGCTGACAGCCGCATTGATTGCTCCGGTGTTTGCGTTCGTGATCACGATCGCGATGCATATCGCGCTGCTGCTGCTGTTCGGCCTGGTCGTGCTGATCCACGGGGGTAACCCGTTCACATTGATCTGGGAGCCGGTTTCACCGCTCAGGCTGTGGCTGCAACTGCTCGTGCTGATTCCAGTCAACGCACTGTGGGCGCTCCCTGCCTACGGCTGGCTGTTGCTGTGCTCGGCCTTCGCTCGCTCCAAACCTTTCCTGTGGGCCGTGGTACCGCCGATCCTGCTCGGCTGGTTGCTGTTCCTGCAGTCGGTGACCAGCCTCGGTCACGACGGATTCGATTTCCGTCTGTGGTACTGGCGCGACATCGTCGGCCGCATCCTGTTCAGCGTCGTGCCCGGAAGCTGGGCTTGGCACGTACCAGGCGGAATCCATTTCGATATCGGCGATCGCAATCGGGTGGCGCTGTTCAACTGGGGCGATATCGGCCATCTGCTCGCCTCACCGGGCCTTTGGATCGGCGCGGCGGCCGGCGTGGCAATGCTCCTCATTGCGACATGGCTGCGGGCGCGGCGTATCGAAACGGCTAGCTGAAGCCGCACTGCCGATTCTGAATCGCAGGTACTCCGATCGGAGCCCTTCGTTCTGGAGAGGGTTTCGGTCGGAATCTGTGGTGTAGAGCTTGCGTCAATGCGGCGCGCCGACCACGCGATACTTGTTGCGGCCTTCCTTCTGCAGTGCCGGTTGGCCCAGATCGAGCGATCCGATCAGCCAGTAGCGCGACAGGCTGGCGCCATTGCGGCGCAACACGACGGCTGCAGCATTGCCGCTGTAGATCAGATCTCCCCGTCGCAAGGCCGAAGTCGACATCGTCTGGTCGATAGTGCGACCGTCGTTGTAGTGCTGCTCGAGGGCGGAGCGTTCGCTTGAAGCGCGATCGGGCAACTTGCCGGTGAATATCAACGGTGCGGTCGTTGATGCCTCACGCAACGTGTACTCACCCGGGCGCAACGACTCCAGGACCTGGTAGCGATTGCTGCCGAGCGGTTTCAACTCCGTGCGGCGAAGATCGAGATTACCCGAGAGCCAGAACAGTAGCGGGTTCAATCCTTCGCGGCGCACGACTGCGCGCACCGGTCCGTCGACGAAAATCAGATCGCCCGGAAGCAATCGGGTGGCGTTCATCGATCCTTGTGCGGAGCGCCCGTCGTTCAACCCCTTTTCCATGCGCCGATGGATCGCATCGATATTGGGCGGGCGCTCGGTATTGGCGTCCGACAACGAAGGTGCGTCCTGCGCCGTCGCAGCGGCGCCGCCCGGTTGTGATGCATCGATACCCGTCGTTTTACCGGGACCCTGCGACGCGTTCGGCGATGACGCACCATTCGTCCGCGTTCGACCGGCAGCAGAAGCCTCGGACACCTGCGCTGTCCGGGCTTTCTGTCGCACCGCGAGTTGACTCCTGCTTGGCGTAACCTCGATGCTGACCGCCTTGTCCTCGACGCGGATCAGAATGTTCTCGAAGAAACCGTCACGCATCACGACATCGGCGTGGCCGCCAGCGCGAATTTTCGAGGCGATTCTCGCGTGCCAGTAGGACGGCGCCGTGATCACCAGCCGCTCGCCCGACAACGCGGCCTCGTGACCCAGCGCAGCGAGCTTTGTGTCGCCCGCAC
Source organism: Rhodanobacteraceae bacterium (assembly GCA_049583635.1). GTDB lineage: Bacteria > Pseudomonadota > Gammaproteobacteria > Xanthomonadales > Rhodanobacteraceae > Dokdonella_A. Next base: position 40,017 of record JBAUWF010000119.1, read on the forward strand.
CCGACGTGAATTCCTTGCCGCTGATATCCACGTTCTGCTGAGCCCAGGCCGAGCCCGCGACCAGCAGCGCCACAGCGAGGCAACCTCGAAGCATCGCAACAGCGCTCATTTGGAATCGCCGTGCACGCCGCCCTTGGTCAGTTCGAGCGGATTGAGCAGCGCTTCGAGCTGCTTGCGCGTCAGACCGGTGGTCTCCAGGGCGACATCGAGTATGGGTCTGCCCGACTGGTAGGCTTTCTTGGCTGTGGCCGCTCCTTTTTCGTAGCCGATCACCGGATTCAGCGCGGTCACCAGAATCGGATTGCGATCGAGCGCCTTGCGGATATGATCCTGGCGTACCTTGAAGCCGGCAATCGCGCTGTCGGCCAGCGCGCGCGAAGCGTTCGCCAGTATGTCGATCGATTGCAGAAGGTTCAGCGCAACCACCGGCAGCATCACGTTGAGCTGGAAATTGCCGGCCTGCCCGGCGATCGTGATCGTGCTGTCGTTACCGATAACCTGGGCACACACCATGGCCATCGCCTCGGGAATCACCGGGTTGACCTTGCCGGGCATGATCGAAGAACCCGGCTGCAAGGCCGGCAACTCGATTTCACCGAGCCCTGCAAGCGGACCCGAGTTCATCCAGCGCAAGTCGTTGGCGATCTTCATCAGCGAACAGGCCAATGTCTTCAACTGCCCGGAGAGCTCGACCGCCGCATCCTGCGAACTCATGCCCTCGAAATAATTGTCGGCTGATTCGAATGCGAGACCGGTCATGCGGGCGAGTTCGGCGCAGATCTTCGGACCGAGGGACGTATCGGCGTTGATCCCGGTACCAACTGCGGTGCCGCCCTGCGGCAAACGACGCATTCGCTTGAGTGCGTCGTTCAGCCGTTCGCGGTTCGAGCGGATTTGCGCAGCCCAGCCGCCGAGTTCCTGGCCGAACGTCAACGGCATCGCGTCCATCAGATGCGTACGTCCGGTCTTGGCGACTTTCTTCAATTCCTTCGCGCGCCGATCGAGCGTTTTCTTCAAGTGATCGAGCGCCGGCAACAGATGCTCGCTGACACCAAGCGCGGCGCTGACCTGGATCGCGCTGGGAATCACGTCATTCGAGCTCTGTCCCATATTCACGTGATCGTTCGGATGCACGCCAGCTCCGACCGACTTCGCCGCCAGATGCGCGATCACCTCGTTGGCATTCATGTTCGACGAGGTGCCTGACCCGGTCTGGAACACATCGATCGGGAACTCGTCGTCAAACTCGCCCGCAGCAACACGTTCGGCGGCACGGCGGATCGCCTTGGCCTGGGTTTTCTTCAAATGTCCGAGATCGCTGTTGACCTGGGCGGCAGCCGACTTGATCAGACCGAGCGCACGAATGAATCCACGCGGCATGGTCAGGCCGGAAATGGGAAAGTTCTGGACGGCACGCTGGGTTTGCGCGCCATAAAGCGCCGCGGCGGGCACCTTCAATTCGCCCATGCTGTCGCGCTCGATCCGGTATTCGCTCATATGCATTCCCCAAAGGATGATGTCGGCGGTGTCGTCGACGCGGCCGATGAGTATAACGGTGCGGTGTAAACTTCACCGTCCCATCGGTCACAGGGTATTGCAATGGCGCCAACTGAGCTTACCGCCCTGTCCCCGCTCGACGGCCGCTACGCCAGCCGGACCGCGGCGCTGCGCCCGATCTTCAGCGAGTTCGGATTGCTGCATCGGCGCATGCGCATCGAAGTACGCTGGCTGGCGGCGTTGGCCGCGAATACCGCGATCAGCGAACTGCAGCCATTTTCCACGGCCGCCCGCGTCAGACTGCTGGCGCTCGCCGAGGATTTTTCGCTGGCCGACGCGGAACGTATCAAGACGATCGAGCGCGAAACCAACCACGACGTCAAGGCGGTCGAATACTTCATCAAGGAACGCATGGCCGGGGATGTCGAGCTGACGAAGGCGACCGAGTTCGTCCATTTCGCCGCGACCAGTGAAGACATCAACAACCTGGCCTACGCACTGGTCCTGCGCGATGCCCGCGACGGGATCGTATTGCCCGCAATCGAACGGCTCATCGATATGCTGCGCCAAATGGCGCATGCGCTCGCCGACCAGCCGATGTTGTCACGAACACACGGCCAGGCGGCATCGCCCACCACGCTCGGCAAGGAAATTGCCAATATCGTCGCGCGCATCGAACGCCAGCGACGACAGATCACAAGCGTCGAACTTACCGGCAAGATCAACGGCGCGGTCGGCAATTACAACGCACACGTGACTGCCTATCCGGAAATCGATTGGCCCGCGTTCGCGCGCGACTTCGTTGAGGATCTCGGGCTGGCGTGGAATCCATACACCACGCAGATCGAGCCGCACGACTGCGTCGCCGAACTGTGCGACGCGATGCGCCGGCTCGATACGATTCTGATCGACTTCGCCCGTGATATCTGGGGCTACATCTCGTTGGGCTACTTCCGCCAGACATCCGCTGCGGGCGAGGTTGGATCATCGACCATGCCGCACAAGATCAACCCGATCGATTTCGAGAATGCCGAGGGCAACCTCGGCCTCGCCAATGCGCTGTTCGCGCACTTCGCCGAAAAACTGCCGGTCAGCCGCTGGCAACGCGACCTGACCGATTCCACCGTGCTGCGCGCGCTCGGCACCGCGTTCGGGCATACAACGGTCGCGCTCGACGCCTTGTCGCGCGGGCTCGGCAAGCTTGACGTCAATCCTACGCGGCTTGCCGCCGACCTCGACGCCAACTGGGAAGTACTGGCCGAAGCTGTGCAAACCATCATGCGCCGTTACGGTCTGCCGGAGCCGTACGAGCAGCTCAAGGCGCTGACGCGTGGCCACGCCATCACGCGCGACGCACTGCACACATTCATCGGATCGCTCGACCTTCCGGCGGATGCGAAACAACGACTGCTGGCGCTGACACCAGCAACCTATGTCGGCCTTGCTCAACAACTCGCAGCGGACATTTGATGCCCTTCGACCACGCTCGCGAAACGTGCCCATATAGTGATCGCATTTGGGAAGCTGGTGCCGACATCCCGACGACGCCGATGACCTCGGTCCTGTGCCACGCTCGGATTTGGTCGGCGTCGATGTGAAATCGCTGGATGCGTTGCACAAGGCTGGCGGAGACTTGGTTGAATGAGCGCGCAAACGCGCACATCGCTTGAAGTGCACGCGCGGCGGAACCAGCCGCTCGGCATGCCGCCCGCGCGTTTTCTGCGCGATTACTGGCAGAAGCAGCCATTGCTGATTCGCGGCGCGTTCGCCGGGTTTCGCGAACCGCTGCGACCGGACGATCTTGCCGGGTTAGCCTGCGAGGAACTCGCGCGGGCGCGCATTGTGATGCATCAGGCCGAGCGTGACGGTTGGTCGCTGCGTCACGGTCCGTTTGCACAAGAAGATTTTGCGAACCTGCCGAATACCGACTGGACGCTGCTGGTGCAGGATGTCGACAAGTGGGATGCCGATGTCGCAACCCTGCTCGATCACTTCGCTTTTCTGCCGTGCTGGCGCATCGACGATGTCATGGTCAGCTATGCCGAGCAAGGTGGCTCGGTCGGTGCGCATATCGATCAGTACGACGTGTTCCTGTTGCAGGGACTTGGCCAGCGCCGCTGGCGGGTCGATACGCGGCGCTGTAGGGCGGCACGCGTATGCGCGAGTGAGCCCGCAATGAAGCCTGCGCGGCATTGCGCGGACCCTTGCGAAGAACGCGCGTTCACCGATGACACCGAACTGCGCCTGCTGCGCGATTTCACGCCGACACACGAATGGATACTCGACGCGGGTGACTTGCTGTATCTGCCACCGGACATCGCCCATCACGGCGTCGCGCTCGGTGCCTGCATGACCTATTCAATCGGCATGCGCGCTCCCGCGCGGGCGGAGCTGCTGCTCGATTTCGCCGACGCGTTCGCCGAGACCATGCCTGAATCGCTGCGTTTTGCCGACCCCGATCTGACACCGACCCGCGGCGACGGTGAGATCGACGATGCGACGATGGCGCGCGTGCTGCGAGCGATGCCGTGGCTGCGACCCGAAGCGATCTGTCCCGGACCAGTCAACCACACCGAGGCCACGCACACGCATTCATCGCGGCTATCCCGGACCACGTCTGCGGCAGACACGTTTCCGGTTGCACACGGGAAAGAGCAATTGCGCGCGTGGTTTGGCCGCTTCATCACGCGCTACCGCAGCATGCAGATCGCGCCGCGTGCAGCCGCGCTGAGCGACGCTTCGTTCGCACGTATGTTGAGCCGAAACGCCACCGTTCAGCGCAATCAGTGGTCACGCTTTGCGTGGACACGCGGCAAACGCGGAGCGACCCTGTTCGTTGCCGGCGAGGAGTACTCTTGCTCATCGCGGCTGGCCCGCATGGCTTGCGCGCGGGCGCAGTTCACCTGCGCGGCAGCTTCAGCGCCACGGGATCGGGACGTGCTGCGTGCCCTCATCAACGCCGGGCACTTGACCGCGCTGCGCGCGAACCTGCCCCGGCAACGGAGAAGATCGTGATACGCGACGAATATCGTATCGAATGTGCTTCCTGGGATGCCGATCGCAGCGCAATTCGGGCGGTGCGTGAGCAGGTGTTCATTGTCGAGCAGGGCGTGTTGCAAAGTGACGAATGGGATACGCAGGATGAGCGCTCACGGCACGTGCTCGCGCTGGATAGTGAAGGCCACGCGGTCGGAACCGCTCGCCTGACGCCGGATCGTTGCGTCGGTCGCATGGCCGTTTTGTCGCAATGGCGCGGCAGGGGCATCGGCTCCGCCATGCTGCGCGTATTGCTGGAACAGGCGCGCGCACTTGGCTACCGCATCATCGAGATGCACGCGCAGACCCACGCATTGTCGTTCTACGAAAGATTCGGGTTCACACCGATTGGCGATGAATTTCTCGAATGCAATATTCCGCACCAGTCGATGCGCTTGACCTTGGCCGAACCCGAGGCGCGCGAGCTGCCGCCGGTTGCGCATCCACCAGCAGCCCGCTTGCTGCAAACGGAGGATCGCGCCGACGCGCTCGCCGCGTTGCTCGAGCTGCTTCGCGATGCCCTGCAAGAAGTAGCCATTTTCACGCGCGATCTCGATCCGGGTCTGCTCGATGTTGCCGACATCCTCGATGAGTTGAAGCGCATCGGGTTGTCCGGCCGCAATGCGCGCGTGCGCGTGCTGCTCAAGGAGCCGCGTGTTCCGGTGGCAAAAGGCCATCGCCTGCTGACACTGGCGCAGCGGCTGCCGACGCCGATGCAGTTGCGCATACCGATCGAACCGAACGATCTGGCGGCACCGTCGGCGTTTGTGATCAACGATCGCGGCGGGTACTGGTACCGCCCGCTCGGCGATCGCTTCGAGGGTGAAGGATCGACCTTTGCACCGGCGCGTCATCGCGAACTGCTGCAGCGCTTCGACGAGACCTGGGAACGTGCCGAGACCAGCGTCGAGCTGCGCGCACTGGATTTGTAATCTCGCCTGATTTGAAGAAGCGCGTGACTTGCCGGTGTCTCTTATCGAGGACAGCGGCACGTTCATGTTGCGTTGCCGCAACGCCTCGCAATGCCCGGTATAATAGGCATTTGTGGCGCGAGCACGTCCGGAGCCGTTCCGGACGCAGCGCACCCTTGATCGTCCGGTGCATCACTTGAGCGCGAATCTCCTCGAACAGTTCCGGGCTTCGTCCGAGCTCGGCGGCGGCAGCGCTGCCTTCGTCGAAGACCTGTACGAACGCTACCTGCGCGATGCCGCCGCGGTATCGCCCGAATGGCGCGCCTACTTCGATGGCTTGCAGGGACGCGCGGACCACGACGTTCCGCATTCGGATGCGATAGCGCGTATCGAATCGGCACAGAAGCGCAACGGGCACGCCCAAGTGGCCGCTGCACGACTCGACGATGTGCAGTCGCACAAGCAGGCCGGAGTGCTCAAGCTTGTCACGGCGTACCGTTCGCGCGGACATCTGGCCGCGCGGCTCGATCCGCTCGATCTGGATCACAGTTTTACGCCGGACGAGTTGCGCACGATCGGCCTTCTGCCGCGACCCACTGCACCGGACCTGGATCCGGCTTTTCACGGACTCACCGCCGTCGACTTGGAGGTGGAATTCGGTACCGGATCGTTGTCCGGTCCGCAGCGACTCAAACTCAAGGATCTCGTAGCGTTGTTGCGGGCGACCTACGCCGGAAGCATCGGTGCCGAATTCATGCATATCTCCGATGCCGAGCAGCGACGCTGGGTGCATGAGCAACTCGAACGCGCCGGCGGTCGGTTCGGGTTCGGCGTCGACGAAAAAAAGCGCATCCTCGAAAAACTGACCCAGGCCGACGGCCTGGAGCGGTATTTGCACACCAAATACGTCGGACAAAAACGCTTCTCGCTCGAAGGCGGCGACAGTTTGATTCCACTGGTCGATGAACTGATCCGCCGCGGTGGCATCGACGGCTTGGACGACATGGTCATCGGCATGGCCCACCGTGGCCGCCTCAACGTGCTCGTGAACATACTCGGCAAGCCACCGCAGCAATTGTTCGCCGAGTTCGAGGGCAGCTACGAGCGCGCCGACGACGATCCGGCGCATTCGGGTGACGTGAAATACCATCTGGGTTTCAGCGCCAATGTGCGGACGCCTGGGCACACTGTACACGTCGCACTGGCGTTCAACCCGTCGCATCTGGAAATCGTCGACCCGGTCGTCGCGGGGTCGGTGCGCGCGCGCCAGACGCGCCGCCGCGACGGCAACCGCGAACACGTGGTGCCGGTGCTGATTCACGGCGATGCCGCGTTCGCCGGACAAGGTGTCGTGATGGAGTTGTTCAACATGTCGCAGGCCCGCGGATTCTGCGTCGGCGGCACTGTACATGTCGTGGTCAACAACCAAGTGGGTTTCACCGTGTCGAATCCCCACGATGCGCGCTCGACGTTGTACTGCACGGATGTCGCCAAGATGGTCGATGCGCCGGTGTTCCACGTGAACGGCGACGATCCCGAGGCGGTGCTGTTCGTGACGCGACTGGCCTTCGATTTCCGCCAGAAATTCCGACACGACGTGGTCATCGATCTGGTCTGCTATCGTCGCCACGGTCACAACGAAGCCGACGAACCGGCAGCCACGCAGCCGCTCATGTACCAGATCGTGCGTCAGCATCCGACTCCTCGCGAGCTGTATGCAAAGGCGTTGATCGCCGAAGGCGCGATAACTGAAGACGAGGCCGGCGCGCTGGTCAACGACTATCGCGCACAACTCGATGCCGGCAAACCACTTGCGGGCATCGACCCGACATTCCACGACGATTTCGCGCTGGACTGGTCCGATCATCGGCATGCCTCGCTCGATCAAGTAGTCAAGACGACTGTCTCGAAAACGCGGCTGGCCAAACTCAGTCGCACGCTTCTCGACCTGCCGAGGGAAATCACCCTGCAACCGCGTGTCGCCAAGATCTACGAAGAACGCGCGAAGATGGCCGGCGGCAAGCAGCCGATGGACTGGGGCTTCGCCGAAAATCTCGCCTACGCGACGCTGATCGAGGACGGTTTCAATCTGCGCCTGGTCGGACAGGACACCCCGCGCGGCACCTTCTTTCATCGTCATGCAGTGCTACACGACCAGGACAGCGGTGGCGACTTCACGCCGCTCGCCAACATCCGGGCGAGCGCCGATGTCGCGATTGTCGATTCCCTGCTCAGTGAGGAGGCGGTACTCGCATTCGAGTACGGCTACAGCACGGCCGATCCGCATACCCTGGTCATATGGGAAGCGCAGTTTGGCGATTTTGCCAACGGCGCGCAGGTGGTGATTGATCAGTTCATTTCCTCGGGTGAGGCCAAGTGGAACCGCCTTTGCGATCTCGTGCTGCTGTTGCCGCACGGGTACGAAGGCCAGGGGCCGGAGCACAGCTCGGCGCGTCTGGAGCGCTATCTGCAGCTGTGTGCGCTCGACAACATGCAGGTTTGTGTACCCACGACACCGGCGCAGATGTTCCATCTGTTGCGCCGCCAGATGCTGCGCGATTGCCGCAAGCCGCTGATCGTGATGACACCGAAATCCTTGCTGCGACACCGACTGGCGGTATCAAACCTGGATGACCTGTCAAGCGGCGGCTTTCAGACCGTGATCGCCGACAACACTGCGAAGGTTGCGAAGAAGGTGCGCCGGGTCGTGCTTTGTTCCGGCAAGGTCTATTACGACCTTGTCGCATACGCCGCCAAACAGGGCATTACCGATGTGGCAATCGTGCGTGTCGAGCAACTCTATCCGTTTCCGCGCAAGCAAGCGAAAGCGGAGCTCGCCAGATATACGCTTGCAAAGGAACTCGTGTGGTGTCAGGAAGAGCCGATGAACCAGGGGGCCTGGTACCAGATTCAACATCATCTGCGCAACGTCGTCGGCAAGCGTGCGCTCGGCTATGCCGGACGGGTGCGTTCGCCGGCGCCAGCCTGCGGTCATTTCAACACGCACGTTGCCGAACAGGCGGCACTGGTCGAGCAGGCACTCACCAAACCCGTCGCGCTGAACCATGCGGCAGAGTGATTCGTTGCCCAAGATCAGGCATCCTGCCCAACGGTTCGTCGTGGCGACATCATGAAACCGGCGCCGCGTGAATGACGCTTGACGATTTCAACCTCTGATCCAGGATTTCTCCATGTCCATCGAAGTCAAGGTTCCGATCCTACCCGAGTCGGTTTCCGACGCAACGGTCGCGGGCTGGCACAAGAAGCCCGGCGATGCGGTCAAGCGCGACGAAAATCTGGTCGATCTGGAGACCGACAAGGTCATGCTCGAAGTGCCTGCCCCGGCCGATGGTGTGCTCAAGAGTATCGCCCGCAAAACCGGCGACGTCGTCAACGGCGAGGAAGTGCTCGCGGTCATCGACGAGGGAGCCGCCGCACCGAAGGAACAGGCGAAGAGCACCCCGCCGGATGCTGCCGGGGCGACACTGAAGAACAGGGCAACGGAAGCGCCGGAAGGAAAGGCGCCCGAATCGAACGCCGCACCGCCGCATCGTGCACCGGCCAGCGCCGATCTGTCCCCTGCTGCGCGCCGTGTCGCGACCGAGAAAGGCATCGACCCGACCGAGGTCACGGGCAGCGGTCGTGACGGGCGCGTGACCAAGGAAGACCTGCTCAACTACCGCAGCGATGGAGGTCACGACAAGGCCTCAGTGGCACCGACGGCGACAACGGCCGCAACTGGCGGCAATCGTCCCGAAGAACGCGTACCGATGACCCGCATGCGCGCGAAGATCGCCGAGCGCCTGATGCATTCGAAGGAATCGATCGCGATGCTGACTTCATTCAATGAAGTCAATCTCGCCAAGGTTGTGGCGATGCGCAAGTCGCTCGGCGAGGCGTTCGAGAAAGCCAATGGCGTCAAGCTCGGCTACATGAGCTTTTTCGTGCGCGCGACCTGCCAGGCACTCAAGCGCCACCCGGTCGTCAATGCTTCGGTCGACGGCAACGATGTCATCTACCACGGCTACCAGGACATCTCGATCGCGGTCGCGACCGACAAGGGCCTGGTGACGCCGGTGTTGCGCGATGCGCACAATATGGGTTTTGCCGAGATTGAAAAAGCCATTGGCGATTTCGCCCAGCGCGCGCGCAAGGGCAGTTTGAATCTCGAGGACCTTCAGGGCGGAACGTTCACGATCACCAATGGCGGCACATTTGGATCATTGTTCTCGACGCCTATCGTCAATCCGCCACAGAGTGCGATTCTCGGCATGCACACGATCAAGGAACGCGCCGTGGTCGAGAACGGCCAGATCGTCGCCGCACCGATGATGTACATCGCGATCAGCTACGATCATCGCATCGTCGATGGCAAGGATGCCGTGTTGTTCCTCGTCGACATCAAGAATCAACTGGAAAATCCGCAGCGGATGTTGCTTGGAATGTAATACGTCAAACGCAAACCAAACCGGGCAAGGCAAATTTGAGTGCTCTTGGTCACGCCTCACACCTTACGTCCAACGTCTTCGCTTAATTTCTTACGTCTAACGCTTTGCCTCTTACATCGCGCAAGGAGAATCATGTCAGACAAATACGACGTTGTCGTCATCGGTGCCGGGCCGGCCGGCTATGTGGCCGCGATCCGCGCCGCACAGCTTGGGCTCAACACTGCATGCGTTGACGATTTCATCGGCAAGGAAGGCAAGCCCGTGCTCGGCGGCACCTGCCTGAATGTCGGCTGCATCCCGTCCAAGGCGCTGCTTGATTCGTCCAGGCAGTTCTACAACCTCGGTCACGGTTTCGATGCGCACGGCATCACCACAAAGGGCGCGTCGATCGATGTTGCGACTATGGTCGGTCGCAAAGACAAGATCGTAAAGCAGTTCACCGGCGGCATCGCCATGCTGTTCAAGTCAAACAGGGTGACCGCGCATGCCGGCAAGGGAAAATTGATCGGTGGGGACGGCCGTTCGCGCAAGGTGGAAATCACGGCCGCCGATGGCAAAAAGCAGACTATCGAGGCAACCAATGTAGTCCTTGCGAGTGGCTCGGTGCCTGTCGAATTGCCATTCGCGAAGTTTGATGGGAAGCACATTGTCGACAACGTCGGTGCGCTCGATTTCGAGGCAACCCCCAAGCGCCTCGGGGTGATCGGTGCCGGCGTGATCGGCCTCGAACTCGGCAGTGTATGGAAGCGCCTTGGCAGCGATGTGACGATCATCGAGGCGTTGCCCGATTTTCTCGGCACCGCCGATGCCGACATTGCCAAGGCTGCCGCGCGCGAATTCAAGAAGCAGGGTCTCGAAATCAAGCTCGGCGCCAAGCTGTCGAAGGCTGAAGTGAAAAGGAACGCAGTCGCACTAACCTATGCCGACAAGGACGGCGAGCACACGCTCACCGTCGACAAGCTGCTGGTCGCAGTCGGGCGCCGCGCATACAGCGACGGCCTGCTCGCCGACGGCACCGGCGTGAGGCTCGACGATCGCGGTCGCATCGAGGTCGACGAGCACTGCTGGACCGGAGTGGATGGCGTCTGGGCGATTGGCGACTGCGTGCGCGGCCCTATGCTCGCGCACAAGGGTTCCGAGGAAGGTGTCGCGGTGGCCGAGATCATCGCCGGCAAGGCCGGTCACGTGAATCTCGAGACCATCCCGTGGGTCATCTATACCGAGCCCGAGATCGCCTGGGTCGGCAAGACCGAGGCCGAGTGCAAGGCGGAAGATATTCCGTACAGGACCGGCTCGTTTCCGTTCTCCGCGATCGGTCGTGCGGTCGCAATGAACGAGCCGGCAGGTTTGGTCAAGGTCATCGCCCACGCAGACAGCGACCGGATACTCGGTGTGCACCTGGTCGGCGCCTGCGTTTCGGAGCTGGTTGCCGAATGCGTCGTCGCAATGGAGTTCAAGGGTTCCTCGGAAGACCTCGCGCGTATCGTGCACGCACACCCGACCTTGAGCGAAGCCGTGCACGAAGCGGCCTTGGCGGTCGACAAGCGCGCAATACACAAGGCCAACTGAGTTCAGATGAGCTTATCTTTTGCGAGCCGGATGGCGGATCCGGGTTCCGGCGATTGATCCGGCAACGCACCAGCGTGCAAAAAAACGAAACCAGGCCATGAACGATTCCTCGATCTTTCAAGCGTTTCGCATCCACAACGACGGTGCCGGTTATCGCGCCGGGCTCGAAGACATGCGTATTGACGAGCTCTCGGCCGGTGAGATTCTGGTCAAGGCCGCATGGTCGTCGGTCAACTACAAGGATGCGCTGGCTGCAACCGGCAAGGGCAAGATCCTGCGACAGTTCCCGTTGAACGGCGGCATTGATGTGGCCGGTTACGTCGCCGAATCCAGCGATCCGGCGTTCAGGGAGGGCGATCAGGTGTTGTGCACCGGTTGTGGCCTCTCGGAAACACGCGATGGCGGTTTTTCCGAGTACACCCGCATCGAATCGAAATGGGCGATCCCATTGCCGGACGGCCTGACGCTGCGCGAATCGATGATGATCGGCACAGCCGGTTTCACCGCCGCACTTTCACTGTATCAAATGATGCGCAACGGACAGACACCCGCGATGGGTCCGATCGTGGTAACCGGAGCCACAGGTGGTGTCGGCACGCTCGCGATCGATATCCTGACTGCCGCCGGCTTCGAGGCCCATGCGATCACCGGCAAGGTCGATCAGTTCGACTTCCTGATCGGGCTCGGTGCGCAGCAGTGCATCGCGCGCCGGGAACTCTATTGGGGTCAGCGTCCGCTTGAAAACGCACATTGGGCGGGCGCTATTGACAGCGTCGGGGGCGAAATGCTGGCGGGACTCACACGTGTCATCCAGCCGTACGGCAATATCGCCTGTTGCGGCATGGCCGGCGGCGCCGACCTTGCGACCACGGTCATGCCGTTCATCATCCGCGGCGTGAGCCTGCTCGGCATCGCCTCGGCAGGTACCGCGCGCGCGATTCGCGATGCAATCTGGGCACATCTGGCGACCGACTGGAAACCTCCACATCTCGACAAGATCGCGACAGAAGAAGCCAAGATGGATGAACTTGAAAGGGTTTTCTCGTCGATGCTGACCGGCGAATCGCTCGGCCGCACTGTTGTTCGCATCTGCTGAAGGCGACGACTGGCAGCTTCGCCGAGGCACGATTAGAATGCGGTTGGGGTTTACCGGTTATGGCGGGGATAGCGACGCAATGGCGCGAATACTGATAGTCGATGATTCACCGTCCCAACTGGTGGGCTTGAGACGCATCGTGGAGAAACTCGGTCATCAGGTGTCCACTGCCGAAGACGGAGCGGCCGGTGTCGACGCGGCCAAGCGCGACGTACCGGATCTGATTCTGATGGACGTCGTGATGCCGAACCTCAACGGCTTCCAGGCAACTCGCACGATCGCCAAGGACCCCAAGACCAGCCATATTCCGATCATCCTGGTCACTACCAAGGGGCAGGAAACCGATCGCGTGTGGGGAATGCGCCAAGGCGCGAAAGCCTATGTGACCAAGCCTGTCGAGGAAGCCGAGCTCAGCCAGACCATCAACACCTATCTGCCGGCGGCCTAGAATTTCGCTAGTCGGCGCGTGGATCGAAGGCGCCGAATACACTCTTCATGTTTTCGTACAGTTCGCGCTCCGCTGCTGTCTTTGCCGCCGGCACACGTACCTCCAGGCTGACGATCTGATCGCCTCCCTTGCCGCCCGGCATTCCGCGTCCACGCAGGCGCAGTTTCCGTCCGCTGTTCGACCCGGCTGGAATGCGCAGGTCGACATCGCCCGAAAGTGTCGGAACAGTGACGGTTGCACCGAGGCCTGCTTCCCAGGGCGATACCGGCAGATCCATCAGTACATTGCGCCCCTCAAGACGGAAACGGGGGTCGGCCCGGATGCCGATCTCCAGCAGAAGGTCGCCGGCAGGACCACCCTGCATGCCCGGATAACCCTGCCCGGCCAGGCGAATCTGCTGTCCAGGCAGAATTCCGGCTGGAATCCTGATTTCGAGCGTGCGCTCGCCCTGCACCGGATCGCGCAGTGTGACGCGTTCGCGGCCACCACTGAACGCCGTCGCCAGAGCGATTTCAAAATGGGCGTGAAGATCGTTTCCGCGTCTGGGCCTCGGACTCGCACCGTGCGCACCGCCCCGATTGCCGAACAGGGATTCAAAGAAATCACTGAATCCCTGGCGATCGAAATCGCCTTGCGCGGCGAACCCGCCGTCGGAATGCTCGCGCGTCTGCCAACCCGGCGGCGGTCGGAAATCATCGCCTCCACGATAGCCTCCCGCGCGCAACTGGTCGTAGGAGCGACGGCGCTCGGGATCCTTGAGTGCTTCATACGCTTCATTGACCGCCTTGAACTGCTCCTCGGCGCCGGCCTCCTTGCTTACGTCCGGGTGATACTTGCGCGCAAGCCGCCGGTACGCCGATTTGAGTTCGGCGTCGGCGGCATCGGACTTCACACCGAGCGTTTCGTAGTAGTCCTTGAATTGCATTCGTACCCCAGCAAGGGCAAACCAAGTCCGGCCGGCGAATTCCCAGTCCCGATAGCAACAGCATCTACCACCGCTTGAGTGGTAGTCTCCCCGGCACTCGAACGGGCCACCCTACTCCAGCCGCAACCTCACAGGCAAAAGCGGCCTGCGACGGGTAACCCGTGCGCAGGCCGTGTCCGGCAGAATGTCGGACAAGTACTTCCCGGAGGCATGCGCGGGCAGGCTCCGGAAGAATTTGTCAGCTATTGATCGCGATGCGGCGCGGAGTGGTTTCCGGCTTCTTCGGTATCGAAATTTCGAGCACGCCGTGCTTGCCACTGGCGCTGATGCCATCGGCGTCGGCGCTGTCCGGCAGCGCGAAGCGCCGATAGAACAAACCTTGTGATCGCTCCACGCGCGTCAACGAGCCGTTGCTATCCCTGCTTTCGGACTTGCGCTCACCCTTGATGGTCAGAATTCCCTTGTCCATGCTGATCTCGATATCGTTCGGATCCACGCCAGGAATGTCGGCGAGAATCACGAATCGCTTGTCTTCTTCCTTGATGTCGACGTGCGGGGTCCACTGACTGGTGACCACGCTCGACTGGTCGCTGTCACCGGGGGATAGAAAACGCTCGAATGCCTGATTGAACTCGTCCTGGATATTCCACGGGGTATAACGGGCAATGGCCATGACAATCTCCTGTCGGGTTACGGCGTATACGCCGGGTTGCCGCAAACATGAGTCCGTCCGCTCGTGTTTCAAGTGCCCGCGTGGACCGCTGCCAACCGCCATGACGACCCTGCTTGCGTATCAGTTTGGGCTGGTCCGCCAACCTGCCGTATGATCACCGGACTGCGCCCGAACATTTCCAGGAAGCCCCGCCCATGACGATACAGATCGGTGAACGCATTCCGGACGCCACGCTCAGCACGCTCGACGATGGCGTGCAGACCATCACGACCGACGAGTTGTTCGGTGGCAAGAAAGTAGTGCTGTTCTCGGTGCCCGGCGCATTCACGCCGACCTGCTCGGCAAAGCATCTGCCCGGATACGTGCAACATTTCGAGGACTTTCGCGGGCGCGGTATCGAGGTTGCCTGCATGGCCGTGAACGACGCGTTCGTGATGGACGCCTGGGGCAAGCATCAGCAGGTGCCGGACGGCCTGCGCATGCTGGCCGATGGCAACGGTGAATTCGCCAAGTCGCTCGGTCTGGAAATGGACGCCACACCATTCGGCATGGGCATGCGCGGCAAGCGCTTTGCGATCTATGCCGAAGACGGCGTAGTGAAGCTGCTGCACGTCGAAGCGCCAGGCGAATTCAAGGTGTCCAGCGCCGAGGCAATGCTGGCCGCTCTCGGCTAACCATACGGG
>JBAUWF010000120.1:0-1828 GCA_049583635.1 Rhodanobacteraceae bacterium
ATGGTTACATCGGGCTGTCGGTGCAGTATCTCGAGGAAGCAAATCTGCGCGTCGATGCCAGTCGATTCCGCAAGGAGTTGCTGCGCGGTGAGCGCCGCACGCTCGGGCGCTACGACGCGCGCTACGAAGGCATTGATGTCGACGCGGCCGGCGAGCGGCCCGAATACGATCCGTCGGATACGGCAATCAGCGACGCGTTCACGGCCGCGTTCCATGCGTATCTCGCCGGTCAATTGCATTACACCAGCGATCTTGATTACCGGACCACCGCGTACACCGTGATCAAGGACTGGGACTGGAAGCACAAGGAACCCGGCCAGCGCCGGCCGCAACGTGTGCCGTATGTCGCCGGCGACCTCGCGCGCGCGATGCGCGAGAACCCGTCACTCAAGGTGCTTTCGGCCAATGGGTATTTCGATCTGGCCACTCCGTTCTTCCAGACCGAATACGATCTCTCGCACATGGAGCTCGATCCGAGTCTGCGCAACAACCTCCAATTCCGCTACTACCCGTCCGGCCACATGGTCTATCTCAACGTCGACGCGCAGAAGGCGTTCAAGAAGGATCTTGCCGCCTTCTACGACAGCGCGACGCGCTGAACGCGAAGGTCAACGTCGAACAAACCGACGCACGCAGAATCGCGCGGCGTCGCAGTCCGTGAGACGCGCGCGCCAGATCATCTGCACTGCAGCGGATGCCATTGACGCTCCAGGGATGGAGCATCCACACCGAAAGCATGATCGTCGATTCGCAGTCGTTCCCGCCGAGCGCAGCAAGCCGCGTGCTGTGGCGACTTCATGGCGGCGGTGCTTTCCGGTCCGATGCGCGCCAGCGCCTTGATCAATTGCCGCGCGTCGACATCGCGCGGCAATTTCATGCAGCAAGCACCCCGTCGCGGACGAAGTGCAGGCGGATCAGTTTCGGCCCCTGTCCTTCATCAAAATGACAGCGGACCGCATCGCGCACGTTTGTGCGCAGCGCATCGAGCGTTTCGGCTTCTGTGAAAATGGCATGGCCGAGCACTCTTGCGCGCGGCCCACCCGTGAGTTTCAGTTCACTCGTGGGAGCTACTTGTCGCCCGCGGAACCGGGCCGCTGGAAATCCGCGTCGGCATTCCATTGTGGGAACGTGGTCTCCTCCGCGAGTTTCCTGCCGACCGCATAGAACGCCTTGATGTCCCCGATCACGCCACGGAAATCCCAGTTCGGATCGTAATTGTCGCTGGGCTTGTGATAGTGGTGCTCGGTGTAGTCGGCATACGCCTTGCGGCCCGCCTCCTCGCCGCCGTTCACCAGATTCAGGCCTGAGCGCGCATACAGCACCGGCACGCCGCTCTTGGCGAAATTGAGCTGGTCGGAGCGGAAGAAGAAGCCCTTTTCGGGAGCGTCGTCCGGCACGATGGTGCGGTTTTCGGCCCTGGCCGCCGCCTTTATGTACTTGTCGATGTCCGATTTGCCTGCGCTGATCACCGCGATATCGTGGGTCGGACCCATGATCACCAACGCATCCATGTTGATGTCGGCGACGGTTTTGGCAAGCGGGAAGGCCGGGTGCGCAACGTAGTAACGCGAACCGAGCAGCCCGGCTTCTTCCAAGGTGTCGGCAAGGAACAGGATGGAACGTTCGGGCGGTGGTTGCTGATGCACAAACGCTTCGGCAATCTCGAGCAGCCCGGCGATGCCGGTACCGTTGTCGATCGAACCGTTGTAGATCTGGTCGCCCTTGAGCTTCGGATCCGTGCCGAAGTGATCCCAGTGTGCGCTGTAGACGATGACTTCGTCCGGACGTTTGCTGCCCGGCAGGTAGCCGAGCACATTTTCCGAGCTTG
>JBAUWF010000121.1:0-16089 GCA_049583635.1 Rhodanobacteraceae bacterium
GGAGACAACATCAAGATGGTGGTGACGTTGATCCACCCGATCGCGATGGAAGAGGGTCTGCGTTTTGCGATCCGCGAAGGCGGTCGCACGGTCGGTGCCGGCGTGGTGGCCAAGATTATCGAGTAACAGACCGGGGTTGGAGATTCGCGATTCGCCTACGCCAGTAGCTCAATTGGCAGAGCAGCGGTCTCCAAAACCGCAGGTTGGGGGTTCGAGTCCCTCCTGGCGTGCCATTAACAGAGGATAGAAGACAGAATCGGTGCACTGACGGATGCCAGACAGGACGCGCAGATTTTGGTTTCTCTGTCTTCTGACTTCTTGTTTCCGTCCTCGGCCTTCCGTCCTCCGCAATCAGACATATGAACGCGAAAGTTGATCAATCAGGTGGAATCAGCGGCGGTGACATGGCCAAACTTGGCCTGGGTCTGTTGCTGTTCGCGACAGGCGTCGTCGGGTACAACTATTTCGGCGATTTGTCCCCACTTCTGCGCATGACCATACTGCTCGCAGGGGTGGCAGCGGGTCTGGCCGTCGCGGCATTCAGCGGCCCCGGCTATTCCGCCCGCAGGTTTTTGTCGGAGGCACAATTCGAATTGCGCAAGGTCGTCTGGCCGACGCGCGATGAAACCGTGCGCACGACGGCAGTCATCATCGTCGTTGTCATTATCCTCAGCTTGCTGCTGGGATTGATCGATCTGATTTTGAAGTGGGCCCTGCTCGATCACCTGCTCAAGATGGGACACTGAGGATTGGTATGACCAAGCACTGGTATGTCGTTCACGCATATTCGGGCTTCGAGCATCAGGTTGCCCGCTCGCTCAAGGAACGGGTGGTACGCGCCGGGATGGAGGCCAAGTTCGGCGAAGTGCTGGTGCCGACCGAGGAGGTGATAGAAATGCGCGGCGGCCAGAAACGGCGCAGCGAGCGCAAGTTCTTTCCGGGCTACGTGCTGGTGCAGATCGAGACCAGCGATGCCGACAAGGCGCAGAAGATCGATGATGAGTCGTGGCATCTGGTCAAGGAAACACCCAAGGTCATGGGGTTTATCGGCGGAACCGCCGACCGCCCGTTGCCGATCAAGGACAGCGAAGCCGATGCGATTCTGCGGCGGGTTCAGGAAGGCGTCGACAAACCCAGGCCCAAGGTGTTGTTCGAAGCGGGCGAAATGGTCCGCGTGACCGAGGGTCCGTTCAACGACTTCAACGGGGTAGTCGAGGAAGTGAATTACGAGAAGAGTCGCTTGCGCGTCGCGGTACTGATTTTCGGTCGCTCGACTCCAGTGGAGCTGGAATTTGCGCAGGTGGAAAAGGCGTGAGAGTCGAGCGGTACGGCTAACCGCTCATTATTGATAACTAAGGGAGGAGTCCCGCAGCCGCGCGGCGTGCAGACGTTCGAACTCCGGGAGTAAACAGCAATGGCAAAGAAAGTCACCGGCTACATCAAGTTGCAGGTCAAGGCCGGGCAGGCCAACCCGTCACCGCCGGTCGGCCCCGCACTCGGTCAGCGTGGTCTCAACATCATGGAGTTCTGCAAGTCGTTCAATGCCGCCACGCAGAAACTGGAGCCTGGACTGCCGATTCCGACTGTGATCACTGTTTATTCGGACCGCAGCTTCACGTTCATCACCAAGACTCCTCCGGCCAGCATTCTTCTGAAGAAAGCGATCGGTATCCAGTCGGGTAGCAAGCGACCGAACACGGAAAAAGTCGGCAAGGTAACGCGCGCGCAACTCGAGGACATCGCCAATACCAAAAGGCCCGATTTGACCGCTGCCGATCTTGATGCCGCCGTTCGCACCATCGCCGGCAGCGCGCGCAGCATGGGCCTGGTGACGGAGGACTGATCATGGCGCACCCCAGCAAGCGTCACAAGGCAATCAGCGCGACGGTATCGCCCGACAAGTCGTATGCCGTCGAGGATGCGTTGAAGCTCGTCAAGGACAGCGCCAAGGCGAAGTTCGTGGAATCCGTCGATGTCGCGATTCGCCTCGGTATCGATGCGAAGAAATCCGATCAAGGCGTGCGGGGTTCGACCTTGTTGCCGCATGGCACCGGCAAGACCGTCCGAGTGGCGGTGTTCTGCCCACCCGGCGAAAAGGCCGAAGCGGCCAAGGCCGCCGGTGCAGACGCGGTCGGCATGGAGGATCTGGCTGAGCGCATGCAAGGTGGCGAACTCGATTTTGGCCGCGTGATAGCGACGCCGGATGCGATGCGGGTGGTCGGCAAACTCGGCCAGTTACTGGGTCCACGTGGCTTGATGCCGAATCCGAAGGATGGTTCGGTGGCCGCCGACGTGGTGACGGCGGTCACCAACGCCAAGGCCGGCCAAGTGAAGTTCCGCAACGACAAGGGTGGGATTGTCCATTGCACCATCGGCAATGCCAATTTCGAAATCGACGATCTCAAGGACAACCTGCATACCTTGCTGAGCGACCTTGTCAAGGCCAAGCCGGCGGCGGCCAAGGGACAGTTCCTGCAGAAGGTCTCGCTATCAAGCACGATGGGTATTGGCGTGACGGTGGACCAATCCTCCCTCGCGTTGGCGAAGTAGAGTCTTCTTGTTGAAACGTGCGGCTTTGGATGGCCGCTTTCACGCGCAGGGATAGCGCAACAACCCTTGAGGGCATGTGCCGCGGGGCACAGCCGTCAAAGACCGCAGGCGACCGTGACGTCCGCTGAAAACCATGGCACGCAGCTTGCCGCAAGAGGTTTTTCGCGAGCGGTCAGGTCTTAAACCGCAATCGAGCCTGCGTAGATGGGTGCAGCCCGACAGGATTTCCTGGAACGGCCACCAGTTATGGCGTCTCGTGGCGCCGAAGCCCGGAAGGATCCGGTCTTTTTTGGCTATGAGGGACACACCGCGCGGAGCGTGGCGTCCCTGTTCGGAGGAAGCAATGGCGCTCAATCTTGCGCAAAAGAAGGAGGTCGTTGCCGAACTGGCGAATGTGGCCGCATCGGCGCATTCATTGGTTGCTGCGGAGTATGCCGGACTTACCGTCAGCCAGCTCACCGAGCTGCGCAGGAAGGCCCGTCAGGATGGGGTGTATCTCAGGGTCGCAAAAAACACCCTGGCATCCCGTGCGGTGGAAGGTACCGACTACGAGTGCATCAAGGATGCTCTGGTCGGTCCGTTGCTGTACGCCTTCTCGAAGGAAGATCCCGGTGCTGCCGGTCGTTTGATCAAGGATTTCGCCAAGACCAATGACAAGCTGCTGGCCCGTCTGGTTGCGATCGGAGGCAAGGCGTATCCGGCATCGCACGTCGATGTTCTCGCTTCGCTGCCGACGCGCGAGCAGGCGCTCGGCATGCTTCTCGGCATGCTGGTGCAACCGGCTACGCAATTGGTCCGTGCTTTGGCCGAGCCCGCCGGCATGCTGGCGCGCACATTCGGACAGGTCGCCGATCAGAAAAAGGCGGCATGACCGACAGGCAACACTCGCCATCCAGGTTATCTATTCAAGTCGTTTATCCAGGAGTTGAAAACATGTCTCTCAGCAACGAAGAAATCATCGAAGCGATTGCCGGCAAATCCCTTATGGAAGTGATGGAGCTGGTCAAGGCGATGGAAGAGAAGTTCGGCGTGTCGGCTGCGGCGCCTGTGGCCATGGTCGCCGCACCGGCTGCCGGTGGCGGTGCGCCCGCGGAGGAGCAGACTGAATTCACCGTGGCGCTCAAGGCCATCGGCGAGAAAAAGGTCGAAGTGATCAAGGTCGTGCGCGCTATTACCAGTCTTGGATTGAAGGAAGCCAAGGATCTGGTCGAGTCCGCACCGGCTACGGTCAAGGACAGCGTCAGCAAAGATGATGCCGAGAAATTCAAGAAGGATCTTGAGGCTGCCGGCGCGACTGTAGAAGTGAAGTA
This sequence comes from Rhodanobacteraceae bacterium, assembly GCA_049583635.1. Taxonomy (GTDB): domain Bacteria; phylum Pseudomonadota; class Gammaproteobacteria; order Xanthomonadales; family Rhodanobacteraceae; genus Dokdonella_A. The sequence continues at coordinate 3,861 of JBAUWF010000121.1, forward strand.
AGCGACGCCTTGCGTCGCTTGCTACGGTCAGGCGCAAACAGGCCTGGGGGCGCAAGTCCCCCGGGCTTTGCCTGTTGGATTGGACAGAACCAACGGATTGTTCGGCAATCAAGTCTTGTCAGACGGCGCCATCGCCGCCATGTAGCCGAGCCTTCCCCGTTCGTCCTGAATGTCACCCTGCGTCCTGCCGAATATGGCATGGCGCGCTTTACCACCCGAGGCGGTACCCGATCATGACCTACTCGTTCACCGAAAAAAAGCGAATCCGCAAGGATTTCGGCAAGCGCCCGCCGGTGCTTGAGGTTCCCTATCTTCTGGCGATCCAGGTCGACTCCTATCGGGAGTTTCTGCAGGATGAAGGCAATCCCGCGAAACGCGCAAACAAGGGCCTGCACGCAGCGCTGCAGTCGGTGTTCCCGATATCGAGCTATTCCGGCAGTGCGGCGCTTGAGTATGTCAGCTACCGGCTTGGTGAACCCGCGTTCGACGAGCGCGAGTGCCGCTCGCGCGGCATGTCCTATGGCGCGCCACTGCGCGTGACCGTGCGCCTGGTGATCTACGATCGCGAATCGTCGACCAAGGCGATCAAGTACGTCAAGCAGCAGGAAGTCTACATGGGCGAGATCCCGCTCATGACTGGTACCGGTACATTCATCGTCAACGGCACCGAGCGCGTCATCGTGTCGCAATTGCATCGCTCCCCGGGCGTGTTTTTCGATCACGATCGCGGAAAGACCCACAGCTCAGGCAAGCTGCTCTATTCCGCGCGCGTGATTCCGTACCGCGGCTCGTGGCTTGATTTCGAGTTCGACCCGAAGGATGCACTGTTCACGCGCATCGATCGCCGGCGCAAGCTGCCGGTGACGGTGCTGCTGCGCGCACTCGGCTACAACGACGAGGAAATGCTGGATATCTTCTTCGAGAAGAATATCTTCCATCTCGGCAAGAAAGACGGCGCAAAACTCGAACTGGTCGCCGAGCGACTGCGCGGCGAGACCATGAATTTCGATCTGTACGCCGGCAAGGACGTCCTCGTCGAGACCGGCAAGCGCATCACGGCGCGCCATGTGCGTGCACTCGAAAGCGCGAAGATCAAGTCGCTTGATGTGCCCGACGATTATCTGCTCGGCCGCATTCTCGCCCACGACGTGGCGGACAAGGAAACCGGCGAGCTGCTGGCCAGCGCGAACGATGAAATAAACGAGACGCATCTGGAGGCGTTCCGCAAGGCCGGAGTGGACAAGCTCGCCACCCTGTGGGTGAACGATCTCGATCGCGGGCCATACATTTCGCAAACCCTGCGGGTCGATCCGACGCGCACGCCACTCGAAGCATTGGTCGAGATCTACCGCATGATGCGTCCGGGCGAACCGCCGACCAAGGAAGCAGCGCAGAACCTGTTCCAGAACCTTTTCTTCTCGGCTGAACGCTACGATCTCGATCGCGTCGGGCGTATGAAATTCAACCGCCGCGTCGGGCGCAAGGACGACAAGGGTCCGGGCATTCTGTACGACTCGAAGTACTTCAGTGAGCGCAACGACGAAACTTCCAAATCACTGGTCAAGGAGTTTGGCGAGAGCTCGGACATCCTTGATGTGCTCAAGGTGTTGATCGAGATCAGGAATGGCCGTGGCGTGGTCGACGATATCGATCACCTGGGTAACCGGCGTGTGCGTTCGGTTGGAGAGATGGCGGAAAACGTATTCCGCATTGGCCTCGTGCGCGTCGAGCGTGCGGTCAGGGAGCGATTGTCCCTGGCCGAAGCCGACAACCTCGGACCGCAGGACCTGATCAACGCCAAGCCGGTTGCAGCGGCCATCAAGGAATTTTTCGGCTCATCGCAATTGAGCCAGTTCATGGACCAGAACAATCCGCTGTCCGAAGTGACCCACAAGCGGCGTGTTTCGGCGCTCGGTCCGGGCGGTCTGACACGCGAGCGCGCCGGTTTCGAGGTGCGTGACGTGCATCCGACCCATTACGGGCGCGTGTGCACAATCGAGACGCCGGAGGGTCCGAATATCGGCCTGATCAACTCGCTTGCCGTGTATGCGCGCACCAACGAATACGGTTTCCTCGAAACGCCGTACCGCAAGGTAACGCATGGCAAGATCGGCAACCAGGTCGAGTACTTGTCGGCTATCGACGAAGGCGAGTATGTCATCGCGCAGGCGAACTCGCCACTCGCGAGCGACGGCACTTTCACGGAGGAGTTTGTCGCCTGTCGTTATCGGGGCGAATCGGAACTGCGCGCACCATCGGAAATCCAGTTCATGGACGTCTCGCCTATGCAGACCGTGTCGGTCGCAGCGGCGCTGGTGCCGTTCCTTGAGCATGACGATGCCAACCGCGCGCTGATGGGAGCCAACATGCAGCGCCAGGCAGTGCCGACATTGCGCGCGCAAACGCCGTTGGTCGGCACCGGTATCGAACGCGCAGTTGCGCGCGATTCCGGCGTCACTGTCATGGCGAAGCGGGGTGGCGTGATCGATCAGGTGGATGCCGGTCGCGTGGTCGTACGCGCCGACGAAGCCGAGTTCGGCGATAACGATGCCGGCGTCGATATCTACACGCTGACCAAGTACACGCGATCGAACCAGAACACCAACCTCAACCAGCGTCCGTTGGTCAAGGTCGGTGACAAGGTCGAGAAGAACGATGTGCTGGCAGATGGCGCATCAACCGATCTCGGCGAGCTTGCGCTTGGCCAGAACATGCTGGTCGCGTTCATGCCGTGGAATGGCTACAACTTCGAGGATTCAATTCTCATTTCCGAGCGTGTCGTGCAGGAGGATCGCTACACCACGATTCATATCGAGGAACTGAGCTGCATTGCGCGCGACACCAAGCTCGGACCCGAGGAAATCAGCGCCGACATACCCAATGTCGGTGAGCAGGCGCTGGCGCGACTCGATGAATCAGGCGTCGTCTACATCGGTGCGGAGGTCAAGGCCGGGGATATTCTGGTCGGCAAGGTCACGCCGAAAGGCGAATCGCAATTGACCCCTGAGGAGAAGCTGCTTCGAGCAATCTTCGGCGAGAAGGCATCGGACGTGAAGGATTCGAGCCTGCGTGTGCCGCCCGGAATGGATGGCACGGTGATCGATGTAACCGTGTTCACGCGCGACGGCATAGAGAAGGACAAGCGTGCGCGCCAGATCGAGGAAATGGAGATCAAGCGTATCAAGAAGGACTTCGACGATCAGTTTCGCATTCTCGAAGGTGCCATCTACAACCGCATGCGTGCGGCGCTGGTCGGCAAGACGGCCAACGGCGGTCCGCAGGGGCTCAAGAAGGGCGCTTTGATTACCAGCGAATACCTCGATGGACTCAAAAAGGACGAATGGTTCACGATTCGCATGAAGGCCGAGGACACCGCGGATTTTCTGGAGAAGGCCCAAGAGCAGATCAAGCGGCACAAGGACGATTTCGACCAGCGCTTCAAGGCCAAGCAAGCCAAGATCACCGCCGGCGACGATCTCGCCCCCGGTGTGCTAAAGATGGTCAAGGTGTATCTGGCGGTCAAGCGGCGTATCCAGCCGGGTGACAAGATGGCCGGTCGCCACGGCAACAAGGGTGTCGTTTCGATGATCGTGCCGGTCGAGGACATGCCGTACGCCGCGGATGGTCGTCCCGTGGACATCGTGCTTAACCCCCTCGGCGTGCCGTCCCGAATGAATATCGGACAGATTCTGGAGACCCACCTTGGGTGGGCGGCCAAGGGCTTGGGCGACAAGATCCATCAAATGCTCGAGGAAAACCGGAAAACCAGCGAATTACGCAAGTTCCTCGATCAGATTTACAACCACTCCAAGGATGGCTCGGGCCACAAGGTCAATCTTAAATCGATCAAGGACGAGGAATTGCTCGAGCTCGCACGCAACCTGCAGCATGGGGTGCCGATGGCAACTCCGGTCTTCGACGGGGCCTACGAAAGCGAGATCAAGGCGATGCTCAAGCTGGCCGACTTGCCCGAGTCCGGACAGACCACGCTGTTCGATGGACGCACCGGCGAGGCATTCGATCGCCCGGTGACGGTTGGTTACATGCACATGCTCAAGCTCAATCATCTGGTCGATGACAAGATGCATGCCCGTTCGACCGGGCCGTACTCGCTGGTTACCCAGCAACCACTCGGCGGCAAGGCCCAGTTCGGCGGCCAGCGTTTCGGCGAGATGGAAGTCTGGGCGCTCGAGGCCTACGGCGCGGCCTATACGCTGCAGGAAATGCTGACGGTCAAGTCAGACGACGTTTCCGGGCGCAACCAGATGTACAAGAACATTGTCGATGGCGACCACGAGATGGTTGCCGGGATGCCGGAATCCTTCAATGTGCTGGTCAAGGAAATCCGTTCGCTGGCGATAAACATGGAGCTCGAAGAGTCGAAGTGACTTCAAAGCGCGACTGAGGGTAGGAAGGCTGCACAGCCGATACGCCCTTGGTCATCAGCCCTCAACCCTCGACTCGAAGAATTACTCCGTACGGAGGAAGTGAAATGAAAGACCTGCTCAACCTGTTCAACCAGCAGCGTCAGTCGCTGGATTTCGACTCCATCAAGATCGCGCTGGCATCGCCGGATCTGATCCGGTCGTGGTCGTTTGGCGAAGTGAAAAAACCCGAGACGATCAACTACCGCACATTCAAGCCGGAACGCGATGGGCTGTTCTGTGCCGCCATCTTCGGGCCGGTGAAGGATTACGAGTGCCTGTGCGGCAAGTACAAGCGCATGAAGCACCGCGGCGTGGTCTGCGAAAAATGCGGCACTGAGGTCACCCTGGCCAAAGTGCGGCGTGAACGCATGGGTCATATCGAGCTGGCCAGTCCGACAGCGCATATCTGGTTCTTGAAATCGCTGCCTTCACGCATCGGCCTGATGCTCGACATGACCTTGCGTGACATCGAGCGGATTCTGTATTTCGAGGCCTATGTCGTGGTCGATCCGGGGCTGACCACGCTCGAGCGCGGTCAGCTGTTGAATGAGGAACAGTACCTGCAGTCCGTCGAGGAGCACGGTGACGAGTTCGACGCGCGCATGGGTGCCGAAGCGGTGTACGAGTTGCTCAAGACGATCGATCTTGGCCAGGAGATGATCCGTCTGCGCGAGGAGATCGCCTCGACCAATTCGGAAACCAAACTCAAGCGGCTCAGCAAGCGCATCAAACTGGTCGAAAGTTTCAGCGATTCGGGCAATCGTCCGGAGTGGATGGTGCTGACTGTACTGCCGGTACTGCCGCCGGATCTGCGTCCACTGGTACCGCTTGAGGGTGGTCGTTTCGCGACTTCCGATCTCAACGATCTTTATCGTCGCGTCATCAATCGCAACAACCGCTTGAAGCGCCTGCTCGAGCTCAATGCGCCGGACATCATCGTGCGCAACGAGAAGCGCATGCTGCAGGAAGCGGTCGACGCACTGATGGACAACGGTCGTCGCGGCCGTGCGATCACGGGTACCAACAAGCGACCGCTGAAGTCGCTGGCTGACATGATCAAGGGCAAGCAGGGACGTTTTCGTCAGAACCTGCTCGGCAAGCGCGTCGACTATTCGGGTCGCTCGGTCATCGTGGTCGGTCCGACATTGAAACTGCACCAGTGCGGCCTGCCGAAGAAAATGGCCCTGGAGCTTTTCAAGCCGTTCATCTTCTCGAAGCTGCAGCGGCGCGGTCTGGCGACCACGATCAAGGCGGCCAAGAAGCTGGTCGAACGCGAGAGCGCCGATGTCTGGGACATCCTCGAGGAGGTGATCCGGGAACATCCGGTGTTGCTTAATCGTGCTCCGACGCTGCATCGCCTCGGCATCCAGGCATTTGAACCGGTCTTGATCGAGGGCAAGGCGATCCAGTTGCATCCGCTCGTCTGCACGGCATTCAACGCCGACTTCGATGGCGACCAGATGGCCGTCCACGTACCGCTTTCGCTCGAGGCACAACTCGAGGCGCGCGCTCTGATGATGTCGTCCAACAATATTCTTTCGCCGGCCAACGGCGAGCCGATCATCGTGCCGACGCAGGATGTCGTGCTGGGCTTGTACTACATGACGCGAGCGCTGGAAAACGCCAAAGGTGAGGGTATGGTGTTCGCCAACGTGGCCGAGGTGCATCGTGCCTACGAAAACCGCGCGGTCGAGATGCACGCCAAGGTAAGGGTGCGCATAAAGGAGACATCAATCAACGAGGACAACGAACCTGTCGAGACCACGCGCCTGACCGAGACTACCATCGGGCGCGCGCTGCTGGCCGAAATCCTGCCAGTCGGCATGCCATTCGAATTGGTAAACACCGAACTGACCAAGAAGGCGATTTCGCGCCTGATCAATGCCTGCTATCGCACGCTTGGTCTAAAGGACACCGTGGTGTTTGCCGACCAGCTCATGTACACGGGTTTCCACTATGCGACCCGTGCCGGAATCTCCATCGGCATCGACGACATGAAGATTCCGCCGGAGAAGAAGACGATTCTCGCGGGCGCCGAAAAAGATGTGGTCGAAATCCAGGGGCAGTACCAGTCCGGCCTGGTCACCGCAGGCGAACGCTACAACAAAGTCGTCGACATCTGGTCGCGTACCAATGAGCAGATCGCCGCTGCCATGTTGAAGGGCATCGGCACCGATACGGTTGTCACGGCAAAGGGTGACAAGATCGATCAGAAATCGATGAATTCGCTGTTCATCATGGCCGATTCCGGTGCGCGCGGCAGCGCGGCGCAGATTCGACAGCTTGCCGGCATGCGTGGACTGATGGCTAAACCGGACGGATCGATCATCGAGACGCCGATCAAGGCAAATTTCCGCGAGGGCCTTGATGTTCAGCAGTACTTCAATTCGACTCATGGTGCGCGCAAGGGTCTGGCCGATACGGCGCTCAAGACCGCCAATTCCGGCTATCTGACGCGCCGGCTGGTGGATGTCGCACAGGATGTCGTTGTGGTCGAAAGCGATTGCGGCACGAGCAACGGTCTGACCATGACGCCGATCGTCGAAGGTGGTGACGTGGTCGAGCCGCTGCGGGAACGCGTGCTCGGTCGCATGGTAGCCGAGGATGTATACGCGCCGGGCAACGACGACGATCCGATCGTGCTGCGCAATACGCTGCTCGACGAGAGCATTGTGCAGCGCCTCGAGGTGGAAGGCGTCCAATCCTTGACGGTGCGATCACCGATCACCTGCGAAGCGCGTTTTGGTGTGTGCGCGAGTTGCTACGGACGCGATCTTGCGCGTGGCCATCTGGTCAATATGGGGGAGGCGGTCGGCGTGATCGCCGCGCAGTCAATCGGTGAGCCGGGCACGCAGTTGACGATGCGCACATTTCACATCGGTGGTGCGGCATCGCGAGCGGCGGCGGTCGACAATGTTCAAGTCAAGACCACCGGTACGCTCAAATTCAACAATCTCAAGACGGTGCAGCACAGCGCCGGCCATCTGGTAGCGGTATCACGTTCCGGCGAGCTGTCCATCATGGATGCGCACGGTCGCGAGCGCGAGCGTTACAAGGTGCCATACGGTGCGGTCATCGACGCGAAGGACGGCGCTTCGGTCAAGGCCGGACAGACTGTCGCCAAGTGGGACCCGCATACCCACCCGATCGTATCGGAAGTGGCTGGCACCGTGCGCTTCGTCGATTTTCAGGACGGGGTCACTGTGCAGGAGCAGATTGATGAGTTGACCGGACTGGCCAGTTCCGTGGTCACCGATCCGAAACGGCGCGGCGGCGTATACAAGGATCTGCGTCCGATGGTGCGCCTGATCGGCAAGAAGGGTCAGGACCTGCGTCTGCCCGGCACCGACATTCCTGCACAATATTTCCTGCCGGCTGGTGCGATTATTTCGCTGCAGGATGGCGCCGAAGTAGGCGTTGGCGACTTCGTTGCGCGTATTCCTCAGGAAACCTCCAAAACCCGCGACATCACCGGCGGGCTGCCGCGTGTTGCCGATCTGTTCGAAGCCAGAAAGCCCAAGGAACCGGCGATTCTGGCGGAGCGTTCCGGCATCGTCAGTTTCGGCAAGGACACCAAGGGCAAGCAGCGCCTGATCATCCGTGACGCCGACGGCAACGAGCACGAGGAGCTCATCCCCAAGTGGCGTCACGTCATCGTGTTCGAGGGCGAGCATGTCGAAAAGGGCGAGACGGTGGTCGACGGTGAACCGAATCCGCACGATATCCTGCGTTTGCTCGGAGTCGAACCGCTGGCCGCTTATCTGGTCAAGGAAATCCAGGACGTCTACCGGCTGCAGGGTGTGAAAATCAACGACAAGCACATCGAGGCCATCATTCGCCAGATGTTGCGCAAGGTCGAAATCACCGCGCCGGGAGATACGCGCTATCTGCGTGGTGAGCAGGTCGACCGCATGCGCGTCATCGAGGAAGGCAGCCGCGCCGAGACCCGCGGCGAGCAGCCGGTGGAATACCAGCCGATCCTGCTCGGCATTACCAAGGCATCGTTGGCCACGGAATCGTTCATCTCTGCGGCATCGTTCCAGGAAACGACCCGTGTGCTGACCGAAGCGGCAGTGCGGGGCACCCGCGATACGTTGCGTGGCCTAAAGGAAAACGTTATAGTCGGTCGGCTGATTCCTGCCGGAACCGGATTGGCTTTCCACTCCAAGCGCCGCGGCACCAAGAGTGGTGAGCTGTCCGAGTCCGAGCGAGAAACTCTCGGGATATCGAGTTCCGTGGCTGAAGCGGTCGCGGAGGACAACGACGCGCAGTAATTGGCGCACGTCGTTCGACATCGAAATGAGGCGCAGGGAGCGCCTCGTGTTCGAGCGCAGGAGGCGGGTTCGGAGCCTTGACGGTTCCGTCAACCACACGTTAAACTCTTCCGTCTCGACAGGCCGGGTTCGCTCGGCCTGTCTTTTGTTTCTCAGGGTTCGGGTATGTCAACCATCAATCAACTGGTGCGCAAGGCGCGGCGGCCGAAAACCTACAAGAGCGATTCGCCTGCGCTAGCCAATTGTCCGCAGCGACGTGGTGTGTGCACGCGCGTCTATACGACCACGCCGAAGAAACCCAATTCCGCGTTGCGCAAGGTTGCCAAGGTTCGTCTGACCAATGGTTTCGAGGTCATCAGCTATATCGGTGGTGAGGGGCACAACCTCCAGGAACACTCGGTGGTGCTGATCCGGGGCGGACGCGTCAAGGATTTGCCCGGCGTGCGCTATCACACGGTGCGCGGCAGTCTCGATGCCGCCGGTGTGACCAAGCGGCGTCAGAGTCGGTCCAAGTATGGCGCCAAGCGGCCAAAAGGTTGATCCGGGCATCCTGTCCGAATGAAGAGCGGCGATTGCAGCCGCGTTTTCCAACATAAAAGCTGAACCGAAACGCGGACATCAAACATGTCGAGAAAAGGCCAAACTCCGACCCGCATCCTGTTGTCCGATCCGAAACACGGCAGTCAGGTGATTGCGCGATTCATCAACATGGTGATGAAGAGCGGCAAGAAATCAGTCGCCGAGAAGATTGTGTATGGCGCGTTGGAGTATATCGGTGAAAAGCATGCCACGCCGGTGGAAGTGGTCGAAAAGGCGCTCGGCAATGTGGCACCTGCGGTCGAAGTGAAATCGCGCCGGGTTGGTGGTGCGACCTACCAGGTACCGGTCGAGGTGCGTTCTTCGCGGCGTATGGCGCTGGCAATGCGTTGGGTCATCGACGCTGCACGCAAGCGTGGCGAGACGTCAATGCCACGCAAGCTTGCGGCCGAGTTGCTTGAAGCATCGGAAAGCCGTGGCGGCGCAGTCAAGAAACGCGAGGAAACCCATCGCATGGCGGAAGCCAACAAGGCTTTTTCACATTATCGCTGGTAGGAATAGTTTGTGCCGTTCTTTCTTGACGGCCAAGAACATGCCCGCCATCTGTGGCGGACTTCTCACACGAGCTTTGTCTTTACAAGATTTTCGAATTCCGAACTGATCATGGCCCGTACCACTCCAATCGAGCGCTATCGCAATTTCGGCATCATGGCGCATATCGATGCCGGCAAGACCACTACGACGGAGCGCATCCTGTTTTATACCGGTGTCAATCACAAGATTGGCGAGGTACACGATGGTGCCGCCGCGATGGACTGGATGGAGCAGGAACAGGAGCGCGGAATCACGATCACGTCAGCGGCGACCACCTGTTTCTGGAGCGGTATGGATCGCTCGTTACCGGAGTACCGGTTCAACATTATCGATACGCCGGGTCATGTCGATTTCACGATCGAAGTGGAGCGCTCGCTTCGGGTGCTCGATGGCGCCGTGTTTGTGCTGTGCGCGGTCGGTGGGGTGCAGCCGCAGTCGGAAACGGTTTGGCGTCAAGCCAACAAGTACGGCGTGCCGCGCCTCGCGTTCGTCAACAAGATGGATCGAACCGGCGCGGATTTCGACAAGGTCGTCGGCCAATTGAAGTCGCGCCTGGGTGCCAGCCCGGTGCCTATGCAACTGCCTGTCGGCGCCGAGGACAACTTTGAAGGCGTAGTCGACCTGGTAAGGATGAAGGCGATCTTCTGGGATCCGGCCTCGCAGGGCATGAGCTTCGAGTATCGGGATATCCCGGCCGATCTCAGGGAAAAATGCGAAAAAGCGCGCTCCTTCATGGTCGAGGCTGCAGCCGAGACGTCTGAGGAGTTGATGAACAAGTATCTCGAAGAAGGCGACCTTGACGCGGTGGACATTCACCGCGGCATCCGTGACGGTGCGGTGGCCAATTCGCTGATTCCGGTGTTCTGCGGCTCGGCATTCAAGAACAAGGGCGTGCAGGCGATGCTGGACGCGGTCGTTCGCTATTTGCCGGCGCCTTCCGATCGGCCACCGGTCAATGGTGTCGATGAGGGCGACAACAAGGACTCGCGCAAGGCTGGTGACAGTGAGCCGTTTTCGGCGCTGGCTTTCAAGATCATGACGGACCCGTTTGTCGGTTCGCTGACTTTTTTCCGGGTGTATTCCGGCACGCTCATTTCCGGTGATACGGTATTCAATCCGGGCAAGGGCAAGAAGGAACGGGTCGGGCGCATTCTGCAGATGCACGCGAATAATCGCGACGAGATCAAGGAAGTCCGTGCGGGGGACATTGCCGCAGCAGTTGGTCTGAAGGATGTCACCACCGGCGATACGCTGTGCGCGCAGGACAAGGTCATCACGCTTGAGCGCATGGTTTTTCCGGAGCCCGTGATTGCGATGGCGGTGGAGCCGAAGACCAAGTCCGACCAGGAAAAAATGGGAATCGCGCTGTCACGGCTGGCGCAGGAAGATCCATCGTTTCGCGTGCGCAGCGATGAGGAGTCGGGTCAGACCATCATTGCCGGCATGGGCGAGTTGCATCTGGAGATCCTGGTTGAGCGCATGAAGCGCGAGTTCAATGTCGAAGCGAACGTTGGCAAACCGCAAGTTGCCTATCGCGAGACGATCCGCAAGGAAGTCAGGCAGGAAGGCAAATTCGTGCGTCAGTCCGGCGGACGCGGCCAATACGGCCATGTCTGGCTGGAACTGGTGCCGCAGGATCGTGGCGCTGGCTATGTTTTCGAAAATGCCATCGTCGGCGGCGTGATCCCGAAGGAATACGTGCCGGCGGTCGACAAGGGCATTCAGGAAGCGATGCGCAGCGGCCCGATGGCAGGATTTCCGGTGGTCGACGTCAAGATTCGCCTGGTCGATGGGTCTTACCACGAAGTCGACTCCAACGAAATGGCGTTCAAGATTGCCGGTTCGATGGGCTTCAAGGAAGGCTTCGAAAAAGCCAATCCGGTGCTGCTGGAGCCGATCATGAAGGTCGAGGTGGTGACACCCGAGGACTACATGGGCGACGTAATGGGCGATCTGAGCCGTCGGCGCGGCGTGCTGCAGGGTTCCGATGACGGTCCCTCGGGCAAGACCATAGATGCGATGGTGCCGCTCGGAGAAATGTTCGGTTACGCGACGAGTCTGCGCTCGATGAGCCAGGGGCGCGCGACCTTCACGATGGAATTCGATCATTACGCCGAGGCGCCGAACAGCATCGCCGAAGCAGTGATGAAGAAGAGTTGATGGCCTGAGGTTTGGGCTGAGGGTTGAAAAGCACAACAGGAGTTGCTCCTGATCTTCATCCCCAGGCACTCAGTCCTGGAAATCAAAAATCAATTCAGCGACAGGTATCAAAGTCATGTCCAAGGAAAAATTCGAGCGCAAGAAGCCGCACGTGAACGTGGGCACGATCGGCCATGTGGATCACGGCAAGACGACGTTGACGGCGGCGTTGACGAAGATCGGGGCGGAGCGATTTGG